>DATDIT010000080.1:0-23909 GCA_036520875.1 Candidatus Acidiferrales bacterium
CTGGGATGCATGGGAATGAGTTTTGGCTTTGGTCCGGCTGCTGACAAGAAGGAGATGATTTCGCTGATGCGCACCGCCGTGGAGCGCGGGATCACGTTTTTCGATACGGCTGAGGTGTATGGCCCGTTCGCGAACGAAGAACTCGTCGGCGAGGCTCTTGCTCCGGTACGCGACAAGGTGGTGATCGCCACGAAGTTCGGGTTCGATCTCGATCCGAAAAGCACCGCAGCGCGGCCGCCGGGATCGGTGGGACTAAACAGCCGGCCAGAACACATCAAGCAGGTGGCGGAAGCCTCGCTCAAGCGGCTGAAGACTGACGTGATCGATCTGTTTTATCAGCATCGCGTCGATCCGAATGTGCCGATCCAAGAGACGGCGGGAGCTGTTAAAGAACTGATTCAGGAAGGCAAGGTGAAGCACTTTGGTCTTTCTGAAGCGGGTGTGCAGACGATCCGTCGCGCGCACGCGGTTCAGCCTGTCGCAGCGCTACAAAGTGAATACTCGCTCTGGTGGAGAGAACCTGAAAAGGAAGTGATCCCCACACTGGAAGAACTCGGGATCGGGTTCGTTCCATTTAGCCCGCTTGGCAAAGGCTTCCTGACAGGAACGATCAGCCACGATACGAAGTTCGATGCTACCGATTTCCGCAACCGCGTCCCTCGCTTTAACCCGGAGAACCGGAAAGCGAATCAAGCGTTCGTCGATTTGCTCGGCACGATCGCGAAGAAAAAAAACGCGACGCCTGCTCAGATAGCACTCGCCTGGCTGCTTGCGCAAAAGCCGTGGATGGTGCCGATCCCGGGCACGACCAAGTTGCATCGGCTCGAAGAAAACATCGGGGCGGTTGCCATCCGGCTGACGCCAGACGATCTTCATGAGATCGATGCCGCAGGCTCAAAGATCGCGGCGCAGGGTGCGAGGTACCCCGAAGAGTTGCAAAAAATGGTGGGCCGCTGAGAATGGGCTTCTATCTTCCGAACTGGCGCAAATGATGGTCTGCGTGGAGGTAGCCCCAGCGAAGCCATTCCTGCCTGCTCATCGCGCCGAAGAATGGATGTGGCGCGGGGAGAGCGGCAGTGTCACAAAACCGGCGCACAATGGACAGCAGTTCTGCGCGATCTCTCTCGAACTCGACAGGCGGCGTTCCGCCCACTCCCTGTTCCATCTCGGGGCGCGTCGCAACGCCGTGCGGCCATTTCGCCGGCAGCTGTAAAGCGATCCATTTCATGACCGTTGGCGGCAGAAACCCTGTCGTGGAGCTTGCGGTCTTTTCTCCCAGAGGCAATCGATACGCATCGCAAAGATGGCACACCATCTGATGCGCGGACATTTTTCCCCACCGCCGCCTATCAGACGGAGTTAGCGACGTGATGCGCTGTAGAATTGACTCGCGATGGGCGGCAGTGGCCAGAGTCCGCATGCGCGTTCATCCGGCGCGTCGTGCCATCATGAACCACGCCTTCGGCTCTTCGCCCATGAAAAGCGCCTTCGTCTCAGGACGGATCTCAAAGCGCGCTAGCTCAATGGTTTCGATTTCCCAGCCTCCGCGAAACGCCTCGCGCAATTCTTCCTTGTTCACGCGTCTCGGTCCAACTTCTCCTGGCACTTGGTCGCAGAAACAAAGCAGCAGAAGGCGCCCTCCCGGCTTCAGGACAGTCTCAAGGCCGCGGACATACCGAGCGCGGTCTGCATCGGAGAACACATGAAACAAGCCGGAATCGATTACGTTGTCAAATCTTTCGGTCCACTCTTGGAGTTTCAAAGCGTCTTTCACCAGGAAGGTACCCGAAAGCCCTCGTTCAACCGCTTTCGCCTTCGCCTCAGTGATCGGCCCCTCAAGAAAGTCGATTCCCGTGACCGCATGGCTCTTGCTCGCGAAGAACAGCGCGTTTTCGCCGGTGCCGCAACCTACATCGAGAACTGAGCCGGTAACTTTATTTGCCGCCGCCCGGAATACGGGTTGTGGTTTGCCAATGTTCCACGGCGCTCTTCCGGCATAAGCATTCTCGAAACGCTCGCGCGGCAGACTGGCCTTTTGCGGTTCAGGCATTGGCGGCCTCCTTCTTTCAGTATTTTTCTTCAGTGCCAACAAATGCAAGTCGGAATCAGCCGCGCGGCGGATCGCGTGTTAGACGTTCACGTGAAACATCGCTTTCAGCGCGATGAAAATCGCGACGCCCAAAAACACCAGCACCGCCATTCCCACGCTGTGCTCGCGGTTCACCTCGGGAATCAAATCGGACGCCGCAACGTAGAGCGTGACGCCTGCTGAAAACGGCAGCGCATCCGCGACGGTTCCCTTCAGTATGAACATCAGCGCCATTCCCGCAAGTGTCGCCGCTCCCAAAATTGCAGAAGACGCGAACGCCGCCGCGCGGCTCTGCCCGCTTGCGAGCATCAGTGACGCCACCGTGAATCCCTCCGGAATCTTGTGCAGGAAAATCGCGATGAAAATCACGCCCCCAAGCCACGTCGAGACCAACAGGCCTGATGCAATCGCCACGCCGTCAAAAAAAGTATGGATCACCAGTCCGAGGAGCGCGGCATAGCTAGCGTGCGCGTGGGAGACTTCCTCGTTGTGCGTTTCTTCGCCGAAATGAAAATGCGGCGCCACGGTGTGCTCGAAAAAATGCACCAGAAAATATCCGGCTAGCACGAAAACGAAAACCGCTTCCGTGTCGTTGAAGAAGAATGAGGACGTATCCGAGCGTAGCTTCACCGACGCTGGTATCATTTCCACAAGCGCGGTTCCCAGCATGAATCCAGCGCCGAAAGCGATGAAATATTTCAGATAGCGCCGCGACCATTGCCGCCGCGTGATCAGCAAACCGCCCAGCAGGTTTGCGCCCGCGGCCGCCGCGCCAAGCAGCAGCGCCACTAAAATCCGAGTTGCTTCAGCCGAATGCATTTTTTCCGTTCGTCGCTCAAAAACCTTCTTCAATGAGCTTGCTGATCGTAAGGTGCGACACTGCGCGCCCCTTGCCTCCCTCCAGTAAGCTCTCGATGTACTTCGCCAGGATGTCGCATTCCAGATTCACCGCATCATTAGGGACCATGGCGGAAATGTTGGTGTGCTCGTAGGTGAACGGAATGATCGCAATGTCAGCAATGCCCTCCTGCCAGCGCGCCACAGTCAGGCTGATGCCATCGATTGCGATCGAGCCTTTCTCCGCCACGTAACGCCGCAGATCTTCCGGCACGCGCACCGAAAGCCACCAGTTGTCACCCTCGGGAACGAGTCGCGTCACGCGCCCGTTATCGTCCACATGTCCCTGGACAAAATGTCCGCCCAGCCGCGCGCCCGCCGCCAGCGGCCGTTCCAGATTCAGCAGGCCGCCGGCCTTCATTTCGCCGAACGCTGTGCGCCGCAGCGTTTCTCCCGAAAGGTCGGCGGAAAAATGATAGGCGCTAAGCTCCGCGACTGTCAGGCAGCAGCCATTCACCGAAATGCTGTCGCCAAGCTTGATTTCGCGCGCAATGTCCGGGGCCTCTGCAAGGCTCACCCGCAGCCGCCCGCCATCGGCGTGCTTTTCAAGCGACTCAATTTTTGCGACGGCTTCCGTGATTCCCGTAAACATCGTGAAAATATCCTTCCACAGCGAAGTCCGGGCCGTAGCGATTCAATTTCAGATTTGTCAGCGCTGGCGCTTTCGCAAACCAAGCCGGCGCGATTTGCGCCATCGGCACTCCGGCACTCCCCATGATTTTGGGCGCATAAAAAAGAATCATTTTGTCCACAATTCCGGCTTCGAGCACGGCGCCATTCAATTCCGCTCCGGCTTCGATCACCAGATTCAAAATTTCGCGCTTGGCAAGCTCGCGGATCACAGCCCGTAAATCCACGCGCCCGCGACGCGCGGGAACGCGAATCACCTTTACTCCCGCCCGCTCAAGCGCACGCGCTCTGGGTGAATCGGCGGGCTGCAACGTGAAAACGATCACATCGCCTTCCGCTGACTCTACCAGCGTCGATTTCAGCGGCAGGCGCAGCCGCGAATCTACCACAGCGCGCACCAGTCTTCGCCTGCGCGGCTTGCCCGTGCGGTCGCTCATGCGCGGATCATCGGCCAAGACTGTACCGATTCCGGTGAGCAATCCATCGGCTGCGTGGCGAATCCTCTGAACTTCCTCGCGCGACGCTTCGCTCGTAATCCAAGTAGTGCTCCCTTCGCTCGCGGCGATCCTGCCATCCAGCGTCAGCGCGGTCTTGAGAATCACGAACGGCTGGCCGGTGCGAATCCATTTCGCAAAATCCTCGTTCATCGCCAGCGCGGCTTCGTCGGTCCTCGAGTGCACAGTGATTCGCGCTCGCTTCAATTCCGTGAAGCCTCGCCCGGCCACAGCAGGATTCGGATCTTTCATTGCGGCAACGACTCGTCGCACTCCGGCGGCGATGATGGCTTTGGTGCACGGCCCGGTGCGGCCCGTGGTGCAGCAGGGCTCGAAAGTTACATAGAGAGTTGCGCCGCGCGCCTTCTTGCCGGCTTGTTTCAGCGCTAGAATTTCAGCGTGGTCACGATTATCGTAAACGTGAAACCCTTCGCCGATAACGCGCTGCCCCTTCGCCAAAACCGCACCTACCACCGGATTCGGATGCGCGAGCGCAATTCCACGTCGCGCCAGTTCCAGTGCGCGAGCCATCCACTTTTCATCTGCTAGGGAAGCTGCGTTAGTCGAAGAGCGAGTTGACATAGGTTTGCGCATCGAAGGGGACCAAATCGTCCATCTGCTCGCCGGTGCCAACGAAGCGAATTGGCAGGTGCAATTCGCGAGCGATGGCTACAACGATGCCGCCCTTCGCCGTGCCGTCGAGCTTTGTCAGCACGATGCCGGTCACGCCCGCCTGGCTCCAGAATTCGCGCGCCTGATTCAGGCCATTTTGCCCGGTTGTCGCGTCGAGAACCAGCAGCACGTCGTGCGGCGCACCGGGCACCACTTTTGACGCCGTGCGTTTCATCTTTTCGAGCTCGGCCATCAAGTTGGATTTGGTATGCAGGCGCCCAGCCGTGTCCACGATTACCATGTCGGCTCCGCGCGATTGTGCAGCGGAAAGCGCGTCGAAAATGACGGCGGAGGGATCAGCGCCCGATTTCTGCTTTACCATTTCGACATCCGCGCGCCGCGCCCACACCTCCAATTGTTCTATGGCCGCCGCGCGAAACGTATCCGCCGCGCATAGCACCACGCTCGCACCCTCTTTCTTCAGCCGATTTGCCAGCTTGCCGATCGTCGTAGTTTTTCCCGTGCCGTTCACACCCACCACAAAAAGTACGCGAGGCGGCGCCACTGTTTTGCCATCGGAATTTGTCGCAGGCGTCTCGAGAATTTTCAGGATTTGCCGCTTCAATTCTTGCTTCAACTGTCCCGCGTCGTCGATTTTGTGCTCGTTCACTTGTTCGCGCAGCGCTGCCAGGATTTCCTTCGTTGTGCGCACGCCAATATCCGCACTGAGCAGCGCGGATTCAAGCTGCTTCAACAGTTCAGGATCAACGGGCCGGTTGCCCGTCAGCAATTGTTCGACGCGCGCTGACAATTCCGTGCGCGTCTTTCCAACAGACTCTTTGAGCCGTTCCAGAAGCGTCGGCTCCGGTTTTCCAAATAATGTAATCATGAATTTCTTCGATATATCGAAGACCAAATCATTCTAGCAGAGGAGCGCGAGGCCGCGCCTGCAAGGGAAAGATGAAGCTTCTGCGAAAAATCAGAAATGCCGCGGAGATCGGAGACTTCAGCTTGAGGAAACGGGCCGGGAATCGCCCGCGTTTACGAGAGTGTGAAATAGAATGTGGCGCCTTTTTGCGGTTCCGCCTCGGCCCAGACGCGACCGCCGTGTCTCCGAATGATTCGCTGAACGGTTGCCAGACCCACGCCCGTGCCTTCAAACTCATCCTGGCGGTGCAGGCGCTGAAACGCGCCGAATAGCTTATCCGCATATTTCATCTCAAATCCTGCGCCGTTATCTCGCACGAAAATCACCGGGTGCTCCTCGGCCGCCATCTGACCAATTTCGATCACCGCAATGTCGCACGACCGCGTGTACTTCACGGAATTTCCCACCAGGTTGGTGAGCACCTGTTTTATCAATCCTCGATCGCATTCCAGAGAAGGCAACGCGCCAACTTTCCACTCGATTCGCCTTTCGCAAACATCGCTCTTGAGGCCCGCCAGCACGTCGTCGATCAAATCCCTGATGTTTGTCTTCTGTAGTCTCAGTTCCTGGCGACCAATTTGTGCCAGCCGCAGAAGATCTTCTATCATTCCTGCCATCCGTTCAGTGGCGTCGAGGATTTCGCGCAAGTATCTTTGGCCGTCCTCGCTCATGTTGTTTCCCTGTGATTCGATAAGGATTCTGCAGAAGCCGTCCAAGTGACGAAGTGGAGCGCGCAGGTCGTGCGAGACCGAGTAACTGAACGCTTCCAACTCGTTATTGGCAGCCTGCAGCTCAGCAGTGCGCAACCTCACTCTCTGTTCCAGTTCCTCGTTGAACCTGCGGATTTGCTGATCGGCTCGTTCCCGCTCCACTGCGTATCGAATTGCGCGCGGCAGGATGCCTCCGCTCACTTCCATTTTGGCGACGTAATCTTGCGCTCCCTTTTTCACCATTTTGAGCGCCAGCGCCTCGTCGCCCAAACCTGTCAGCACAATTACCGGGATCGTCGGAGCCTTGCCTTTGATCGCATCGAAAGTGGCCAATCCCTGGCTGTCCGGCAGCGCCAGATCGAGCAGGACCGCGTCGATACCGCCCTTGCCCAGGCGCGCGAGAGCCGCCGACAGCCTGTCGGCGATCTCCACCTCGAAGGGATCTCCCTTGGCCTCGGAGAGCGATTCTTGGATCAATCGCGCGTCTCCCGCGTTATCTTCAACCAGCAGAACTTTCAATCTTTCATCGCTCATTGTTTGTGGTTCGGCAGCTTGACGATCGCCAGCCAAAAATCCTCCAGCGATTTCACCACCCGGACGAATTGATCCAAGTCCACAGGCTTGGTCACATAGCAATTCGCGTGCAGATTGTAGGTTTTCAGTATGTCTTCTTCGGCCTTGGACGTTGTAAGGACTACCACGGGAATGCGTTTCAAATCTGGATCTCCCTTGATCTGTGCGAGGACCTCCCGCCCGTCCTTTATCGGAAGATTCAAGTCGAGGAGAATTAAATCCGGACGAACCGTGCTTTTGTACTTGCCCTGCTTGCGCAGGCAGGCCAGCGCCTCTTCTCCATTGGACGCAACCATCAGGTTGTTGCTCACTTTGCTTTCCTTCAGCACTTCCTGAGTTAGCCGCACATCTCCGGCATTGTCTTCCACCAGCAGAATGTCAACTGATTGAAGCGGGGACTCGAAGTTCATCGTGTTCTCTCCTTTGTAGTTGTGAAAATTGTCGCGATGGGATAGTGAAACGGAAAGTGGAGCCTCCGCCCGGTGTTTGTTCCACCCAAATCCGGCCGCCATGCCGTTCGGCAATTTTCTTGCAAATGGCCAGACCGATGCCCGTGCCGGGATACTCGGTCTTGGTGTGAAGCCGCTGAAAAATAATGAAAATACGATCCGCGTGTTCCTGGGAAATGCCGATGCCGTTGTCGCACACGGAAATTTCCCAATCGGCATTTCGACGTTCGGCGAAAATCTGCACGCTCGGCCGATCTTTGCCGCGAAACTTAATCGCATTGGCAATCAAGTTTTGAAACAACTGGCCAAGTTGCAGTGGATCGGCCATCACCGTCGGCAGAGGGTCCCGCGTAATCACGACTCCGCTTTCCTTGATTGCAAGACTAAGATTCTGGTTGAGGACCCGGTCAAGCACGTCGTCGCATCGCGTCGATTCCAGTGGCTTCCCCTGCGTCCCGACCCGCGAATAGCTGAGCAGGTCCGTAATCAATGTCTGCATCCTCGTCGCGCCATCGACCGCATAGTTGATGAAGTCTCGCGCATCATCGTCCAGTTTCTCCTTGTACCGCCTGCCCAACAGTTGCGTGAAGCTGGCCACCATTCGCAGCGGCTCCTGCAGGTCATGCGAAGCCACGTAGGCAAACTGCTGAAGTTCGGAGTTGGAGCGCGCCAAATCTTTCATTCGCTCGGCGAGTTCCGCTGTGCGGTCGTCGACGCGCCGCTCGAGATCCACATTGAGCGACCGGACCCGGTCTTCCGCATTTTTGCGCTGTCCCATTTCCCGCTGTACGATGACGCCAGCCAGGGACAGGAGTAGAAGAGCCAGCGCGTTGCCACTTACGATCACCACGCGCGTTCTCGAGGACGTCCTTTCAACGCCCCGTGAACGTTGCTGTAATAAGCTGCCCTCCTCCTCTCTCATCGCCGCGATTTCCATTCGCGCCTCGTCCATCTCGCGCTTCCCGGAGCCTTCCGCGATGAAGTCGGCCCCAGCGGCCAGTCCGCCCTGTTTCCGAATCTCGATTGCATGCTTCAGGAGCGCGAACCTCCGTTCGGTCACCGACTCCAAGCGATTCAGGGCGCGTTGCTGACGAGGGTTATCAGCAGTCAGCTCCCTCAAGTCTTTTAAATTTTCGTGAAACTTGCTGGCGGCGCCGTTGTATGGGGCAAGGTAGGACTCTTCGCCGGTGAGCAGGTAGCCTCGCTCCCCCGTTTCGGCGTCGATCAAGTTCGCGGAAAGCGCGTCGAGCTTTTCCAGTACCAGGTGCGTGTGGTTCACCCACTGTCGTTCGTTAGCGTTCTGTACGACGCTCCAATAAGAGAGAACGCCGACGCAAATCAAGAGGGCCAGCGAGGCCCCGAATCCTGCAATGACTCTGGTTTTGAACGTCATAGCACCGCCGAGACAAACCGGCTCCGGCAGCCCGAAAGGGGTGACAGCTATAGGCTGAAATCAGAGCTCTTGAAGGGGTGATCCACTTTCAACGACCTATGGAATTTCGTCAAGCAACCAGTTCTAGGCAAGTTCCTGAGGATACACACGAACACTCACAGCGGATACCGACAGCCCGATCGTCGGAGGCCGAAGACACCGGGGACTTTGCTTGACTACCCATTGATGCTACTTTTTGATTGGGAGGCCGAATTCCGCTCTCGCCCCTGCACGCTATGTCCGAGCGATTTGTGTTCTCCGATCTCCGCGAAGTATTCGCCAAGGCGAACGAGGAGAAGTCCGGCGACCACTTGGCGGGAATCGCTGCACGCTCCGAACGTGAACGCGTCGCTGCGAAACGCCAGCTCGCCGATTTGAGCCTGGACCAAATCGTCCAAGAGCCGCTGATCGACCCCGACACGGACGAAGTCAGCCGTCTGATCCTCGACACATTCGACCGCGACGCCTTCCAGCCAATCAAAAGCCTTACGGTTGGAGAATTTCGCGAGCATATTCTTGACGACGCAACTTCCGAGGTGAATCTGAAACAAATCCAGTGCGCGATCATTCCGGAAATCGCCGCCGCGCTGGCGAAAATCATGAGCAACAAGGACCTGATCCTCGCCGCATCGAAAATCCGCAATGTCACGCGCTGCCGCAATACGATGGGTGAGCGCGGAGTGCTAGGCATCCGCGTGCAACCGAATCATCCGGTCGATGACATTGGTGGAATTCTCTTAGCCGCGTTTGAGGGCTTGCTTTACGGATGCGGCGATGCGGTGATCGGCGTGAATCCCGCGTCGGATTCCATCGAAACCGTGGGCGCCATCCTGCATGCGCTCAATCGTCTGGTGGAAACCTACAAGGTGCCCACACAAATCTGCTGCCTCGCCCACATCGGCGCTCAGCTCTCCGCGATGGATCGCGGCGCGCCTGTGGACCTGCTCTTCCAGTCCATTGCCGGGACAGAAGCGGCGAATCGCAGCTTCGGCATCACTCTCTCGACGCTGCGCGAAGGACGCGAGAAAGTTCTCGCGCACCATCACGCGCGTAACGTGGAATGGAAGGGCGCGCAGGCTATGTATTTCGAAACGGGACAGGGCAGCGCCCTTTCCGCGGAAGCTCACCACGGCGTCGATCAACTCACGCTCGAGGCCCGCGCATACGGTGTCGCGCGCGTTTTCGATCCCTTCATCGTCAATAGTGTGGTCGGTTTTATCGGCCCTGAGTATCTCTACGACGAGCGCCAGATTATTCGCGCCGGCCTCGAGGATCACTTCATGGGTAAGCTGCTCGGGCTGCCGATGGGCTGCGACGTATGCTACACAAATCACGCTGCGGCCGATCAAAATTCCGCCGACAATCTGCTCTTGCTTCTCGGCGCGGCCGGCTGCAACTACTTCATGGGCGTTCCCTGTGCCGACGACGTGATGCTGAATTACCAGTCCACCAGCTACCACGACGCGCTCGCCGTGCGCAGACTCTTTGACTTCCGCCCCGCTCCCGAATTCTTGGCGTGGCTCGAATCAAACGCGATCTATCACGATGCAGAGCCTGCCTTGCTCGACGCGCCCGCGCGCCGCCAGTTGATGCGGGGGCTGGAATCGTCGCTCTCGGAGATCGTCTGAATGAGCGACAATCCAGATTCCTCGCTACTCGCTTCGGACTTGCCTGAAATCGTCCGCAAGATTCGTGCGCGCACGCCGGCTCGCATTCTGGTTGGACGCGCCGGCGCCGCATACCGCACCAGCACGCAAATGGATCTGCGTGAGGCTCACGCAGCCGCGCGCGACGCCGTCCGCGCAGAGCTCGATTTTGAAAAATCCTTTGGCGCTGCTTTTGCGCAGCAATGGCAGCTCTTTGAGACGCACACGCAGGCGATAGGCAAAGAGGAATATTTGTTGCGGCCGGATCTCGGCCGGCATTTCGATCGCGCGTCACAAGAGGAAATTCGAAAGCTCTGCTCGCGGGAAAGCGACCTTCAAATTGCAATCGGCGACGGCCTTTCCGTTCCGGCGGTGGCGGCGCAGGTTCCTCCGCTATTGCCGCTGCTGCACGAAGGGGCCAAGACGCGCGGTTGGATAGTAGGCCGCGCGTTCGTGATCCATCATTGTCGAGTGGGAATCCTGAACGAAATCGGTGAGTTGTTGAATCCGCGCGTGGCCGTGCTGCTGATCGGTGAACGCCCCGGCTTAACCACGGCGGAAAGCCTTTCGGCCTACATGGCATATCGTCCCCGCGCAACTCATTCCGACGCTGACCGAAACCTCATCTCGAATATCCACCCCCGCGGATTGAATCCGCAACAAGCGGCAGGCCGCGTCTTGAGCCTCGCCGCGCAAATGATGCAGGCGAGCGTGAGTGGCTTTACTTTGCGGGAGGAGTTGCCTACGCTGAGTTGACAGCAAAGTTGATAGGTAAATCGATCAGAGCGCCGTCACACGTCAGACTTCGACCAGCGTGGCGGAAAGTCGCAGCTGCCCGTTGGCGACTGCCGCTTCCAAAGCAGCGACGACCGCTGGATCGAATTTGGCGACAGACAGCGATCGGATGCGGCTCAGCGCATATTCCAGGTCCATTGCGGATTGGTAGGGCCGGTTGGTAGTGATCGCGTCGAGTGTGTCGGCTACGGCGATGATGCGCGCCATCAGCGGAATCTGGTCACCCTGCAAGCCATACGGATAGCCGCCGCCGTCCATGCGCTCGTGATGCAACTCGATCCCCGGAAGCATTTCCTTCAATTGCGCCACGGGCCGCATGATGTTGGCGCCCTTCGAGGGATGCTGCTTCATGAGTTCGAATTCTTCTTCAGTCAGCTGGCCCGGCTTTTTCAGCACGCGATCGTCTACGCCGATCTTACCCACGTCGTGCAAAAGCGCCGAAATGCGCAGCCGGTCGAGATCTTCCGCGTTCATTCCCAGGCCGTCGCCGATGATGCTCGAATATTTGGCCACCCGGCCGGAGTGGCCGCGCGTATAGGGATCCTTTTCGTCGATGGCCGCCGCCAGCATTTTGATCGACCCCAAAAATAGTTCGCGATTTTCCTCGGCGGCCTGTTGCAGTTTCTCAACGTGTTCCTCAATGTCGCCCGCCATGTGATTGAACGTTTCGGCGAGTTCGCTGATCTCCGCGGCGCCCCGCACTTCCACGCGCTCGTGAAATTCTGCGCGGCTAATGGCGCGTGTCGATTCCACTAAGCCGCGAATCGGTCGCGTGATTCCCACGGCGAAGAGATACCCAAGGATCAGAGCGGCGAACGTGACTCCGACGACAAATTGCAGCGCCTCTGAGGTCAACTCGTTTACACCGGCGTCCACGCGCGCGTCGTCCAGGCTCCGCTGCGCGATCACCGCCCACCGCAACTCCGGGATCGTGCTGTAGGTTCCGATCATGTCGATGGAATGGCGCCCATCCCTTGAACGCATGCGGAAGTTGGTGGTTTGCGTCGCGCGAAGATCTTGTGGCAACTCCGTTACTTGCTTGGCCAGCGGTGAAGTTGACTTCACGTCGCTTCCCGGCACCAATGTCCGGGTATCGGGGTAGGCGACGATGCGCCCATCCAAATCTACAATGTAGACCATCCTGTCGCGCACGCTGGCATCCCGCAGCCGGCCCTGCAACTGTTCGAGCGATACGACCGCGGCCACCATTCCCGAGAACTGGCCGTCCGATAGCAGCGGTATGGAAACCACCAGGGCGGGCCGGTTGTCCTGCCCCAGCGCAAAAGGCTCGCTGATCGAATCGAAGCCCTGAATGCTAGAAGTGAATGCGCGCTTCAGCGCCGCTTGGACGAACGGATCCTGGTCCGCGTTGAAGCTGCCGGCCGATTGCCCTTTGGCCTGCTTCCCTACAGCCGTCACATACAGAATATTTGAGTTGTTCTCCGCAAAATCCTGCAGCAGCCGCGAAAGCTGAGGTGCGTGGCTCGGGTCGTCCACGTTCTCGATCCAGCCGGTGAGCGCAAGAAGCTGCCGCTCGCTCAGCAGTTGCTCCCGCAAACCTTGTTCGAACTGCAGGGTCTCAGTCGCCAGGGAACGCGTGATCTCGCTCTGCTGCACCCGCTCCGTATCCTGCAGTTTGTCCTCGCTCAGCTTGAGCGCCTGCCGATGATAGAGCCATAGCGGCGTGATGCTGACGAGCAGAAGCGCACCCAGCACGATCCACAGGATTCGCAGGCGGCGCGTTGAGAGGTGCGTTAGGGACTCCATGGACATGAAACAACCCGCTATCGATGCTATCGGAGCCCGAGGGAGGGAACAATCAAACGATGGTACTGCGCGTGCCGTATAAGCCACGCCTTTAGCTAGCGGCGCGAACCCAGCCGGTTCTCAGTGCCGGCAATCAGGCGCCGTATATTGGCTTGATGCTTCGCGAGGACCAGCAGCGAGACAATCACCGTGCCGGCCAGCATATAGGTCGGGGGCGCGTGCCGTGGCGCATAAAACACGTACACCAGCGCAGGTAGCGCCGCCGCCGCCACAATGGAACCCAGTGATGAGTAACGCCAAAACAAGACCACCAGCAACCAGAGAGCTCCCGCAGCCGCCACCGCGCCCGCGCTGATCGAGAGAAAGGCTCCCAGGCTGGTCGCCACTCCCTTGCCGCCCTTGAATCTCAGCCAGACCGGGAAAATGTGGCCGGCAACGGCGGCCACCGCCGCAGCGATCATCCACCGTCCGCTGCCACTCGTGTAGTGGGCTACGATCCACACCGCCAGGTAGCCCTTTCCCGCATCGAAAAGCAGCGTCAGCAGCCCCGCTAACCAGCCCGCATTTCTCACCACGTTGGCGGCTCCGATGTTCCCGCTGCCCGCGGAGCGTATGTCATCGCCGCCCAGCGCCTTCACGATCAGCAGCCCAAAGGGGATCGACCCCAATAGATATGCGGCAACCACAAGAAGCCAGTGGACGCTCACTCGGATCCCTTCACGAACGAATAGGTCTCCACTTTCCGATATTCCGATCCGGAAGGTTTCGTGATGCTTTCAAAGAGATGAAATTCTGTCTCGCAGGCCACACCGAATTCCCCCTCCGCCATTTCCGCGGCGGCAGACCGCAACGCTTCACCCGTTGCTGCATGGGAATGTCTACTCTTTCCCGAGCGCGCCGGCTTGAAACGCGCCAGCGTCAGATGAGGCAGGAAAGCGCGATCTTCGGTGGAAATCCCCAGCGGTTCCAGTGCTTTCTCGATGTCGACAGCGAGGGGCGCCAGATTTTCCGAAGCGTGCACTCCACACCAGACCACTCGCGGGCGCGACGCATTCGGAAAAAATCCCACACCGCGAAAATTCATTTCCACAGGCCGGTCCGAGCGAACGGTTGCCAGCGCCGCGCGCACCGCGTCCAGCTTTTCCACGTCGCCGGTCGGCACTGCGTGGCCGATAAACTTCAGCGTAACGTGCATCCCTTCCGCCCGCACCCATCGAGCGTCCACGCACAGCGGTTTCAGTTTCGCGATCAAATCGCCAAGCGCGCGCCGCACGTCAGCAGTTAGATCAAGCGCCACAAAGAGCCGCATTTTTCTTTATGCCAACACTTCACTGGCCCGCCGACCTGCGCGCTCATGCGCGCTGCGGAAAGAGAAAGTAACGTCGCACCGCATCCAACGCATTCTGCGCGGCGAAAAATCGTATGCGCTCCCGGTCGCCGGGGAATCGAAAACTCTTTTCGCGCGGCCCGTGTTCATCCGCAATCCCAATATGCACCAGCCCAACCGGCTTCTCCGGACTGCCGCCGCCGGGGCCCGCGACGCCCGTGATTCCGATGCCCAGCGTTGCGCCCGTGAACTTGCGAACCCCTTCGGCCAGCGCCAGCGCCACTTCCGAGCTCACGGCTCCCTTCGCTTCGATCATCTCCGACGGCACGCCCACCAACCTCGTCTTCAAATCATTGCTGTAGCAAACAATCCCGCCCAGGAAATATGCCGAGCTGCCTGGAAGATTGGTCAGCCGTTCGGCCAACAATCCTCCGGTGCAGCTTTCCGCTACCGCAATCGTTGCGCGATTCTCCATCAGCAGGCGCCCCACAATGTCTTCAATCATTTCACCGCACGTGGAAACTAAATTATCGCCGAGCGCCAGTGCCATGCGCCCCACCAGCTCGTCTAGCCGGGCCTGGGCGCCAGCAGGGTCGTCCGACCAGATACTCGGATGAAGCTGAATGCCGCCGGACGTAGCCAAAATGGTCGTGTCCGTATCCGGGTACTGCGCGTAGAGCGGGGAGACACGCTGCTCCACCTCCGATTCAAATAACCCCACAATCCGAAGGTCGCGCGCGTAACGCCGCTCCTTGATCCCCAGTTTCGCCAGCCGCGGCTTTACCTCGGTTTCCATCAGCGCGCGCATTTCACTGGGTACCCCGGGAAGCAAAATCAAAATGTGTCCTTTCGCTTCGATCCATTGTCCCGGCGCGGTGCCGCGCGGATTCGGCATCACTGTTGCGCCTTCGATCACCAGAGCCTGCCTGGTGTTGATCTCCGGCATGTTGCGTCCGAATCGGCGAAATCGCTCCTGCAGTTTTTGCAGCACCTCTTCGTCTCGCAGCAGCTTGCGCCCCAGCAATTCCGAAACAGTCTGCCGCGTGCGATCGTCGTCGGTCGGCCCCAGCCCGCCACACGCCACTACAACATCGGCTCTATCGAGGGCGTGCCGGAAGGACGACAACATTTCCTCCGGCGTGTCCCCCACCACCGCCTTATGCACCACGCGCACCCCTACCTGATTCAATTCATTCGTAATGAAAAGTGAATTGGTATCCAAACGGTAGGGCGTCAGCAGTTCCGAACCGATCGCGATAATCTCCGCATTCATTGTCTAAGAGTTTTACTCGATGATTGCAAGTAAGCGCAAGGGTAGCCGCGACGAACGCAATCTCGTCGTGGGCATTTGCCGGCCGCGCAGGACGCGCCCCGAGATCTATCCGTTCAATGGGAGTCCCTCAATATCCCAGTCGAGGGTAAACAGTGCGCTATTCGTGGCGACCACGGCGCGATGCGTGGGCAAAAGCGCGAGGCCCACAATATTGCTGCCGCCAAGTACAACCTCAGCTTCCGCTTGCGGCGTTAGCCGGACGACCCCGCGCTTGCCGCCCAACGATGCCGCCACGTAGAGATTCGCATGCCGATCGAATGCCAGCCCCTGCGGGCGGCCCAAGCCCCGGAAAAATACACTCACCTCACCAGCCGGAGAAATCCGGTAAACGCGCTCGAAGCTCGATGTGGTCGGCCCGGTCACGAAAAGCTCCCCAGCCGGGCTGAAAGCCAGATGGTAGGCCGAAAGCGAAGGTTCCAGCGTTGCAAAAACGAATATCTCGCGGTCCGGTCCAATCTTGAAAATCGTCCCGCTGCGATCCCCCACGTAAAGGTTTCCCGCTTTATCGAACGCGATTCCCGTCGCGGTGCCCATGCCTTCAATCCATTGCATTGAGCGTCCATCGGGCGACACGCGGTGAATCGTTCCTTCATGGCGGCAGGAAACAAAAAGATGACCGTCGCGGTCGATAGCCAGCCCGGTTGGATTCATCAGTTCCGTGATGAACGGCTTCACCACGTGGTTCGAAGTAATTCTGTAAAGCGAAACGGGCACCTTCTGCCCGCGCTGTCCGCTGAAGGTTACGTAAATGTTTCCTTCCGAATCGACCGCCGGATTCCCTACTGGATGCAGATTGTCCGCAATCTGCGTCCCCAGTGAAATTGGGAAAGGCGCGCTCTCCACGCTGCCCATTCGCACTCGCACCGCTCCGCCCGTTGCCCCCTCGGGCACGGCCGCGATCAGATGATCGTCCGCCGCCATCATCACGGTCGCATCGCACGTGCCGAACTGCACTTGGGGCCGGGTGTGGTTTCGCGTATTGAATCCAACGCCGTGAATCGATACTTCTCCGCCCGGCAGCGCCGCCCCCGGTTTCACTCGCTCGATTCTCGGAACCCCATTCATTTTCACGCGCTATCTATCCTAACGTCATTCCGAGCGAAGCGTCCCGATGCTTTTTTCACTCCCGGAGATCGGCCGTCGCGATCTCCATGTCGGGACGCGAAAGTCGATGAATCTCTCTTCCACGCCGCCAAATAGGACGTGTTGTCATCCCGCCTGCCCTGACGCAGGAAAGGAACCCACCGCACCCTTTGCGGATGGTGAGAGGGATCTGCTTTTTCTTTCCCCGCCGCGCCTGCTAAAGCCCCGCCGCTCGCGCGATCCATAATCCAATCCCCGCGTAAACCGCGGCGGCCCAATCATCCGTCATGATTCCCCAGCCGCCCGGCAGCGATTCCGCCTGCCGCGCCGGGAACGGCTTCCAAATATCAAACACTCTAAAAAGTATAAAACCCAGCACTAAATATTTCCAGCTGAGCGCCATGCGGGCCGTAATCAGGCCGATCGCGAGACCATCCCACGGCGGTGCCGGTAGCTTCCACCAAATCGGCATAGCCAACCCCAATAGCAAAGTCAGATGTTGTCCCGACACCTCGTCGATTACTACCCTCTGAGGGTCTTTCGTACACCAGAAGGTGGAGGCGCGCTGCGCGGACCATAGACCGCAAGCCGCGATTAAAATGGCAAGCCAGATTTGCATACCCAGGAACGGATCGAACTCATTGCCGCCCAGAAATGACATGCTCAAGACCATTCGGTCTCGTGATACGGCTCCGACCGAAAAAAGCAACCAGTAGGGAGCCATTGCGAGAAGCAGCCCTGCAAGAGAACCCCACGTCCCCGGCGCCTTCGGAAGATAGCCAAGCCCACATGCGGTTGCTACAAAAAGCGCTAAGCGGGGCTTGCGCCCAGCCGTCGGCGGTGATTTAGGCTGCGGCTCAGGCACCGTGGAAATTTCCGAATCGGCGCCCGCCCTCATTCGTCGCCATCCGCCTCGGATGATGACAAATCGCGTTCCAGATCCTCGAACATCGATTCGTCAAACGCCGGCTCGCTAATCACATATTTCTCGCTCGACCAGTTCCCCAAATCCAGTAGCCGGCACCGCTCGCTGCAGAACGGAAAATCCGCGTTGGCCTCGGAATCCGTAACCTTATTGCAGATGGGGCAGCGCCGCTTCATTCCAAAAGCATACCCCAAAGCCCGTCGACCCGCACCAACCCCCCCGCCGTCATTCTGAGCGGAGTGTCCCGTGCTTCTGGTTTTGCGCGAAGCGCCGGGACACGCAGTCGAAGAACCTCTCTTGGATGTAGCCAACGTCGCCGCTTTGCCGCGTTCAGTTGACGACACGCAAAACGCCGTCTACATTTTCCAGTCGGGCGTTGTCACATAATCGCGCGTGATCTCCGCCACCGTCCGCGTGCCGCAATTCCCCATCGCGAGCTTCAACTCCCCCTGCAAAATTTCAATCACGCGCTCCACGCCCGCCTCGCCAAATGCCCCCATTCCCCACAGGAAAGGCCGCCCGATCCCCACAGCCTTCGCGCCCAGCGCAAGCGCCTTGAAAGCGTCGGTTCCCCGTCGCACGCCGCCATCCACGTACACCGGAATCCGATTGCCGACCTCGGCCACAACCTCGGGCAGCGCCTCGATGGTCGCGCGCCCCGTTTCAGTGGAGCGTCCGCCGTGATTCGAAACCAAAATGCCGTCAATCCCATGCTCGACGCACAGCCGCGCATCCTCACGCGTGTCGATGCCCTTAATCATCAGCTTTCGCTTCCAGAATTTGCGCAGCCGATCGACAAACGCCCAATCCATCGCAGGATTTGTCACGCTCACGCCAGTCATGTTGATGCCGTCGAACATCGGAAATTTCGTGTCTCTGCCGGGCTCACCTTGGTGGCAAGCTACGCATTGGCTCGCGTACTTCCGGCGCGCGCGAAGATAGGTCTCGCTGTTGCGGCCCGTCGTGTTATCCACCGTGAGCGCGACCACCGGACAGCCGGCAGCTTCCACGCGTCTCAGAATTGCTTCGCAGGCTTCCCACGAACTCGGCGCGTAGAGTTGATACCACGTCGGCCGGCCCAGCGCTTTGTTCACATCCTCAACGGGCGTCGTGGTCACCGTGGAGAGTATTTGCATCGTGCCGTGGGCCTTCGCCGCCCGCGCCGCCGCCAATTCGCCCTCCGGAAAAAATGCCGCTTCCCCGCCAACCGGGCACAGAAAAATCGGACTGCTGAAAGCCTCGCCGAACAGCTCCACACGCATGTCCACCTTGGTGGCGTCCCGCAGCCGACGCGGCCGCAACTCCACGTGCTTGTACGCTTCATGGTTGGCATGCAGCGTCGCATCATCGTCCACGCCGCTCGCCATGTATGCCCAATGGCCGGGCTGGATTTTGCGGCGCGCCGCTTCCTCGAAATCCATCACATCGAGGGCTTGCCCAGGATTCGAAATAACGTCGGACATTTCCGCAGGATTCTGCGCGAATGCGCTTTCGAGGAAAGCAGCGGCTCCGCCAAGCGCGGCGACGTAAGGACTCGCTGCCAAAAACTTCAGAAACTCGCGACGTGCAGTCGACTTGGAATGTTGCATGACGGCTGCTGAGTGTATCCCTTGTGCCCCACTCTGACCAGCCGCGATCACCCCGCGCCGCCCGCTCATGTGGAGTGCGGGAGCTTGCTCCCACCGTCTGCCGCCCGGGGCTTGCCCGGGCGTGCTCCTCGAGTGAACCGAAACAGGTTACAGAGGCGAGCCCGATCTTTCAGCCCCTTGAGGAATGTGCGTTGGTCGTTGGGAATAGGAACAAGGACAGTATCTGCTAGTCGGAAAGCGCAAGGTCGATCTTCGCGGCGTCGAATCCCACGATTACCATGCCATCGATCACAATCACCGGCGTTGTCATATAGCCAAGTTTCTTGAGCTCGGGCAATGCACTAGAATCTTGCGTAATGTCCTTTTCTTGAAACTTGATGCCCTTTTGCGAAAGATACTCTTTCGCTTGATCGCAGAACATTCAACCCGGTTGGGAATATACGACGATGTCGTTGGTCATTTTTCAACCGCGGCTTGGTTTGTGCCAGTCTGCAGCAAGTTCAGCACGGCCTCTTTTGCTCTGCCGATCTTACGAACCACCGGATCGCCAGCGAAGGACGGTTCGGGTGGCGCATCCTGCCACAACTCTCCAGGCGCATAAACCGCAATGTGGTCCCACACCACGGTTGAGCGGCTGTGCTCCCCAAGTAAATGAGACAGAGTTCGCTTTCGATCCCAATATTGCGCCGCTCTTATATCAGGAACACGGGCGAGTGCCGCAGTGGAAGGAGGCCCGAAATCAGTCGCCAGTACTGGCTCCCAAACCGCAAAAACGCGAATATTCTTACTGCCAATCTCCCGTAGCAGGTGTCCGGTTGCGGAGGCCCCCCGCAAGCAAACGGCTCAAGTGGGCGAAAGCATCACGATAACCCGGACGGAAGATGCCGAAGCGTTGAACGCAGCCTTCAAAGGCGCAGGACCATCGGAAGAGAAACTCACCATAGGCGGCTGTCCTTTGGGGGTCGAATGTCCGGCGTAAACGTAAGCTGCGATTCCCAATGCAACAAGAACGATCGCAATCAGAAAGATTCGCTTCATGGCTTGCCTGCCAATCCGTCGGCCACAAGATTAGCGATCACCTGGGGAAAGAAAATGAAGGCAAAGACAACGATCGCCGAAAACCACAGAAGAAACGTGCTGATCCGGCTAGGTTTGCAATCGCACTGTTTCGCGCGCCAGGATTTGTAAAAACCGAATGCAATGGATAACACCGAGACAGCAAGCAGATAGGGCCGCAGCTGGACGAAAAAACCTGATGCGCCTGCTGCTCCCGCGGCGAAGAGAAACGGCAGCAGCGGAATGCAGCAGCTTGAGGCTACAATCACGCTGCCCAGCGCAGCGAGGCTGGCGACGAGCGTGCTCCCTGAACCAGAAATGTTTCTCTGGTGATCTTGTTCCCCCTGCGTCATTTTCTTTTTCCTTTTTCGTGATTGCTTCGGTCAAGCCTCGATAGCAGCGGACAACAGTCGACATGCTTCACTTCCCGTTTGGCGCGCACCTCGCGATTGCAGCCGCGTAGCGCGCCGGATAGCTCAACTTCCAGGCGGGTGAGGATTTCGATCTTTTCGCGCACGTCCGCCAGTTTGTGCTTCAACATGGATTGCACTTCCGAACACGCATGAGGCTTCTGCCGCAAAGCCAGCAGTTCTTTCACTTCATTCAGCGAGAAACCCAGTTCCTGCGCGTGTCGGACAAATTTCAGGTTGTGAATCTGTCCCTCGCTGAATAGCCGATACCCACCCGTGCTGCGGCTCCCCCCATCGATCAGTCCGAGTTTTTGATAGAAACGGATCGTGTCTACGCTGACGCCAGCCAGCTTCGCAGCCTTCCCGATGTGAGTAGCCGCTGCCATGTGCACAAGCATAAACTCTGGAGCTATCTCCAGAGTCAAGAGAGAAAAAAATGACGCTGGTCAGGGAAGCGATCCGGAGCTGTTCTAGTCGTCGCGCCACGGTGGTCGAGTACTTAGCAGTTGCTGACCGTGCCGCTTTCCTAGCCAGCCGCGATCAAGCATCTGTTCCGGGTAGCCGGTGCCTTCTCCAGCATCCAGTCTCTAGCTTCAAGCCTCTAGAAAAAGTCCACACCACAACCGCTTGAAGCGTTCTCCGGAACCTGTCAGCCTAATCGCGACGTTGACGTGATCCGCCCTCTTAACGAGGGTCGGAAGGATTGCTCTTTGACAACTGAATAGCGCAGACAAACCGAGCGGATCTTCCCCGGCCGCCCCGGGGGTTTTTCGGAGGCCACTACCCCCGGCCCCCGGAGGCCGGACCGGGTCGGTGTGATGCATCGATTTTCGTCAGGGCACGACTTCTCGCCCTGAGGAATGAAGGGTAGTCGTGCCGCAAAGCTTGCGAATAAGACCGGCTTCAGCCGGTGACGATCTGATCGACACACGTGCCGAATAGAACGTCTCGCAAGTCACGGAAAACAAAGGATGGCGGCACATTCTACTCGACACTCGCGCTGGGGGGTCCGAAAGCTCCTACTGGTGCCCGCCATCGGTTTTCGGCGCCGCGCCGCGGTCGCTGGTCGACATGCCGGGATCGAGCCCCAGATGGACTAGCCCGAGCCGCTGCGCCAGCATTTCGTATTGCGACGAGAGATGGCTCCGGTAAACCGAAGCATCGCGATAATAGCGCTGCATGCGCTCGCCATCTTTCGCGGCACTCGAGCTGGAAGTGCGAGCCAGCAATTCGATCGCTTCCCACGAAAGACGCCCCGCGTGCTGCAGGCTGGCAACGAGTTCGAGGTCTTCCTCAAGAGAGAACGGCTTTCCGCCCTCGAATCCGCGCCGGCAATATTCCATGTAAACATCGCCCGCGGTTATGACCAACCTCTTGGCCGCATTCAGCATGCCCAACGCAAGTCCCAAATGCCGCTGATAATCGTGATGCAGGTAGCGCAATTGCATCGGCGGATAGAGCGTTTTCTTGGTGCGGAGCAGCTTCTCGTACTCATCAACTGCCGCGTACCCCACGCCCACCAGGATCGCATCCAGCTCCGCGCGAAAGAAAGACAGGCAGCGCCCCGCATACATCGGATTTCCATGAAGCCGCGCCCCCGGCGTCCCGTTCGTCACGTCCACGTTGAGCATGTCCAGCTCGATAACGTGATTTTTGGGCACGCGCGCTTGCTCCACCTCAATCGAGTTCGATCCGCTCCCGCGCATTCCGAGAATCGCGCCCCAGTCATCCAGCATTTTCCATTGCGACCGCGGAATCAGCGCAAGCCCCGCGCGCGGCGGCCCCTTTTCTCCTGTAATCAGCACGCTCGGCATGAAATGCGTCGCATACGGCGCGCCGCTCGCATATCCCCATTTTCCTTTCACTAGCCATCCGCCATCGGCTGGCGTCGCCGTGCCGCTCGGAGCCGCCACCGACGGCGCGGAAAAATCTCCCGTGGGACCAAATCCCTCCGCCTGCGCCTCTTCACTGAAATACGAGCCGAGCATCAGCGTGTGGCCCGCGCCGACAAGCAGGCCCCAGCCCACCGACGGATCGCCTCGCGAAAGCTCGATTCCAAGGCGGTAGTAGGTTTTAACGTCGAATTCGTAGCCACCAAAGCGCCTCGGCTGCAGACACCGATAAAATCCAGCCTTCCGAAATTCGTGATGGAGATCTTCGGAGTAACGTCCCCGGCGCTCGGTTTCGTCTTGCTCGGCACGGAGACGCGGCTGCAGCGCAGTCGCCCGCTCGATCATCGCTTCCGGCGTCAGATCGGGCTCAGGAACGCGAACCGATTGCTGGCTGACGGTAGTGCTCATTCGTTCGTTCTTTAGCCGTTTCTGCCTGCCATCTTCGGCCAGGTTCTTTCAGCGCGACGCGAGAATCGGAAACAAATCTTTCGCCGGAATCGGAATTTCCGTGACAACCGGCGGCGCAGCAAATTCGACGACGCGGCCCATAAGATCGTAATCCTTCGTCCCAGTCACCTCAAGAGTCGCGAGCGTGCCCGGCACGGGAAGTTGCGCAGCATCAGTCACACCTTCGAACTCGGTCACATAAACTTTGCCGTCGATCTCGGGCGCCATGCCCTCGACTCGCGCCTCCCAAATCAGGTCCGTCTCCTTTGACGGCCCTTCCAGCATCACCTGCAACCGCTGGCCGACGCGCTGCTTCAATTTGCGCGTCGTAATCTTTTTCTGAAGGGCCATTAGTTGATTGCGGCGGCGCTCGATCGTCTTTGCATCGATTTTGCCTTCGAGCGAGAAGCTTTTCGCCGCATCCTCATCCGAAAACGAGAAAACTCCCATCCAGTCGAATTCGGCGGCGCGCACGAAATCGCACAGTTCGCCAAAATCGTCTTCCGTTTCACCGGGAAATCCCACAATAAACGAAGTCCGGATCGAAACGCCGGGAATGGTGGCGCGAATCTTAGCCAGCATTTTCAAGAACGCGTCCGCATTCGAGCCCCGCTTCATGCGCGCAAGAACGCTGCGGCTCGCGTGCTGCAGCGGAATATCCAGATACTTCGCCAGACGCGGATGCGCCGCAATCGTTTCCAGCAATTTCGGCGTGATGCGATTCGGATAGCAGTAAAGAAACCGAATCCAGTGCAAATCCTCAATTTGTGCGAGGCGTTCGAGCAGAAGCGGCAGTCCATCGCGAAGCCCGAGATCTTCGCCGTA
>DATDIT010000081.1:0-13831 GCA_036520875.1 Candidatus Acidiferrales bacterium
TCTCCCAGGGCCGGCTTCTGGAAATCCAGAGCCGGCTTTTCTTCCTCTTCCTCATCTTCGTCCACCACCTTGGGCGAGACTCGCTGCTGAATGATTGGCTTGCGGCCAACGATCTTGGTTTCTTCCACTCGTTTTCGCAGATACGCCGCTTCACGCTCTTCGCGCCATTCCTTCGCTCGGGTCAGTAATTTTCCGAGCAGACCTTGTCCCGCCATCGGTTTTTTCATCCACGCAAGCAACGTGCGAAACGAAAATCGCGTGGCCAGCAAAAGCGCGGCAAGCAAAGTTGCAATGGCTATCAGATTCGCGCCGACGGGGTTGAACGCGGCGCGCAATCCGTCGGCAAAAACTTTGCCGAGCACGCCACCCGCGGGAAGTGAACCACGCACGTCGGGCATACCCGCCAGGCTCAGCTCCGCGGAGAGCGACCCTACCATCAGCGCCCATCCAATTAACTTTGCGATAGGAGTATCGATCGGCTGGCTGCGGAACCACCTCATCGCCAGAATAAACATGCCCGCAGGAACCAGAAACGCCGCGTACCCCGCCAACTGAAATAACGCATCCGCCAGGTAGGCGCCCACGAGGCCGATCCAGTTATGCACCGATCCAAGGCTGGGCGCGGACGCCGACACGTTGAGCGATGGATCGGTTGGCGAATAAGACAGGAGGCTCAGCGCCAGCAGAATCGCAACGCTGAGTCCCACGAATCCGATCAATTCGTTGAGGCGTTTGTTTTCGGTCGGCGTCAAAACGCGCACGAAAATCTCCTTAACCCTAACCCTGAGAGCGACCTGAGTCGTTCGAAGGGGTGCCCCGGAAGTCCGCTCTTGGGATTGTAGGGGCTTTCTCGGAACAAAAAAAGGGGAAGGCTCCCGCTCAGTTTGGGTCGCGCGGGCGCTATCGCGCGGAGCCCATGGGAGGAACGCGAGTACGAGGGTGACTATAGCAGAGAAAATTGCCGGCGCGACAGGGGTCTTCGGGGTCGGTGTGCCAATGTGCAACTAGGCGCCGCGAACACGGCTTTGCACGGCTTCCCGCGACGTTTTCTTACCGCTAAGAGCGTCTAATTAGAAGGAACCATGCGGCAAACTAGAAGCAATCGAAACAGCAGAGCAGAAGCATTTTGCGCCGCCGCGCATCACTATTGTCCGATGAGGCGCGGAAGGTCGGGCTTGGCAGAAAACCGCTGGCGGCCTATACTGCGTCTCGCGCCCACGGATGCTGGAAGCGCACAGGTATTCCGTTGATTTCTCTCAACACTCCTCGCCGATCGGTTAGCCGCTTTACCGGCTTCACTTGAATTTCCGCTTAGAGGCGCCCGGCGGCCGCCTTCCGATTTTCGCCGCACATTGCCATATCAAATTGAATTAGCCCGCAATCACAGAAATTTTCGTCGTCATAGAATCGCTCGATTGGGCAGAGGAGAGTCCATGCCGGACATCCAGGCCGTTTTAGCCTCAAACGAGAAGCTTTCGCAAGAGCTGCTTCGCGCAAGCGCCGACTCCATCGATCAGTCGAGGCGATTCCCCCGGGGAAACCTTGAGGCGCTTGGCAAGTCCGGCGTGCTCGGCCTGTTGATCCCAGCGCAATACGGCGGAACCGGCGCGGGTCTCGCCGAAATGTCGCAGGTCCTGCAAGTGCAGGCGCAGAACTGCGCATCCACTGCGATGGTAACGCTTATGCATTTCTGCGCGACTGCGGCGATCGTTGCCAAAGGCAGCGATGCCCTGAAGCAGGAAATCCTGCCGCGATGCGCCCGCGGAGAACATATCAGCACACTGGCTTTCAGCGAGGCAGGCTCGGGAGGGCATTTTTACTTGCCAGTTAGCGAAGTGCGGCTGAACGGTGAGAAGAAAACGCTCAGCGCGGCCAAGAGTTTCGTCACCAGCGCCGGGGAGGCGGACAGCTACGTCATCTCCGCACGTAAGGCCGGCGCCAGCGCGCCCACCGAGACCAACCTCTATCTGATCGCCAAGAGTACAGCCGGATTATCAACGCAAGGGCGCTTCGAAGGACTAGGTCTCGCGGGCAATGCCAGCGCGCCGATGTCGCTAACGGGTGTGGCGATCGATGACGCTGTGCGCCTAGGGCCGGAAGGCAGCGGGTTTCAAAGCATGCTTGAAATTGTGTTGCCACATTTCCAAATCGGCGTTGCTTCGGTTTCCATCGGCTTGGCGAAAGCGGCGCACCAGATAATTGTTGGGCGCATGGGGGCGCGCAAATACGAACACGCCGGGGGCGCGGCGCTCGCATCGATCCCGCGCGTGCAATTCCTGGTTGCCGAGATCACGCTTGCCGTGAATTCCGGGGAAGCCTATTTGAGGGAAACAATTCGCAAGGCGCTGGCCGCCGATCCCGGAGCTATGCTCGATGTGCTTGGTGTGAAGGTTGTTGCTGCGGACGCGTGTTTGGCCGCTGTTTCCCGGGCGATGACTCTGGGCGGCGGGTGGGCGTTCGGCCGGCGGGGCGGCCTGGAGAGAATTTTCCGCGACGCGCAGGCGGCAGCCGTGATGGCGCCGTCGAGCGATGTTCTCAAAGATTTTATCGGCAAAGCGAGTCTTGGGCTGCCGCTGTTCTAGCGGCGCACCGAAATTTGCAGAAGGAGGAACAATGTCGAGATCATCCGCAGGTGAATCGCTGTACATTGGCGCCGTAGCATACGATCCCAAGGTGGTGACGATTTGGGAGGGATTTAAAGAATATTTTGCCAAACATGGAGTGGAAATCGATTACGTCCTCTATTCGACGTACGACGCTCAAGTAGATGCAAATCTTTCAGGCGACGTGGACGTCGCGTGGAATTCTCCGCTGGCCTGGGTGAAAAGTCAGATCGTCAGCCACGGAGCTTGCCGCGCGATCGCCATGCGCGATTCCGACCGGGACCTGACGACGAAAATAATTGTGCGCACGAATTCAGCTCTCTCGACGCTGGCTGATCTGAAGGGCAAGACACTGGCGGTCGGCGCGTTGGATTCTCCGCAGGCCACACTGATTCCGTTGGGGATGGTGGCCGAGTCCGGAGTCGATCCACGGCGCGATTGCCGCGTGCTCCACCACAACGTGATGGTCGGCAAGCACGGCGATCATGTGGGCGGCGAGCGAGACGCCGCGAAGGCGCTGGCTTCCGGCGCTGCAGATGCTGCCTGCGTCCTGGACGCGAACTATGCTGTGTTCATCAACGAAGGCACCCTCGACCCGGGGATCACGCGCGTGCTCGCTACAACTCCGCCCTTCGACCATTGCAATTTCACCGCGCGAGCCGATCTGCCAGAGGAGCGCGTGAAGCCGTTTCTGGATGTGTTGCTATGGATGTCGTTCCAGGATCCGGAGGTGAGCGCCTTTATGGAAATGGAAGGATTGAAGAAATGGCTACCGGCGCGGACAAACGGTTATGCGCAGCTGGAAAGGGCCGTGGAGCGTTTCAACTTTTACGGCGCATCCGCTTCTTCGGCCGCAAGCTGAGAATTCCTCCGGCTATCAGCCATGCCCGACTCCACGCCTAAATCGCGGCTCGATCTGGAAGACCTGGCGGTGCACGAAGGCGCGACGGTTCTGCTACGCCGCGCTCTTTCGCGATTGGGCGCCGGTGATCGGTGCGAAGTTCGCGGAGATTCGGCGGAATTCGGCAGCCAGCTCGCGGCCTGGTGCCGAAAGGAAGGGCTTCACTGCGAGCCAGTGCAAGGGGTCGCCGGAACTTACAGCATTGAATCCGCGGGGACCGCTCCTGCGATTCACACTTCGCGCGCGGAAGTTTGCGAAACGGCCGCGCTGAACTGGGGGCTTGCACCACGCGGCGCACGCATCGAAAAAGGCGGTCCCGAGTTCGGTTTTACTCTGCGGCAGAAACGCGACGTGTGGGCGCGCGAACTAAGCACGATTTATTCGCAGGCGGCTGCGAATCAGTGGTCAGCTTCGCGCGACATTCTCTGGTCCGATCTTCCGAAGCTCTCCGCCGAAGTCGAATCCGCGATCGGGCAGATCATGACTTTTCTCACCGAAAATGAATTCGCCGCGCTGTACGTGCCGGCGCGCTTTATACCTCGCATCCATCCACATTACCGCGAGGTGGTGGAAGTGCTGGCTATGCAGATTGTGGACGAGGCTCGCCACGCCGAAGCCTTCACCCGGCGCGCCGAAGCCGGCGGTGCGGGCCTGGGCACTACCGCGATCAGCGGGCAGATGTCTCTGAAGACGTTGCTCGAAGAACCAGATTTTACGACGGCGACATTTCTGCTTTGCGTTATGGGTGAAGGCACATTTCTTACGCTGCTAAAATTTCTTGGCGAACACACACCCGATCCGGTGACTGCCACGCTCGCACGACTGGCGCATCGAGACGAAGCGCGTCACGTGGCGTTCGGCACCGAGCACATGCGGTACGTTTTCGAGCGCGAGCCCGAGATGCGGCTTTCGATGGCCGCCGCAGTCGAGCGGCGCAGTCAAATGCTGGCGTCGATTTCGGGACTTAGCCCCAATGTCCACGATGCGCTGGTGGTTTTCGCCGGAGGAGGAATTTCCGTCCCGCAGATACGCACGGGTTCGCGCCATGTGGTCGAGTTGCAGCGCGAGATGGATCGCACGCGGCGTGAGCGCTTGCAATCGCTAGGCTTTGAGCCCGCCGCAGCGACAGCGATGTCCGCGTATCACACGAAGAATTTCATGTGATTCGGGCCAAGCCGCGCGAAGTCTTAGCAGCGGACTATCTGATTAGCTTCACGAGATCCAACTCGAAAAATAAGGCTCCGGGCACAGGGTTCGCCCGGTACGGCGCGATTTCCCTGAATCCCAGCGAACGGTAAATCGCAATTGCAGTCGCCATCGATGGGAGCGTATCCAGCCGCATGTGCTGATAGCGGATCTGGCGTGCCGAGCTGATCAGCGCGTCGATCATTGCGCCGCCTACACGCTTTCCGCGAAACGCTGGACGAACGTAGAGCCGCTTCATCTCGCAAATGTCGCTGCTGAGCGGGCGCAAGGCGCCACAGCCAGCGACTTCGTTTCCTTGAAACGCGAGCAGGAGGCGTCCAGCGGGCCTCGCGTAGTCTCCCGGCAGTGTGGCCAATTCCTCAGCAAATCCCTGAAAGCAAAGGTCCACTTCCAGCGATTCCGAATACTCGACGAAAAGTTTTCGAATTGTGGCGACGAACTCGGGTGTTTCCGCGCTTTCGATGCGGATCACAAAACTCCCTCAAGACGGGATCGGTCGTTAGCAACGAAACCGTGACACCGAAGCATGGTCTGGTAAAGAGCCAAATTGATCGGAGCGACATTCAAGCGGCGGGGCTTTGGCAAAAGCGCCGATCCCGGTATGATCGGGGACCAAATTAGGATTCGGCTTGAGATCGATGGTTCAGAAGTGAGGGCGACATGATGATTTGGGAATTTATTACGACAGGTCCCACCAAGAAAGCGTGGTTAGCCTTTGCGGCGGTGGCTTTGCTATGTTGCGCCTCCGCCAGCGGTCAAACGCAGACGTGCGACGAAGCATGCCTGAAGGGTTTCATGGACGGATATCTGCAAGCTCTCGCCACGCACGATTCTTCCAAACTGCCGCTCGCGCAGCCCCATCGCTACACCGAGAACGGCGCTGAACTCGAGCTGGGCAAGGAAGGGCTATGGGTGACGTTCAACTCCTACGGGCCATATCGGCATGACGTTTTCGATCCGTCCACTGGCGGTGTCGCAACGTACGTCAGCCTTATGGAGAATCATGAGATCCCATTTCCGGACTTGCTGATGGTTCGTCTGAAGGTGGTGAATCGCGAAATCGCCGAGATCGAAACGGTGGTCAACCGACACGCGCAATCCGCGAAGAGCTTGCCACCGAAGGATCCGAGTTGGATGGAGATCATGAACCGCGAAGAGGCCGCTGCGACGCGACTCGGGCGCGCGGAATTGCAGAAGGGCGCTCTTGGCTATTTGCGCTCGGTCGCCTTTCGCGACGGCAAGCTTGCGCCTTACGCGGAGTCCTGCATTCGCCTGGAGAACGGCAATGTGACGGCGATAGGTCCGAAGGACACGCCTCCGGTGCCAATCGGGCGACAGCCGACCGAGGTTGCCGGCGAGGCGCCGCGGCCTAACATGATGGGGATCGGCTGTGCCAAGCAGCTCGATTACGGGGAGTATTCGTTCATCACCGGCTACGAGGACGCGCACTTTCCGATCATCGATGTGAAGCGCCAGCTCGTTTTTGCCACGTTCGACTTTATGCGCCGCGGAAACGTGGAGAGTTGGACCTACAAGGGCCACCGATTCGCCATGCCGGAAGGAATGCGCGAGCCGAACGAGATTTTAAACACGGAAATCTTCAAGTTCGTGGATGGCAAGATCTCGCGCGTCGAGGCCGTATTCGAAGGCCCGCAGGCCTACAAGCGCGGCACAGGCTGGCCGGGCGGCACCAAAGCTGAATCTCGTCCGATCGGGCAGTGAGAAATCCAGAAGGAGGAAGTTCTTCGCCGAGACCCGTGGAAGATTACGTCCTAGTCCATGCACTGGCTAGGCAGATGTCTCCCAGAAATAGCCTTCCTCTCCGTGCTGAGTCAAATCCAGGCCGCGTGCCTCGTCCTCCTCCGGTACGCGTAAGCCCACAACCAGGTCTACGATCTTAAGGATGATCAGCGTTCCCACGATCGCCAGCACCCACGCGATCGCTATGCCAGCCAGTTGATTCAGGATCTGGTGAAAGTTTCCCTGAATCGCGCCCGAAGGCAGGGCGTTGCCGTTCGCATCCTTGAAGATTGGATTGATGACGCTCGAAGCAAAAAATCCTGTCAGCAACGCTCCGATTGTGCCGCCGGCGCCGTGCACTCCAAAAGCATCGAGCGAATCATCGTAGCCGAAGATCGCTTTGAAGGACGACGTCATCCAGAAGCAGAATGCGCCCGCAATCAAGCCAATCGCCAGCGCGGACATAGGACTGACGAACCCCGATGCCGGTGTAATCGCGACGAGCCCCGCGACCGATCCTGAGATGGCGCCCAGGGCGCTGGGCTTACCCTTGCGGATCCATTCGGCCCCGGTCCATCCGATCACGGCCGCAGCCGCCCCGAAATGGGTGGCAACAAATGCACTGGTGGCCAGCCCGCCCGCCGATAGCGCGCTTCCCGCGTTAAATCCGAACCACCCGACCCAGAGGAGGCACGCCCCAATGAAACTGATGACCACGCTGTGCGGCGGCATCATCTGCTTGGGATATCCCAGCCGCTTTCCGAGATAAAGCGCACAGACCAGCGCCGATACTCCGGAAGTGATGTGAACGACCGTGCCGCCCGCAAAATCGAGCGTCGGGATCTGGCCGCCGAGCGACGCGTTCAACAATCCTCCCTTGCCCCACACCATGTGCGCCATAGGGTCGTAGACAATCAGCGACCACAGAGAGAGGAACAGCAGCATCGCGCTGAACTTCATGCGTTCCGCGAACGCTCCGGTAATGAGCGCCGGCGTGATGATCGCAAACATCAACTGAAAGATCATGTGAGTCTGGAGCGGAATCGTTGCCGCATAATCCGGATCCGGTTGCGATCCCACGCCTCTCAGAAAAAGATAGTGCAGCCCGCCGATGAAACGGTTGCCGGGTCCAAAGGCCAAGCTGTATCCGACAATCGCCCAAATCACAGTGATGACGGCCATCATGGTAAAGCTCTGCATCATGGTGCTCAGCACGTTCTTCTTGCGTACCAGGCCGCCATAGAAGAGCGCGAGCCCCGGGCCGGTCATCAACAGCACGAGCGCGGAACTTGCGAGCATCCACGAATTGTCGGCGGAGCTTTGCGCGTCCGCCACGGCTCGTTCGACCGCTGCGAGCCGGTCCACATGAATCTGCGGAGCCACCAGCGAGGCGGCAGCCACTGGCCGCGCCCACAAAGCGATCGATGCAAGACAGAACAGCAGGAGAAATACAGCAAATCGCTGAGTGGTTTCTTTCCGCATGGCTCCCATCATCTCCCTAGGCAGGCGAATGCGCACGCCCACGCAATGAGCGTTCGGCCGCCTGTCGGTAATTTGTGCTCCGATACGTGCGATCGGCAACCGCTATCAAGTCCCAAACCCAGCGCATTATATACAAGGTTGACCGCGATCAAGTTTTGTAACGATTCGCTCCCCGCTCGATTCTCCTATCCTCAAACCCTTGATCGGACGAGCATGACTGGAATATAGTTGGCGCCATGACAGCCACTGCGATTCAGAGTTCGCAAAGCCGCTTGGATCTGTTTCGAATCGAGGCGGAAGATAAAGTTGCGCTAAACGGCCTGCTGTGGGAGCCGCAGAAGGGCGGCGATTCGCTGGTCGTGATGGTGCCGGGGGGCACGACGGGCGCGGCATTGTATCCGGCGCATGATTACTCGCCACTTGCCAACGCGCTGACGGATCGTGGCTACGCGTTCCTGCTTGGCAACATGCGCGCCTCGTACAACAATCCCTACGCGGAATATAGCGACGCGGTGAAGGACATTGCGGCCTTCGTCGCGTACGCAAAATCGAAGGGTTATGCGCGAATTGCGATTCTGGGCATCAGCCTCGGCGGCCCTCGCATGGCGCAGTATATGGCTGAGCGAGACGATCCCGCGGTCAAGGCGGTCGGCTTTATAGCTTCGATCCCATCACCGTATCTGGAGTTTCAAGTTCGGAGCAGCGATGCAGACAAGCGGCGCTTGGAGGGTACGCTCGCGCACGCGCGCGAAATGGTCGCTGAAGGCAAAGGACAGGAACCGGTCGCGTTTGCGAACTGGTTTCCGGGCGCCGTCTCAATCATGGGAAGCGCAAAGTCGCTGATCAGCTTTTTCGGAGCGCCGAGCGATCCGAGCGCGCCCAGCTCCGTCAAGTACGGGCCGAAGATCAAAGTTCCCGCTTTGGTGATTCACGGTGATAGCGACGAGCTTTCCCTCCCGCCGAACGCTCAAAAAATTTACGACAGCTTGACGGTGTCGCCGCAGCGCGACTTGGTCTGGGTTAAGGGCGCGAGCCACTATTTGACGCCTGGCCCGCTCGCGGAGTCCTACGCCAGACTGACCGTCGATTGGCTCGTGAGAAACTTTCCCGCATCCGCTGGCCGATAGGCAGTCGCGCTCGAATGGCGCGGCGGCCGAGACGGCGGTCATCGTTCTAATCCAACTTATGACTGGCGCGGTCTGAGGTGCTTCGGCCAGATGCCGTAACGCCCAGCCGATAGTATACCGTTTGGATCGAGGGCATCCTTCACAGTTTCATGCAGGCGGTGGAGGGCATGGTTGTTGTAGGAGTAGGTGTCCACCACCTTGTCCATGAAGGCGATGTGCGTGCGGTAGAATCCCCAGCCATGCTCGGCGGCCACTTCGAGGACGCGTTGGTAAGCGGCTCGCGTCTTGGCGTTCACCTTGGGATCACGAGTGACGGGCAAGCCGTGGAACATGATGAACGAGCGCCAATGGAACGTCTCCGCGTAGCCGTTTTGCGGCACGATGCCCATCTCGCGGAAGGTGCGGGCGAAGACCCGGCGCGCCTCGAGGATGGCTTCACCGGAGGCCGGTATGATTGGAGAAATATCCAGGTGGCCGGTGACCGGAGCCTCCGCCTCTTGGGAGAGCAGGCCGCCGAAGACTGCCAGGCTCGGAATGCCGACTGCGCCTTTCTCCGCGAGATTCTCAATGTCCGCGTCGGCGAGCGGAAAGCGGTAGGTGGATACATCTTCGAAGGTCGCGCCGTTGATCAACGAGAGGCGCTCTTTCACATGCTCCCACTGCGCGGCCACCACCTTTGCAGGACCGTAAAAGTGCAGATCCGTTTGCCAGAAGTGAAGATTCTTTGAGGCTGCGTAGCGGTTCCATTCGTCGGGCGAACCGCCATCGGGCTTGATCTCCAATGCGGTTTTTTCGACGTCCGGAGGGCCATTGAAAACGGGGCTTCTGATCGCGAAGTGGGCGTTGATCACCCCGGCGTACATCAAGTTCGCGAGAATGTCCACGAAGGGAATGATGTCGTCGTGACGCTGGACGCGCGCGCGGCCGATCAGGCAGGCCTCCGGTTCCGGATACAGCCAGAATCCCATCTTGGTGACCACGCCGAAATTCGACTGGGAGAAAATGCCGTCCATAAGCGGCCCGATCCCATACTTGAACTGCTGCCAGGTCTGAGCAGTCGGAAGGGCCCCCATGCCGGTGCGCACTATCTCCCCATTGGCAAGCACGACTTCCATTCCACAGTGCGCACTGAAGTGGTCGCGATAGGGTAGAGGCGTGCTGCCGGCGCCGCGGTCGAGGGCATTGCCTACCGGACTGCCCCATCCTGGCTCGGGGCAGTCAATCCAGAGCTTCAGCCCCTTTTCGCGGATATGGCGGTAGAGGTCGAAGTAACTCACGCCGGGCTCTACCAGCGCGAAAGCGTTTTTTTCGCTTACCTCGAGGACGCGGTTCATCCGTTTCAGATCGAGGACAACGCTGCCGGAGAGAACGGGTGCAGAGCCGCCATACGCGAGGTTGCGTCCCGTCGAGATGGTATAGAGAGGGATGGAGAGCCGATTGGCCGTCCGGACGATCTCTTGAACTTGCGCCACGGTGTCAGGAGCGATCGCAGCGGACGGAACAGGGTCTTCCGCTTCTCCCCACAACGGAGAATAGGCGTCGCGATAGAGCGCCACATCCTCGTCGGACGTGAACACCCACTCTTTGCCGACTAGCTCCTCGAAGTGCTTGAGGGCGTCGCGAAAATCGCTGGCCTTCACTCCCGGCGGCAGATGAATTGTCTCACCTCGATGCGCTTCAATCCGATTGGAAGCCACCTGTATAATGCCGCCGTTCTGTTGTCAAGCCGCCGTTTCCCGAACGCGTCTCGAACTACTGCTCCCGGTCTCGAACAATCAGCCACGGCGCTGCGAGAGCGCGGGTGGAGGCGAAAGTTCGGGGTGTTGACCGCTTGTGAAACCGGTATATACTTCGGCCCGATCAGACGCCTAAGACGAAACTTGGGGGTGGATTGATCGAGGTTTTGGGCGGCAGGCGATTCGCCGCAGGCATAGAATTCCAGTTTTCAGAAAACCATTCTGAGGAGGCAGCAATGAAGAAGTGGCTGGTAGTGGCTGGACTTGCGGCGGCTTTGGCGATCCCGTCGTTTGCGGCGACAAGCACGTGGACGATCGACCCGATGCATGCCAACGCACAATTTCTGGTGAAGCACCTGGGGATTTCCACGATTCAAGGAGATTTCACTAAGATTACCGGCACCGTGATGCTGGACGATTCGGATATCAGCAATTCGAGCGTGAATGTCACGATTGACGTGAATTCCGTCGATACGCGCGTACAGCGCCGGGACGACGATCTAAGGAGCGAGCATTTCTTCGATGTGGCCAAGTATCCCACGATGACCTTCCAATCGACGAAGATCACGAAGGAAGGCGATGACAAATTCAAGATGACCGGGAACCTAACGATTCGTGGGGTCACAAAGGAAGTGACGCTCGACGGGACCGGTCCGACGAAGGCGATCACCGCAATGGGCGGGCTGCGACGCGGCGCTTCGGCGACCACAAAAATCAATCGGCAAGATTTTGGCGTAGCCGCCGATCCGGGCATGGTGGGAGACGACATCACGATCTTGATCGACCTGGAGATGACTGCACCTGCGGGAACGAAGTAGGTTCGCGCACGGCATCGATTGTTCGCGTGATTGGAAGCGGCGCCATTCGTGGCGCCGCTTTTTTTCGAGGCTAGATTTCACCCCTACGACAACGTAATACAAGGCCTAAGGCGCGGTTGGATCGAGTACCTGCCGCGAGCGGCGAGAAATATGCTCGGCTAAATAGACGCCTAGCAGAACCAGGGCGGCGCTGGCAACCAGACGGACTGTGGGACGTTCGCCGAGGATCGGGATCGAGAGCAGGAACACGGCGACGGGCTGAAAATAGTTTACGGCGACCACGCGAGAAGCGTCCATGTGACGCAGCAGCCAGTAGAAGAGAAGATAGCCGATCACCGCGCTGACTCCGGCCATGTAGAACATTCCGGCCCAACCCACCCAGCCGACGCTTTTCCAATCGAGCTTGATCGCCTGCCGAATGGCGAGCGGCATAAAAATGATCGCCGCCACGGAGGCGTTGAATGCATTCATCGAAATCGAATCATACGAGCGCGCCACGCGTTTGCCAAGAACGGCGTATATCGAAAATCCCAACATGCCGGCCAGGGTGATGAGATCGCCTGCGAGCAGAGGCGAATTCGCCGGGGAACCGTGCTCGGTCTCCAGCAGGACAACGCCTACGAAGGAAATAGCCATACCCAGCAACTTGGACGGCGTCAACTTTTCCAACTTCATGGCGCTGGCGAGCAAAAGAATGAAAACGGGGCCCAGGGCGATGATCACCACGGAATGCTGCGACGTTGTATAGCTAAGTCCGAGAACGAAGCATCCCTGATTCACCACGAAGCCAAAAAATCCCACATAGGCGAAGGTGACAATATCGCGCTTGCGCAAGGACGTGCGGCGAGCCCGCGGCTGCGCGAAATAAATTGCCAGCAGCAGCGAACAAATTAGCTCGGCGCGAAAGGGAATAAGCGTGACTGCGGCGATGTGCGCGAGGGTGATCTTGGCGACAATGTAGTTCACGGACCAAACGGTGAGAACGCCGGCGAGTCCCATGGCACGGAGAAACGGACGAGGGCGTTTCGTGGGAAGCGAGGTGGCCGGTGCGTTCGGTGCGGCGGTGGACAGGCTCAAGCTATTCGAGAACCTCGCGGCGCTGAGTGAGCGATTCGATTCGGTCGAGGCGCGGCTGGTAGCCGATTCCGGGAGCGGAGGGCACGCGAATGGTTCCCTGCGGCGTTACTTCCACTTCGGGATCAATGATGTCTTCGGCCCAATAACGGCGGCTGGCGGAGACGTCGCCAGGAAGAGAAAAATTCGGGAGCGAGGACATCGCGATGTTATGCGCGCGGCCTATACCCGATTCGAGCATGCCGCCGCACCAGACGGGAATGGAATGCGTCTGGCAAAGATCGTGAATGCGGCGAGCCGAAGTGTGGCCGCCGACGCGGCCGAGTTTGATATTTATGATTTTGCAGGCCTGGATTTCGATGGCGGCGCGCGCGTGTTCGACATCGTGAATGCATTCATCGAGGCAAATGGGCGTATCGATCTGGCGCTGAAGTTTGGCATGGGAAAAGATGTCGTCCCAGCCAAGCGGCTGCTCGATCATGATGAGGTAGAAGGCGTCGAGCTGTTTTAGGAGCGGCGCGTCTTCGAGGCGATAGGCGGAGTTGGCGTCGGCCATCAGGCGGATGCTCGGAAAGCGTTCGCGGAGAGCGCGCACGGGCTCGATGTCTTGGCCAGGTTTGATTTTGATCTTGATGCGCTGGTAGCCGGCGGAGAGAGCTTCTTCTACCTTGGCAATCAGAGCGGCGGTGGTTGGCTGGATTCCGATCGAAACGCCGCAGGGAATTTCGTCACGCGTGCCGCCGAGAAGTTTGGCGAGAGGCTGATTTTTTTGCTTGGCCTCGGCGTCCCAGAGCGCGGTTTCGAAAGCGGCTTTGGCCATGTTGTGCCCGCGAACGGGTGCGAGCAGGTCCCATACTTCGGAGGCGGCTGCGATTTCTTTGCCCTTCAGCAGCGGCCAAAGATAATCGCGCAGAATCAGCCAGGCGGTTTCGACGGTTTCATAAGAATAAAAAGGATTTTCACCAGCGGTTGATTCGCCCCAGCCGATGGCGCCGTCCACGTCCGCTTCGAGGAGAAGAATGCGGCGCAAATCGGATTTCCCGAAGCTGGTCTCAAACGGCGAGAGCAGCCGAAGGTGAATTTCGCGAAGAGTGATTTTGCGAAGCCGCATGGCCGCGTTTCAGCCCTCCCCCGGTAGGCGCAG
>DATDIT010000082.1:0-51241 GCA_036520875.1 Candidatus Acidiferrales bacterium
AGTCGTTTTGTCTACAGCGGCTTCGACCGCACCATCGCCGCCTATGGCACGCCTTTCGACGGAACGTATTACCTCACCCAGAGCGGCACGCCTGACAAACCCATCGTCATCAAGAGCGCGGGAGACGGCGAAGTGATTTTCGATGGCGATGGTTGCCAGAATCTCTTCAACTTGATGGCCGCCAATTACAATTATTTCGAAGGCATCACCGTGCGGAATACCAATGTCGCGTTTCTGTTGGGCTACAAGAATATTGCAGGCTCGAGCGGCTTCACGTTGAAACATTCGCGCCTCGAAAATATCGGCCGTGGCGTGGAAGACGATTGGTCGGGCTCGAAGAACTTCTACATCGCGGACAACGTCTTCATCGGCCGCCACGATCCGCAAAGGCTGCAAAGCTGGTGGACGCCCGCGGTGTGGGCGAAATTCCCGGGCTATCCCGCGCTAATCACATCGGAGTACGCCGTTAAAATTTACGGTCAGGGCCACGTGGTCGCCTACAATTACGTCGCCAACTGGCACGACGGCATTGACGTCGCCACCTACGGCGATCCCGATGGCACGCCTAATGAATTACCCGATCGAGTGCCCATCGATATCGATTTCTATGGCAATGATTTTTACAACATGGCGGACAACTGCATGGAAGCGGATGGAGGCGCTCACAACATTCGCGTTTTTCGAAATCGCTGCTTCAATTCCGCCGGCGGAGCGCTCAGCGCCCAGCCCACGTTCGGCGGTCCGCTCTATTTCTACCAAAATCTCATGTACAACACGACCACCGGCGGCCCGCTTAAGCTGATTGATACGCCCGCAGGCGTCCTGATTTACCAAAACACGTTTTTCGGCCAGGGCCGCCTGATGGGCCCGGCATCCAACATTCATTTCTTGAACAATCTGATTCTTGGTGACGGCTGGGCCGATCCCATCCTCAATCTCCGCACCTACACGAATTATTCCAGTTCGGATTACAACGGTTTTCGCCCAAATCCAAATGTGGCCAATGCTTTTGAGTGGACTTCTCCCGCCTTCGAAGTCACAGCCGACTATCAGGGCAAGCTAGTCACCCGCAATTTCAAATCGCTAAAGGAATACAGCGAGGCAACCAAGCAGGACCAGCACAGCGTTTTGGTAGACTACGATATTTTCGTGAATGCGAAAATTCCGGATAAGTCCGATCCGCAGCACCTCTACGATCCCGAGGATTTCGATTTCAGCCTGAAGCCAGGATCGGCAGCCATCGACGCCGGCATTCTGCTGCCGACAATCAACGACGATTTCACCGGAAAGGCCCCCGATCTCGGCGCTTACGAATTGGATCGGCCCTTGCCGCATTATGGCCCGCGATCGTGGCCAGTGGGCGCACCTGATAGCTCCGCCCCAAGGTCCATCACCGGTCCTCCGCACCAAGCGCCCGAGCCATAACGGTCAGCACCTCGCCAAAAAACCGTCATTCTACATTTTGGGGAGCAAAAGATTCTTGAACACGGACGCGAGTTGTTCTGCGAGGCGGCCTGTTTTCGCGACGGATTCGAGCTGCCTGTAAATATCCTCCGCATCACCCTGCTTGCGAATGCCGACAGCGCACACGACGACTACGTGATGCTCAGGATAAATTCTGTAAACCACGCGGTGGTTGCCGAACTGATGTTTCCAATAACCGGCCAGCGAGCCGCGCAGTGCCAGCCCGTATCCTTCAGGGTCTACAGCCAGCTTCTTCTCCAATACTTTTCGGAGTTGCTTCCGCACGCTGCCGTCGAGAGATTTGATATCCCCTGCGGCATCTGGCGTGTATCTGAGTTCAAAGGGAGGTTTGGAGCGCGTCTGTTCTGACGGTGGCGCAGAGGGCGAAGGCTGTTTTCGCCCCTTGCTCATTTGCCAAAAACATCTGCTGTTTTGAGGAGCCGGCCTGCTGCAACGTCATCGTCGATGGTCTTCGAGAGCGCCAACAATCGGTCGGCGAGATCGCGATCCGCGAGAATCTCCAGAGTCGCGAGAATTGACTCGCGCTCCTTCATTAACGAATCCAAAAAGTCTTTGTCCACCAAGTACTTTGAGGGTTGGCGGCGGTTCTCCACCAACACGACCCGGTTTGCCGTCGCTTCTTTCAGGTATGTTTTGAGCTTGCCCCGAAGGTCGGTGGCTGTGACTTTTTTGACGGCGATTGAATTGCGTGCCATTTAGAACTCCCTAATGTACGCTACGTATCTATAAATGTACATTTAATGCGCGGGCCTTGTCAAGCGGCGGCTGCGGCTCGGGGGGCTTGTTCGTAGCCTTTAATGCTGGCGCTGCGCTTCTTTCTCTCTGGGGAAGAGCGTGCGGGCTGAATTACCGGAGTCAAGGACTACTACAGCGGCGAGGGCACGGGTTCGGGAACGCTCCACTCCTCTATTCGATGCAGTGCGCCGCAGTCCAAGCATTTCGTCGTGGCATAGTGAGCCGAGCAATTAGGACAGACGGCTTGCGTCTGGAACGTATCGAATCCGTTGTTGCAAAGACTGCAAACCCAATAGGGACCCCTAAGCGGCGCCGCTTTGCACGACGGGCAGGCAAAACCCTCGCGTCGCGGCAACTTCGCCACGCGCGATAATGCCAGCGCGTGTTGCAGCCCGCTCCAGCAATTTAAGAGAATAAAAGCCGCGAGAACTCCGAACCAAACGGAGTGCGCCCACACAGCTAGCCCGATTAGTCCAGCGACGCCGATGAAGCCGATGATCGTAGCTGCCAGCAGGCTTCGCGCGCGCCCGATGCCGAACCACAGCAGCGATCGAAGAATCTGTCCGCCATCCAGCGGATAAATCGGCAGCATATTGAAAATCAGCAAGCCAAGATTGATCAGCAAAACGGAGTGCAAAAAATGGTAACCATTCGGAGTCGTTTCCGCCCAGCCCGCCGACTTGCACGCGCGATCGAGCGCATACAAAATGGGCAGCAGCGCCACATTCACCAGTGGTCCGGCCGCGAGGCTCCAGAGCGTAGCGCCCGGCCGCTGCGGAGGATCGACGTACGCCACGCCGCCAAGGGGCCACAGCACGATTTGATTTGACGTTCCTCCAACCTGCCGGCACGCCAGCGCGTGCCCAAACTCGTGAAGCATCACGATCAGAAACAGCGCGAGATATTCCAGAGCGTTCCACGAAAGGGAGGAATAGCTTGTGGCGCGGTCCTGAATTTCGTACGCCGCCACCAAAAACCACGACCAGTGCAAAAATACGTCGATCCCGGAAAAACGGAACAGGTGGAGCGAGCCTTTGCGAATGTTCATCGTATACAAGATTTATAGCACAACGCGACTCAGCGGGCAGTCCGCCAGCACTAGGGTTCCCGCCGTTTATGGGTCCGTATTCAGATTGGGATCCACCGAGGCCATGGGGCGTGGGAGGCGATATCGGGTTGTTCCCGGCAACTCAACACGGGCTTCCACCTTCGCGATGAGTGGCTTCGGGGAACACATCGCAATGTTCATCCAGGCATGACCTCAGCCGCTCGGCAAAGATCCGAATGTTTTCGACCAGGGAAATACAACTGTGGTGATCTCCCGGAATCGCATAGGTATCAACGGCCAAAGCGAGGTCGCGCCAACCCAGAGCCGGATCGTGTGTTCGGCGTTTTTCATCGCTGGCGTGAAAAACGGCGATGCGTCCTGGATAGAGTCTTGGGAGATAGCCCTTGATCAAGTACAAGTAGTGCAACCGAATCCTTTCCCCTGTCCATCCCCTTCCGAGATCATTTTCCGCGGCCTGTTCCGATGATCCGTCGTCTGATCGGTGCCACAGGCGTCGAATCGATGACTGCACAACTCGTCGAACCCGCCCGAAATTTCGAAATAACAATCGAATTTTCTGCCAACGGGATAGCTCTTCAAGGACCATGAATTGGCGGTAGAGCCCGTAAGAGCACTCTAACTCACGACGCTGGCTCAAATTCAAGCCACGAGCAGCCAGATGAAGGATCCGGCGTAACGGCCTCAATCCCGGCTCAAGTGCTGCCGTCTCAACCAGAACGGCCAATCGCACTTGTTCACCCTGGGCTCGGAGCTGCTGTGCCATTTCGAGCGCTATCAAGCCACCATTGCAATGGCCTCCCAACAGATAGGGACCGTGAGGCTGGGCCTCGCGGAGAAAATGCAGATATCGCTCGGCCATCGATTCCACACTCAGCGGCAGATCATCGCCGGGCGGCAGCGGGTGCAGCACGTAGAAGGGTTGATCGTGCCCCAGAAGGGGAGCGAGCGTCCGACAATAAAGGCCCCAGCCGCTAAACTGACCGTGCAGGAAAAAGAACGGCGTCTTCGACTCGTCGCCGGGTTGCAATCGCTCCAGAGGTGAAAAACTTTGAGTATCCGAATGCAGTACGATGACCCTTGCCAGCTCCTCCACCGTCCGGGTATTCAGTAATGTTGAGATCGGGACTCGTCGCCCAAGGCGCAATTCGATTTCGGTCATTAGGCACGCGGCCGAAAGGGAATCTCCGCCGATCTCCACGAAGTCGTCGTTAATGCCCACGCGCTCGATGCTGAGGATCTCCTGCCATAATCTACAAAGGAATTCTTCCTCTGCATTACGGGGAGGGCAGTAGACGCTGCCCGCTGTCGGTTCGGGCAGAGCCTGATAGTCGACCTTGCCGTGAGAATTCACTGGAATTGAATCGAGCGCCACAAAAACGGGAGGCACCATGTGTTCGGGAAGAAGTTTGCCGAGAGCCCCTCGCAGCGCGAGTGTCGATGGCCCTGGGATGGTTGCCGGCACAACATAGCCCACCAGGGTTGTTTCATCGCGGTTATTTTGCCGGGCGATTACAACGGCATCCCTCACGCCATCGACCTTACGGAGCGCATCTTCCACTTCCGCCAGTTCCACTCGATTACCGCGAATCTTAACTTGCCGGTCCTTGCGACCAAGGCAATAAAGGCAGCCGTCATCCGTAAGCCGTCCGAGGTCACCGGTTCGATAAATTCGGGCTCCACTGCCCGCAGGATCAGGGATGAAAGCGGCGCGCGTGAGATCTGGTCGACGCCAATAGCTGGCGGCTAGGTAATGACTGCGGATTGCAATTTCACCGACTCTGCCCGTCTCGACTTCTCGGCCTTCGTCATCCAATAGCAGAACGTCCTTGCCCCACGTCGGATAGCCGGCAGGAATCATCTTTTCGTCGATCGCCGTGCCATGGTTCGCGAAAAATTCCCGGAAAGGTCCAACTTCCGTCGCTCCAAACGAAGCCACGAACGAGCACGTCGCACTGAAGTACCTTTCGAATAGCTCAAAATCGTGAAGCGAAACCGTCTCACCTCCGAGCCGAAGTATTCGAAGGTCGCGGAATGGCTCCTCGCGTGACAAGCTCTGGACTAATGCGCGGAAAATCGAAGGGCTGGAATGGTAGATCGTAATTCGTTCGTCATGAAGCCAAGCGGACAATCCCTTGGGGCCTTCCTTCCGAAACTGAAACGGGCACGCCGCAGCGCCATTCAGCAAAGCGCTGAGCGTAATTACGAGGGACTGTGAACTCGTGCGAGCCGAGACCATGCAGACCCTGTCCGACGCCGAAAGCCGCACTCCGTGTCCGTATACAAGGCCCCATACGAGGAGATTGCGTTGGCTCTGGAGGACACCCTTCGGTTCACCGGTCGAACCCGAAGTGTAAACGATACACGCGGGCGCGTCCGCGGAAATGGCAAGCCCGATATTCTCATCGGAGATGGTTGCGGGAATCGTCTCAATGACCAGCACTTCTCTTTCGGACAAATGGCTCGCAATTTCAGAATTCTCCACGTCCGTGATGATGAGCGTGGCATCAACATGATTCAACAATTGCAAATTCCGCGTCTGAGGATGGTCCCGATCGAGCAGCACGAAAACCTTGCCGGCTTTCAGAATGCCGATTATCGCCGCGATCGTGTGAGCGTCATCCGAAGCGAGGATGGCGATGTGTTGTGATCCCTTGCCGCATCGCTGCACAATCTCGCGCGCAATCCGGTTCGCGGCCTGGTTTAGCTCTCTGTAAGTCAGGGCGGTGCGATGGGTTCTTAGTGCGGGCCGTTCGGGATATTTGCGGACTTGTTCCTCGAAGCGGGCGCAGACGGCCTGCTCGATCTCACGTTTGTCGAACCCGGCATACCTGGTATTCGAGTCTCGAACTTCAGTCCGGACCGAAGACGAGGTGGTCAACATCCTGGGAAGAGCCTCCAGCCAAAAAACGACGACCGCTCGCTGTTTGACTTAACCTCTGCAATTCTCGATCCAAACGGTGGACAGTCCAAACTAATGAAACAGCCAGAGTTACCCTCTTATTGGGCCTCGAGAAGGCAGGAACATTGCCCTAAACTGGACCTAGTTGTCTCTGAACTGTAACGCTCGGTTAGCTAGCGTTTCGTGCCGAGGATTCGCTTCGTCGAGCCACCTTATTGCCTCTCACTCGGGAAGTCTGCCCATACCCATTTGGAAATGAAATGGAAGACAGATTGGACAAAACCATGGCAACCACTCCACAGAGCCCTGCGCAGAAAAAGCAGGATCGTCTCTAGAAATGGCGTTAATCGACGCACTACGAGTCATGAAAGCTTTCTCCATTTCCAGCTGAGGCAGGACAACCGAAGCGCAAGCTACGTCGCCGCAGACGATGCTACGTGCTCGGGCCGAAATCCTATCCCGATCAGACGTGCCGGTATGCGCCGCAGGGCCGGCATTTGGCGAAATAATTTGAGTGGAAGCGGCAGCGACTCAATCTTAGTCGTGCTTTTCAGCGTGGGCGTGATTACTCGATTCTGAATCAAGATTTGGAGGCCTTGCGTCGCGCGTGTCGGAAACATGCGGCGCCGCTGAAACTTTTCGAGATGGCGTTCGGTGACGGAATTGCTGCGGAGCGCGTCGGCGAGGATATTGGCGGCGGCCACCGCATCTTGTATTGCCAGGTTGATTCCCACGCCGCCGATGGGAGACATCGCGTGAGCCGCATCGCCGATGCACAGCAATCCCGGACGATACCACTGCCGCAACCGATCCACGGCGACGGACAATAGTTTGATGTCGTCCCAATCCTTGAGTTCGTTCACTCGATCGGCCAGGAAGGGTGCGATACCGGCTATCTCATCGCGAAAACTTGCGACACCTTTCTGGCGCAACGCATCGAACCCTCCCTTGGGAATGAGGAACGCGCATTGCCAGTATTCGTCGCGATCCAGCATCACAAGGATTTTTCCGGCGTCGATCCTGCCCAGAACCTGGCCCGGGTCGCTGGACTTGCGCGAAATGCGCATCCACAGCACATCGATGGGAGCGCCGAGCTGCCTCACCTCCAGGCCCGCGCGCTCGCGCATCAGGGAATGGCGCCCGTCAGCAGCGACCGTGAGATCGGCGCGAATTTCGATCTCGCCGCCCTTCGTCTTTGCTCTGAGCCCTCGGATTTTTCCCCCATCTTCAATCAGATCGAATGCCTCCGATTCCATTCGGAGACGAAAGCCGGGGTAACGCTGCGCGGATTCGGCCACAAAATTCAAAAAATCCCACTGCGGCATCAGCGCCACAAATTTGCAATGCGTCGGCAGATGCGAGAGATCGGCTATCGGGACCTCGTAAGGCCCGATGTATCCCGAGAGCCGGCGGATTTCCTGGTGCTTCCGCTTGAGAAATCCTTCGAGCAAGCCCAGTTCGTACAGAACCTCCAGCGTCGAGGGATGCACGGTGTCGCCCCGAAAATCCCGCAAAAAGTCGCCATGTTTTTCGAGGACCACCACGTCGATTCCCGCCCGCGCCAGCAGAAAACCGAGCATCATACCGGCCGGCCCTCCGCCCGCGACGCAGCATCGCGTGGTTATTTTTTCGGAATTGTCGGATCCGCCCGCCATTGCCATTGAACTCAACTCAAAGTCTACCTGAACGCGGACGAATAGAAGTCATGCGTGTTTTCGCGCGCTAAAACCGGCTAGCTCGAAACAATATCGTTCGAGTTCGAACATTTATTCGGATCAGTTCGAAACATTTGAGTGGTCGGAAAACGCCCGCGAGGCTCGCTTTTCGGCTATTTCGGCGACCGGCTGGGCCTCGGAAGGTTTGGGTGGGGGGAACCGCGACCCAGCCGCATCGGCGAATGCACGCACTCTAGCAGACGATTCCCCGCGCGCGTTCGTCGAATTATCGATTGGAATGATTTGTCTTCCGAATTCCCGTAACTCATTGATTCATTTCGTGTTCCGCGCCGGCGTTTACACAATCTTAACATCCGGCCCCCGTTATTTTCGCTTGCGCCTCTGCCGGCGCACAAATTCCTCGAAGGAATCCTGGCTCGCCAAGCGGTGCAGCAGCGCGCGCCGCCGAGCCGCCGAAATCGGTTTTTTGAACAATTTTCGGCGCGCGGCGCCAAGTTCTTCGATCCAGCGTTCGTACTCGCCGCCGAACTCCCGTTCGATCTGTTTTCGGAGGCGCTGCGCCAAAGCGGGGCTGTGACCGCCGGTGGAGATGGCGATTTGCAGCGCGCCGCGGCGGACCACCGAGCCGTAGTAGAAATCGCAGTGCGCGGGATCGTCGACTACATTGCACAAAACGCCGCGGCGGCGCGCTTCGCGGAAAATGCGGGCGTGGAGCGCGGGCGAGGAAGTGGCGGCTACGGCGAGGAAAATGTCCTTCAAATCGGAAGAGCGGAATTTGCGCTTGTTCCACTGGATCTTGCCAGCGCGCGACCAGGAACGAACGCGATCCGTTGCGGCGGGCGCTACCACGCGAATTTCCGCCTCCGCTTGGATCAGGCTTTCGATTTTTTCCTCGGCGACTCGCCCCGCGCCGATGACCAAACAGCGGCGTCCGGCGAGTTTCAAAAATGCGGGAAAGAGAGGCATTGCTTAGATTCCTTGCTGATTTGCCGATCTTTCGAGTTTGACGCATATCCGCATCGCGCGTTCACACGGTTTCGCCGCGAACGAGGTCGTCATAGGTCTCGCGCTTTCGGGCTACGCGGAAGCGGCGGCCCTCGACAAGGACCTCGGCGGCACGGCGGCGCGCATTGTAATTCGATGATTGCGCGAAGCTATAGGCTCCCGCCGCCCAGATGATGAGAGGATCGCCGGGCTGGACGGGAGGCAGCGGCCAATCGCGGAGAAAAAAGTCTCCGGACTCGCAGACGGGTCCGACTACGTCCACAGGAACTTCCCTGGTGGCTGCCGAGGAACTGCGAATGGCTGGCGTGATTGGGTGCGCGGCGCCGTAGAGGGCCGGGCGAATGAGGTCGTTCATGGCTGCGTCCACAACCACGAAAGTCTTGCCACGGTTCTGCTTCACGTAAAGGACGCGGGTGAGGAGAACGCCCGAAGGTCCGACAAGGGTGCGTCCCGGCTCAACGAGCAAGGTGCAGCCGAGCGGCCGGACGATTTTTGAAAGCGCTTTCGCGTATTCCTTCGGCGACAAGGGCGACTCATCCGTGTAGCGGATGCCGAGTCCGCCGCCGATGTCAATAAAGGTGAGGCGGATGCCATGATCCGCGAGATCGCGGACATACGAAGCGAGGCGCGTTAGAGCGCGGCGATATGGCGCCGGGTCGAGAATTTGGGAGCCCAGGTGCGCGCTGATTCCAAGCCACTTTATCCAGCGGGAGTTCTTGTGCTCGAGATAGAGGCGGCGCGCTTCCGGCCAGTCGATGCCGAATTTGTGGTGGTGAGAGCCGGTGGCGATATGGGGATGGCCTCCTGCCATAACGTCGGGGTTGACACGAATTGCGGCCAGAGCTGGGACGGACGTGTTGACCGGGGGTCGCGCGGATTCGCTAAGAAGCAACTCAAGCTCAGCGCCCGATTCGATGTTGAAAAGAAGGATTCCGCCCTTCTCGCCGCGCCTGCCGGGATAGCGAAGAGCCGCGCGGATTTCGTCGCGCGTCTTGCCCACACCGGAAAAAACGATACGACGGTTAGGGGCGTTGATGCGGCGTAGTCGGTCAAGTTCGCCGCCTGAGACGATGTCAAAACAGCTGCCGAGATTGGCGAGGACGCGCAATACCGAAAGATTCGAGTTCGCTTTCACCGCGTAGCAGAGCCGATGCGGCAGTGAGCCGAAGGCGCGGTCAAGCCGACGATAGGCGGCTTCAATGCTCGCGCGGCTGTACACGTATGCGGGAGTGCCGACTGCGTCCGCAAGGCGAGTGAGCGGGACGCCCTCGCAATGGAGAACCTGGCTTTGCCCGGCTTGAGCGCGCTGGTAGACAAAGAACGGCGTGTAATCGGTTGGATCGGTGCGGCGCTGGATTTTGCGCTTGCGAGTTGAGCTAGATGCGGGCGTCATTTGGGCGCGCGGGCCTCGGGCGCTGGATAGCCTGCAAAAATCATGGGTAGCATCATACAAAGTCCGGCGCGAAAAGCCACATTCGGGCGCGATCAGTAGTGTTCTGATTTGGATTTTAAGAACCGATGTCCGACCGATCGGTGTGCCGAGCGCTGGTAGGCAGTCCGCGAGGGCATCCCCACAAATGCCGGAGTGGCCAGCCAAAATCACTGAGTGATATACTTCGCGGCGAAGAAGGCAAAGATTCGGAGGCAAACGAAATGAGCGAAGCAAGCGCTGCCAAGATTGGTCTTTTCGATCCGTCGGTATTCAAACCGCAAGCGGTCTCCGCGGAAACGCTGGTGGCCAATGAAGCGTTTCGGAAAGCGCTCTCCGGCGGTCCCGATTGGTGGGACATCGGCGCGCCGGCTTTCCGCGCGGCCAGTGCCACCGGCAGAGGCCCATTTCCGCCGCCGGAAAAGTCCGCGCGGGCGCGCACCATTCATATTGAGGGCAAAGGTGGCCACAAAGTGCCGGTTCGCGTGATCGCGCCCGAGCGCGCGAAAGGCGTCTATATCCACATTCACGGCGGGGGATTGGTTTTCGGCTCGTCGGAGGGGCAGGATCCGATGCTGGAACGCATCGTCAAGAGCACCGGCATGGCTTGCGCTAGCGTCGAGTACCGGCTCGCGCCCGAGAATCCTTACCCTGCCGCGTGGGACGACTGCGAGTCCGTGGCTGTCTGGCTTACCAAGAACGCCAAATCGGAGTTCGGCACCGACGTGCTATCGATCGGCGGTGAATCGGCCGGGGCCACTCTGGCAGCGGCGACGCTGCTACGCATGCGCGACCGCCATGGCTACACAGATTTTCGCGGCGCGGTTCTCTCATACGGCAATTTCGATTCGTCGATGACGCCCAGCCAAACACTCACTCCCGATAGAGGAATCCTCGTTGGAAAGATCAGCATACATAAGTTCCGCGAGGCGTACCTTCCCGCTGGCGTGAATCCGCGCGATCCGGACGTTTCGCCGCTCTATGCTGACGTGAAGAATATGCCCCCGGCGATTTTCACCGTCGGAACGATCGATCCGCTGCTGGACGATACGCTCTTCCTCTACGCGCGCTGGATCGCCGCTGGAAATCAGGCGGAGCTGGACGTATATCCTGGCGCGCCGCACGCGTTCAATATCTTCCCCTTGCCGCTGGGAGCGCCCGCCAACGCACGAATCGATGATTTCTTGAAGCGCGCTATTTCCTAATCAGGGCAGGCGTGTTGCGCAATCGGATACACTGGGCGGCGGTTTTTCTCCACCGCCCTTTTCATCCGCGTGATATGATTTGCAAGTTCCACTGGGAATTTCCGCAGCGCAAAACGGACCAGTGATTCACATATGCTCGAAGTGTGGCGCTCTCTTGCTCGACGACACAGAGAGTTGTTCTTTCTGCAGTCTCTCACCGGCTGAAAACGAGGAAGCGTACGAGTCCGTGGCAGTTGGCGCGGCTCATCTCGCCGAAACCACCGAGCCTGAATGGCGCACGGAAGTATCGCGGCGCCTGGAACAATATCGCGAGCGCCGCGGTCGGTTGCGTCCCGACCTCCCCGATACCCAGGCGGGCCTTCCCTTCAAGAAAGATAAGAAAGCCGCGCCTACCCACGCCACTCTGGATCTCGATGACGAAGTGCGGGAATGCCCGCCACAACGGCCTGCGCCTCGCCCGCGCCAAAAGCCTGCTCAGACCGAACGCGTCGAAATCCGCGTCCAGCCGGAACTTGATTTTTCGAGTTCGCCGTACGATCGTGCGCGTCCGCAAACCGCTCTCGTACCGGTCGCCAGCTTGGCGCATCGGCGCTCGGCGTATTTCATCGACCTCTGCTTCCTGGCATTTACTTGTGCCGGGTTCGTGGGCCTGTTCCTGTTTGCCAGCCGGTCAGCCGGAGGCGAACTGACTCTCGGCAAAAGCGAGGCCGTCGTGTATGTGGCGATCGCCTATCTCTTCTACGCCGTTTATTTTTCCCTTTTCGTGATCCTCGCGGGTTCGACGCCCGGATTGCAGCTGCGCGGCCTTTCCATCGTTCGCCTCGATGGCAGCCTGCCCGATACGCGTCAGCTTCTCTGGCGGGTCTTCGGATACCTGCTTTCCGGCGCCACGCTGATGATCGGCTTCTTCTGGGCGCTATGGGACGAGGACCACTTCACCTGGCACGACCGTATTTCCCAAACCTATATCACGGCTGCCATGCCGCTCGCTGACTCCGATTCGTACAGCGTTCCCGGCGGTCGCCAGACATTCGCGCACAAGTAGCCAAGTAGCCGGCCTGGTGAACCCAGTGCTATACTGGACGTCTCCGGGGTCCATGGAGCGCATTCTAATCTCGGATTCGGGGCCGGTTTGCGGTCGGGCTCAGCGGAGCGATAGTTTGGCGTGCCAAGGCATGGTGCGCAAGGCGAAAAGGGAAAAGGGATGAGTTCTCTCACCAAGAAAATCGTGATCGCGCTATCTGCAGTCGTGTTCCTTTATGTGACGTCGGGCTATGTGATGGGCCGCTCCTCCGACGACAAAGCCTTCCGCGCGCTTACCGTTTATAGCGAAGTGCTCGAACACATCCAGCGCGATTACGTCGACGACCCGAACATGCACCAGGTCACCAGCGGCGCTCTCCACGGACTGCTCGATTCTCTCGATTCTCAATCCAGTTATCTCAGTCCTCTCGAATACAAAGACTTCGAAGAAAAAAGCGCGGCCAATTCGAAGGCCGGCGCCGGCTTGGCTCTCACCAAGCGTTTCGGGTACATCAGCGTGATTTCCGCCTTGCCGGATAGTCCCGCGAAAAAAGCCGGTCTGGGATTGGGCGACGTCCTGGAAAAGATCGCTGGCTTCACCACCGGCCAGATGGCCGTCGAGCAAGCGCAACTCCTGCTAAGTGGCGATCCGGGCGCAGTCGTGAAGCTTTCCGTCATCCGTCGCGGCAAAACCGAGCCTGAAGATGTAGATCTCACTCTCGAGAAGCTTCCCGCTCCCAAGCTCGTCGAGGACAAGCTGCAAGGTGACATCGCCTATCTGCACGTTCCCGAATTTGATGCTGGTGAAACAAAGCGTATTAAGGACGAACTCGCCCAATTTCAACGCCAGGGCGCTCACAAACTGATTCTCGATTTGCGCGATTGTGCGGTTGGTGACGACCAAGAGGGCGTTTCCACGGCTCAACTATTCCTTTCCTCCGGCACCATCGCCACTCTGAAGGGGCAGACCGTTGCCCCGGTAGTTTCTGGCGCCGACGCGTCTAAGGTTGTGTGGACTCAGCCCGTCACCGTGCTGATTGGCAATGGCACCGCTGGACCAGCCGAAATCGTCGCCGCGGCCATCGCCGATAACCACCGCGGCGAAACTATTGGCGACCGCACCTACGGTGTTGCCTCCGAGCAAAAGCTAATTCCGCTCGACGATGGATCCGCACTTATTCTTACGGTCGCGACGTACTACACGCCGTCGGGCAAAGAGATTCCGGTCGAGGGCGTTATGCCCACCCGCGAAGTCCGTCCCGTACCGGACGACGTCGCTGATATCACCGATCAGAATCTGGGTGCGCCTTCCAGCTCTCCCACGGACCCTGTGGTAAAGAAGGCCATCGAAGTTTTGCAGGCCGCGACCCCGACCCGCAAGGCGGCCTAGAACAATCGAACGCCCTGGCGTTCGGGGTTGTTCCGTCAAGGAAGAATCCTTCCGGTAATCCATTTTGCTCGCCTGTAGCCATTTGTTCGCCTGTCAATTGGTACAGGCGGAAGGACTGGAACGAAATCTGGTCCCACGACCTATTTATCTCCTTTCGCGGTAGCGTTAGGTTTACTTCCGGCCCTGCAATCGGTTTTTTGCGGGGCAAGGAAGGAACCCATGTCCCACTGGATTGGAACCACTTCCCCCGCCGATGCCGGCATGTCGGATTTCAAGGAATGTCTGAAGCACTTACGGGATGGGGACGCCAGCGAAGCTCTTCTTCACGCCAGGCGCGCCCTGGGTATAGCGCCCAGAAACCCCTTCTATCTCTCCTACACCGGCCTCCTTGCCGCCGTAGCCGAAAAGCGCTTCGGTGATGGGGAAGTGCTGTGTCAGGAAGCGCTTGGGATGCGGCACAATCACGCCCAGCTGTACCTGAATCTCGCGGAGGTCTACCAACAGAGCGGCCGGACCCATGACGCAATTGAAACCCTTGAAAAAGGATTAGTGTCCGCGGGCCGCGACTTCCGCATCCGCCGCGCGCTGCAAAAAATCGGGACACGGCGGGAGCCCTTGCTCGCATTTCTGCACCGCAGCCATCCCTTGAACCGCGCACTAGGAAAATGGAGGCACCGCATCACTGGCCCATCGCAAGCAGCCTGAGCGCCGCCGCCTCCAACCGCAGGCTTCCCTCCGTGGGCAAAGCTCGGGACGTGTCACCAACTAGCTGCCACTCCCAACGGCAGACGGTGACCGTTCCGGACTTCCCCATCACCTCCGGATTCGATATTCCGCCAGTGGCGACAAACCGCCGTTACCTGCACGTCGGTCGAGCGCTTGCTTTCCGCATCGCCGCCGTAAACAAGCTCAATTGATTTGTAGCGGTTGTTCCGGAATGAGGAAAACTAAGACGTGGCAATGATTTTCATTTTGGCAGCCGCATAGCGCTCCAAGAGATTCCCCAACTCCTGTGGGCGAATGGGCTTCGTGAGGTAGTCGTCCATCCCCGCTGCCTTGCAGCGCTCCTCATCGCCTTTCATGGCATGCGCGGTCAAGGCGACGATTGCTTGGTGGCTTCCGTCGTCTCGCCGCTTCTCTTTTTCTCGGATGGCTAGGGTTGCCTCGATCCCATCCATATCGGGCATTTGCACGTCCATCAGAACCAGGTCGTAATTTCCTTCTTCGGTGGCCGCGAGAGCCTCCCGCCCATTGTTGACAACCGTCACCCGATGTCCTCTCTTCTCCAGCATCCGGCGGACTAAGAGCTGATTCACGGCATTGTCCTCCGCGACCAGGACTTGCAGCGACGCTCCCGGTTCGTGAGCGTCCGCCAGGGAATAGCGCGTGACCAGGGGAATCGCTCCGGTTTGTTCCCGCGCTCCTAGCACTCGCGCGATGGCCTCGCGCAATTCGGACTGCCGGATCGGCTTCAATAAGTACGCAGACACTCCGAGTTCCTTGCATCGTTCGCCATCGCCTCTGTGTCCGGCTGAGGTAAGCATCATGATCGTGGCAGTGGAGAGCTCGGGCCGCTGGCGAATACGCTCGACGAGGCCGAAACCGTCCATTTCTGGCATGTGCATATCCATCAGGATCAGCCCAAAAGGCTCCTTGGCTCCCCATGCTGCTGATAGCTGGACCAGGGCTTCTTCTCCGCTCGGCACAGAGGTGCTCTTCATATCCCAGCGTTTCAGCATCCCCTCGAGTATCCGCCGGTTGGTTCTGTTGTCATCCACAATCAGAACCTTTACACCGCGCAAAATTTCAGAGGGAGCAATCGTTCCTATGACAATTCCTGGTCCATCGATGGCACCCAGCCGAATCGTAAAGTGAAACTGAGTGCCCCGACCGATTTCGCTTTCCACCCACACGATTCCGCCCATTTTCTCAATTAAGCGCGTCGAGATGGTCAATCCTAAACCCGTTCCGCCGTAATGCCGCGTGGTTGAGCTGTCCGCCTGGGAAAAGGGATCGAAGATCATTCCCAGCTTTTCGCGGGCGATTCCGATCCCCGTATCCGAAACTGTGAAGTGCACGATACAATCATTCCTCTCTTTGCTTTCCAGTTGGACCTTGAGGGCTACTTCGCCGTCGTGCGTGAACTTAATGGCGTTGCCCAAAAGATTCACAATTACTTGACGCAACCGGGCGGCGTCTCCGCGCACCGATTCGGGAACTTCCGGAGCTATCTCGCATACAAGTTCCAAGCCTTTCTCATGTGCGCGCAGGGCTAACGTCTTTAGTGTGGTTTCGAGCGTGTCGTGCAGGTTGAAATCGAGCGATTCGATATCAATTTTCCCCGCCTCGATCTTGGAGAAGTCCAGAATGTCGTTGATCACCGTTAACAACGAATCCGCGGACGTCTTTACGGTGGCCAGATACTCGCGCTGCTCTTCGTTGAGTTCCGAATCGAGAACCAGTTCGGTCATCCCCATGATTCCATTCATGGGAGTGCGAATTTCATGGCTCATGTTGGCCAGGAACTCGCTTTTGGCGCGATTCGCTGCTTCCGCATCTTCTTTGGCCCGTTGCAAATCCGCTTGGAACTGCTTGCGATCGGTGATGTCGATATTTATGCCGATGATCCGGCTGACGCTTCCGTTTTCATCGAGGACCACGCCCTCGGCGGCAGCCAAGTGCCGGATCGCCCCATCGGGCCGAATGATGCGGAACTCAACCGACGCCCTTCCCTTGTTTTCCATCACCTTCTTCAAGGCGCCTTCGGCTGCGGGCAAATCATCCGGGTAAACCGAGGAGCTCCACTGTTTATAGGGGTCGGTCGTCGCGAGCGAGAAACCATAGATCTGCGCCATGGTGGCGTCCCAGGTCATCGCGCTATTGGCCACGTCCCATTCCCACACACCCAGGGCCGCAACATCCGTTGCCAGCGACAGCCGCTCGGTCAGTAACAGCAGCCTGGATTCGGACTCTCGGCGCTGCGTGACATCCTGGGCCACGCCCAGGTAGCCTGTAATTTTTCCTTTGGCATCCTGAACCGCGGTAACCACGATGCTGACGATCAGACGTCCGCCGTCCTTCCGCACGTACGTCCACTCGCGCTCCTCGTACTCGCCTTCTCCCGCGAGCCCTACAAAAATGTCAACGCCTTCGACGGGGCGCCCGAAGTGTTCGCTCAAGGTGCGGGCTCGCTCCTCGAGCTCGGACGCCAAATGAAAAACCACCGGGGTCTCTTTCCCGACCATTTCGCTCGCCGAATAGCCCAGCATTCGTTCCGCGCCGGAGTTGAAAACCGTAATTATGCCTTGTAGATCTACGGAAATAATGGAGGTCAGTTTCGCCGCGTTTATCACACTCTCGAGTCGATCGTAGGCCGCGCGAAGCCCTGCTGTGCGGCGCTCGACGCGCGCCTCGATTTCGGCTTCCATGTCGCGCAATGTCGCATGGGCAGCCGTTTCGTATTCGTTTGAGCCTATACCTGCCACGGGCTTGACCCTTTCGTGCTTCTCTTCAGCATTGGTGCGATTTCGTTTGCCGCCATCTGCAAGCGCAGCTTTGAAACTCGTTTCGTTTTGGCACACTCGCCCGCATCACCCCTCATATCCTGAATATCGGCGTTGCGCCGGGATTGGATTACTTCCGCCAGGATTGTCAAGGGAGTAAAAAACTCGGGAATGGCGATTAGAAAATTTGCGAACCTGGCTGGGTCAGGCGCAGGCGAACGCTCGCGGCCCTTTGAATCAAGGCGCCATCAGCAGTCGGCCAGGCACTTCACCCAATGCGAGAAATACTTCAGTGAGGGGACGTGTGTGTGATCGATTTGCAAGGGAGTGATCGAAACGGCGCCGTCGCGGATAGCGGCGTGGTCCGTATCGGGTTCGATGCCTTCGATGAATTGCTGTTCGCTCAGCCAGTAATAGCGCCGCCCGCGGGGATCGGTGCCCGGCTGAAGCATATTGCGCGTAATCTTCGAGGATTGCCGGGTGAAGCGCACCTCGCCTGTCCAGTCCTGCGGCACATTGACGTTGAGCATCACCCCGGCTGGCAACCCTTCGCGGAGAATCAAAGGTGCAAGGCGGCGCGCGAAACGTGAGGTCGGCGCGAAATCAAAATCCCTTCCCTTATACGCCACGGAAATCGCGATCGCGGGCGTGCGATTGATCGCTGCTTCCATCGCCGCGCCCACCGTGCCGGAATAATAAATATTCTCGCCCAGATTCGCGCCGCGATTGATCCCCGAAAGCACCAGGTCGGGCTTTTCTTTCAAAAGCGTGTGAAACGCTAAAATCATCGCGTCGGCGGGCGTGCCTTCCACAGCATATTCGCGCTCGGCGAGCTGATCGCAGTAAATCGGCTGCCGTAGCGTGAGCGCTTGGGAGGAGGCGCTGCGTTCGCTCGACGGCGCCACGATCATGAGCGTTCCAAGATCGTTCAGTGCGGCAGCCAGCGCACGCAACCCTGGCGCATGAATGCCGTCGTCATTGGTGATCAGAATATTCGACACGGATTACCGTCGTGGGTGAAGCGCTGCCCAAAAAACTGTCGGTTTCAAGGCAGGTAAAGGATGGTCGGGACGACTGGATTTGAACCAGCGACCTCACGCACCCCAAGCGTGCGCGCTACCAGGCTGCGCCACGTCCCGACCGCACCGACTCCGATTGTAACAGCTAGCGTTCCGTGCCGGAACTGGTCCCTCAAATTTGCAGGCATGTCGTCTCGGGCGGTCGGACCCTCAGCTCCGACACAAGGCGACAAAGTGAATTGGGCTTTAGCCGCTGACGAGAGCACATGCTTGGTACGAGACCGATTGAGGAGTCGTATCACTCACGTTCGAGAAGCGTCAAGATGGCGCGAAGCTCTTCGTGAAGATCGAGCAGTAGTTTTCGGTCGATACGCGATGCTGGTTTCGCCTTAGCCGGCGGTTCTGAAGGCTCTGCGACCGTAGCGGCCGAGTGGGTGGCAGGGTGAGAAACAGCTGCGCCGTTTTGTCCTGCTTGCTCGGCCAGATGCTTCCGGGCGCCCGCAATTGTAAATCCCTGCTCGTAAAGCAATCGCTTGATCTCGAAAACCGTATCGATATCCTCGCGGCGATACAATCGGTGCCCGCTGGGGCTTTTCACGGGCTGGAGGGTGGGGAACTCCGATTCCCAGTAGCGCAAGACAAACGTCTTGGTCGCCGTCAGCCGGCTCACCTCACCGATACGGAAAAGCGGCTTTTCCGGAAGGTCATGCGCTGCGTGGGCCGCGCTTGCCATGTCTTTTACGTATCCTAGGCCATTTTTTGCCTGTGTCAACGTATTGCTATGACGATGACAGTAGACTGGCCCACAAACAAAAATCGAATCTCCGCCGTTAGTTGCAGGAAGCGATGTTCCGCACAACGCGGAAATACCACAGCCCAAAAGACCAAAAAATTGCATGCCTTAGTAACCAGAAGGTAAACGAGGTTTGGAGGAACCCGGGCCTAATCAGTCCATTTTCTGGAATTTAGCCGCATACACTGGGTTTCAGATCGCTCTGGCATCGGAAGTGCCACCCTCTAAGCGGTAAACGCGTTGTCCGATGGATTGTATAGCAACGCTCCATTTTGACGCATTGCGGACCGACGGTCCAAGAGGCTTCAAAAAGGGGATGCGAGGCGTTGCTTATTAATCCGAGGGGGAATAATGAAATTCTTACGTTTGGCGGCATTAAGCATCATTGCATTTGGGACAATCGCTGCATCAGCGTCCGCGCAGGTTCGGTACCGGTCTTCGGTGAGTGACGCGCGCCCGGAACTTACGCCAATTACCGCGTCAGCTACAGTTCCGGAACCGTCCAGTCTTGCTCTTCTCGGCACCGGTTTGATCGGTTTGATTGGGATAGCGAAGCGCAAGCTATTTCAATAAGAGAGCGGCTCGAAACGATCTCGCAGCACCGTGGGGACGCGGCTCCCTCCTCGCCGGCGTTGCTTTGTATCGACTCTTCCTGCTAGCGCTGCGCGAAGGCCCGTGAAAGCTGTGGCTTATCGAGCGCTGCGTGCCGCCGATTGCCAGGATTATCAGGCCACAATTCAGGAGAACTTGCGCCGCACGAGCGGCATTTGCCATGTTTTTCTGTTCGTCTCGTGCAAAGCACAGCTAAGAGTGTTTCTGCCGGCTGCGGTGCTTTTCGCTGCCACGCTTTTCGCTGTGGCGCGGCGTGCGCTTCTCGCCATACGGTCGTTCGTCTCCATCGCCGTGCCCGCGTTCCCGCTTTTTCAGGCGCTGCGTAAAGCGGATAGGACTTCCGGTAAAATCAAAAGCCGCGCGGAGCCGGTTTTCCAGGAAACGCTGATAGCTGAAGTGCAGTGGCTTGGTTTGGTTGGTGAACAGCACGAAAGTGGGCGGAGCGGTGGCCGCCTGAGTCACGTAGTAGATTTTCACCTTGCGGCTGGCGGGCGAGGTCCCCCGATCGAGATCGACCTTGGCGAGCCAACGATTCAGCTCGCCCGTTGAAATCCGCCGACGGCGCGCCTCCGCCACTCGATCAATTGTTGCGTAGAGTTTTTCCACGCGCTCGCCAGTAAGTGCGGAAAGAAAAACGATGGGCGCAAAGGGCAGAAACTTGAATTGTTCCCGGACTATCGGTTCGTAATCCGCGAGCAGCTTGCTGGGATTCGCTCCCGCGCCTTTTCCGCCGTGTTTTTTTTCGCGCTCGCCCTTTTCCCTCGCCGCTTCCAGCGCTAAATCCCACTTGTTCATCACCACGATCACCGAACGCCCCGATTGCTCCGCATAGCTCGCGATGGTCGCGTCGTGCGAGGTAACTCCCACGGAGGCATCCACCACAATCACGGCTATGTCGGCGCGCTCCAAGTGCCTCCGCGCCATGATCACGCTTAACTTTTCGGCGATGAGTTTGGTTTTGCCCTTCCGCCTGATTCCCGCGGTATCCAGAAAGCGATAGGATTTTCCGTGTCGCTCGACCACCGTGTCGACTGCGTCGCGCGTCGTCCCGGGTTCGGGCGAAACAATCGACCGCTCAGCCCCTACCAGTTGGTTCAGTAGCGTCGATTTGCCCACATTGGGCCGTCCGATGATGGCGATATTGATGTCCGGACGGCTTTCGGTTTGCTCTTTGTGCGGGAAATCCTGTGTTAGCGAATCGAGCATCGTATCGATGCCGAAGCCATGTTCCGCCGAAATCGGAAAAATCTCGTCGCCCAACTCGTAGAATTGCGCGGCGAGCTCCGCCTGCTTCGGCGAATCCACTTTATTCACCGCCAGCACGGGCGGTTTGCCCGCGCGGCGAAGAAGTTGCGACAATTCCGCGTCCAACGGCATCGGCCCCGCGCGGCCGTCCACCACTTGGACGACGCGCGCGGCATTTTCAATCGCCATGTGCGCCTGCCGCAAGATTTCCCCGGGAATGCCGGCTTTTTCCTCCGGCACGATCCCCCCCGTGTCCACCACTTCGAACGCGCGGCCTTCCCAGTCCGCGGTCCCGTAGATGCGGTCGCGCGTGATTCCCGGCTCGTTGGTTACGATCGAGCGCCGCGTTCCCGTTAGGCGGTTGAAGAGTGTGGATTTGCCCACATTCGGGCGTCCCACGATCACAATGGAAGGAAGTCTCTGGGTCATCTCAGCGGCGCGCCAATTTCCGCTGCAGGTCGAGCCGCCGCGTGAGCAATCGATTTAATTCCTCGGGCGCCGTCTTCGCTTCAATTTTTTTTTGCAATTCCGCTAGTTCCTGTTCGTCGCGGCGTCCCCGCAGCACATTCAGGCAATTTTCCGCGGTTTCCCAGGTAGGCTCTCCTGGAGCCTCGAAAAGCACCTCGAATAAGAGTTCGCCGTCCTTTTTCTCTAGAGAGGCGGCCAGCGCCGCCGGATCGGGTTTCTCGCCCACCTTCGAAATTAGGAGTTCCAGTATTTTTTCGCTAGCGAGGCCGCGGTGTAACGCGTCGGAAATAATTTCGCGCGCGAGCCGTTCTCGGAATCCCTCGCCTTCCATCAACATGCGCATCAATTGCCGCTCCACCGGCTTGACGGCGGGCGCCAGCAATTCCACTTTCGGTTGCACTTCGGCGCGCCTTTCCACAGCCGCGCGCCGCAGGGCTTCGCGCAGCACCGGTTCGTCCACGCGCAATTCTGAAGCAATCCGCGTGGCCCATTCCGAACGCAGCAGCCGGTCCGGAAGAAGTTTTACGTATGGCATCAGAAAATTCATCGCAGCAACTTTGCCGGAAGCCGTCGTTAAATCCATCCGCCGCGCGCGCGCGATCAGATAATCGAGATAGGCAGGCGCCTGCGCCAGCAATTTCTTGTACGCGTCGGTGCCCTGTTCGCGCAGGAACTTATCCGGATCGGCCGCTCCAGGCAGCGCCAGCACGCGAACGTCAAACTCCTTTTCGAGCAACAAGCCAATCGAGCGCTCGGTGGCCGCTTGTCCCGCGGTATCGGGATCGTAGTTCACCACCACCCGACGCGTGGCCCGGTGCAGAAGCCTGATCTGAGGCTCCGCGAGACTGGTTCCGCAACTTGCCACGACATTCGTGAACCCCGCGCGCGCCACCGCGATGGCATCCATGTAGCCTTCCACGAGAATCGCAAAATCGTTTTGCCGCAGGGATTCCTTGGCGCGATCGAAATGATAGAGGACGTCGCTCTTTTTATAGATCGGCGTTTCCGGCGAGTTCATGTATTTCGGCATGTCCTCGCCCATCGCCCGCCCGCCGAACGCAATCACTTTGCCGCCTTCGTTGGAGATGGGAAACATGACGCGCCGCCGAAATCGATCGTAGAGGCGTCCGCCCTGATCCCGCGAGAAAAGCCCCGATACTTCGAGCAGCTTTTCGGAATATTTGGATTTGAGGCGGCGCAACAGCGCGTCTCCCGACGAAGGAGCCCACCCCAGGCCGAACCTTTCCATTGCCTCGCGATTCAGCCCGCGATCCTCGAGATATGCCGCCGCCACTTTCCCTTCCGCGGCCTCCTGCAGTTGCCGCGCGAAGAATTCCGCGGCCTCGCGGTGCATTTCCACCAGCGCGCCGCGCTGCTGATTTTCCATCCGCTCTTCTGGCGAACGTTCGCGCGGCTTGGGAATCGCGATCCCGCATTTTTCGGCCACGGTTCGTATGGCCTCGGGGAACGCGCACTTATCCAGCTCCATCACGAACTTCAAAACGTCGCCCCCCGCGCCGCAACCGAAGCAGTGATAAATCTGCCGCACCGGGTGCACTGCGAATGACGGCGTCTTTTCCTGGTGAAACGGGCACAACCCCGTGAAGTTCTGCCCCGTCTTCTTCAAGCGCACGTATTCGCCGATTACGCGGACGATGTCCGCCTGCTGCTTCACCTTCTCCGCAAATGATCCCGCCTCAGCCATTTCCTCTTTCTCTTAACATCGCGAGGTCATGATTGTAACTCAACGACCGTGATCGCCGTTCCGCCACGGTCCTCCGTTTCCGCGCGAATCTTCTCCACCAGCGGATGCGTAGCAAGAAACTCCGCGAGACCGCGCCGCAGCGCACCCGTTCCATGACCGTGAATGATCCGCACGCTCGGCTTTCCGGCAAGAGCCGCTTCATCGAGAAACTTATCCACGCGCCCGGAGGCTTCCTCAACCGTGCAGCCGATCACATTGATTTCGCCTGCCGCTGGCTCGTCGCTTGGCTGCGCATGAACAGTGATCCCGGGCCGTCTGGCAGTTACGGCATCCGCCTCCGCAGCGGGCTCATTCTCGATCCCGATAATATCCGCAAGCGGCACTTTCATCCGCAAAGGTCCCGCTTCCACCTCGGCGGTTCGGCCATCGTGCCGCCGAAAAATCGCCGCTTGCTTGAACGTTTTGAGGCGCACGCGCGAGCCTGCCGAAAGCAGCTCAGGCGAAATCGGAGTTTCTGGCGCCCTTGCGGACGTACCCAGGTCCACCTGCGATGACGCCAGCGTTTCGACAATAGCCGCATCGGTTTCTGCTCGCGCCTCGGCGGCGATCTTTGCGAACCGCCGGCCGCCCTGCTTTTCAAGCTGCACGCGCAACGCGCGGTCTTTCACATCCTGTGTCACACGTGCAATTTCGCTCTCCAGACGTTTTTGCGTTTCGCGAAAACTCTTTTCCAGTTCGGCGATGCGCTTTTTTTGCCGCTCCACCCATTCGGTCTGGAGCTCGCGACGCTCCGCCTGAAGCTGCGCGAGGTCCTCGCGTGTTTGGCTCCTCACCTGTTCGATTTCATCCCGGCTGCGATGCAAATACGCGATCAGATCGCGCGCCTCCCGCGATTCGGGCGAAAGACTGGCGCGTGCATGATCCACCACTCGCGCTGGCAGCCCCAATCGCCGCGCGATTTCGATTCCGCTGGAAGTCCCCGGCACGCCGACGAGCAGCCTGTATGTCGGCCGCAGATTCTCCTCGTCGAATTCCATAGCCGCGTTCACGATACCTCCGGTTGTCGAAGCGTAAGCTTTCAACCGGTCGTGATGCGTGGTGGCAAATGTGAGCGACCGCCTACCGCGAAATTCTTCCAGCAGCGCAACTGCCAGCGCTGCGCCCTCTTCAGGAGCTGTGCCCGTGCCGATTTCATCCACCAAAATGAGAGATCGCTCCGTCGCCCGTTCCAGCATCGACTTCAGGTTCAGCATGTGCGCGGAAAACGTCGAAAGATCCGCCGCGATCGATTGCTCGTCGCCAATGTCCACGAGCACCTTATCGAAAATCGGCAGTTCAGCCACGTCGGCAGCCACCGGAATTCCCGATTGCGCCGAAAGCGCGGCGAGGCCCACTGTCTTCAGGGAAACGGTTTTGCCGCCCGTGTTCGGCCCGCTCACCACCATCACCGTCTCGTCGCCGCCCAGTGCAAGGGATAGCGGCACAGCCTTGCGTCCCTGCGGCCGCAAAGTGGTTTCGAGTACGGGATTGCGTGCCGCTTCAAGCCGCAACGAATTGCCGCTCGAAAACTGCGGCGCCACGCAATCAAATTTGCGAGCGAAGCGCGCCCGGGCAAAAACGGAATCGAGATGCGCAATCTCAGAGGCTGCAGCCTCCAGTGGAGCCTTCTCCGCACGAACGCGCTCCGTCAGCGCCTCGAGGATGCGCGCGATCTCGGCCGTTTCATCTTCTCCAAGTTGCACCAAACGATTATTCAGATCGATGGTCTCGAGCGGCTCCACAAACACCGTCTGCCCCGTTCCGCTCGCTCCGTGAACCACGCCGGGGACGCCTCGCCTGTCTGACGCTCGCACGGGAATCACAAAGCGGTCGTTGCGTAGCGTGATGTAGTCTTCGCCGGACGGTTCGCCGCGCGCGCGCAAAATTCCTTCGAGCGAGCGTTTGATTTTCTCGCGCGCTTGGAGAACATTGGCCCGGATGCGTTTCAGTTGCGGCGAAGCATCGTCGCTGATTTCGCCATTCGGCAGTACGGCACGCCGTATAGCCTGCGATATCGGACGGAAATCGCCGAGCGCCGCGACGCGTTCGCTCAGCAGGGGATATTTTGCGGCTTCGCTTTTGAAGGTCTGTTTTGCGCCGCCCGCCACTTCTGCGAGCGAAACCACGTCCAGCAGTTCCGCCGGAGATAGCACCGCGCCGGGAACTGCCAACCGCGCAAACCAGCCTTCCGGATCAGCCAGGGCGCCAAAACCAATTTCTGATCCCGCTCGCAAATACGCGATGGCTTCCTGCAGAAGACGAAACTTGGCTTCCAGTGCTGCGACATCCTGATGCGGCGCAAGCCCCTGAATCGCCCGGCGCCCCGGCGCGCACGTCGTCTCGCGGCCGAGGATTTCCTTCAGCCGGTCGAATTCGAGTAATTCTTCTGCGGAGCGCGACACGATGCCTCGCGGATGGATATAGAGATTGTAGCCCGGTTGCCTGTGGGAATTCAGCGCGGAGAGGAATCGCGATCAGAAGCGCCGGCGCGCGGGGCGTGCGTCTGAAAATGTGCGGCAAGGTAGTCAGCCGCATCCGCGGGGGAACTCGCCACATGCACCAGAGGTTCGTCGTGCTCGCCCCAACGCGACACATGGCCCAGTTCCACTTCGCGCACGCGCTCGATGATTGGTTGCCAGAAATCTCCAAGCACCACCAGCGGTTTTCGTTTCATGGCGCCTTTATTCAGCATTTCCCAGACGACCGCCAGTTCCACCAGCGTTCCCGTGCCGCCGGGGCACGCCACGTAGCCCTGCCCTCGCTCTATCAACGCAAACAGCCGCTCCTGCCATGTCCGCACGCGAATTTCTTCCTCCACCCACGGGTTCGCGCGCGACTTGAAAAATCCCGCTGTCACTGCAAGCGTGCGCCCGCCGCTTTCTTTTGCTCCGCGCGAAACCGCTTCCATCACTCCGCCGTATCCGCCGCTGCAGACTGCCAGACCCCTCGCAGCCAGCGTCGCGCCCAGCTCCAGGGCCTCCACGTAGCGGGCATCGCCCGGCACCGGGCGTGAGCTTCCGAATACCGTCACGATCTCCATCTGCTTTATCTTTTCTTCTGCTCGTTCGGCGCCGGACCCAGCGTTTCTACCATTGTGTTGGCGATGGCATCGACGGGAGCGGACGTGCCTGCTCCACTGCGCGGATTGTTATTGTAGAAAATCGCAAATACCACACGTTCGCCGCGCATCGTGGTCGCGTAACCCGATAGCGCGCGTGTATGTTCAATCTCGCCTGTCTTCGCCTCGATCCGCCCGGACGCCGCCAATTTGTTCATGCGATATTGCAGCGTCCCATCCACGCCCGCCACCGGAAGCGACGAAATAAAATCCCGACCCCACCGTTGCATCGCAGCATACCGCAGCAGCGTGACCATGGCGCGGGGCGTCACCAAATCCCCCGGCGAAAGCCCGGACCCGTCACTCAGCAAGACATCGCCGTCCGCAACGCCCGCTGCCTTCAAAAACGCCCGCTCCACTTGCAATCCCGCAGCCGTTGAGCCCACGCCCGTACGCTCCCGCCCCACCGCGCGCAGCAGCAGCTCCGCGTGCAAATTCTGGCTCTCTTTATTTGTCACGCAAACAATTTGCGATAGAGGCTGCGAAATGTGCTCTACCAAAATAGTGGCGTTCGCAGGTTCCGAGGATGGCGACACACTCACGTGTGGAATGATCGGCTCGCCCGATGGAGTGTTTTCGGGCGGCGGCGCGTGCTCCGCTCGAACGCCGCCGGTAATTTTCACTCCGCGTGCTTCGAGCAATTGCTTCAGCGCGAGTCCGCTGGTCTCGGCAGGCCTGGTCATCGCAAGATCGAGCTTCACTGGCGACGCGTTCAGCGGAACTGTCCCGCGCAGCAAAATAAATTGAGGCCCCGGCTGCCGGACCACTGCAAATTCCGATTCACCTCCTGCCGCTCCAGTTGCAATTTCGTAACTCATGGTATCGATAGCGGCTCGAGGCTCGGTCAGAATGGTGGCCGGCTCGCCCATCCGCGCTCCCGGCTGCACCTCGATCGTAACCGTGTTGTCATTGAAATCGATCGCCGAGATCGGCGCGCCAAACTTGAAGAAAAGATCGCCGACGGTCCATCCCGCGGGATACGGATCGTAGGGAAAATAACTATCGTCCGCCACGATGTCCCCGTCCACTTCCCGCAGGCCTTTCGCAACGGCTCGATCCGCCATTTCGGCCAGCGGTTCCTCCGCCGGCCCTTCTCGTTCCACCCGGACCGAGTACGGAAACTTGCGATTCGAAATGTCAGGATCGCTCCGCCCGATCAGCGCCAAGTCTCCGGAAAGGTGCCCATCGCTGCGAAGCACGCCCTGGGATTCGAGGGTGGTGCGAAAGCGGTAGTCGGAACCAAGCGTGGCCAGAGCCAGCGCGGTCGTAAGGATTTTTGCATTCGAAGCCGGCGCAAAGTAATGATCGGAATTCAAGTCATAGAGCGTCTCGCCCGTGTCCGCATCTACAATCGAGATGCCCCAATACGCTCTCGCTGCATCGGATTTCCTGAGGACGGCATCCACGCGCGCGCGAAACGCGGTGACGGCGCTACCTGCGGATTGCCCGCCGCGAACGCCTTTGTGAATGACTCCTGGCCGCTGGGCCGGCGCCATCCTCGCGCCAAAAAACGCACCAACCGCTAGAACGGCGCCGACAATTAAAGCCCCTCGGGTGGGCCGCTGTTTGCGGATTAAGAATCGATGCATTGTAGCGAGGTGACTTTAGATACAGCCGTAATCTCAACCTAATTCCAGCGCCATCTTGAGCGCATAATCCAACTCAGCCAGCCGCGACTTCGCAAGAGTCCCAAGATAGTTTGTCAACTCTGACTTCCGCACACTCACAAGGTTGTCGCACATGATCCAACTCGAATGCTTCAGTCCTTCGTCAGGTCCGACCGCGATTTGAGTTGAAAGCCCTTCTCCATTGCTAAAGACTGGCGCACAAATAAGCGTCGAAAAGCGCGAGTCAATGAGCGTTTGGCGGCTGACGATCACAAAAGCGCGGTATTGCTTCGGATCCGCACCCGGTTTGAACACACGATAGACTTCGCCACGCCTCATAAGCGCCTGCTACAGTAGGAATTCACTCTTCTGACGCCTGGTATTCGAGTATTTCGGAAGCTTCGGAGTTCAAACGGTCTGCGGCAGCGTTGATGCGCTCGAAATCCCTGGCGTGGATAGCTTGACGGCCTCGCTCCTCGAAGTAATCGCGAAGAGCTTGCTCGATCACAGCGGATCGCGATCGCTTTGAGCCCGCCACGCGGTCAACTTTCGCCAATATGTCGGACGATAGTGTGATGGAAGTCTTCTCTTTCATACTACTATTATACTACCTCCAGCTGCTTCTCGTCCAGATTGCCAACCCCTCCCTACAATTGAATCTTCGAGAAACAGTAGCTCCCGATAGCCAGCAAAATCCCCGTCAGGATGCTCAGCACCACGAAATCCGTTACCAAGCTGAACGCGAACGCATGCCCCAGCGACCCGCGCAGGCCGTCCACGCCATACGTCAGCGGATTCAGCTTGAGCGCCGCCTGCATGAATTTTGGCAAACTTTCCACAGGAAACAGCGCGCTAGAAAAAAAGAACAGAGGCATCACCAGAAAATTCATGATCAGCGGGAACCCCTGCATGTCCTGCAGTACCGAACCGAAAACCGTGCCCATCGACGTGAAGAACAGCGCGATCAAAAACATGAATACGATCCCCAGAGGCACCAGCCACGCGCTGTGAATCCGAAAGCCGGCGATCATGCAGATCCCCAGGACCACCGCGCCCTGAGCCATCGCCACGATCGCGCCGCCCAGCGTCCGCCCGAAAACAATTTCCAGCCGTGAAACAGGCGCGACCAGCGTTTCCTTCAAAAAACCGAATTGCCGGTCCCAGATAATCTCGATCCCTGAAAAAACCGCGTTGAACAGAATCGCCATGGCGACGATTCCCGGCGACAAGAAATTCAAATAGCTCCCGCCGCCCGCCTTCGCGAACATCGAGCCGAATCCGAATCCCAGCGCCACAAGAAACAAAATCGGCTGTCCCAGCGAGCCGATAATCCGTGCCGGCGAACGCACGTACCTCTTGAGCTGTCTCATACAGAGTATGTAAATTGCTCTCATCGCCGCCCTCCCCCACGCCAAGCCCTGCCCATCGTCCGCATCCGGTCAATGGCATTGGCTTCCTCTTCACGAATCGCATGTCCCGTCAGCGCGATGAATGCGTCCTCCAGCGTTGCGCTTCCGGTATTGGTCTTTAGTTCCGATGGCGTCCCTTGCGACACTATTTTCCCATGGTCGATCACCGCCACATTCGCTGCCACGCGATCCGCCTCTTCCATGTAATGCGTGGTGAAAAATACCGTCACATTTTCTTCCTTGCTCAATTGCTGGATGTAGCTCCAGATGTGATTGCGCGTTTGCGGGTCGAGTCCGATTGTCGGCTCGTCGAGAAAAAGAATCCGCGGCTTGTGCAGCAGCGCCCGCGCCACTTCCAGACGCCGCTTCATCCCGCCAGAATATTCCTTCACGAAATTCTTCTTCCGGTCGGACAGTCCCACAAACTCCACCAGCATATCGATGCGCTTCAGCCGCTCTACGCGCGGCACGCCGTACAAAATTCCGTGCAAATCCATATTTTCAAATGCGGTCAACTCGTCGTCGAGGCTGGGGTCCTGAAAAACGATTCCAAACGACCGCCGCACCTGCTTTTGTTCGCGTGTCGGGTCGTGCCCGTTCACTCGAATCGATCCGCTGGTCGGATCCAGCACCGTCGTCAGCATCTTGATTGTGGTCGTCTTTCCTGCACCGTTGGGTCCGAGAAAACCAAATATGCTGCCTTCCGGCACCGTGAACGCAATGTGATTTACCGCACAAAAATCCCCGTAATTCTTCACCAGATCGTTCACAACGATCATTTCACCCATTCGTCTTTTTCCCCGTGATCCAGGCTGGCTGCCCGCAAAAAAGCGGCGAGATAGGATACGATGTGTCCGAGCTCTCAATCAATCAAGATATGGCCGCTCGGAAGCAGAACTTTTCTGCTTTGCCTTCTCCGTGCGGTATATTCGTCGAGGTACATTCTCGATGAATTCCACTGCGGAGAGGCGCGCAAACGTGACCACAGTCCGAGAGGCAACCTACGAGGTCCTGCGCGACCTCGGCATGAATCGCATTTTCGGCAATCCCGGTTCGAGCGAACTACCCTTCCTCAAGGACATGCCCGCGGACTTCCAATATATTCTCGGTTTGCACGAGCGAACCGCCGCCGGAATGGCCCTCGGCTACGCAATGGGTACCAATGAAGCCGCCTTCGTGAATCTACATTCCATCGCCAGCGCCGGCAACGGCCTCTCCGCCATCATCGACGCGTACGCTTCTCGCACGCCACTGGTAATCACCACCGGCCAGCAAGATCGCCGCCAGATTTTAGCCGAGCCGTTTCTCGTGAGCCGCGCCGTCGAAGTCGTGAAGCCGTATGTCAAATGGGCCTACGAGCCTCTTCGTCCCGAGGATGTTCCCGCAGCTATCGCACGCGGTTATCACCTGGCCATGCAGCCGCCACGCGGCCCCGTTTTCATTTCGATCCCCATGGACGATTGGAACAAGCCCTGCCAGCCGATTGTCGCGCGCAAAGTGAGTCAGTCCGTTTCCCCAGACCCGGCCGCGCTAGACGAAGTCGTTCGCGCAATCGGCGCCAGTCGCAGTCTAGCCCTCATCACTGGCTCGCAAATCGAAGAAGATGGTGCTTGGGTAGATGTAATCGCCCTCTCCGAACGATTGAACGCAGACGTTTACGCTGAGCCCATCGCGTCGCGGTGGGCATTCCCGCGCTCGCATCGGCTTTTTCGCGGCGGCTTGCTGCCCGCGCAAAAACCCCTCGCCGCCCAGCTCACCGCTTATGACACAGTTGTCGTGCTCGGCGCGCCCGTTTTTCTTTATTACGCTTTCGTTCCCGGCGAGGCTATCGCTCCCGGCACCAAGCTCTTTCAGATCACGAATTCTCCTCAAGACGCCGCCGCCGCTCTCGCCGGCACCAGTGTCGTCGGCAACACTGCCGCGGCCGCGCAATACATCACCAGCCGCACAAAACCAATCGAGCGGAACGCAACCTCGCGAACCAAAGAGCCTGAGCCGAAGCCCGAGCATCCCATAACCACCGCTTTCGTCTTCCACACCTTGAACAAGCTCCTGCCCCGCGACGCAATCATCGCCGAGGAGTGCCCGTCCTCGAAAGGCGACCTCGATCGTTACATCTCTCTCGACGAGCCTGGCTCCTTCTATTCCGTGCGTACCGGAATTTTGGGCTTTGCTTTGCCGGCTGCGGTGGGACTGCAATTAGCTCATCCGAAACGGCGCGTGGTCTGCGCGGTCGGCGACGGCTCGGCGCAATATTCGATCCAGGCGTTATGGTCTGCCGTGCAACAGAAAGCTCCGGTGATATTTCTCGTCATCTGCAACGGAAATTATTCCGCGCTGAAAGGTTTTCGCGATTTCACGCAGGTCGGAAAAAATGTGCCAGGCATCGACATTCCCGGAATCGACGCCGTCAAAATCGCTCAAGGCTACGGCATGAACGCGCGCGCCGTCGATCGCGCTGAAGATCTCGAACCGGCGCTGAAATGCGCTTTCGCCTCGCACGAGCCAATCCTCATCAGCGTTAACGTCCAACAAGGCGGCCAAAAAACCATGGGCATGGACCAGTCCGTGAACCCGCCCAATTATGGGTGAAAGGTGAATTATTCTCCGGACGCGCGACGTCGACGCTTTTACGTAGCTGAGGTCTTCAGACCTGAGGATGTTCGGCCCTGGACAGGCGCAGAGGGGGCCTGGCATTACACGTCGAAGAAAACCGTTTCCTTCGGCCCGCTCAGATGTATCTGATGCCACCATGCTCCTGGCTGTCCCGCCACCTGCTGAGCCATCAACGTCGTTCGACGCACCTTCGGCACCAAGCCGAGCACAGGACACGCCTCGTTTCCGGCGTCTCCCGAAAAGTAGATTCGCGTCACCAGATGTTTCATCACGCCGCGGGTGAAGATGCCCACCTCGAGATGCGGTGCCTGCAAAGTGCCGAGCGGTCCCGGCACGCGGCCCGGCTTGATCGTTTCGAATTCGCACTCGCCGTTCTCATTCGTGATCTGGCGGCCGAATCCGGCGAACCCGGGCTCGATTGGTTTCGCCTGAGTGTCAGCCGGATGGTTGTACTTGCCTTCTGCGTTCGCCTGCCAGACTTCAATCAGCGTGTCCGGCACGCACTTGCCGTCGCGGTCAAACACCGCGCAGACGAGCTTCACGCGCTCGCCCTCCGCGTCCGGCGGCGCGATGGACCGGATGGAATTCGTGCCGTTCACCGTGATGCCGAAATACGGTCCCACCGTGTGCCACGGCGTCGGCTCCAGCCGTCGGTCGCCCTTACTTCTTGCGCTCAAATGGCGTGGCCTCCTGCCCGCGCACCACGATGTCGTATCGGAATGCCAGCGCCCAGCCGGGCTCGGTGCGGTTGATTTCGAAGCGGGCAATCATCCGCTGGCGCGCGCGCTCGTTGCGAATCGAATTGAAAATCGGATCGAACGGGAAAAGCGGGTCGCCCGGAAAATACATCTGCGTCACCAGCCGCGTCGCAAACGCGGTCCCGTACAGCGAAAAATGAATATGGGCCGGCCGCCACGCGTTGGGGTGATTTTCCCAGGGATACGGCCCCGGCTTGATCGAGATGAAGCGATAGTTGCCCTCGTCATCCGTCATCGTGCGGCCCGCGCCAGAAAAATTCGGATCGAGCGGCGCATGGTGCTGGTCGATCCTATGCCGATATCGTCCGGCCGCGTTGCACTGCCACAATTCGATCAGAGTGTTCGGTACAGGGTGGCCATTGTCGTCGAGCACCCGCCCGCTGACGGTGATGCGCTCGCCCAGTGGCTCGCCTTCATGCTGGCGCGTCAGATCGTTGTCTGTCTCTCGGATCGCGTCGTGCCCGAACATCGGACCCGTCACCTCCGAGAGCGTTTGTGGCAGAACAATCAGCGGCTTCCGCGGTGCGCGAGAAATCGTCAAACGATAGGGCCGATACAAATACGGCGGCTGCGAATTCCGTGGATACCGGCGATAGGGTTTGACGATCGGCGATTCCGCAGATTTGGTGGACGAACTCGATGAGCGGCGCGCGATGAGAAACTCCCGTTAACGCGCCTCATTATGCATCCCGCGCGCGCAGGCATCAAGCCGCCAGAGCCTTGCGCAGCCGCTCAAACGTGGTCGAAAGCTCCTCGGGCTCCACGCGCGTTTCGCCCGCCACCGTCATGAAATTTGTGTCTCCCGCCCACCGCGGAAGCACGTGCAAATGAAGATGTCCCGTAATTCCAGCGCCGGCCGCGCGCCCCAGATTCATTCCCAGGTTGTATCCCTCTGGATGGTACGTTTTTCCGAGCGCCACTTGGACGCGCTGCGCCAACCGCATCATTTCCGCAAGCGTATCCGCGTCGGCCGCGGCAAGTTCGGCCACATGCGCGTAAGGAACCACCATTACGTGGCCGCTGGTGTAGGGATAGCGATTCAGAATTACGAAATTCTTAGCGCCGCGCAACGCCACCAGCGTTCGGGCGTCGTCATTCGCCGCCGCGGCCTCGCAAAAAATGCAGCCCTCGTCCTTCGCAGCGTCGGCAATGTAGCGATATCGCCAGGGCGTCCACAAATAATCCATTTCCGCTCAATCCCGCGCGCCGTGGGACTCGGAAGCGGCTCCCGCCCCGCTCTGGTTGTTGACGTAGTCTTTCAGTTCTTTGCTGGGTTTGAAAAAGGGGATCTTCTTCGCGGGTACTTCCACCTTGGCGCCCGTTTTGGGATTGCGTCCGGTGCGGCCGCGGCGTTCGCGCGTGCGGAAGCTGCCGAAGCCGCGAATTTCGATTTTGTCGTCGGCCTGCAACGCCGTGATGATGCTCTCGAAAATCGTTTCGACCACGGCCTCGGATTCCTTGCGCGGCAGTTCGGTGATTTTCGTCACTTCCTCCACCAAATCCGCCTTGGTCATGGTGTGTTCCGCGTTTTCGCGCTGTTCCGCAGCCTCAGCCATCTTAGGGCGCCTCCTCTCAGGATTGTCCTTCTGCACGGGCCGTTTGTGCTGGGGCCAAAGCGCCACACAATCTTTGGATACCATCAATTCACGGCTAGGTAAACGTTTTTTCGAGCCGTAGGCTTATTTTAGCGGACGATCCAGCAATTCCTACGATGACGACTGCCGCTTCGCCATGATGGCGTCGCCGATAGTGGCGTTGGGCGATGATTTTGACGAGCGGAAAGTTTGAATCTCGTGCCGCTCGGCTTGCTTCTGCGCGGCCCGATAGCTCAGGCTGATCTTGCGCTGTTCCGGTTCCAGCCGGAGAATCTTAAAGTCATATTCCTGTCCCGGCGCGAGCAACGAACTCCCGCGCCCGTCGCGCGAAGATTTATCTCGCTCCCCTTTTGGCCGGCGCTCCTCGATCTCCGAAATGTGGCAGAGCCCTTCGATGCCTTCAGCAAGTTCGACGAACGCGCCAAAATCCGCGGTCCGCGCAACTTTTCCCTTTAAAATTTCACCGATTTTGTGCGCGGCGAACCAATCCGCCCAGATGTCGTGCACCTGCTTCACACCCAGCGACAACCGCCGGTTCTGCGGATCCAGCTTCAGCACTTTCGCCTCAACCACTTCGCCCTTCTTGAATTTTTCACTGGGATGCTTGACGCGTTCCGTCCAGCTCACATCGCTGATGTGGATCAGCCCTTCCATGCCCTCCTCAAGTTCCACGAACGCGCCGAACTCCGCCAGGTTGCGGATACGCCCGCTCACAATTGCTCCCACCGGATATTTTTGAGCCGCTTCTTGCCAGGGATCGGGCAATGTCTGTTTCAGCCCCAGCGAAATGCGCCGCAAGTCTGGCTTTACGTCCAGCACCACCACATCTACTTCGTCGCCTACTTTCAAAATCTTCGAAGGATGCTTGGTATGCTTTGACCAGCTCATTTCGCTGACGTGTACCAACCCCTCCACCGCCGGCTCCAGCTGCACGAACGCTCCGTAATCGGTTACCGCCACCACTTTTCCGTGCACGCGGGTTCCCGCCGGATATTTCTCCGGCACCGTGGCCCACGGATCGGGGAGAAGTTGCTTCCGGCCTAGTGAAATGCGGCCCTTCTCTTTATCGAATTTCAGGATCTGTACCTGAATTTCATCGCCAGCCTTCATCACGGACGACGGATGGGGAGCGCGCCCCCACGCCAGATCGCTCACGTGCAGCAGCCCATCCAAACCGCCTAGGTCGATGAACACGCCGTAGTCCGTCACATTCTTCACATGCCCGGTGACCACCGTGCCTTCGATCAGCGTCTCGGCCAGCGAATTGCGCTTGGCCTTCTGTTCTTCCTCTAGAATGGCGCGCCGGCTGACCACCACATTCCCGCGCTTGCGGTTCAGCTTCAGCACCCGAACTTCGATCTCGCGGTCCTTCCAGCCTTCCAGATCGTGCACGGGACGAAGCTCGATCTGCGAAGCAGGCAGGAAGGCGCGCACGCCAATGTCAATCACTAAACCGCCCTTGATCCGCTCCACCGTTTTTCCCGTCAAGTTGGCGTGCTCACGGTAGGATTTTTCGATGCGCTCCCACACCCGCCGCCGGTGGGCGCGCGCGTACGAGAGCAGCACGTATCCGTCCTTGCGTTCGTGCAAGCGCTCCACTTCAATCGTCTGCCCAGAGCCGAATTCAATGGGGTTGCCCGAATCGAGAAATTCCTGCGCGGGAACCAGGCCCTCAAACTTTCCGCCGACGTCCACAACCACGCCTGCATCCGTCACCGCCAAGACGCGCCCATCGAATATTTCGCCTTCGCCGGCCGGCTGCGGAACCGAGAATTGGTCCAGCAACTGGTCCATTGTTTCGGTCGGCTCGCTCGTTTCGGTAGCTTCGGTTGTCTCGACGGTCGCGCCCTTTCCGGTCGGGAGGTTCGTCTCGCTTGCGGCGTCCTCCGGCGCGGCCCCAGAGGCAACCGCCCCGCCAACGCCATCCCGCGAAACGAAATCCGAATGCGCGCCCGGTGGTTCGCTGGCAGGCGCGATCGAAGTTGGCGGCTCTTGGGCGCGCGCGACGGCGGCGGCAGCGCCGGCCGCGCTCTGCGGCTGCGCAGCCGGTCCGGGCGCTACGGCAAAATTATTCGCCGTAGGTTCTCCGCTCGGGGGTTCGGGAGCCGATGGCTCCGGCTTGTGGTCGGTTTCGGGTGACATGGAAAGCGGCCTCCGTACGGATTCGTGCCCTGTTTACTGAGTCTGCGACCTCAGTCACTCCACCCAGCCGGGGGCTAGAGCAAAGAAGGGGATTGAGCGCCACGCAACGGCGCTGCATCGCAGAAATCATACGCGCCGCGTTTGCGCATTGTCAACAAAACGGCGCGTGCCGTCCTAATTTGGTTCAAAGTTTGTGCGGGTAATGCCGCCGGCGAGACGCAATGGTTTGCCCGCGTCCGCTCCCTCATTGCAAGCGGGGCCGCAATTCTTCCGCGAATTGCTCGATCTGCCCCAGCGGCAGAATGGAAATATCCTGCGCTCGAAGCGTCTCGACAATAAATCGGTGCCGGGAGCTTTCCGGCGACGGCTCGGCATTGGTCACGGCCGTAAAAATCGAATTCGGCATCCGCGCGCGGATGGACTCCGCGGTGTAGGCAAGCACTTTGGATTGCGACACGTCCCGGTCGAGCGCAATGGCGTGCAAGTAGCCCCGCGTGCCGTTGTAGCGGTAGCCGTAGTCCAGTTTCAGAGGATCGCCCGGGTGCGTGAATTCTTCCACCGGCACGCGGTGCTCGAGTTTCCCCAGGATGCGCCGTCGTTGGAATACATCCGCCATGCGAGCACGCATCCAGTTCCTCACGTTCTGCCCAATTCCGCGCGCCCCCGGCGGAGCGGCCACGTGTTCCCGAAAAAGCCGCGCCAGCTCTGCGTCAAAATTCTCGGCTAGCAAGCCTCGCGATGGGCTGAACTGCAGTGCGTTTGAAAGTGTGCTGTCGAGTTTTTCCACGTAAGCTCCCACTTCGGATGGGGCCGCGCGCAAACGTGCGTCGAATTCCGCGGGCAGCGCACGCAGCAGCGCCTCATCGGCGCCGGGATGCAATCTTCGCACCCGCGCCATTTCGGACTCCTCCTCGATCACCTGGATCGCCCGCCTCCGTGAGAATCGTCCAGAGTTGCCGCCCTCCTCATCCGCGCCTTCCTCCAACAGCACGCCGATGTTCACCCATTCATCTCGAACCAGATTCGGCGTGTACCGCAGGATGCGGTAGCGAAGGATGTTCCGAGTTTCGTCCGGCATGTTTACCTCCAGTTTGGGAAAGGCTGCGCAGACGATTTCCAGGCCGAGACGACCAATTCGCGTACCCGCTTCCGCCTGCGCAACAATTGCTCGGCCATCGTTTCTAGCGCGTCGCGCCCCGAGCCGCACCAATCCGGCGGTATCTCGCTGAGCGCTTCCTCCACAATTTCCTCGGACATTTTCCCTTCTACGCGCGCGAGCCACGGATCGAACGCTTCAATCCCCCGAACCGATTCATACACGCGATGCCGAGCGTACAACCCCCGCAGCGGGGCGTCGGGAAAATTCCATTCGCCGGCATTGAAGCAGAATCCCTGGTCGATCATTTCCGCGCGGTACCGCGAAGCGCCCTTGTCGCGTAGAAAAATTGCCTGTCTGCCGTTGGTATTGCAGGTCCACTTGTCGAACACCAGCATCCCGCAAAAATCAGTAAGGTTCACCACATCGCGAAGCTGCTCGTCTGGCAGGAAGTCGTATACTACTGTCTCCGCCGGTGCGCCGGGATAGCGCGAACCGAATTGCAGCCCCGCGCGGCATCGCATTCTTCCGCGCCCCAGTTGAATTACAAGATCCTCGGTCTGCTCGATCAGGCTCTCGCGCACCTCCACCACCGCCGCCACCGGCGTCGGCAGCCCCATCCTCGCCGCCAGTCTCGTCCCCAGCAATTCGTTCGCCAGGATCCTTACTCCCTGCGGGTTGTTCTGAAATTTCACCACGTAGTACGCCTCGTCAGAACACCGCATCAGATGCGATTGCGCGCCTCCCCGCATTCTTCGGATCTGCTCAAGTGCCAGCGGCATCGCGCGGTATGCTAGCTAGACGCACACACTCGCGGCAAGCGGAACATTTCCCAAACAGGAAAATAAGACGGAATCCGAACGATATTCGTAAAACGAGGTGTGTGCATCTGGTACAGGAAACAACGCCGCGCGCAACGCGGCTTAACGCGAGATCAACCCCTAAACACAAGGCCGATCCCGCGATATCCGCTGTTCAATTTGAAAAGCTAAGCTAACGCCGCCTGCGCTTGCCGCTTTTCTTGCCGGCCTTCTTCTTCGCTTTGGACTTTGGCTTGGCTTTCGATTTTACTTTCTTCGCCTTAGCCTTTTTCGCCGGCTTTTTCTTGGCCGGTTTTCGCGCTGGTGCTCGCTCGCTCCTTGCGGGCCTCGCGGGCGCACCCTCATCGTCATCTTCTTCGACGATTACTTCCTCAATCTCTTCAACTACCTCGGGTACCTGCTCTTGTCCTTCTTCTTCCTCTTCAAAGGCGGGCAGTTCGTCCTCTTCCTCGTCATCCTGCATGTTCGCGTGAAACATTCGATCCTCCGTGGGGTGGCGGGCTTGCCCGCGCGCGTATGCCTAAGAGCCGCTTATAAACGCAGTCTCGGAACTTTGTCAAGGCGCAATGGGCCAAATACGACGCCCCCTGTACAAAAGCTGGCTTGAACCAATATTTTGAGTTACCCTCTGCGCTCTAAACGCTGTCTGCTCGGGATGCTCTTCAAAACGTATAGCGCCGCCGTGTTTGGAATCGATGCCTACCTCGTCGAGGTTGAGGTAGACGTGGGACCCGGTCAGGCGGGCATCTTCAACGTAGTCGGCTTGCCCGATAACGCGGTCCGCGAAAGCCGCGAACGCATCAAGGCCGCTGTGCGCAACTGCGGCTTCGATTACCCTTCTTTTCAAACAGTTACAGTCAATCTAGCCCCCGCCGACATCCGCAAGGAAGGCTCCGCCTTTGACCTCCCCATGGCCCTCGGACTACTAGGCTGCCAAGGTACCTTCTTCGGCAAGGTTCTGGACTCCTACGTCTTTCTGGGCGAGCTCTCCCTCGATGGTGGTGTTCGCTCCGTCCGGGGAGCTCTCTCGGCTGCCTTGGCCGCTCGTGCGCGCGGCATCCAGAATCTCGTCGTCCCGGAAGCCAATGCCCGCGAGGCCGCCGTGGTCGAGGGCACCCGCGTGTTCGCCATCAAATCCCTCCCCCAAGCCGTGGACCTTCTCAACTCCCCGGAATCCTTCCAGCCGGTTGCCGTGGACACTTCCCACATGCTCGCCGAAGCCAGCCAGTACGCCGCCGACCTTCGCGACGTGCGCGGCCAAATGGCCGCCAAGCGCGCTCTCGAAGTTTCCTGCGCCGGCAGTCACAACATTTTGCTAATCGGTCCGCCGGGCGCCGGAAAGACTATGCTCGCCAAGCGCATCCCCACCATTCTTCCACCGATGTCTCTCGACGAAGCCATCGAGACTACTCGGATCCACAGCGTCGCCGGCCTTCTCGAAGACGCGCGCGGACTCGTCGGCACGCGCCCGTTTCGCTCCCCGCACCACACCATCAGCGACGCCGGCTTGATCGGCGGCGGCGCGATTCCGCGTCCCGGAGAAGTTTCGCTCGGCCACAACGGCGTGCTCTTCCTCGACGAGCTTCCCGAGTTTCAGCGCAACGTGCTAGAAGTGATGCGCCAGCCTCTCGAGGACGGATGCGTCACCATTGCCCGCGCTGCCGTTTCCGTCAGTTTCCCCTCGCGCTTCATGCTCGCCGCCGCGATGAATCCCTGTCCCTGCGGCTTTTTCGGCGACGCCACGCGCGAGTGTCACTGCTCGCCGCCGCAAATTCAGCGGTACGTGTCTAAAATCTCCGGCCCGCTTCTCGACCGCATCGATATCCACATCGAAGTCCCGGCCGTGAAATATAAGGAGCTGCGCGGCGATGCAGAAATCGAAAGCTCCGCCGCCGTTCGCGAACGCGTGCTCCGCGCGCGAAAAATTCAGCTTGATCGCTACAAGGACGAAAAAAGCCTCTACGCCAACGCCCAGATGCCTCCCAAGCTGATCCGCAAGCACTGTGCGATTTCATCCGACGGCGAGCGCCTTCTTGAAACCGCCATCCAGCGCCTCGGCCTTTCCGCGCGCGCCCACGACCGCATCCTCAAAGTCGCCCGCACCATCGCCGATCTGGAGTCCGCGCCCTCGATCGAACCAAAGCACCTCAGTGAGGCCATCCAGTACCGCACGCTAGACCGCACGTACTGGGCCTAGCGGCCATCGAAGTTCCTGCCTCGGCCGTTCGCAGCACCGGCCTGACCCGAGCGAAACCGAAGCGCGTCTCGCCGGCCATTTGCCTTCACGGCCACAGTAGCCACAACGAGCACATTCCTCGTCGCGGCCCTGGCAGGCATCGGGGCGGCATGTTACGCCCCGACGTACCCCCGAAAGTCCACACGCACCGTGGACGATTTTTCTTTACACCAACAACCACTTGCGCGAATCCGAACCCCCGTGTAAACATTTTCTCCGTATCCTGGGACTCCGCCCACGCGGCCCTGCTCGCTGCCTCGCTCCTATCGAATCTCTTTTCTCCCTTCCAATGCCAGCAACCGCGCTTTCGCCTCGAGCCCGCCTGCAAATCCTGTCAATTTGCCGGTAGAACCGATAACGCGATGGCAGGGCGCGATAATGGAAATGGGATTTTTCCCGATAGCCGCGCCCACGGCGCGCACCGCTTTAGGGTTCTTGATCTGTTTCGCAATTTGCCCATAGCTCAAGGTCTCCGCGAACGGAATCGTCAGCAGCGCCGCCCAAACTTTCTTCTGAAATTCGGTTCCCTTGAAATCGAGTTTCAACGAAAACGATTTTCGTTTCCCAGAAAAATAATCGTGCAACTGGCGTTCCGCTTCGAGGAGCACGGGATGATTTTTGTCTTCTGAGACTGGCGATAGCCGGACGCGCCGCGGATTATCCTTTTCCCAAAGAATTCCCGCCAAGCCTTTGTCGCTTGCCACGAGCTTCAGTTCGCCGACAGGTGATCTCATCGTTTTATACGCGTAGGTCATTTTCTTTCTCCTTTAGACGAGCTGCTGATTCAGCGCGGCGCCTCCACAAGTGCAGCACCGCATAAGAACGCCATGGCCGCCAGGCTTGCGACATTTCCTCGGCCTTTTTCGCGGTCACGCCGCCAAGATCGTTGAGGACGGCGATATCCTCTTTTGGAAATGCGTCCGGCCAGCGCAGCGCCCGCATGGCGATGTAATGCGCCGTCCACGGTCCAATGCCGGGCAGTTTAGCCAGGCGCTCTATGGTTGCGTTCGGGTTGTGATGGTTGCCGCTGTCGAGCGACAATTCGCCGGTAACATGTGCCTGCGCCAGCGCAATAATGCTTTTGCACCGCGCGCGCACAATGCCATGCTTCGCAAGATCGTCCACGCTGGCCTTCGCGATTTTCGCCGCCGATGGCGCCAAATAGCTTAATTCCGGAAATGGAGTAACAATCGGTTCACAGAATGCCTCCACCAGCCGGCAAGCAATCGCCGTTGCGCCTTTCACCGTCACTTGCTGCCCAAGTATTGCCCTCAGGCCCGTCTCAAACCCGTTGAACGCCCCCGGCACGCGCGTGCCCGGATTTGCTGCAATCAGCGGACGTAAAATTTCGTCCTTGCGGAGATGCCTGTTAATAATATCGGGACGCGCGTTCACATCGAACAAGTCTCGTACCCGCCTCAAAAGCACCGGCAAGACTGGACTCAGAATGTGAGTAAATTCCACCATCAGCGCATTTTTCTTCGTCGCCTGCGCGACTTTAATCCAGCCCTTGTGCTCATCCAACTGCACGGTACGCGCATAAAAATCATCCGTCACCAATTCGACGCCTTTCAATTCGCGCGCTTTCAGAAAAGCCAGCATTCCCTGCCAGTCATACGGTGGGCGATACGAAAGTAGCAGCGTTGATGTATCACTACCGCTAACCGCGCCCGCATCGTCCGCCGCTTTTTTCCGCAGGCGTGAAGGCGGCATGCGGTACCGGCTGCTAAATGCGTCGTTGAATCGGCGTAGGCTCGAAAACCCGCTGGCGAACGCAATCTCCGTCACCGGCAAACTCGTTTCAGTTAACAATTGTTTGGCGAGCAACAAGCGGCGCGTCAGAATCAACTGAATCGGCGATACGCCCAATTCCTTCTTGATGATGCGGCGGATTTGCCGCGAACTCAGTTCAAATTGGTCAGCAATGGCTTCGAGTCCGGCATCGTCGTCCATCCCGCCTTCTTCGATACGCTGTACCATCAAATGGGCGATACGCTCCGAATCATCCACCGGCGCGCTGCCAGGAGCCAGTTCTGGGCGGCATCGCAAGCACGGACGAAAACCCTCCTGTTCGGCTGCCTGTGGACTGGCGAAAAACCGGCAATTCGCTCTCTTGGGCGTTTTAGTAGGACAAATCGGACGGCAGTAAACATCGGTGGACGCTACGCCCACGAAAAAAATCCCGTCAAAACGCGGGTCGCGCGCAATCAGCGCCCTGTACAACCTCGTATGGTTTTCTCTTGTCATGGACCGAATGGTAGGAGGTTTGATCTTCCTATTCTAGCCATTTTCGGACACCTCCACAATCACATTGTGATGTCCGAAAATGGCTAGAATGCGTTCGATCGCGCCTATGCGAGTGGAGCAGAACGAGTGAGAACAGGAGAATTCGTCGGGGGCCGGCCTGCCGTTCTTACAGCTTCTTATTTTCTCGGTCCGGCCTTTCGCGGCCTCTGCGCCAGCAAACGTCGCGCTGCCTTGCGCGTCACGAACTTATGCGCCATGCCCAGCAAATCCCGCAAGACATCGGGGCTAACGCGAGAGAGGCGAACCAGCACCATGTTGTAACCCACGTAGTGGTCAGTCACATAGTAAATATCAGGTCGCTCGGCGAGTAGGTGGGCGCGATCATCGAAATCAACCCGCACAGCCAGCGAATCCGGCTCCGCCGAGCGATTAACGGGGATACACGCCAGAAGTTTTCCCTGCACCTTGACGGCTGGGACCCCGTGCATCGTGCTGTACTCCACGCCGGGCAACGCGAGTCCGATCTTCCGCACCGTCTCGAAGTCGATTGTCCTTCTCGGCATTGCTTAGCCAGCGAAAGGTTGCTACCGGCCTTGGAATCTTTCAATGATCGAGGCTTGAACCTCCGCCTTGTCGAGATATTCCTTGGCCTTCGCGCTGTCCTGTTGTTGCAACGCGTCCTGCGCCCTCGCGAGATCGGTCTTCATCAACTGTTCGGCGGTGGCGATATCGCCGCGCAATCCATATCCCTGAGCGGCTTGCGCGCGCCGCATCGTATCCAAGCCATCGGAAATCGCGGCCGCGCGACTCGTCAGCTGATCGAGTTGTTGCCCTGCATCCTTGAGTTCAGCGGCTCGGCGATCGGCCTCTTCGTTAGCTTTCTGTTGAGCTTCTCGGTCGGCCTTCTCCTCCGCCGCTTCGTTAGCCTTGTTCTGCGCATCTTGGCCCGCCCTGGTGGCGCTCCGATCGGCAGGCGCGGCAGCCGGAGAAGCCAGGGGCGTCGACGTAGGCAAAGCAGCCGCTGGCGCACGCACAGCAGCAGAGTCAGGTGTTGGAGGGGCTGCGGGGGCATCAGCAGCGGCAGGCGTCACAGGGGTCGCTGGGTCCGCAGGTGTCGACGCGTCCGCAGGTTGAGCTACCGGTTGCGTTTCAGATTGCGGCGCGGCCGAGCGCGATCCGGCGTGCGTCTTGATCACGCGCGGTACATAAAAACCTCCGGCCACAAGCATGCCCACCACAAGAATCCCGCCCAGAGCCATGTAAGCGCCTCGGTGGCTGCCATTCGCCGCGGCTTGCGATTCCGCCGTAGCAACCACTGCCATCGGAACGGTCGCCTGCGCCGCAACTTGCGGCGCGAAAACGGCCGGCGTGGCCTGTCGAGCGCGCACCGCCGGAGCCGGACTGGCTGCTACCGCCGCCCCAGCAGGGAACACGCTTCGCAGCGCAGCCGCGAACGCTTCTGCCGTCTGGAAGCGCTCTCTCGGATCCTTGGCCATGGCCATCAGAATGATGTCGCTTAGTCCCTTCGGCAAATCCGGACGCACGGCAATGGGCGGTTGCGGCGTCTCCTGCAGGTGCGCGGACATTACCGAATAATTGCTGTGCCCCCGGAACGGCAACTTGCCCGTCACCATTTCGTAGAGCGATACGCCCATCGAATACAAATCGGAGCGCTGGTCAACCGGCTCGCACCGTACCTGCTCGGGAGACATGTAATTCATCGATCCCAGCGTCGCTCCCGTCGAGGTCATGCCGGCTTCGTCATTCGGACGCGCGATGCCGAAGTCCATCAGCTTCACCACGCCCTGCGAAGTCAGCATCATGTTCGCGGGCTTCACGTCGCGATGGATCACGTTCAGCTTGTGCGCATAGCTCAATGCGCTCAGCACTTGATCGGTGTACTTTGCCGCTTCCGCGGGCGCAATCGGTCCGTGCAGCAGGCGCGAGGCCAGCGTCACACCGTCCACGTACTCCATCATCATCACCAGCTGATTGTCCAACGTCAGGGCGGTATTCAGCTTGGCAATGTTCGGATGGTCCAGACTGGCGAGCAGCTTGATTTCGCGAAGGAACCTGTCGGCCAAATCCTTTTGCGCGGCAAGGTTCGGCAAAAGAATTTTCATCGCCTCTATGCGGTCGGAAATTACGTTCCGCACTTTGTAGACCTTACCCATTCCTCCTGCGCCGAGTACTCCAAGAATTTCGTAGTCTCCTATCCGCTGCCCGGGGACAAAATCGTCGCTCATTGAGGAACTCCTTTGGAGGGGGACGTATCGGCGGATTCTACCTGCTACTCAGGTTGCGAGCAACACATTCCAACTCGAGGTTGTGGGCTGTTTTGAAACTAGCCTGCGTGATTCAGTTGTCGCCGCAGGGTTTCCACGGTCAGGCCGACTAGAGCGTACGTCGTAGCATTCGCAAGAAGAACCCAATAAAGTTTAATGGGATAGAAACTAAGAAACGCAATCGGGCAGGTTAGACGGACTACAGTCCACATCGGCTCGGATGAAGTCGTTATCGGTGTGTGAGCATGTGAAAGGAAATAAAGCGCCCAGAAACACGCAACCAGAAAACCTGCACTCGCCCACATAGCAACTCGGTATTTCATGGCGCCACTGCTGCTCTTTTCTGGTCCAATAGTCTCACCGATTCCTCCGAACTCCAAACGTGATCAACCGATGGAGAAATACATCGTATTGCGATATAATCATTCTTGGACATGGCGCGCTCGTCCAATAAGCATTTGGCAGACGGCGATTCTTTTCAGGAAACGGTTCGCCATCTTGCCTCGTTTCGCTACGCACTGCGCAAATTCCTGCGCTTCAGCGAACAGGCTGCTAGGAGATGTGGCGTCACGCCGCAGCAGCACCAGTTGCTGCTTGGCATCGCCGGCTACACCAGCCGCCAGAAAGCCACCATCTCCGAACTGGCTGAGTTCCTGCAGGAGCGTCATAACTCCGTCGTGGAACTCGCCGATCGAGCCGCGGGGCGCGGCCTGGTCCGCAAAGTTCACGATACGCGTGATCGACGCTACGTATTTGTCTCGTTGACGTCCCGCGGCGAGCAAGTCCTTTCGAGGCTCGCCAGACTCCATAAGCAGGAAATCGTGCGTCTGCAGGCCGGCCTTTTGAAGCCCACCGCTCATCGCCGATCTCGGTACGCGGGAGGACAGGCCGTTAGCAAGAGAAATTGAGCCGAACAGGGCGAAAAATATCGCCACCGTAAACCGGCACCCTAAACCGGCACCCTAAACCAAACCATCAACTAATCAACTGAGGAAACTAGACAACGAAATGCCGAAGAGCACCAGATGGGCCTCGAAGTATCCGATGCTCCGCAAGTACTTGCCGCTCGTTCACGAAGACCTCGGCGCAACCTACTCGCGGAACCTTCACAAGTGGCTGGTGATCGCCCCCATCATCGGGGTTACCACCGGCTTGGTGGTTACCGCCGTCGCTGTAGTTATCCTCAGAAAGCTTTGGCCCGCGGTATTCAGCTACTACCTTCATCACCACTGGGCCATCGTGCCGGGAGTCGTGTTCGGGTTTGTAGTAACAGGCGTCATCATGCAGTTTATGACGCCTGATCCAGACGAACATTCCACCGAAGAAATCGTTCGTTCCTACCACAATCATCAGGGCGATATTGATATGCAGCCGTTTCTTCCCAAACTTTTCGCGGCCGTCGCCACCGTGGGATTCGGAGGCAGCGCCGCTCTCGAGGGACCCAGCATTTACGGCGGCGGCGCGATTGGCTCGTGGTTGTGGGCCAAGATGAGGCGTTTCAATTTGGAGCCGCGCGACCGGCGCATCATGCTCATCAGCGGTGCCGCTGCTGGAATGGCCGCCGTCTTTCGCGCGCCTCTAACCGGCTTGGTTTTTGCACTCGAAATGCCCTACAAAGATGACCTCGCGCACGAAGCGCTCCTGCCCTCGCTCATCGCATCCGTGGTTTCTTACGTCACTCTCGCTTTCTTCCTCGGTGCAAAGCCTATCTTTGACTTTAGCAGCGCTACGTCGTTTACCGGCCGCGATCTAGTTTGGTGCGCTCTCTTGGGAGTGGCCATCGGTCTCATAGCCATGACGTTTTCTATTACCTTCCGCCGCGCCCGCGACTTTGTAGTCAAATGGGCCGTCCCGCACTGGACGAAACTCGCTGTGGGCGGCCTGTTAACTGGTTTGTGCGGGCTAGCTTTTGTTCTGATCTTCAAGGATTCGCTCGTGCCCCTTGGTCCGAACTACGAGGCCGTAGGTTTAATCCTCGATACCCAACACACCCCATTCGAGCTGATCGTGTTCGGCGTCCTCAAGTTAGGCGCAACTATTTTTTCACTCGCCTCAGGCGGCGTAAGCGCCATGTTCGTTCCGCTATTTCTCACGGGCGGATCTTTCGGAAGCGCCTTCGGCCAATTGGCGGTTCACAGTTCCTCCGTCGAACTCTATGCGGCAGTCGGCATGGCCGCCTTTATTTCTGCCGGTTATAAGACGCCGCTGGCCGCCGCCGTCTTCGTCGCGGAGGCCACCGGGGGCCATGCTTTCATCATACCTGCGCTGATTGGATCGGCCGTGGCCTATGCGGTTTCAGGCGATTCGTCCGTCTCAGGTGACCAGCATTTGCACGAAGGCGTCCGAGTACAGGAACTCCGGGACATCAAGGTCAGTGAATTCATGCAACGAAATGTAATTTCCGTGCAGGGCTCTCTGAGTCTGCGGGAATTCGCTGATGTCATCTCCCCGCACTACCGCCATACCAACTTCCCCGTCCTCGAAGGCCACCGCATCATCGGTATGGTTCCGTCATGGTCGCTCACTCGTATCCCTGCAGGAAAGTGGGAGAGGACTACAGTGTCAGACATCACAGAGCACAAAGTCATGCGCATCCCTCCGGATTGTGACGCGATGGAGGCCCTGCGCTTGCTGCTAAGGGAGCGAGTACACCCCTTGCTCTTGGTGACTTCCACCGGGGGAAAATTGGAAGGCATCGTCACGAAAACGGACATCTTGGAGGCATTGAAAACCCGCGGCGAAGAGGTATTGGAATCCGCCGATGAAACGGTCTGACTGCGTTTCCGGCAAATGATTCCGTAGGAGCTCACCAATGCTCGATTCTCCACTCTCCGAAACTGAAACCTCCCCAAGTTCAAAACTCCCGGGAACGGGCCACTTCGGCGTAGCCCTCGAGCCGGAGGTCATCAAAATTTCGGCCTATGCGCTGCTGGTTGGCCTTATTGGCGGCCTGGTTGCCGAAGGCTTGCTCGAACTAATTTATTTCTTTACCAACGTGTGCTTCTACGGGAAGTTCTCCTTTAAAATCACCAGCCCTGCGCATAATCATCTCGGCCCGTGGGTAATCCTCATTCCCACGCTCGGCGGCCTCCTCGTGGGAGCGATGGTTTATTACTTGGAGCCCACCCTCAAGGGCCACGGCATCCCGGAAGCAATGGAAGCGGTGCTATTCAGCCATAGCAGGATGCGGCTTCGCGTAGCATTCCTGAAGCCGCTGGCCACCGCTCTTGCCATCGGCACGGGCGGCCCGTTTGGCGCCGAAGGTCCCATCATTCAGACCGGTGCCGCCTTCGGTTCGCTTTTCGGCCAGGCAGTCGGTCTCACTCCCTACTACCGGCGCGTTTTGCTGGCTGCCGGAGCAGCGGCCGGAATGGCGGCGACCTTTACGGCGCCTCTCGCCGGAATTCTGGTGGCGGTGGAACTGCTCCTATTCGAGTTTCGCGCTCGCTCCTTCATTCCCGTCTCTCTCGCCGCGGCCATCGCTACTGGAGTTCGCATTCACTTCGCGGGATGGGCGCCTCTATTCCCTACCGCGGCCTATAAGCTGACCGGCTTCAATGAGCTGTGGCTGTTTGGCGTCATGGGCATTCTGATGGGCATCGTCGGCATCGCGATGATCCGGGCGCTGTTCTGGATCGAGGATCTATTCGATAACCTCCCCTTCAAACGCGCGCTCATATGGTCGCCAGCCATTGGTGCCGCCATTCTAGGCGTCATCGGATATTTCTATCCCCAGGTTTTCGGCACGGGTTACGACACCATCCGCGACATGCTGAATAATCGCCTCTCGCCCGCGGACCTTCTCGGCGTCTCCGTCGCCAAGTTCTGGGCTCTTGTCATCTCCCTCGGCTCGGGAACCACTGGCGGCGTGTTTGCTCCGTCCCTGATTGTCGGAGGCGGCATCGGCGGAGCCTACGCCATCGCCTGCCAGCATTTCTTTCCGCATCTCGTCAGCAATCCCGCGTTCTACGCGCTGGTGGCCATGGCCGCGGTGTTTGGAGGTATTGCGCGCGCCCCATTCACCAGCATCGTGTTTCTGTTCGAGCTTAGCCACAATCCAAATTCACTCCTTCCGCTGATCGTCTGCGTCATGGTTGCCGACGGATTCGTCCGTCTCTTCAGCCGCGATTCCATCATGACCGGAAAGCTCGTCAAGCGAGGCCTGATCGTCCTTCAGGATTACTCCGTGCCTGTGCTCATGCGCGCCCGCATCGACCAGGTCATGCGCAAACAATTTACCGTGATGGAGGCCGACACCGAGCTCCGCACTGTCCTCCAGAAATCTACGCCGGAGAATGTCGAACTCTTACCCGTCGTGGAAAAAGATGGAACCCTCCTGGGCATTGTCGAGCCTCACGACATGCTGAAAACCGACACGCAAGATCACCATTTCACCATGCGCGAGCTTGCTCGGCAGGATTACATCCGCGCTTATCCGGGTGATTTGGTTGACCGCGTGAACCGCGAAATGCTGCTCAAAAATGTCGAAAATGTCGTCGTCGTCGAATCCTACGCGAGCCCGAAGCCCATTGGGATCGCGCGCGCCAACGACATCCTCCAACTCCGCCGCTGGCTAATGGAAGAAGAAACCCGCGAAAAGCCGCCCGCTGCAAAAGCGCCGGCATGAAGCCTTCATAGCGCCTTTGCAGTCGTAGGGCACAGCACCGGGGGTCCCCAGCGCGCCGCTTTCGCGTGCTGGGTGGTAGAAGGACACTTCGCGCGCCACATCCGCAGAATGCGCGTGCTGTACTCGCAGCGGCGAACTGCCCTGGTCGAAGCGATTCAGAAATATATGGGTGACAAACTCGAGGTAATCGGTGCCGAAGCGGGTATGCATTTGGTCGCTCTGCTCCAGCCGGGCGTCAACGACGTCACCATTTCGAGAAAGGCTGCCGAGATGGGAATATCGGTGATGCCTCTGTCCTCCTGCTGCGCGAAACCGCCCGCGCGCCGCGGCTTGATTCTTGGCGATGGCGTCACCGATGCACGCCAAATTCACGACGCCACACGCAAACTCAGCGCGCTGATCTTGTAGCGCCGGGCGTCCCGCCGGCCTAGGGGCCTTAAATTTTCTTAATCTTCCCTACATCTGCGCCCGTGGGACCGGGTGCTACACTACCGCCGCGCGGCTGGCCGATACGGCGGCTTTGTCTAATCCGCCTTTGATCTTGCGCTATCTTCAGGCAGGTACAATCCCCCCGTGTCTGATGCTATTTTCGATGGGAGGTCTCTGTGAAGCTTTTTGCCAAAGGTGCCCTCGCTATAATCGCGGTCCTGCCCGTAGCTGCCACTTTGTCTTCCGCGCGCCCCGATGGCAGTTACCATCTCTTGAAAACCTACAAATTTGGCGCCGCGCCGGGCAGCACCATGGAATATTTTGACTACGTCACGGTCGATCCTGCGGCCCGACGCGTTTATTTATCTCGCGGCACCGCCGTCGAAGTGATGAACGCTGATAGCGGCGCGCTCGTCGGCTACATCCCCGGATTCAAGCGACAGCACGGAGTTGCTCTCGCCCCCGAATTCAATCGCGGCTTCATCAGCGACGGAGAACTCGCCCAGGTAACCATCTTCGATCTGAAAACCCTGAAGACGTTGGGCCAGGTCAAAGCCGACCCTGATACCGATTGCGTCGTTTACGACCCAGCGTCGAAGCGCGTCTTTTCCATGAACGGCGATAGCAGCAGCTCTACCGTGATCGACGCCAAGACCGGCAGCCTGATCAAAACGATTGCTCTCGGCGGCTCTCCCGAATTCGCGGTAGCGGATGGAAAAGGAATGATCTATGCGAATCTTGCCGATAAGAATCAGGTGGCCGCGATTGACGCCCGCACCCTTGAGGTCAAATCGCACTGGCCCACGGCCCCCTCAGGCGGTTCTACCGCTCTGGCCATCGACCGCGAACACCGGCGTCTCTTCAGCGCTGGCCGCAATCCGCAAATGCTCGTGGTAATGGACGCCGACAACGGGAAAATCATTCAGTCCTTTCCCATTTCTGCCGGCACCGACGC
>DATDIT010000083.1:0-22191 GCA_036520875.1 Candidatus Acidiferrales bacterium
CTGAAGTCGCTGCTTTTCCGGGCATACGAGAACCTGCGGGTGCAACTGGCGCCACTTGTAGCCCAGCCGGTGGAGCATCGCGCGGGAGAAGGAAGGCCATCATGAAATGCGAGGAAGTTTCAAGGGAACTGACTGAACATCTGAACCAGCGCGCGGATTCCGCACAGCAGCGCGACGTGGAAGAACACCTAGCGGGCTGCGCAACTTGCCGAAAACGGGCGGCAGAATTGCGCGGGATCTGGAACGTGATGGATGAACTCCCCGCGATCGAGCCATCGTTCGGTTTTGACGCGCGCGTCCGCCAGCGCGTGGCTGCCGAGCCGCGCCGCAAGTGGTTTGAATTTTTTGTGCCACGGCCGAGGCTTGCCCTTGCGGTCGGCGTGCTCATTGCGTTGATGGTTTTGGTGATGAAGCTGCCGCTGAAGAACCCAGGAACAACGGTGACTACCGCCGCTACGCAGCAAGAAGATTTCAATGCGATCAAGAATCTGGGAGTGCTGGAGAATTATGACGTGGTGACCAAGATGGATGCGCTCTCCGAATTGACGCCCGTCGTAGCGCAACCGGAAGAGTCGCCGCAAACCGGAACCGCGAGCAATGACTAATGACTAAGGGAGCAGTCTAGTGCGCCGCGCCAAGATTCTCTTGGCCTTCTGCCTTGCGCTCCTGATGGGGCTGGCGGCGCAGCCTGCTCGCTCCCAGAACGGCCGTCGAGCGCAGGTCTGGCGGGAGGGCAACGAAGCCAAACGCGAGGCGAATGCCAACGCTCAGAAGGGCAAACCCAACGCACGCGCAATGGAAGGTCTGCCATCGAAATGGGGCGAGCGACTGAGGGATATGTCTCCAGAAGAGCAGCAGCGGTTCATGCAGAATAACGAGCAATTCCAGCACCTCCCGCCGGCGCGGCAAGACCAAATTCGGCGGAATCTTCAGAGATGGAACAATCTTTCACCGGACCAGAAGCAGAGGGCGCGGCAGGCGGAGGCGGCGCTGGAGCGGATGACCCCCGAGCAGCGCCAGTACGTCCGGAATACTCTCTTGCCGAAATGGCAGGCAATGCCAGTCGAGCGGCGACAGGTCCTGAATCGCCATCTGGCGATGCTGCGCAACATGAGTCCCGCCACCCAGCAGGCCGCACTGAACGATCCGCGATTCATGGAGGGGCTCAGCCCGGACGAGCAATCGATGCTTCGGGATCTGAATTCGCTGCGAAATCCGCCGACGCAGTAGAGGTCGGCGTCGCATTTGCGCCCTTAAGCCTAGCCTAGAGCTTTACGTTTCAGCCTCCCGCCTCAATGTTAGCCGCGCCCGGTGTGTTTCACCCCCGAACACTAATCTCCGCGAGAAAAACCTCTTTCGGTGACTCTGTGTCTCCGGAATTGAAGAAATCCACAGAAATTCACAGGGCGAATTTGTTGACTTTTACAAAACAAATTTGCGATTTACCGGCATTTGCGGGCATTGAACCGCAAGGCGTGGCGGATGCGCGCTCGTGCGTCTACTAGGGCTTGTGGTTTCGCGTTTTTCTTGCGAGCCGCATTCGGCGCGCGCGTTGATTGCGCCAGTCCAAAAAAACTTTCTGAAATGTGAAACATTCTCCTTGACAAGAAAAAGAACACATCTACAATCGGGGCACAAAGTGGTAGAAAGTAGCGGATAGTGGTTGGGAATGTCAGGCAGTGGTTAAGGTGACAACGCGAGTGAAACTGAAGCCGGGCACGGTGTCCGAACTTCCGAAGAGCATCCATGCTACGGGGCAACTATCCGGGGACGGTCGACGAGAAGGGGCGGGTCAAAATTCCCGCCGACTTTTTGGCCGAATTGCGCCGGGCAGGGAAGAAGTTCTACGTGACAAGTGCCAGCGGCGATCATGCGAGGGTCTATCCCCTGAAAGTGTGGGAAGAGATCGAGCAAAAACTCGCGAAGAAGTCATCTTACAATCCGGCCAAGCAAAAATTCCTGGCACGAACCAACTATTACGGTCAAATGGTCGAGGTGGATGGACAGGGGCGCATTTTAATTCCACCCGTTTTGCGGGAATCCGCGCAGATGAAGGGCGAAGTGGACGTGCAGGGCAACCTCACGTACCTCCAAATCTGGAATCACGCGCGATTCGTCGAACAGTTGAACCGTAACCCGATCACGGCGGAAGACGAAAAGGCATTTGACGAACTGGGCATCTAGGGCTTGAGCGTTTTGCATACGCCCGTTCTGGCCGCGGAAGTGATGCAGTGGCTCCGCATACGGCCAGAGGGAACGTATGTCGACGCGACAGCCGGCACCGGCGGACACGCGATTGAAATTGCCCGGCGCCTAACGACGGGGCGGCTGGTGGCGATAGACCGGGATCCCAGGGCGCTTGAAATTGCTCGTGAAAGATTGAAGCAGTTCGAAGAAAAGGTGGTTTTGGTGCACGCAGAGTTCTCAACGATCGGCGATGTGGCGGCGAAATTGAATCTGCCTCCCCTTGATGGAGTGATTGCCGATCTGGGCGTATCGAGCCTGGAGCTGGACAGCCCGGAACGCGGATTTTCGTTTCGATGGGCCGCGCCTCTCGATATGCGCATGAATCCCGATTCGCCGTTGACGGCGGACGAAATTGTGAACCACTGGCCCGAAAAGCAACTGGCCGACCTGCTCTATCACAAGGCCGAGGAGCGGGATTCACGCAGAATCGCCAGAGCAATCGTTCGAGCGCGGCCGATCCGCGATACCGAACATCTGGCAACGGTTGTGGCAGGAGTTCGAAAAGCAAGGGGAAGGCAGAAACTGCAGCCCGCGACAAAAACGTTTCTGGCGCTGCGGAATGCGGTGAATCGAGAAGAGGAGGAACTCGAGCAGTTTCTTTCGCGGACCCCTGCCACTTTATCTTCCGGAGGACGCTGGATCGTCCTCAGCTACCACTCGCTTGAAGATCGTCCTGTCAAGCGAGCGTTTCAACGGTTGGCGCGAGAGGGAAGCTTTCGCGTGCTTACGAAAAAAGTAATCGTGCCCAGCGAAGAGGAAATCCGAAACAATCCTCGCGCGCGGAGCGCGAAGATGCGCGTGGTGGAAAAACTGTCAGGCCCGGCCGCATAAGATGCAGGTTGATCAGAGGGATTTAAGATGACGGAATATCACACCGTAAAGCGAATCGATAATTCAAGATTGATGCGTCCGGCTGCGGCGTCACAGGCGCGGGATTTCTGGCGAAGGTTGGCCACCGCCGCGGCGCTGGCCGCGTGCTTGCTCTCCTATGCCTGGCAGCACTTCGAATGCATCCAGGTGCGCTATCAGATTGAGCGGCTGGATGCCGAACGCGCGCGCTCCGCGAACTTGAATCAGCAATTGCAATTGGAAGTGGCCACTTTGCGCTCGCCAATGCGCGTGGATACCATCGCCCGGAATCAGCTTGGCCTCACCGTACCGGTGCCCGGACAGGTAGCGCCGGCCGAGGGCTCGTCGGATGCCGTGGTGGCCGAAGCGCGCCCCATGGGGCAATCGACCCAGCCATAGCGCCAGCGTCGGTGCCGAAAATGCGGCCGCTTGGTGGGGCGGCCCGTGGCTTTCGACGAGGGCTGTGAGAGCACGTTTTTTTCCGACAGGTAGGCGGAGTCCATGGAGCAGCGCAATCCGCGTCTCCGCTGGTTGATCGTTTGGGTAGCGGCCGTAGTTTGGATCGTGCTGGTGCTCGGCCGGCTGAGTTACCTCCAGTTGTTCTGCTATAGCGAATACCTCGCAAAAGCCCAGCGTCAGCAGCAGCGAATATTCGAGATCAGTCCGATGCGGGGCACAATTTACGACCGCAAAGGACGGGAACTCGCAGTCAGCCTGCCGATGGACTCCGTGTTTGCTGATCCGGCCGACATCAGTGATGTATCGATGGTCGCGCGGCTGATTTCGCCTGTGCTGGACGTGCCCGCCGAGGAAATTGAATCAAAGATAGGTCAGTCGCGGACGCCAGTTCGCCTGGCAAAAAAGCTTTCTCCCGATACGGTGCGCCGGATCGCAAATATGAACTTGCGCGGAATATTTTTTGAAAAAGAGAACCGTCGCGCCTATCCCGAGCGGGAGCTTGCGGCTTCGGTGCTCGGGTATGTCGATGTGGATGAGAAAGGCCTGGGCGGGATTGAATACTCCTTCGATAAGCAGATTCGCGGACGCCCGGGCAAGGTGATGGTGATGGCCGATGGGCGGCGCCAATATTACGACCGCACGGAAATGGCCGCCGACCCGGGCGCAAACGTCACGCTCACCATCGACGAAACGATCCAATATATAGCAGAGAAGGAACTCGATAGAGCCATCGAGGAAACGCACGCTAGGGCGGGCACGGTTGTCGTGCAAGATCCGAACTCAGGCGACCTGCTGGCGGTCGCGAACTGGCCGACGTTCGATCCCAACGATCCCGGGAAGTATTCTGATGACGACCGCAGCGACCGCGCCATCAGCGCCGCATATGAGCCGGGTTCCACGTTTAAGGTGCTGACGCTAACCGGCGCGATTGAAAACGGCGTGGTCACACCGGACGACTTGATCGATTGCCAGATGGGGTCAATTCTGGTGGCCGGCAGACTGATCCACGATTGGCATCGATTTGGCGTGCTGAGCGTTCGCGGCATTTTGGCGAATTCAAGCGACGTAGGCGCGATCAAGGTTGCGCTGCGACTGGGCGCTCCGCGCTTTTACGACGCGATACGCGCGTTCGGCATAGGACAGGCAACAGGCATCGCGTTGCCGGGAGAAAATCGCGGGCTGCTGCGGCCGATCGAGGGTTGGTCCGCGAACTCGATTGGCTCGCTGGCGATGGGCCAGGAAGTAAGCGTCACGCCTATTCAGATAATTTCCGCTATTTCTGCGGTCGCCAACGGCGGCACGCTATTTCGCCCGCACATTCTCCGCGAGATTCAAGGCGACGCACCTGCATGGGTTCACAATATGCCGGGACCTCAGCAGGCAACCGACGCCAGATCAGCCGCGGCGGTGCGTGGAATGATGGAAGATGTGATGCTCGAAGGGACGGGCAAGCACGTTCAGCTCGATGGATACACCTCCGGAGGGAAATCGGGCACGGCGCAACAGATTGATCCCGCCACGGGCCGCTACTCGGCGACGCGTTACAATGCATCATTCGTAGGTTTTGCGCCCGTGAACAACCCGGCCGTCACTATTTTGGCGGTGCTCGATTCGCCGGTGGGCCCGCATCATGGGGGCCAGGTCGGAGGCCCGGTTTTCAAGCGCGTGGCCGAGCAAGTATTGGCGTATCTGGGCGTGGCGCACGACGTGCCGTCGCCGTCCGATGTGGAAACGGCGAAGAACGAGGAGCGCAGGCGCGGATCTGCCGCCAAGTCGCTAAACGCGAAGACCGACGATTCAACAAGAGAGACTTTTGCAGCATCTATCGGAAAGACTCGAAAGGCGGAGGCCACACCCACCGCGGCCTTCTCGGACCAGGATTCGATCGCCGTTCCCAGTCTCACGGGCCAGAGTGTGCGGCGCGTCATCGAGGCGTGTTCGCGATTGGGATTAGCGCCGGTGCTGATAGGCGACGGTGTAGCTGTCGAGCAGTTTCCCGAAGCCGGCACTCAACTGCCGCGTGGAAGCCAGGTGACGGTTCGATTCGGGCGTAGCGCGGAGCTTGAGCCAGCTTCGGCGCGGAGGGGCGGGAATTGAGGGTCAGCGTCAAACCGAAGCAGGAGATGAGAAAAAACGGACAACTCGGCACAGTGGAAACACGCGGCATGAAAATTCAAAGACTGCTGGAGGGCGTCGACGTGGTAAAAATCGTCGGCACGGCCGATGCCGAGGTCGTCTCGCTCGCTTACGACAGCCGCCGCATAGGGCCGGGAGCAATTTTCTTTGCCCTGCGCGGCGAAACAACGAACGGAGCAAAGTTTGTCGGTGAAGCGTTGCAGCGGGGCGCGATCGCTTTGGCTAGCGAAAACCCTCGGCCAGACGGTATTCCCTCGCATGTTACCTGGATCGAGTTGGCTCCAGGCTCAGCACGACGCGGCTTGGCGCGCGCGAGCGCAAATTTTTACCGGCGTCCAGCCGACGGTCTTCAGATAATCGGGGTAACAGGCACTAACGGAAAGACCACGACTACGTTTCTTGTGGACTCGATCCTAAGGGAAGCGGGCCTTAGGTCTGGGCTGATTGGAACGATAGAGCACCGGACACCTAAAGGTAGCCGCGCAGCAGCAAATACCACGCCTGAATCAGCGGATCTCCAGCAGATGTTCGCTGAAATCCGCGACTCGGGCGGCACACACGTCGTACTGGAAGCGAGTTCGCACGCGCTGGCAATGGAACGGCTGTGGGGCTGCCATTTCGGCGTCGCGATTTTCACGAATCTAACCCGGGATCATATGGATTATCACCAAACGTTCGAAGAGTACTTCGCCGCGAAGAGAATTCTATTCGAAGGTACGGGCGCGGGCGCACCAGGCGTCGGAGTGATCAATGTGGACGATCCCTACGCGGCACAGCTCACGGGATTGGCGCGGCGCACTCTTACGTATGGGCTGAAGGGTGCTCCCGAGGTAACGGCGCGGAAATTCGCGCTCTCGTTCAATGGACTCGAATTCGTGGCGAACACGCCCATCGGAAACCTAGAGGTGCGCTCGGCCCTCGTTGGACGCTTCAACGTGTACAACATCCTGGCGGCCATAGGCGCGGGGATTGGACTGAACGTCGCGAAGGGCAAAATTGAGGAGGGCATCGCGCAGCTGCAATCCGTTCCGGGCCGGTTTCAACGTATCGATGAGGGACAGCCGTTTCTGGTCGTCGTTGATTATGCGCACACGGACGATGCGCTGAGAAACCTGATAACCACGGCTCGTGATCTGGGCCCTTCGTCACGGATCATCACAGTTTTTGGGGCTGGCGGAGAGCGAGACCGCAGCAAGCGGCCGCTGATGGGCGAAGCAGCAGGCTCGTTGAGCGACCTGGTTGTGCTCACCAGCGACAACCCACGAAGTGAAGATCCGCTCCGGATCATAAATGATGTGGTGGTGGGACTGCAGAAATCAAACGCGAAATATCGGATTGAGCCGGACCGCCAACAGGCGATTGCCGCCGCACTGGAAGAAGCACGGCCGGGCGATATCGTGCTGCTCGCGGGCAAAGGCCATGAAAGCTATCAGGTGCTGCGCGACGGAGCCATTGATTTCGACGACCGCGAAAAAGCGCGAGGGACCCTGCGTAGCAAAGGCTATTCAAAAACGCGCGGCAAATGACGGTCGGCACGGCAAGCGGCCGATAAGTTAATCGGAGACACCATGCGGTGGACAGCAGTTCAAGTTGCTGAAGCTCTCGGCATTTCGCCGCCGCAGCAGCTTGAGCGATCGGCTGCGATCAGTGGCGTGTCCATTGATTCCCGCACCGTAGCGGCCGGGGAACTGTTCGTTGCGATAAGCGGGCCGCGACACGATGGACATGGCTTCGTGGCCTCGGCTCTGGAACGTGGAGCGGTCGCTGGGTTGGTGGCGCGAGCACGCCTGGGTGATTACCCGGATGAGATTCGCGGCAAGCTATTCGCGGTTGACGACACCCTCGTCGCTTTACAGCAACTAGCTGCGCACTCCTGCAAAGTATGGCGTAAAGGTCGGACCGGCCGTCTGATCGGCGCGGTAGCGGGTTCCGTCGGCAAGACAACTACAAAAGAAATTTTCGCGGCGCTTTTAGGCGCGCGGCATCGCGTACTGAAGACACAGGGAAACTTGAACAACGAGTATGGGCTACCGCTCACGCTCCTAAAACTCGGCGATGAACACGATGCCGCAGTGGTCGAACTGGGGATGTCTCACGCAGGAGAACTCGCGCAGCTGACGCGAATTTGTTTGCCGGATGTTGGCGTTGTCACGCGCGTTGCCGTCGAGCATCTGGAATTTTTCTCATCGCTCGAAGAGATTGCACTCGCTGAGCGCGAACTGATCGAAAATCTTCCCTGGCCCGACGCGACGGCAGTGTTGAATGCGGATGATGAGCGAGTGGCGGGGTTTGCGGACGTTGCCCAAGGTCCGATGATCCGGTTTGGGACACGAGGAGAGGTGGACTTTCGGGCGGAGGCAATCGAGGAGCGCGGTATCGAGGGCGCGGAGTTTGATCTTGTTTCGCGCGGGCGGCGTACGCGGCTCGAAATACCGCTGATCGGTCGACATAACGTGATGAACGCGCTGGCGGCCCTGGCAGCCGCCAGCGTTTGGGGTGTCGGTGCGGATGAGGCCAAAGAAGTGTTTCCCGCGCTCACGGCGGCTGACAAGCGTGGCGAGATAGTTCGATTCGAGGACGGATTTACCATCATCAACGATACGTATAACTCGAGTCCCACTGCGCTCGGCGCGCTCGCCACACTGCTCGCGCAGACACCAGGATATCGGCGGCGAATTCTTGCCTCGGGAGAAATGCTGGAGTTGGGCGCCTCTTCGTCCGAGCTGCACAAAGAGTGCGGACGTCTCGTCGCCGGATTGCGGAAAGTAGATTGGATTTTGGGCGTCCAAGGGCACGCTGCGGATTTTGTCGCTGCCGCAATTCAAGCGGGGCATCCGCAAGAGAAAACGGCCTTCTTTGAGAATTCTGCCGAGGCGGGGAAGTTCCTTTCGGAATTCGTGATGAGTGGAGATCTGGTGCTGCTGAAGGGTTCCAGGGGAGTACGCATGGAGAAAATCCTGGAAGCCATCAGCGCTCGCCACCGGCGATCCGAGCAGAATGCCGGCCTACAGCGCGTTGACACCGGCCGCGAGGGCCGCAACTGAAATGCTCTATTATTTTTTCTTCTTCATGCTCCGGCGGCATTTCAGTCCGCTGAACGTTTTTCGGTATATCACCGTGCGCACAGCCGCTGCGAGCTTGACGGCGCTCTTGCTTTCGCTGCTGCTTGGGCCGTGGATGATTGAGCGGCTGCGCTCACTTCAAGTGAAGCAGTACATTCGCGAGGAAGGTCCACAGCGGCATCAGACAAAAGCAGGAACGCCGACGATGGGTGGACTGCTGATCGTGGCGGCGATCGTGATTCCGACCCTGCTGTGGGCTGACTTGCGAAACCCTTACGTGGTGCTCGCGGTAGCCGCAACGCTGGCTTTCGGGGCGATCGGATTTGTTGATGATTACAATAAGGTCGTCCGCAAACAGAATCGCGGCCTAACGGGATGGGGAAAATTTGCATTGCAGATTCTCACGTGCGTCTTCGTCGGGGCCGTGCTGATCGGATTGCAGGCCAAGGGCGTGTATTCGACGCAATTGAGCGTGCCGTTCTTGAAGAAGCTGCATCCCAATCTCGTGATTGGCCCGCTCTTGAATAGCCGTTTTATTTGGCCGCTCGCGTACGTCCCGTTTGTTTTGTTTCTAGTTTTGGTGATTGCGGGTTTATCCAACGGGGTGAACCTCACCGATGGCCTCGACGGTCTGGCCATCGGGTGTGTGCTGATCACTGCGGTCGCGCTGACCGTCCTTACCTACCTTTCGAGCAACGCCCGTTTTGCGGACTATCTCGACATTCAGAGAATACCGGACGCCGCCGAGTTGACGATCTTTTGCGGATCGCTCGCGGGAGCTTCGCTCGGATTCCTCTGGTACAACGCGCACCCTGCTGAAATATTCATGGGCGACGTGGGTTCGTTGGCATTGGGCGGCGCCATAGGAACCATCGCGGTAATCTTGAAGCAGGAAATCCTGATGATTTCAATCGGCGGCATTTTCATCGTCGAGCTGCTGTCCGTGGTCATTCAGGTGGCTTCCTTCAAGCTGACAGGCAAGCGCGTTTTTCGCATGTCCCCCCTCCACCATCATTTTGAGCTTGTAGGTTGGGGCGAGTCGAAAATTATCGTGAGGTTTTGGATCGCGGCGTTGGTGCTGGCACTCTTCTCACTGACCACGCTGAAATTAAGGTAGGCCGGATGCGACCAGGTTTCGATCTCGAAGGAAAGCGAGTCCTAGTGGTTGGATTAGGGCGGACTGGGCTCGTAACGTCCCTTTTCGCAGCGGGTTACGGTGCAAAGGTTACGGCTACGGACATGAGGACGGAAAGCGATCTCGGCGAAACAGCCTCCAAGCTGCGGGCGGCGGGCGTGAAGCTGGAGCTTGGTTTCCATGTTGCCTCTACATTTGTAGGACAGGACCTGATCGTGGTGAGCCCGGGGGTATCTTCCCGGCTCAAACCGGTCGAGTTGGGGCGGTCATCGGGGGTCCCAGTGTGGAGCGAAATTGAACTAGCTTGGCGCTTCCTGCGCGGCAAACTCATTGCAATTACCGGTTCAAACGGCAAGACGACCACGACTTCGCTAGTGAGTCACATTCTGCGGACAGCGGGAATAAACACGCTAACTGGCGGGAATATCGGGGTTCCGCTTTTGTCGCTGGTCGAATCGACGACCGATACGACGATCACCGTTGCAGAGGTCAGTAGCTTTCAATTAGAAACAATCGAGAAATTCCGTCCAGACGTCGGAATTCTGCTGAATCTGACGCCCGACCACCTCGACCGGCATACGTCGTTTGAAGAATATGCTGCGGCAAAGATGCGGCTTTTTGAAAATCAGCTGGACCGTGATTTCGCAGTGCTCAACGCGGACGATCCGGAAGTAACCAAGCGTACGCCATCGGGTCCGCACATCTTCTGGTTCAGCCGCCGCAAGCGAGTTTCCGAGGGCGCATTCCTTCAAGGCAATCAGATCACGATTCGGCACGCAGATTCGGAACTTGCTGTCGGGCGGCGAGACGAAATTTCACTGCGCGGCGAACACAATCTCGAAAATGTTCTTGCAGCCTGCGCCGCGGCGCACCTCGCCGGCGCAGCCCCGGCGGATATTGCGGCCGGCGTGAAGACATTTCGCGGAGTCGAACATCGTTTGGAGCTGGTCGGTGAAATTGGCGGCGTGGAATTCTACAACGACTCGAAGGCAACAAATGTGGACGCGGCGTTGAAAGCAATTGAAGCGTTCGCTGGACCGCTGATCGTCATTCTGGGTGGCACAGACAAAGGAAGTCCCTATACGCCGCTGCAAGAGCCGCTGCGGCGAAGAGCGCGGCGCGTGATTCTAATCGGCGCTGCCGCGGAAAAAATTGCTTCGGATTTGGGCGATGGCCTCTCGACATTTCAAGCAGGCACGCTCGACCGGGCGGTGCAAGCGGCGAAAGAGCAGGCGCAACCGGGTGATGTGGTTCTGTTCGCGCCCGCGTGTTCGAGCTTTGACCAGTTCGAGAATTACGAACATCGCGGCCGTATTTTTAAGCAGCTGGTTGGGAATTTCGCGAGGGCGTCGAACGAGAACGCATTCGCGCGGAAAGGATAGAGATGCCTCGTAGCTTGCAGCACGACCGGAAGTTGTTCGGCGTTACTCTGGCACTTTGCCTGATCGGAGCCGTCATGGTCTTCAGCGCATCGGCGGTGACGCTCCGTGAGCAAGGCAGTAATGGCTACGAATTTCTTCTTCGCCAGCTCCTCTGGGCAGTGTTCGGAATGGCCGGAATGTTTCTATTGATGAATACCGATTACCGCAAGCTGCGCCAGCCGCGTGTGATTTTCACGGCTCTATCGGTGACGCTGATTTTGCTGCTCGCCGTATTCTTCCTGGACCGAACACACGCCACGCATCGTTGGGTTCGCCTCGGGCCGCTCAGTTTGCAACCCTCGGAAATCGCCAAGCTGGTCGTGATTTTCTATCTCGCATGGTTCCTGGAAATTCGGCGCGAGCCGCGGGGACCGGGCGTAAACAACCTGAGGCAAACGCTTTTGCCCGCGCTGGGGGCAGTGCTTCTGATAGTCGCGCTGGTTTACAAGGAACCGGACATGGGCACGGCTTGCATGATTTTCTTTATCGCCGCCGTGATGCTCTTTATAGCGGGATTGTCGTACCGCTATATTTTCGGAGCCGCGATCGCGGCCATTCCTCTGATTTACATAGCCATCGCGAGCGTCCCGTACCGCTTGCAGCGCGTGCAAGCGTATTTCACGCCGGGCGCCGATCCACAGGGCCATGGCTTCCAGTTGGCACAATCGCTTATCGCGGTTGGCTCGGGGGGATTCAGCGGCGTGGGCCTGATGGAGAGCCGCCAAAAGCTGTTTTTTCTCCCCGAGGCTCACACGGACTTTATTTTCTCGGTGATATGCGAGGAGGCGGGTTTTATCGGAGCGATAATCCTCCTCACACTCTTTGCTGTTTACGGCTGGCGCGGTTTCGTGGCTGCGATGAAAGCGCCCGATGCCTTTGGACGGTTTTTGGGCATTGGCATCACGACCATGGTTGTCGGCCAGGCGCTCTTAAATCTTAGCGTCGTCCTGGGCTTGGTTCCGACAAAAGGGATTCCGCTTCCCTTCGTCAGCTATGGCGGATCGAGCCTGATGGGAATGCTGCTCGCCACGGGAGTGTTGCTGAACATCAGCCAACACGCGGATGAGACGTGAGCGCTGATGCGAAAAGACTTTTGATAGCGGGTGGTGGCACCGGCGGGCATGTATTCCCAGCGATCGCCATCGCCAAAGAATGGATTCGTCGCGGCAGAGACGGCGGCGACTTTGGAGAAAGGCAAGTCGTGTTTGTGGGAACTGAGCGCGGAATCGAGGTTCGGCTTGTGCCACAGGCGGGCTTTCCGCTCGAACTGATTCGGGCGAGCGGCCTGAAAGGGATTGGCGGCGTGAAGCTGCTGCGGAACGCAGCGATGGTTCCGGCCGGCCTTTGGGATTCAGAGAAAATTTTGCAACGATATCGCTTCAATGCGGCCTTCGGAGTCGGCGGATATGCCTCGGGTCCGATGATGCTGCTGGCGGTGATACACCGTGTGCCTACGGTGGTTTTCGAGCCAAATGTCGAGCCGGGATTTACGAACCGCGTTCTTGCGGGGATTGCCACGCGAGTTGCTGTGGCACAGCAGGAGACAGCCGGCCGGTTGGGCTCGAGGGCAACCCTTACCGGCTGCCCGATTCGGCCGGAGTTCTTCGCTATTCCACCGAAGGAGCACCGCGCGCCTTTCACGTTGTTGATCACCGGAGGAAGCCGCGGCGCTTTGCCGATCAACCGAGCCGTAGTTGATTCGCTAGATATGCTCGCGGCGAGAAAAGATCGCCTTTTCATCGTGCATCAGACCGGAGAACGTGACTATAATGCAGTTCGCGAAGAGTATGAGCGGCGCCAATTCCAAGCTGAGGTCGTCCCCTTCATCGAAAATATGGCGGAGAGGTTTGCTCAGGCCGACCTGATCGTTTGCCGGTCGGGTGCCATAACTGTCGCGGAGGTATCCGCCTCCGGACGCGCCGCCATCTTTATCCCCTTCGGTGCTTCGACTGACGCGCACCAAACGGGAAATGCGCAGGTGATGGCAAGCGCCGGCGCCTCCCGGCTGCTGCCGCAAGATGAACTGACTCCAGAGCGCCTAACTAACGAAATTTTTTCCCTCCTGGACCAGCCCCGGAGAATTCAAGAGATGGAAGACCGCGCGCGTTCGCTGGCACGCCCGCGCGCGGTTGAAGATATCGTTGACGTGATTGAGGCGGTGGCCCGGCCATGAACATCACCTTTCGCAATTTTCAGCGCATTCATCTGGTCGGGATTGGCGGCAGCGGCATGAGCGGCATTGCGGAAGTGCTGCTCTCCAGCGGCTATGGCGTTTCCGGATCTGACCTGAAATCCTCGGCTGCCACGCAGCGTTTGCGGAAACTGGGCGCGGTAATTCACGATACGCATCAGGCCGAAAACGCGCATGGTGCGCACGTGCTGGTGGTGTCCTCGGCCGTGCCCGCTGACAATGTGGAAGTAGCCGAGGCCCATCGGCTGAAGATTCCCGTGATTCCTCGCGCGGAGATGCTCGCCGAACTGATGCGGCTGAAACACGGCATCGCGGTGGCGGGCGCGCATGGCAAGACAACGACGACGTCCATGGTGGCGTCGATACTCGCCGCAGCGGATCTTGACCCAACCTTCGTCGTCGGCGGCCGAGTAAATCACATCGGAGCCAATGCGGCTGTGGGCCGAGGCGAATATATGGTGGTCGAAGCGGATGAGAGCGACCGCTCGTTCCTGCTTTTGGCGCCGGTTATCGCCGTCATCACCACAATTGATCGAGAGCATCTCGACCAGTACATCTCGCTCGAGGAAATTCAAGAAGTGTTTCTGCAATTCGCCAATCGCGTGCCGTTTTATGGCGCAGTGGTGCTCTGCCTTGACGAACCCAACGTCCAGGCAATCGTCCCGGGTATCAAGCGGCCCATCATTAGCTATGGCACGTCGAGCCAGGCCGATCTGGTTATTGCGGATGTGAAGCTCTCAGGGCTTTCGAGCGAGTTCTCGTTGAAATATCGCGGCGAGGAGTTGGGACTTTTTCGCCTGCCTTCGCCGCCCGGGATTCATAATGTCCGCAATGCCGCCGCGGCAGCAGCGGTGGCGCTCGGGCTGAACGTTCCGGCGGACTTGATTCGTGAAGGGCTGGCACATTTTTCAGGTGTCGGCCGCAGGTTCGAAATCAAAGGTGAGTTTTCCGGTGTCACGCTGATAGACGATTACGGCCACCATCCTGCTGAAATTCGCGCCACGCTCGAAGCGGCGCGAGGATGCGGTTACAAGCGCCTACTCGTACTTTTTCAGCCCCACCGTTACTCGCGCACGCAGCATCTTTGGGAGGATTTCCGACTGTCCTTCAACCAGGCCGACATTCTCGTTCTGACGGATATTTACGCGGCGGGCGAACCGCCTGCGGAGGGTATTACCGGCGAGCTTCTCGCAGAGGCAATCAGTTCGGCGGGTCACAAAAGCGTCGTTTACTCGAGCACGTTGCAGGGCGGCATTGAATATATTTTGCGCGAAGCGCGCCCCGGAGATGCCGTTCTTACGATTGGCGCCGGCAGTGTGGGACGCGTGACCGAGGAGCTTGCTGTTTTGCTTGGTTCGAGGGTTTCGATTTTCAATGCGGATTGATGACAGCGTGTCGTCGCGGCTGAAAAATCTCGGCGCTGAAGTGCAGCTTAGTGTTTCGCTCAAGGGAAAGACTTCCCTGGGCATCGGCGGCATTACGGACGAGGTTTTGTTGCGCCGTTACGAATCGATTCCGGAGGTGATGCGAGTGCTTGCGGACGAAAGTATTCCGCACCGTTTTCTCGGGGGTGGCACCAACGTGCTTATCGCCGATGGTGAGTTGCCATACATTGTGCTGCATCTTCCCACGTCGCAGCCTGGAATGCGGATAGAAGATAACGCGGCGTATATCGACGCTTCCGCGGACCTGGGCGGAATGGTGACGTTTTGCGCGAAACGCGATCTTGGCGGAATGGAAGGACTGATCGGCGTCCCAGGCAGCGTGGGTGGCGCTCTGCGAATGAACGCCGGAGCATATGGCACCTCGATCGGCCCTCATGTCCGCGAGATAGAGTTGTACCGGGCAGCTTCAGGCGAGCTTGAAACGGTTCGCGGAACCGACATTCGTTTTGATTACCGGCACACTTCTTTTGCGCCGGACGATGTGATGCTGCGTGTGAAGCTGGAATTGCCGGCGAAGCCATTCAAGGAAATTCTCGCGGGAATCAAGGTGTGCAACGAGAAGCGCAGGGCAAGCCAGCCTTTGAATCAAAAAAGCGCCGGCTGCATTTTTAAGAATCCGCCGGGAGGATCGGCAGGCCGGATGATCGACGAACTCGGGCTGAAAGGCCACCGCGTGGGTGACGCAATGGTGAGCGACCGGCACGCGAATTTCTTCGTGAACGCTGGAAGCGCGAGTTGCTCGGATATGTTAAGGCTAATTGACGATGTTCGGGAGCGCGTTCGAGGCGCTTACGGGGTTGACCTTGAGAACGAGGTAATCGTTTGGCAAAACTGAAGTCCATCGACATCGAGACCTATCCTCCGCAAATCATGGTGGATGAGGAGCCGAGGTATCTTCGGCGACAGAAGCCCCTCGAGATCAAGCGGCGAAAGTTTGGCCGGAAGGCCTGGAAAACATATCTGCAGGTGACGATGTGGGCGGCGGTGGGTGTTGCGGGTGCGTGGTCGGCGTATGATTTCAGTCACTTCCTGCTAACTTCTCCTGAAACAGCCCTGATTCATCCGGAGCAGATTGTACTGGCCGGAAACCATTACGTGGCGCCGGCAAGCGTACTCAGTATTTTTGCTCCGGACCGCGGCAAGAGCGTCCTTCTCATTCCACTGGATGAGCGACGGCGCCAGATCGAGGCACTTTCGTGGGTTGAGCGCGCAACCGTAAGGCGTGTGCTGCCGAATCAAATCGGAGTTGAAATTACGGAGCGGACTCCCATCGCATTTTTGCGAGAGCCTGGCGATCTAGCGTTGATTGACGCGCATGGCATGATCCTGACGCGGCCGGTCAGAGGGAACTTTCATTTTCCCGTTGTGACCGGAATTATGCCGGGCATGCCGCTCGACAGCCGCGAGGAACGCATGCAGCTTTTTTCCGGGTTCACCCAGCAGATTGAGTCTGTGCGCCCGGATGCGATCGACCAGATTAGCGAAGTCGATCTTTCCGACGCTCACGATTTGCGCGCGACCCTCACTGGTTTCGAGTCTACTGTCGCGAGCGCGTCTACGGCGGATTCGCAGGCGCCTCAGCAAGTAGATACGCCCGTGCTGGTGCATTTTGGTGACAGCGATTTTGCCGGCAAATATCAAACGCTCATCGAAGAGTTTAATGATTGGCGCGCCGAGGCAGGCGCTATCGAATCGGTGGACCTGCGGTTCAGCCGCGAGGCCGTTGTCAACCAGGACGTGGTTACCTCGGTCCGGCAGCAACCGCGGAAATTGGCCGCGACGAGCACGCGAAGGCATTCGAGATAGGAGCAGCATTTGACCAAGAAAGAACGGCACATTGTGGCGCTGGACATCGGAAGCACGAAGACTTGCGCCCTGGTTGGTGAGATGGAAGATGACGGCAGCGTGAAGTTCGCCGCCCTCGGCGCAGCTGAATCCAAAGGCTGGCGAAAAGGCCAGATTGTGAATCTCGACTTGGCCGTAAGCTCGATTCGGCGTGCTGTGGAGGAAGCGGAGACAGTTGTCGGCGTGCCGGTGGAATCCGCGATGATCGGCGTGGCTGGAGGCCACGTTCGCGGCGTGAATAGCCGCGGCGGCGTCACCTTGGGCACGCGGCCGCGCGACGTTCAACGCGAAGATGTTCGGCGCGCCATCGAGGCTGCCCGCGGGGTCACATTGCCGGAGGACCGCGAAGTGATCCACGTATTACCGCAGGAGTTTTTTCTCGACGCGCAGGACAATATCCGCGACGCGATCGGAATGGTCGGCCATCGTCTCGAGGCCAGCGTGCATATCGTGACCGCATCGGGCGCGGCGACCCAGAACATCGTCACCGCCGTGAATCGCGCGGGCGTGCGCGTTGACGATACGGTTCTTGAACCATTCGCGGCGGCGGAAGCGTGTCTCACGCAAGACGAACGCGAATTGGGCTGCTGCCTTCTCGATATCGGCGGCGGGACCACCGAGATGATCGCGTACACCGGCGGGGTCGTGCGCCATACGGGGGCAATACCCATCGGAGGAGATCACTTTACGAATGATCTCGCGGTAGGTTTGCGTACGCCCGTTCCGGAAGCTGAAAAGATCAAGCGTGAGCACGCGCAGGCTTGTCGCGAGCTTCAAACGGAAGACGTTGCCATCGAAATTGCGAGCGTAGGGGATCGTCCGCCGCGCACCGTATTCACGCGCATGATCGGAGAGATTATAGGAGCGCGCGCACAGGAATTGTTGATGCTCATTCGCGACGAACTCCGCCGGGCGGGCCTTCAGTCGCAAATTCCGGCGGGAATTATTCTCACCGGCGGCGGATCGCAGCTTCGGGGACTGGTGGAGCTGGCCGAGCGGCTATTCAATCTGCCCGTTCGCATCGCCGTGCCGCGAGGCCTTGCGCAAATGAGCGAAGAGGTTTCCCGGCCCGAGTATGCGGCGGCTGTGGGACTGCTCGTCTACGGAGCGCGCACGAGGCGCTTCGCGAGCGCTCGTCCTACTGGCTTCATTGGCAAGTTGAAAAGTATGTTTGCGGGGGCGTGACGGAACAAAGGGCAGCAAATTTTCTTGGCGGTCGCGGGAGGTCTTGCCTGATTCGGCCGCCGGTTAAAAAAATCGAAAGTTGTACCACTGGGGAGGCAGCATGGGAAAAGAATCGAGCATTAGGGTTTCATTTACTGAGGAGTTGCAGGACGGCGCGAAGATCAAGGTGATCGGAGTCGGCGGCGGCGGATCGAATGCCGTCAACCGCATGATTCGCGCAAAGGTTGAGGGCGTCGAATTCATCGCCGCTAACACCGATCTGCAGGCGCTGAAGCTTTCGCAATCGCCGGTAAAGCTTCAGCTCGGAGCAAAGCTGACCAAGGGGCTGGGCGCCGGCGCCAATCCTGAAGTTGGCCGCAAGGCCGCGCTCGAGGATACTGAGAAAATTCTCGAAGCGCTCGACGGCGCGGATATGGTGTTCGTCACCTCCGGTCTGGGCGGCGGAACCGGCAGCGGTGCGGCGCCCGTGGTGGCGAATCTGGCAAGCGAGCTTGGCGCGCTCACCGTGGCTGTTGTCACCAAGCCGTTCGCGTTCGAAGGCAAGCGCCGCATGCAGCAGGCCGAGCAGGCGCTCGCCGAGCTCATCGGCTGCGTCGATACCGTGATCGTGATTCCCAACGAGCGGCTGATGGAATATGTCGAGCATGGGACGAGCTTCTTCGAAGCATTTCGCATCGCCGACGATATTCTTCGCCAAGCTGTCCAAGGCATCTCGGACATCATCACCATTCCGGGCATCATCAACCGCGACTTTGCCGACGTGAAAACCATCATGTCCGGCCAAGGCTACGCGGTGATGGGCACGGCGGTCGCCACCGGTTCGAACCGTGCGATCGATGCCGCAAATCGCGCGATCAATAGTCCGTTACTTGAGGATAATTGCATCAACGGCGCGCAGGGGATTCTCATCAACGTCACAGGCTCATCCAGTCTCTCACTGCATGAAATTCACGAGGCATCCTCGATCATTCAGAAGGCCGCGCACGAGAATGCCAACATCATCTTCGGCGCGGTACAGGACGACGCCATGAAGGAGTCCGTGAAGATCACCGTGATCGCAGCCGGCTTCCGCGAAATTGCAGGCAAGAAGCCGCACGTGCGCCCGTCGTACCTGCCGAAGACGTGGAAGGCCGGGCGTGAGCAGCCCGTTGTTCCCGTGGCTCCCGAGCAAACAAACGTCGTCCAACAGGTCTCGAGAAACGTCAGCGAGGTGATTCACGAAATTCCTGCCGACGATCTCGACGTGCCCACGTTCCTCCGGCGTCAGGCCCAAAAAGCCTAACGGACGGAAGTTGTGCCAGGCGGCGCAATTCGGGTTCGGCGAGGACTGATCCCGGAATTAGTGCGCCTCGCAAAGTTGGACCCGGCGCGTGAGTGCTGCGGATTATTGGCGGGAAGCAGAGACGCGATCGCGCGCATTTTCCGGGCGACGAACGTTGCCGGCAATCTCGCGATCAGGTACGAAATAGCCCCGCAGGAATTATTCAGCTTGGTGAGGGAAATTCGCGCGGCCGGCCTCGAGTTGATGGGAATCTATCATTCTCATCCCAACGGGAAAAATGAGCCCTCGCCGCGCGATATCGAGCTTGCGTACTATCCGGATACCGCGTACCTCATAGTTTCACCGCAGCCCAACGCCGCGCAGCCCGTCCGGGCATTCTCGATTCGCGATGGCCGCGCGACCGAACTCGATATCGAAATCACATAGCTCGCGAAGTCAGGCTGCGTGCTTGCCTACTTGCTGCAGAGTCTGAAGGTATCTGACGACATCGCTCCTGGAAAGCATCCCAACGAGTTCGCTCCCTCTCATCACCGGCATTTGATTGATCCCATCTCGTCCCATCTTTTCGAATGCTGTCCACAATTCGGCATTCGCGTCGATCCTGCTCAGCTTCTCGATAGGAGTCATGGCTTGCGCTGCGGTGGTTGTCGTCCAGGAGGACCGAGGAACTTCCTTCAGGTTGTGCAGGGTCAATAGCCCGGCCTCGCGGTCTCCTTGGTCCACCAGAAAGCACCTCCGGCCGTGTGAAAGAATCTCCTGATCCACCAAATCCTGCAGCGGAGTATTTCCCGGCACGTGAGTACAGATTTCGCCCATCGCTTCCGATACCTTGTGCCCCACAAGAAGCCCTTGCACCATCTGCTGCTGCACTTGTGCGCCCGCAGCGCTTTCCAGAAACCAGCCGATGAAGGCGATCCACAGGCCGTTCGCCACTCTTCCCGTAAGTACTTGCCATACTCCCCAAACGATAAAAAGAAATCCGAAGAACCGGCCGGTGCTTGCGGCGATCACCGTGGCCCGACGGAAATTCTTGGTCACACCCCAGACGATGGCGCGAAAAACGCGGCCTCCGTCCAGCGGAAATCCCGGTATCAGATTGAACAGTCCTAGTAGACCGTTGATGAGCGCAAGATACTTGGCCACAGCCAGGGCGGGGGCGAAATTCCTAAGCGTTCCTTCGAGAAAGTAAAAGATTGCTGCCAGGGCGAAGCTGGTTATCGGCCCGGCAATCGCAATCAGGAATTCGGCTGCGGCGTTGGGAGGTTCGGCGGCAATCTGCGAGACGCCACCAAAGATAAAGAGCGTGATTCGGCGAATCGGAATCTTGTAGCGCAGTGCGACCCAGGAATGAGCTAATTCGTGCACAATGATGCTGACGAAAAACAGCACCGCAGTTACAGCGCCCATCAGCCAATACTCGCGGCCGGTGCCACCTTTGAATGCCGCAGGATAATAGTTAACTGCCAAAAGCCAGGTGATGAGGATGGCAATCAAAAACCAGGAGTAGTCCAGATCGATCGGTATGCCGAGAATGCGTCCAATGGGGATTGTGTGGCGAAACACAGCTCACCTGCCTTATCTCGCTTTCGGGCCACCGGAAACTCTTATCAGTGGCCGACACGGGCGCTTGCGAGACTAGCCTCTGTATCTTTGATGCGTGAGGTGTAAAGAGGGAATTGCTCGGCGAAGGCGGCCACTTCGGCACGGACGCGCTGTTCCGTCGCGGTATCGCCGATGTGATCCAATATTTCCGCGATCCATCCAGCGATTTTGTCCATCTCCGGCTCGCGCATGCCGCGCGTGGTTACTGCCGGAGTGCCCATGCGTATGCCGCTGGCCTTCAGCGGAGGCAGGGGATCGAACGGAATCGAGTTTTTGTTCACGGTGATGCCGGCTCGATCGAGCGCGGGCTGCGCCACGCTGCCTGTGAGGCCGCGAGAATTGATATCCACAAGGAAGAGGTGATTATCTGTTCCGGCACTGACGATTCGGTAGCCGCGCTTGGCGACGGCGGCCGCGAGCGCCTTCGAATTCGCCACCACCTGAGTTTGATATTCAGCGAAGCCCGGTTCAGCGGCTTCTTTCAAGCAAACAGCCTTTGCGGCGATGATGTGCATTAGCGGACCGCCCTGAATGCCCGGAAACGTCGCGCGATCGAGCTCCTTGGCATATTGTTCGCGGCATAGAATCAGCCCGCCGCGGGGACCGCGTAGCGTTTTGTGTGTGGTCGTGGAAACGAAATCGGCGTGGGGTATCGGGCTCGGATGAAGCCCTGTGGCGATCAAGCCCGCGATGTGCGCCATATCCACGAACAACAAAGCGCCCACGGACTGTGAGATCTTGGCCATTCGCGCGAAATCAATGATCCGCGAATAGGCGCTGGCCCCTGCGACGATCATTTTCGGCTTATGCTCGCGCGCCAAACGGTCGAGCTCGTCGTAATCGATTGTTTCCGTGTCTTTCGCGACGCCGTAGGGCACGAATTTGTATGTCTTTCCGGAGAAATTCAGAGGATGCCCGTGCGTTAAGTGGCCGCCGTGTGCAAGGTTCATTCCCAACACAGTGTCGCCCGGCTGGAGCGCGGTCATATAGACGGCGATGTTGGCCTGCGTTCCGGAATGCGGCTGCACGTTCGCGTGGTCCGCTCCGAAGAGCGCTTTCGCCCGATCGATCGCGAGCTGCTCAGCCTGATCCACAAATTCGCAGCCGCCGTAGTAGCGTTTCCCTGGATAACCCTCGGCATATTTGTTTGTCAGGACGGAACCCATCGCTTCGAGCACCGCTTCGGAAACGAAATTTTCTGAAGGGATCAACTCGAGTCCCGTCGCTTGACGTCGAACCTCGTTGCGCAGCACCGCTGCAATGTCGGGATCGGTTTCCTCCAGCTGGCGGCTCATTCTGCGAAGTTCAGGAGTTTCTTTGATCATACGTGCG
>DATDIT010000084.1:0-6526 GCA_036520875.1 Candidatus Acidiferrales bacterium
CCGGCCGTAGTCCGGCTCCCGCTCCAGATCAATCCTGATTTTAGCCAGCGGAGACTCGGCAAAGAACTCCACCAGGCTCTGGGGCTGGCGCGACCGTGCCTTCAGGCGCTCGAATTCTTCGGCGGGCAGCACCACAACAGCCTCCTTGTCTTGCCTCGTTACCCATTGCGGGCCTTCCGAGCGTGCTCGGCGGAAAAGCTCGCTGAATTGGGCTTTGGCCGTCTGAAGCTGCCAACGTTTTTTCGGCGGTGTTTTCCCTTCGCGCGTAAGTGTCGGCTTGCCTTTGGAAATCGGCTTGGCCATAGTAGTTCCCCTGGATTCTGACTAGACTGACTAGATCATACTTCGAGCAGGCGGGCGTGTCAAATCAAGGAGTGTTCGAGGGTTCTGACAGCCACTCGCCGTCTTGAGCGGCTGGTAAAACGCACTGAATGCTTGTCGGACTAGTCGCCGGTGGTCACAGGAGTGGATTCGGCCTTTAGGACCGGCGCCACGTTGCGGAGATACCGCCAGGGATTCACGGGAGTGTTGTAGATGCGGACTTCGTAATGAAGATGCGGCCCGGTCGAGCGGCCGCTATCGCCTTCGTAACCGATTACATCTCCAGCCTTCACGCGCATTCCAGCCTGCACATTGAAACGTGAAAGATGACCGTACAACGTGGTCACTCCAAAGCCGTGGTCCACCACCACCACGCGGCCGTACCCCGCCCTCTGTCCCGCTTCCTCGATCACGCCGTCGCCGGTCGCGTGGATCGCGTCGCCGTAATGCGAAGCGATATCCAAACCCGAGTGGAACGCGCCTTCCCCGCTGAACGGATCGAGCCGTTCACCGAAATGCCCGGTAATTTGCCCCAGCACCGGCCAAAGCGTCGGCGCGATGCCCAAGGTGCTCAACTGCGATGCCGGCAGAAGTCGCATCCCGCCATTGGACATCGATACGGCGGTTACGTTCTTTTCAAGATAGCCGAACTCATCAACCGATTCTTGGAATGCGGCGTCGGGTCTCACCGAACTATCGGTGAGGTCGAACGCGGTTTGATGGAAGCGCGTGATCCCGTACGCCATCGCCACTTCACCGGCCAATGACTGCAAAGAGTTTAGGCGAGTGTTCGTGTCCTTCACCTGAGTTTGCAGCTGGACGTACTGTTTCTTGAGACTGTCTTGATCGCGTCGAAGCGAATTGTAATTCGTCGCCTTCCACAACATTCGCGAGTAGGAGCCCATAGCTGCGGCCACCGTTACGGTGCCCACAACCGCAAGAATTGCTACAGCATGCAACAAATACACGGGTACTCGAACTCGTTTGATGCCGCCCGAGTCGTGAGAAGCAATGAAAAAGGTGTACGACTTGCCTTTCATGCTCTTAATTTCACCCGTTTGATTTTTTCGCCGGCCTGAAACCGCTGCCTAAGATTGCGGTTAGCGATTCGCGTGCGACTTCGATCGAGAGTTTGAACCGCGAGCCTTGGTTCGAAACCCGAGCGGATTGTAGTCAGCCCGGCCATTGCCGTCAATGCCGATCTTCCACTACAAAGCGCTGGGCTCGCTTCGGTCCTGGCGGCACTTTATAATCCAAGTGCCCCCTTCTGAAACTCTACCCGAAACGGGCCGAGTGTTACAACTGTACAAACGGACAGGAATGGAACAGGAAGCTCAACTGATCGAAAGGGTTAGGCGCGCGATCCCATCGCGCGAGGGCGGCGACTTGCGGCTGGGAATTGGTGATGACGCTGCGGTTATGGTTCCTCGCAGAGGCTCCGAGTGGGTGGTGAGCTGCGACGCATTTCTGGAAGGCGTGCACTTTCTTGCTGACCGCCATCCGCCCGATTCTGTTGGCTTTAAAGCGCTCGCGCGGGCGACGAGCGACCTGGCGGCAATGGGTGCGCAGCCGCGATTTTTTTTGCTGACGCTGGCGCTGCCTGCTTCGCGGACCGGGAAGTGGCTCGACCAGTTTCTGCGCGGGATGGGGCGCGCAGCACGGCGACTGGGAATGAGGCTTGCCGGCGGGGACTCGACCAAAAGCGCGAAGATTTCGATCAGCGTTACCGTGCTTGGCGAGGTCGGGCCGGGCCTCGCCGTGAGGCGGTCAGGAGCGCGTCCGGGCGACGTTTTGTGCGTGAGTGGGAGGCTGGGGGGCGCTGAGCTGGGCCTTAATATGGTCCAATCTGGAGCAGTGAAAGCGTCTAATTCGAACGAAAAAGGCAGGGGCTGGCTGCTGCAGCCACACCTTTATCCGCAAATTCGCGTCCGTTTGGGCGCATGGCTCGCTGCGCACCACGCGGCATCTGCGATGATTGACATTTCGGACGGACTTTCAACTGACCTGGCGCGGCTGTGTGCAGCGAGCGGTGTAGGCGCGCGGATTTGGGCCCAGCGAATCCCGTGCATCAAGGTGTTCCCTGCGCTGAAGCTGGACCCGCTGCAAATGGCCCTGCATGGTGGGGATGATTACGAGCTTCTTTTTACCGTCCATCGCCAGCAAATGCGACGCCTCAGGAGCGCGCCGGGATATGCCGAGATTGCAGCAATTGGCGAAATCGAGCGGGGCGCAAAAATCACGCTCGTCGACGAGGGCGGGCGCGGGAAAATTTTGCGTCCGGGCGGTTGGGATCCCTTCGGTCGGAAAAGATAACGGCCTTTTTTTCACGTCGCGCTGAGATCGAAATTTATTGAGGCGAGGTTGGCTTCGATCTTACAACTGCCACTGGAACAGGCGGCGGTAGCGGCGGCTTTGCTGATTCGGGTTTAGGCGGCGCGGGTTTTGCGGGCTCAGGCTTCGCTGCGGACTCAGGCTTTGGCGGAGTGGGTTTTGACGGCTCGGGCTTTGTCGCTGACTCGGGCTTCGGCGGAGGGGGCGCTGGCGCGGAAACTTGGGTGAGACCTTGCTCGGCTGCGTCGGACGGTGGAGCAGTATCCGGCGTATCGACTTGAACCTGCTCGGTGGGCGCTAGTTTTTCGAGCGGCGTGACGTTGGGGAATTTTTCCACCGGCATTCCCTCCATGGCTTGTTGCATGAACTCGAGCCAGATGGGGAGAGCGACCTGAGCGCCGGTTTCTTTTTTGCCGAGCGAGATGCGCTTATCGTCGTTGCCAACCCACACGCCGGCGGTGATCTGCGGAGTGAATCCGATGTACCAGCCGTCGGTGAAATCGTTGGTGGTGCCGGTCTTTCCGCCAGAGGGACGGCCAAGCTGCTTGGCGCGAACGCCGGTGCCGAACTGAACTACATCCTCCAGCATCGCCGTCATGGTTTGAGCCACCTGTGGCTCGATCACGTCGGTGATCTTGGGACGCGGCTCTTCGAGAATGGCTCCGTCGTAGGAGAGGACGCGCCTGATATCGTGCGGCTCGATGTGAATTCCATCGTCGGGAAAAACCGTGAAGGCCGAGGTGTGCTCGAGGAGCGTCAAGTCAGCAGCGCCGAGAGCGAGCGGAAGATAGGGCGGCAGCGGACTGGTGATGCCAAAGCGCCGCGCCAAATCCACGACATTTTCGATGCCGACTTTATCGAGCAGGCGCACGGCCGGAATATTTCGGGAATCGGCGAGGGCGCGACGCAAAGTGATGCGGCCTTCGAATTTCGCGTCGTAGTTATGCGGCGAATAATTTTGGCCGCCGCTGCGGAAAGTGACCGGCTCGTCGACGATGGTATCGAAAGGCGAGGCTCCCTGCGCCAGCGCTTCAGAGTAGACGTAGACCTTGAAGGAACTGCCCGTCTGGCGGAGGGCTTGTGTGGCGCGATTGAATTTCGAGGTTTCGAAATCGTAGCCGCCGACCATGGCTTTAATCTCACCCGTGGAGTTGTCTATGGCGACGAGAGCGGCCTGCGCAGCGGGAACTTGTTCGAGTTCCACTTGTGCGGCGGTGCCGGTGATCTCCTTGATCTGCACAGTGGCAAGGTCGCCCACCTTCAGTAAATCGGTAGCCGCTTTATGGCCGGTCCAGGAATAATCGGCAGGCGTGAGGATCGCGCGATAGGGTCCGATTTTGATCCAGGCAAAAGTCGGCTGGGCGGCGGTGACCAGGCCGGTGACGTAATCGCCCTTTTGGATCGGCCCGTGCCAGTCGGGGTTCTGGTAGCTATCGAGTTTTGCGAGGTGATCGCGAAAAATGTTGGGCAGATTGCCGCGCCAGCCATGACGGCGATCGTAGGAGTGCAGGCCATCGCGAAGAGCTTGGTCAGCGGCTTTTTGCATGGCTACATTCAGAGTGGTGTAGACGCGCAAGCCCTGCTCGTGAACGGCATTGGTTCCGTAAGTCTGCTCGAGATATTGGCGGATATCCTCGACGAAGTAGGGCGCAAGATCATTTCGCTGCGACTGGATGTGGAGTCCCAGGGGCGAGCGGCTTGCGGCATTGGCCTGTTGCGCAGGGATTTTGCCGTCGTGAGCCATGAGCGAGAGGACCAGATTCCGTCGCGCCAGAGCGCGCTCCGGGTGATTGACCGGCGAATAGACGGGTCCACGAATAATGGCGGCCAGCAGCGCGGCTTCGGGAAGGGTCAATTGGCCGATGGGCTTGCTGAAATAATATTCCGAGGCGGCCTCGAAGCCGTAGTTTCCGGAGCCCAGGTAAATCTGATTGCAGTACATGGTGAAAATTTGGTCTTTGGTGTAGTGGCGCTCGATTTGAAGAGCGAGAATGGTTTCCTCGATCTTGCGGTGGAAGCTGCGGTCTGAGCGGTTCAGAAAAAGGCCGCCGGCGAGCTGCATGGTAAGGGTGCTGGCGCCTTCGGCAACATGGTGAGAAGCGATATCGCGGTAGGCAGCCTCCAGCACGCGCGGAAAGTCCACGCCCCAGTGCTCCTCGAAGTGCTGATCTTCCGTGGTAAGGATGGCGTCCTTTAGAACTTTTGGAATCTGGTCATAAGTGACGAGGATGCGGCGCTGAAGAGAAAAAGTCCCGATGGATTGGCCATCGTCGGCATAAAGCTCGGTTACGACTACGGGGCGGTAATCCTCGAGGGCGCGAATTTCCGGTAGATCGCTTGAATAGACGAAGAGCAGTCCGACGGCCGCGCCGATTCCGATGGAAAGCAGCAACAGGAACGCCAAGGCGAGGCGGCCGAACAGAGTGCCGCCGCCGATCTTCATCGTGGCCCGGTAAAATCTATCTTCCATTAAGGAGATATTCTATCGCATCGAGAAGGCGATGCCGAATGCGGAAGGCGCTACGTGCGCAAGTTCGAAGTCGAAGGCGGCACGGGAACGAAGTCAGATCGTCGCGGATAAGGCGCGTGAGGAACAAAAGGGGCCCGGTCTGCGGTCGAGGATCTATTCGCCGGGAGTCAGTGGTGCCCCACGTTGGTGCTGCACCTCCGTGGCTAGCTGGGTCGCGACAGAAGGCGCCTCGGCGTGCAGCCCTCCTCCGAACGCCTGCCTTATCAGTTTGAGTATTACGCGCCGATTTTCTACAATCGTTTTCACCCATGCGAAGCGGCCCATTTGCGGAAAGTAAATTCCCCGGAAACAGAGGCGCGCGATAAGTATGTTGATGCGATAACCGAGCGGCTTGTGGTTGAGCGAATCCACCGCCTTTTCGATTGCTTGTGGACTGTAAGAGCTGGCCCAGCCGATGCGTACCTCATTATGAGCTTCGTCGATGCTCATCTTCAGCGGCGTATGGGCCATCGCAAAGGGAATGAACTCCTGCCAGTGCTTCGGTCGGGTGAGCCGCCCGGCGGCTTCCAGCCTTTTGTACAGGGGCGTCGCGGGCAATGGGGTCATCAAACCAAAGATGGGCAGCCCAGGAGGCCAAGTACGAATTTCCTTCAGAGTTCGCTCCGCCACACCAGGCGTGTCATTGTCCATGCCAAAGATAAAAGAGGTGATGGCAAAAACGTTGCGTCGGGCGAGGCGGTCGAGCACCACGGCATATTCACCTGGCTTGTTGAATCCCTTCTTGACGTCAGCAAGGTTGGCTGGATCGATGGATTCCATTCCGATGAAGATCCACTTGCCTCCCGCCGCCGCGATCAGATCGACGAGCTCCTCATCGCGCAGCAGATTGGCGCTGATCTGCGCGACCCAATGCACTTGCGCGTTGGCGGCAATGATGTCTCGCAACAATGATTTTGTGCGCTTTACGTTGATGGCAAAATTGTCGTCGATGAAAAATACGGCAATCTGGCCGCCCGACGCGCGGGCGCGAGCTTTCAGCAGCAACAGTTCGTTGACCACACTTTCATTCGTGCGAAAGCGGATGGAGTCGCCAAAAAATCCGGTCACGGTGCAGAACTCGCATCCGTAAGGACAACCGCGCCCGGACTCCACTGGGATAATTCGGAAGGTACCCCAACCAGCGCCTACCCACTTCAGCAGCGGATGCAGCATGCCCGGGAGCAAATTGAATTGTTCCAGCTTAATTTTGTCCCAGGGAATCAACGGATACGGGCGCAAGGTGGGTTTGCGCTCTTGACCGAAATCGTCCACTGGCGCGTAGACATCCTTGAGCGTGCCGCGCGCGGCGTCTTCAACGATTTTGGGCCATGTCTCATCGGCTTCGCCAAGAGCAACCGCGTCGGC
>DATDIT010000085.1:0-3776 GCA_036520875.1 Candidatus Acidiferrales bacterium
GCGCATACTTCCGACGCCGCGGTTCTCGACGCCAACGCGGAAATCAGCAGGCTGGTTTTCCCTGAACATGGCGGGCCATAAATTTCGGTCAAACTTCCTCGAGGGAGTCCTCCTGTAGCAATGTCCACAGAGGGAATCCCGGCGGACACGGCATCCACAAACGGGCGGTCTCGGTACTGGAAGGGACTGGATACACGGGCAGTTAGAGCGGATTCAACTTGCAAGCGCAACGCCGAGGTTTTTGAACTCATAGGGCAGTGGAGCTATTTATTAGTTTCGCTTTTTGTTCGCCTTGATCTTAGATTTTTATCGGAGGAGTGTCAAGCTGAGGTTGCAAAACAGCCCGGCGAGAATCCAACCATTTATGACCAAATCTAGATGGTTGATGCCCTTGTAGGAGTCCTAAATTGTCTATCTATATTTCTATATTGATGTAATTGGTGCTTCAAACTTGACACATTTCCCTTTCGAGTTCGGCAATTCTCTTTCGCGCGACTCGATCATGCGTTCCTCAGCGGTTCGAATTTCAGGTATGATGAAAGAAGCAATTCGACAGAAAACCGGAAGCCCTCTTTTTGGTAAAGTCGTCTTGTCCAAGGGTCCTGAGCAATCAATGACAATGCCTATTCGCAATATCGCCATCATCGCCCATGTGGATCATGGGAAGACGACGCTTGTGGACGCAATGCTGCGCCAGAGCGGAATTTTTCGCGAGAACCAGGAAGTGCCCCGGCGAGTGATGGACTCAAACGAACTGGAGCGCGAGCGCGGCATCACGATTCTGGCGAAGAATACGGCGATCACGTATCGTGGGACGAAAATCAACATCGTGGACACGCCGGGCCACAGCGATTTCGGCGGCGAAGTGGAGCGCGCGCTGCGCATGGTGGATGGCGTGCTGGTGCTCGTGGATGCGAGCGAAGGACCGCTGCCGCAGACACGCTACGTGCTGCAAAAAGCGCTGGCCGCAAAGCTTCCGCCAATCATGGTGCTGAATAAAATCGACCGGCCGGATGCGCGGCCTGCCGCCGTTCTCGACGAAATCTACGATCTGCTGATCGATCTGGATGCCACCGAAGACCAACTCAGTTTTCCGGTGATTTACACCAACGCAAAAACCGGCGTGGCGCATCGCAAAATCGGCGACGATTCGACAACGCTCGAGCCTCTTTTCGAGGAAATCGTCGCGTCCATTCCACCGCCGGCGGGCGACCCGGCAAGCGTGTTGCAAATTCAGGTTACCAATCTGGATTACAGCGATTTTCTTGGACGGTTGGCCATCGCGCGGGTGTTTCAGGGCACGCTAGAACGCGGCACCGAAGTAGCGATCTCGAAGCTCGACGGAAAAATTCAGCCGACGAAGATCACCAAGATTTTCACGTTCCGCGGCTTGGAGCGCGACGAAGCTGAGACGGTTTCGGCGGGCGATATCGTGGCGATCGCGGGGGTGGAAGGAATTCAGATCGGCGAAAGCATCACGGACCTTCTGAATCCATCGCCGCTCGAACCGCTGACCATCGATGAACCGACACTGACGATGGTGTTTACGATCAATACTTCGCCATTCGCGGGCCGCGAAGGACAGTTCGTGACTTCGCGCGATTTGCGAGCGCGGCTCGAAAAAGAATTGCTGACCAACGTTTCGTTGCGCGTGGAAGACACGGGCGCGACGGACGCGTTTCGGGTGTTGGGCCGCGGCGAATTGCAGCTAGCGATTTTAATCGAGACGATGCGGCGCGAGGGATATGAGCTGATGGTTGGCAAGCCGGAGATCGTGGTGCGCACTGAAAATGGGCGGCGCCTCGAGCCTCTGGAAATGTTGATTGTCGATTGCCCGGAGACGTTCATCGGAATCGTGATGGAATCGTTGGGAAGCCGGCGCGGGGAAATGAAAAAGATGGTGAATCATCATTCCGGCCGCGTGCGGATGGAGTTCAGCATTCCCTCGCGCGGATTGATCGGACTGCGCGGCCAGCTGCTTACGGATACGCGCGGCACCGCGCTGATTCATTCGCTGCTCGAAGGCTGGACTGAATATGCAGGCGACATGGCCATGCGCCTTACCGGCGCGCTGGTCTGCGACCGGGGGGGCGTGGCGGTTGCATACGCGATCTGGGGCATTCAGGAACGCGGGGAGATGTTTGTGGGTCCGGGCGTGGAAGTTTATGAGGGAATGATCGTCGGCGAAAATGCGCGCGAAGACGATATGAACGTGAACATCACGAAAGAGAAGAAGCAGACCAACATGCGGTCGTCATCCGCGGACGAAGCCATCCGGTTAATTCCGCCGCGCGACATGACACTGGAAAAGGCGATTGAATTTATCGCTGACGATGAGTATGTGGAAGTAACGCCGAAGTCGATTCGGCTCCGCAAGAAAGTCCTCGACGCCAAGAAGCGTCCGAAGCGCTGGCAGGAAATCCGCGCCAGCGTGGACGCAGCCACCTAGTCCGGTCCCTTCGCGGACCACTAATTGCCGTCCAAGTGTTAAGTCGAAGAGGGAGTCCCAGAGCCAAGGTGACTAGCGGGCACCATGGTATTGCTTCGAGAAAGCGATTTCCTTGGAAGTGATGAATTCGAGCAGCGCGGGAACGCCTTTTTTCGTTTGCTCGATGCCGCGGCGGATTGCGGGAACAATCTCGGCGGGTTCCGTGACTCGCTCGCCATAGCCACCGAAGGCGCGCGCCATGGCGGCGTAGTCACCCGAGATATCCGTTGCACGAAACCGCTCGGTGGAAACGGGCATAACCGGAATCTCCATGGCCATACTGAAATTATTCAGCAGAATCGAGAGGATCGGAATCCGCTCGCGCACGGCAGTCTCGAAATCCATGCCCGTAAAACCGATGGCGGCATCGCCCCAAACGTTGACGCAAAGTTTTTCCGGGCAAGCGAGCTTCGCACCCATGGCAAGGCCGAGGCCGTATCCCAGCTGCGTGGTTTTGCCCCAGCCGATGTACGTGAGTGGCTTCTTCGTGACCCAGAATGGAGCAAGTTGATCGCGAGGGCTGCCCGCATCGTGCGTGATGATGGTATTGGCGACGTCCACCGTATGCTGCAAATCCCAGATCACACGATAGGGAGAGAGAGGAACTGAATCGGAGCTGAGTTTCGGCATCCATTCGTCGAGCCAAGTCTTGCGGACCTTAGCAATCTCGTCGGTAATGGGCGAGCGCCTGGGCTTCGGGACGAGGGACTTTAGCTCGACGAGCAGCGCGTCAAGCGTTAGGCGCGCGTCGCCGATGAGCGCGATATCGGCGCGAACATCTTTGTTCAAATGCTTGGGATCAAGAGTGGCGTGAACAAGTGTCTTTCCGCGAGGCATGGCAATGCCGAAGTTCGTCTGGGTGAAGCTGCAACCAATCCCGAAAATCAGATCGGCCTTGTCGAGAAAGTGTGGAACCGTGGGCGGGAAAGCATTGCCCCCAGCGCCGAGCGCCAGAGGATGGTCCTCCGGGAACGCGCTCTTTCCTTGCAGGCTCGTTGCCACAGGGGCGCCAAGCAACTCGGCGAGTTCTTTCAGAGACTCCCAGGCGCGCGCGTAATGAATGCCCTGCCCAGCATAGACGACGAGATTTTTCGCTTCTACCAGCGCGGCCGCGGCACGGCGGATGTCGGCAGGATCGGGGCCATAGCGCGTGCCGACAGCAGGTTCATAGATAAAAGGCTCGGGTACATCCTCCGCAAACAGATCCTGCGGAATCTCCACGAGGGCAGGGCCGCCGCGGCCATTGCGAAGATTTGAAAAAGCGCGGCGAAAGACGTTGGGGATTTCT
>DATDIT010000086.1:0-18045 GCA_036520875.1 Candidatus Acidiferrales bacterium
CGGTCCCGACGCCGACGATGTGGACCCTGCCGCTGATGCGAAAACTATCGATCCGCAGTTCAAGGCCGATATTTTGCATCTCTTTGACGTGATGCACCTCAGATCGCGAACGTCCGAGATGAGCCATACCATGTTTCAGTCTCTGCGCCCGGCCGTTGTCGCCTCGCTTCCACCGACGCCGAACCGTGAGCGAATTGCCGACTCATACGAGCAAAGGCTTGCCGCGTTGCTGGCATCGCAGGAATTCATCGACCGCGAAGCCGCGCTCTATGCGAAATATCTTTCCGATGACGACGTGAAAGCTCTCTCGGATTTCTACCAGACTTCCGCCGGGCAACATTTCAACGACGCGACGGCGCAGCTTACCGCAGCCAGCAGCCAGGCTGGACAGGAAATGGTGGCCGAGAATCTGCCTTCAATCTTAAGTGGGCTCTGCGCGGACTTTCCGGAGCTTCAGGGCGCGGCGCCGTTTTGTCCCAAGCAGACGCCGCCGAAAAAGAGCCGTTTAGTCCAACCGCATAAGAGGCCGGCCGTCGAATTCTCCGCCAAGATCTCACAAGGCGATTAAGTTAGGCTACTGGCCGAAGCTTATGTTGAGCCCCGTCGACAAAATGAGGTCATTGGACTTTGCGCCCAGAATTGGCGGGTTCGTGATGTAGCGGTCCGCCGCGGTGATCTGCCAACCGAGCCATTTATTGAACTTTGTCAGCCATCCTGCGTCGAACGAAAACCGATATTGGCTCGTGTCGCTAAGGTCGGGATAGAAGGTGAAGTCTTCCGTTAAGGTCGAGATCGCGCCGAACTTGTGCGTGAAGTCCTCTCCGGCCGTGATTCCCGGAAGGTTCCGGTTGAGGCTGGAAGTAACGATCGACGAAGCAGTTGCGTTGTACATTTCACGCGTGTAGTTGATGCCGGCGAAAACATCGAGCGTCGTGTTTGGATGCGCGATCGCGTGCCAGCCGAGGCCTCCCGTGTAGATCGACTGTAAAGTGAGGTCCTGCAACTCGTCGTGCGTGAAGTCCGCGCTCCCAAAAGCGAACATTTTTTCCGTGATATCCCGGTCGTACCGCGCGCCTCCTAAAATCGCGTTGGCGGTCACGCCTGAGACCGGCGAGGTCGCTGTACTGCCGTTTGTGGCATACACTGAGGATTCGTACAGTTTGATTTGGTCTGACGATGTCTTGCGGATCAGGTTGAGCCCCGAATTGAGGTCGGTCGTATCGCTATTCCCACGCGCCAGCGCGAGGCCCACGGTTGCGCTGCCCTTCCAGTCATGGAGCAAGCCCGGATGCAGGCTCTTTTCGTACGCTTGCTGTCCTTCGCTCGAACGTATGGCCGTAACTTTTGCTAGCGGCACTACCACGGAGGACTCTGAAGTTGGGTGAACCACCAGATTGTCACCTTGCGGAGCGATTGTTCCGCTGACCACATTCTTATCCGACGTCGCCACGAATAAAGGCTTCGCCGAAGTGACCTCTTTGACGGCGGACCAAGTCACCTTGATGTCTCCAGCGTAATCCGTATGAATCGTTACCGCCTTGCCGTCGGAATCTCCGATCGTGCCAGTCAGACGGTCTCCATTTTTCATCGTTACCGTGTCCGCCAGCGCCACCGACTGCAGAACCCCAGCGAAGGCGATGAATGCGAAAAAGCGTGCGATCTTCATGATTCCCCCTGAAATAATTGTGAGTGATGAAATCGGAATTGGTTGCGGGGTCTGGGCGTTCCCACGGCTGGGCAAAACGTTACCAAAAACATTCTACCCGACGACCGCATTTTAGACTGGCGGAAATTTTCTCCGTAGCCTAATACGCGACCGTGAACCGCTCGCGCAAGTGCTGCGGTTTTTCGATTTCGTCCACGATGGCCACCGCGTAATCCTCGGCGGAGATGCGGCTTTCACCGTTAGCATCCTTTACAAGCTGATCTTTTCCTGCACGATACTTTCCGGATCTCGTGCCGGGCTGAATAAACATGGGCGGACTCACATACGTCCAATTGAAAGGAGCCGTGCGATATACGCCCAGAGCATCCCGGGCCGCTGATGCAGCTTTCTTCCACGCCGGAGGAAAATCCGGTGTGTCCACAAGCTGCACCCCCGGCGCTACCTCCAAACTGCCCGCGCCCCCAACAACAATCAAGCGCGCGGGCTGCATGGCGCCTACACCTTCCAGGAGCGATCTTGCGGCGGTTAGAAACTGCTGAGGATCGCCGTTTCCCGGTCCATACGCGCTGACCACTACTTCGTTACCTCGCGCGGCCAACGCGACGCTCTCTGGTTTTAGCACGTCGCCGGTTTTCACGCTCAGATTCGGCGCGTGCAGGGGCGCTCGCGACGCATCGCGCACGATGGCAGTCACCTTGTGCCCGCGCCGCAGTGCTTCGTTAAGGATTCGCTGCCCGATCATGCCCGTCGATCCGAAAAGTGCGATTTCAGCCACGTTTCTATCCTCCAATTCGGAGTCCGCTGCAAAACTTTGATGCCCGGCGCTTCAACTTGGGCGCGAACTCTCGTCGAGTATACGCGCTGAAGGCGCATTACGTCGGCGCATTGCAGGCCGAATTTTTGCAATCCTCTCACCTTTCATATTTCGCTTGGTAATATCGCGGGTCTTTGGGAATCTTGCCAGCTATGTGTGCGGCCTTTAATTCAACCGTTGCGAAAATTCGTCCTTGCCCTCTATGCGGTGCAATGGACCGGAAAATGATTTTGCAACGCGACGAATGGGAAATTGTCGAATGCCGGCGTTGTGCGATGGTGTTCCTCGGCAGCGAACTCGATTATTCCGCGCAGGCGGAAAATTACGATTGGCTCGAGGAATATGCCAAGGAAGTTGCGCGCCGAGAGCAAACGCAACCCATCATGCTATTCCTTTCGCGGCTGTTACGCCCGCTGCGCCCCAACACCAATCGCCACATGCTCGCGCAAACTTTGCGATGGAAAAGGAGCGGAAAGCTCGTTGATTTCGGATCCGGCGACGGTGGTTTTCTGGTGCTTGCCGCGCGCTATTTTGAAGTGACTGGAATCGAGCTGAGCCCGCGCGGAGTGCAGCTTTCGCGCCAAAAATTGCCTCCTGACGCGATCCTGGAAGGTCCGGTGACACAAATAATAGACCGAGTTTGCAGCGACAACTCTTTCGATCTAGTCACACAATTCGGCTACATAGAGCACGAATGGAACCCCTTAGCCGGCCTTCGCAGCGCGTTTCGGGTGCTGAAGCCCGGCGGCGTCACCGTCCTAAAAACACCCAACTACGCGAGCTGGAATCGCCACATTCGGGGACCAAAATGGTGCGGCTATCACATCCCCGCGCATTGCAACTATTTCACTCCGAGAACGCTCGCCCAGATACTTCGCCGCGCCGGATTTGAGCCTCTCCCGCGCCCACTCGGCGATCGCCTCCCCACCAGCGATTCCCTCTGGCTGGCGGCGCGAAAGCCATGAGGAGATCCACGTACGGCGCTAAGCGTGCATCCGCATAACGAGGGCCACCAGCAGGGAAATGCCGTAGCCAGAGACCAGCGCGGTGCGGAGCCAGTGAGTCTTGAGGATCAGCGCAAACTGAGAAGATTTAGTATCTTTTAGTTTGGCTTGCTGCGGGCCCCACCAGGCGGCCGTCAGAGCGTACGTCAAGACGTATAAAACCAAGCCGACCCAGAGCAGCCACGCGGGAACTCCAGTTGGCCTGAAGCGCAGCAGCAAGATCACGCCCAAAAGCGTCAGCCCGCTGGGAACGAAGATGACGTATCGGATTCCTCGCCACCAAGCCACGTGATACGCTTCGAATTCGTTGCGGCCGACGTAACCGAATAAAGGCCAAGCGACGACTTGCACCAACCAGATGATGCCGACGTGATACCAGGAAAAAACCAGGGTCAGTACGAGTACCCAATCGGAAAAGCGCATGGCAAAATACCTCCGGAGTGTTCGATCTTCCGTGCAATATTTAGCTTAATTATTGAGAGTCTCAATTGTCAAGTGAAGTAAAACGCGAAATCATTGCATCCATTCTGGCAAACTTGCGAGCCATCGATGGCGACATGGACCGCCTCGATGAGGCTGCGGCCGCTCGACTGAGGATTAGTCGCACCGATTTTCGCTGCCTCGATATCCTCTCGCGGGGCAGTGCGATCACTCCGGGCCGTCTCGCAAAGGAAATGGGATTGACGACGGGCGCCATCACTGCACTCCTGGACCGGCTGGAGAAAGCCGGCTACGTAATGCGGCGGCGCGATCTCAAAGACCGCCGGCGCATTCTGGTCGAGCCGAGCAAGCGCGCGACCGATGAAGTTTGGCCAATTTTTCGAGGTGTGGTGACGGCCGCAACGCGCACTCTAAATCAGTTCGACAGCGGAGAGCTGAAAACAGTATTGCGTTTTTTGGAAGAAAATCGAGTCGCCATTCATCGGCAGTTGCGAACCTGATGTTCAATGCACTGCGATATTACTGGATCATCGCCAAAGGGTACCGGCTGCGTCCCTGGAAGTCGCCCTACATTCAATGGCGGCTGGAGACATTTTTGGGGCACGAAGCCGCCGGCCTCGACGCGGGCAAATTCTTTCGGCTGATGTGGCGTGAGCGCGCTCGCATGGAACGCTTTTTGGGCTGGGTCGCGCAGCGAAGGGCCGCACGGCGATCAGCGAACTGATTGGTGCAGGAAATCGCAGATGGGAGTAATCTTTCCGTCGAAGATGCCGGCCTGCCCTCCGCTATACCGCTCGGGGTAAATCGGCGCGGTGCTACGAAGGCGAAGGCAAAGAAGGAGGTGCGGTGATGCGCAAGTCCAAAGACGATTCGGTGAAGCGGCGTGATTTTCTGAAAGCTGCCGCCGCAGGTACGGCGGCCGCAGCAGCGCTGGCCGCAAATCCGGTCGCCGCTCATGCGACATCGCCTGCTGGGCCGCACGGCAATGCGACGGCACCAACGCTGGCCAAACCGGCTCTCGGCGACGCTGCGTCTCACATTGACGTTATAACCGTCGATCGGCCCGGCTCGGATTTCATGGTGGACGCTCTGAAGGAGCTGAATTTCGAATACCTCTGCGCGAACCCCGGCAATTCCTTTCGCAGTTTGCACGAGTCGCTGATCAACTACGGCGGGAACAAAAATCCGGAGTTCATCACCTGCTGCCATGAGGAGTCCGCCGTGGCCATGGGCCATGGATACGCCAAGATCGAAGGCAAGCCGCTGCTCGTCTGCGTGCATGGGACGGTGGGGCTGCAACACGCGTCCATGGCCATTTACGACGCGTTTTGCGATCGCGTTCCCGTCTACGTCATTCTCGGAAATTTCGAAAACGCAGCGATGCGTTTCGGGCAAGTGGATTGGACGCACAGCGCGCAAGACCCTGCGGCGATGATCCGCGATTTCGTGAAATGGGACGACCAGCCTGTCTCACTTCAAAGTTTTGCAGAGTCCGCCGTGCGCGCGTACAAGGTCGCCATGACTCCTCCAATGATGCCGGTGGCGCTAGTGGCCGGGCACGAGTTGCAGGAGAACCCCGTTCCGGACGGCGCTCCGCTCAGTGTTCCCAAGCTGACCATGGTTTCGCCTCCAGCTGGAGATTCTGGAGCTGTGGCCGAAGTGGCGCGCCTTCTGGTGGCTGCCGAGAATCCAGTGCTGGTCACGGATCGCGTGGCGCGGACGCCAGCGGGACTTGTCGGGATGATCGAACTCGCCGAACTACTGCAAGCCCCGGTGGTGGATCGCAATGGACGCATGAATTTCCCCACGCGCCATCCCTTGAATCAGACGGAACGCGCGGGCGCGGTAATTGACGCCGCCGACGTGATCGCCGGCCTCGAGCTGACCGATTTTTGGAGCACCGTGAATTCCGTTCATGGACAGGTCTATCCAATAGTGCGGCCGGCAACCAAGCCCGGCGCTAAACTGATCAGCATCACAGCCAACGATCTATACCTGAAGAGCAATTATCAGGATTTCCAGCGATACCAGCCGGTTGACGTGGCCATCGCCGCCGATGCGGAGGCCACGTTGCCTTCACTAATCGAAGCGGTGAAGCGCCAGATTACTAGCGATCAGAAGAACAGCTTCGAGGATCGCGGCAAAAAACTCGCCATCACTCACCAGCAGGCGCTGGATCGAGCACGCGGGGCCGCTACCCCCGGATGGAACGACAGCCCCATCAGCACCGCGCGGATGTCGGCGGAGCTTTGGGCGCAGATAAAGGACGAGGATTGGTCGCTGGTCTCAAATTGCCAGTTTGTGAGCCGCTGGCCGCTGCGCCTTTGGGATTTCAACAAGCACTATCACTACATCGGCACGGAGGGTGGCTTTGGCGTCGGCTACGGCTTGCCGGCAGCGGTGGGCGCAGCACTGGCGAACCGCAAGCACGGGCGACTGACCGTGAACATTCAGAATGACGGGGATGCAATGTTCGCGCCCGGCGTCCTTTGGACAGCGGCGCACAGCCGCATTCCGCTGCTCACCATCATGCATAACAACCGCGCCTACCATCAGGAACTGATGCAGATTCAGATCATGGCTGACCGCCATAATCGCGGCATTACGCGCGCCAGCATCGGCAGCGTGCTTACCGATCCTCCGATTAACTATGCCAAGCTGGCGGAAAGCATGGGTGTGCACGGAGAAGGCCCGATAACTGATCCGAACGATCTAGCCCCTGCGATCAAACGCGCTATCGCGGTGGTAAAAGGCGGAAGTCCGGCTCTAGTGGACGTTGTGACACAACCGCGCTGACGCGGTTTTTTAGTGGATTTAGGTGTGAACGTGGAGGGAATACGTGCGGAATTTCCGGCGCTTCTCAGTGTCTATCGCCCTTCTGTTGATGCTGGCTGGTTCCTGTGCCTGCGTGCAGGCGCAGACAGACGCCGAGAAATCATCCGCCGCGTCCACTGCGAAGGTGGATAGTGGCAAGCACGCCTTCACGAGCGCCGGCTGCGCCGCCTGCCATGGCGTTCAAGGGCAAGGCACGAAACTCGCGCCACAAATCGCCCCTCCGCCACTTGAACTCCCGGCCCTAATCGGTTACGTCCGCCAGCCAAGCGGGACGATGCCGGCTGTTTCGGCCGCGAGTGTGTCGGACCAGCAACTCTCTGACATTTACGCCTTCTTGAAATCGGCGCCGCCGGCCTCACAGGGCGAAACTCCCGAAGGCAACGCCGCGAATGGCAAAAAGCTTTTCCTCGCCTATGGGTGCTACCAATGCCATGGGTACCAGGGACAGGGCGCTTCCACAGGCCCGCGGATCGGGCCGCCGCCACTTTCGCTAGCGTTTCTAATCAGCTATGTCCGCCATCCCAGTGGACAGATGCCGCCCTACACCGAAAAAGTGGTTCCCGACCAGGACCTCACGGACATTTTCGCGTATCTGAAGTCGATGCCTGCGCCTGCGCGCGCATCGAGCATCCCGCTTCTCAACCAATAAGAATCCAAAGCGCTAGGGGCGACAGCGAAGAGCCGGCGGGACGCTGGCGAACAAGTAGCCAAGGATGTTTGGCGCTTGGCCAACCCGCTGTGGGCAAAGGGGTGCAGCGTGCTATGCCCGTACGGCGGCGAGGGCGAGAGCTGGTTGGGGATTGCGGTTAAACTGCGACTAGCGTGGAGCTTTCGTTGAGGACGGCGCCCGCTCGGTGCAGCAGGCTATCGCGGGAAAACGGCTTTTGCAGATATTCCGAATCTTTCACAAATTCTTCGCTGCCCTCTTCCCCTAAATACCCGGACATGTAAATCACCTTTATATTCGGCTGCAGACGCTTTAGCTTTTTCGCCAGTTCCGTGCCGCGCATTCGAGGCATGACCACGTCGGTAACCAGGAGGTGAATCGGCTGGGACAAGGTTTCCGCAATCTTGAGCGCTTTCTCGCCATTTTCGGCAGCAAACACACGATATCCGGCGGCGGTAAGAAATTCGCACGCTAAATCTCGCACCGCGCCTTCGTCTTCCGCAAGCAGCACAGTCTCAGTGGCGTGCGAGAAAGTGGGCTGCACCTTTTCTGCGCGCGGCGTCTGCGCGGGTGCTTCGTCCTGTGGCAGATACACCTCGAACTGGCAGCCACGCTTTGGCGCGGTTTCCACCCAAATGAACCCGCCGCTCTGTTTCACCACGCCGTACACGGTGGCAAGACCCAGCCCCGTGCCTTTGCCATTCTCTTTCGTAGTGAAAAACGGTTCGAACATTCGCGCCTGCGTTTCCGCATCCATTCCGTGCCCAGTGTCCGTAACGCTCAGGACGACATAACTTCCAGGCGGCACAGTTGGCCGCATCCGCGCGTCTTTCTCGTCCACGAAAACACTTTTCGTTTCGATGGTCAGCTTTCCGCCCTGGGGCATGGCGTCGCAGGCGTTCACCGCCAAATTCAGGACCACCTGTTCGATCTGCCCCGTATCGGCCTTCACTTTACCTAGCGAGGCGCCCGTGCGGAGAGAGAACTCCACGTCTTCGTGGATCAGCCGCTTCAGCAGTTTGCACATATCCGTCACCAGGACGTTTAGGTCGAAGACGGTCGGCTCCAGCGCCTGCCTGCGGCTGAACGCCAGCATTTGCCGGGTTAGCGACGCCGCGCGGTCCGCCGCGCTCCGGATTTGCTGGCCGCTTCCCAGCAGAGGGTCCGTGGGCTGCAGCCGTTCGATCATCAGGTCGCTGTGGCCCTTGATGACCGTCAACAGATTGTTGAAATCGTGAGCCACTCCGCCAGCGAGACGCCCCAGCGCATCCATCTTCTGGGACTGGCGCAACTCATCTTCGAGTTTGCGCTTCTGCAATTCGTTCTTTTGCAGGGTGCCGCGCATGCGGCCGAAGGCCCGCGTCACGCGTCCTACTTCATCGTCGCCGACCGCATCGAGGGGGAAAGCGAAGTCCCCTTTCTCGAGGGCTTGCACGCCCTTGTCCAGGTTCGCCAGAGGCCGCGTGAACGCCTCGGAGATAAAGAAGGCCAGCCATATGGCGACAACCAGGGCCAGCCCCCCGAGCCCCAGCAGCAGCCGGTTGATTTCGCTGAGGAATTCTGCCGCGGCGGTATAGGGCTTCAAAATCACAATCCGAGCGGACGAGGATGCCGCCCTCGTCGTCAGCGGCACGGAAACCCCGTAAAACTCAGAACCGCCGATCCAAATGTGTCCCAATTCCGGAGTGGCGCGCAGCTTCGCGCCCAGATCGTCTTCGTTCAGCGCCGTCAGTGTGCTGGCGGCAATATCGCCCCGATAGCTGAAAGCCACTTCGCTTCCAGAGATTCGTCCGAGATCGTGGACCGCCGAATATCCAACCTCCCGGCCGACTACCACGGTTTCCGGCTCGCCACTTGACTCCGCTGCTCGATTTTCGACGTGCTGGACCACGATCTGATACAAACTGCCGGCCGCATACCACCAATCCGCTGTGGTGCGTTCCCCATCCGCGTGCGCCACCAATTGCTGGGCGTCAGCCTGTTGGAAGCGAGGATTCGTGGTGTGCAGGGCAGTGATTTTGTGGCCGCTCGCCAGAATTACGAGGTCGTTGCCCTCGGTATCGAGAGGGTTATCCGCCGAATCCTGCAGGGTCGGATCGTCGTCCAAGGTCTCAGCCGCAAGGGTTCCCAGCAGGCTGGCCTTCCGGTTCAGCATTGCTTCGCGTTGGTGGAGGAGCAACTGGAGAGTGAGGCCCGAACTCTGGGCGTCGCTGACGATCTCTTGCTGCAGACGCTTCTGGGCGGTGTGCCGCACCACCAGCAACGTGGCGCAGCTCAAACCTGTAGTAGTAAGTACCAACGAGAGCAGGAACTTGGTGCGTAGGCCCAAGCTCGAGTGCCCCCTCAGTATTCCGCCGATTGTCATGGACTTAAGGCGGCCCGGCCCGCCTAGGCACCGGAATCCCGCACCCTCAAGGTACAGTTGCGGCGACTACTGAGAAATGGCCCAACGGTACCCCCCGAGGAGTACTTTCGCGCCCCTTCCGGCCCCACTCGCCTATACCCCTCGCCAGATCATTCGCAGTTCAAACGGAGTTTTCCACTGCCGGGCAGCCAGTATATCGGCAACCTGATTTTGGGAACGAAAGACGGCCGTTTCGGGGATACATCCAGGCCGTGAGGCCAGGTGATGAGCTGTAAGAAGAGCTACTTTTTCGGAGGCGGAGCCGGATTCTGCTGCGGTGCTGGCTGATTCTGTGCTGGAGCGGGCGCCGGCGCTTGCGCCGGGGGAGCTGATTTCGCGGGAGCGTTGCCGGGCTGCTGCGTCTGTTCCAAGATCGAGCCGGTGCCTGCTGTTGTTGGAGCGCGCTTAAACGACAGGGTCAGGGAAGTCATCATGAAAACAATGGCGCACCAGGTGGTGGCGCGAGAGAGAAATGTGGTCGCGCCGCGCGGGCCGAAAGCCGTCTGACTGCCGGCTCCCCCGAAAGCGCCCGCGAGGTCGGCTGCGTTGCCGCTCTGCAGCATGATCACGACAACCAGAATAAAGCACACCAAAATGTGCAGCGTCACCAACACTACTGATACGCGCCATCCGATCCAAATCAGTCCGAGGGCCACCAGCAATGACACAGCCCACTTTGCCCAAGTCGGCATTCACCAACTCCATTTTGTTCCCGCCCTACACATCGGCGGTTTTAGAAATTTACAATCGCGGCAAACGACTTCGGATCGAGGCTCGCGCCACCCACGAGCGCACCATCAATATCCGTCTCCGCCATCAATCCCTTGATGTTTTCGGGCTTGACGCTGCCGCCATACAGAATGCGAAGAGCAGACGCTTGTTCAACGGTGAAGAGAGCGGCAGCCAGGTTTCGCAGGTGATGGTGAGCAGAGGCAGCCATGTCGGGAGTCGCCGTTCGTCCCGTTCCAATGGCCCACACCGGCTCGTACGCCAACAGAATACGCGAGAAGTCCGCGGGGGTCAACGCGGCAAGGGCGCCCTCAAACTGGCGCTTCAGCACATCTTCTGTGCCATTGGCGTCTCGTTCGACGAGCGTCTCACCTACGCAGACAATCGGGGTGAGGCCCGCCTCAAGGGCAGCTTTGGTTTTGCGGTGAACCCAGGTGTCCGTCTCGCCAAAGTATTGGCGGCGCTCGGAATGGCCGATGATAACGGCTTGGCACCCGGCGTCAATCAGCATGCGTGCCGAGATTTCTCCAGTGAAGGCGCCTTCACGCTCCCAATACACGTCCTGCGCTGCAATTTGGATCGCCGTGCCCTGCGCGGCCTCGACTGCGGCCGTTATCGCTGTGAAGGGCGGCGCCACAATGATGTCGCAATGATTGGCGCCGGCTGATAGAGGCTTAAAGGCGTCGAAGAAGGCCCGCGTATCGGCGCGGGTCTTATACATCTTCCAATTGCCTGCTATCACCGGACGGCGCAATCAAAACTCCTTCTTATGCTTTGGCTGGCGCTTAGCTTGGCGCGTCGGTAAGCGCTTCGACACCAGGGAGCTTTTCACCCGCGAGGAATTCCAGTGAAGCGCCGCCACCCGTCGAAATGTGCGAAATCTGGTCGGCTACTCCCGATTGCTCGACGGCGGAGACAGAGTCGCCACCGCCCACGATCGATGTGGCGCCAGCTTTGGTGGCGGCAGCGACGGCTCGGGCCATGGCAAGCGTGCCTTGAGCGAATGCAGGCTTTTCGAACATGCCGAGCGGGCCGTTCCAGACGATCGTTTTCGCTTTGGTGATCTCCTGGCTGAAAAGCTCCACCGTTTTGGGGCCAATGTCGAGACCCATCCAGCCCTCGGGGGTATTCGCGATGCCGGAAATCCTGGTTTGAGCGGAATCGGGCGACTCCGCCAGGACGTGATCGACGGGCAGCAACAATCGAAATTTCGTTTTGCGCGCCTCGTCGAGCAAATCGTGCGCTAAATCGAGCTTGTCATTTTCAACAAGCGACTTTCCCACTGGGAGGCCTTGAGACTTCAGGAACGTGTAAGCCATGGCTCCGCCGATGAGCATCGCATCGGCCAGTTTCATCAGGTTCTGCACCACTTCAATTTTGTCGGAAACTTTTGCGCCCCCGAGAACCGCGACGAAGGGCCGTTCGGGATTGGAAATTGCTTTGCCGAGATATGCCAGTTCCTTTTCCATCAACAGGCCGGCGGCAGCCTGACGGACAAACTTCGTGATACCCACGACTGAGGCATGGGCGCGGTGGGCGGAGCCGAAAGCGTCGCATACGAAAATTTCGTCGCATAAACCCGCCAGCTGCTTCGAGAAACCGGGATCGTTGGCTTCCTCTTCGGGATGAAAACGGACATTCTCAAGCAAAAGCATTTCTCCATCGCGAAGCGCCTCGCTTTTCGAAACAGCGGCTGGTCCTACGCAATCGCTGGAAAACTCAACGGGCTTGCCGAGTAACTCCTTCAGACAGTTTGCCACCGGCATCAGACTGTATTTCGGATCTGGCTTCCCTTTTGGGCGGCCCAGGTGCGAAGCGAGAACCAAACGGGCGCCGCGATCCATGGCCAGACGCAACGTGGGCAAAGTTTCGCGGATACGAGTGTCGTCAGCGACCTTTGAGCCATCCAAAGGAACGTTGAAATCGACGCGAATGAAGACGCGCTTGCCGCCAAGACCGAGATCGCGGATGGAGAGCTTTTTCATAATTCCGTAGAAGAATCGCCCCCGCGGAGGATTTAGAAACTAAAGGCGCGCCGCCAAAAGCTTGATCAGATCGCGGCAACGGCAGGAGTAGCCCCATTCATTGTCGTACCACGAAAGGACCTTGACGCAGTTGGAGCCGACAACGCGAGTATACTCGGCGTCCACGATTGAGGAGTGCGGATCGCCGCGAAAGTCGACCGAAACCAATTCCTCTGTCGTGAACGCGAGAATGCCCTTCAAGGGACCTTCGGCAGCTTGCTTCAGCGCGGCATTCACGCTCTCAACTGTGGCGGGCTTCTCGGTCATCACCGTTAAATCGACAACGCTTACGTTGGGTGTGGGCACACGCAGCGAGTAGCCATCGAGTTTTCCCTTCAATTCGGGAATCACAAGATGAAGCGCCTTGGCCGCTCCCGTCGAAGTGGGAATCATGGAGAGCGCGGCAGCGCGGGCGCGCCGGAGATCCTTGTGCGGAAGATCGAGAAGCCGCTGGTCATTTGTGTACGAATGGATCGTGGTCATCGTGCCGACGTTAATGCGAAATGTATCGTTGATCACCTTTGCTACGGGAGCCAGGCAATTCGTGGTGCATGAGGCGTTCGAGATCACGTGATGTTTCGCGGGGTCATAGGTCTTTTCGTTGACGCCGAGAACGAAGGTTGCGTCGGGATCCGTGGCGGGCGCGGAGATGATTACTTTTTTCACCGGCCCGCGGATATGCTTGCGCGCGTCCGCGCCTTTTGTAAACAAGCCGGTGGATTCAATCACGATCGAAGCGCCCACCGAAGCCCAGTCCAAATCCGCGGGATCCTTAGTGCGAAAGACCTTCAGGCTTTTGCCATCCACGGAAATCGTATCGTCCGTGTTGGTGACTTGATTCGTAAGATTGCCCAAAATGGAGTCGTATTTCAGGAGATGCGCGAGCGTCTTCGAGTCCGTGATATCGTTCACTGCAACGACCTCGATGTCTCGATCGCCGAGCGCGGCGCGAAAAATGTTTCGGCCGATGCGCCCGAAACCGTTGATGCCCACTTTCACTGACATGCGTCCTCCAAAGAACAGCCGCCTAAATTATCTGATGACAAGAAATGCTGGCCGGACTCCAAGCAAGCTGATGATGCTAGGGTGCGTGAACAGAAAAGTCAATCGTCGGGCCGTGACATTTTCGCGACGGGAGGCCAGGGCGCCGCGACCCTGCGACTTCTCCCGAAGCGGCAACTCCAACACGCTAATCCGAGTACAATGGCTGCTGCAATTGCGGTCGGTGGCGCATGGCGAAGACCAAACCGAAGGCAAAAGTTCAACCTGACGCGGTGGTGAGCGGCGTCCTTTACGTTGTGTCCACCCCCATCGGCAATCTTGACGACATCACGCTCCGCGCGTTGAGCGTTCTTAAAGAGGCAGACGTGGTCGCCTGCGAGGATACGCGGCGTACCTTGAAGCTGCTTTCCCATTTCGAAATATCCAAGCGCCTCGTCAGCTATCACGAACACAACGAACTCATGCGCGCCCCGGAAATCGTGATCGATCTGGAGCAAGGCGCCAAAGTGGCGTTGGTTACTGATGCTGGAACGCCCGCAATTTCCGATCCCGGCCACCGCCTCGTTAGCTTGTGCCTTCGGCATGGAATCAAGGTGGTACCCATTCCAGGCGCATCCGCGTTCGTCGCCGCACTTTCGGCTTCTGGATTGCCCACGGAGGAATTCACATTCGCGGGATTTCTGCCTTCGCGTCAAACCGAGCGTCGCAAAGCCCTTCGAAGACTCGCGTCGGAACCCCGAACACTCGCGTTTTATGAGGCGCCCCATCGTCTGCTCGATACCCTGGAGGATGCTCTCGAAATCTTCGGTAACCGGCCAGCCGTAATGGCGCGGGAAATCACGAAAGCCTTCGAGGAATTCTCACGCGGGCATATCGAGGATCTTGTCCGGACCGCAAGAACCAAACCCCCGCGTGGCGAGATTACGCTGCTCATCGCTCCGCCAGACGGGCACACGCAGCACGCCGGGAACGAGCAAGCCTCCGCCGAAACGGTTCCGCTGGCACGCCACGTGGAAGACATCATGCGAGAGCGAGGTTTGGACCGAAAGGCCGCACTGAAGCAAGCGGCCCGCGAACGCGGCCTCACACGTCGAGAAGCTTACAAGCAGCTCTTGATTACGCGCGACGAATAGGCGCGCCCGGCAACTCCGAAATTAATCAGAGAAATGCACGGATCGGGTCCTTGCTGTCCCAGCCAATCGTGGCGCTGTAGAACCGGCTAAAGATCGGGTCAAACGAAGCGCCCAGTTCAATCATCTCCACCATTCCGGCCAGCTCCGCCGTTGTGTCCATGTACGCGACGCGACCTCCGCTGGGGACGCGGGCGAAGAAGGCCAGTTCATGCCCTTGGGCGCGGTGTTGTTCGACGTCGCGATCGAAATTCGACGTAGCGACACCCCAGTGGTGAAATCCGTAACCGCGTTTCTGAATCGTCTCCCGATAGACGGACGGCGCATCGTCGTTGGGCGCGATGAGTTCGATCATCATGTGGCCGGCGAAGCTCATGGCGATAGCGACGTCGGCACTCGACTGGCCGCCGCGATATTTCGCCTCTCCCCCCGTAAAGTGTTCGAGCAAGAACCAGGGCCCGACCTTCAAGTCTTTGACCCAACGATTGATCGCCTGGCGGATATCCTTAACAACGTATGCCGTCTGGATAATTCCGTTGTCGGGCTGACCGAAACTTACAAGGCCCATGAACCCACCTCCCTGGCAAATCCATTTCCGCGCCCGAGGAAATTCTGAAATGCGCGCCGCGGACCGATCATTCTCCGGGCGAAAGCGCCAGCAGAACATTGCCAGGCATGCCCCCGCCAAACGCGGCGTAACCGGAGGGCACATAGAGAACGCCATTGGCCACGGTGGGCCCGGGACCACCCATCGAGCCGCCTTTCGCCGGGACGCCGTTCACAGCATTGAATGCACGAGCGGTATTGAATTGCCATATCACCTGACCGTCGGACGTGGACAGCGCCCTCATGATTCCATCCCAGCCGCCGGTAAAAACAACGCCGGGTATCGCCGAGACCGCGGCGGATTGTCCAAAGCGCAAGCCGGCCTTGGTGCGATTCTCGCCGTTGGAGGTAGGCTCGCCCAGATCGTCCGACGATTCGAGGCGAGCCAGCCACTTACGTTTGCCGCTTGCGAGATCAATCGCCACGGCAGTGCCGTCTTCCAGGGCCACGTACAGATTTCGACCGTCGCTCGCGCCACCGAGCGCCAACTGTCCATTGTTGGGAGCCACGGTTTCCGTCGTCGCAAACTTCCAGACAAGTGCGCCTTTGCGATCAGGGTCGAGCGCAAAGATTGTTCCGCTCTTAGGCAAGGCGAGTAGCAACCGATGACCATCGGGCATTTTCACCAGAATTGGCGACGCTCCGATATCGTGGTCGGGACCGAGGTTCTTCGGGCAATTTTCGGTCGCGGTGGGAACGCAGCCGACCATCCACGCATCGTTCTTGACGGCCTGAAATGACCACACCATCTTGCCCGTTTTCAGATCGAGCGCGACGATCGCATCTGTCGTTTTCGGCGCAGGCTCCGTGAGGGCATCGCCTGTGCCAACGTAAAGCAATTGCCGCTCCGCATCAATGGTTGGCGAATTCCACACTGCGCCGCCCGCGGGCGCATAGAGCTGCACGCCGCGCGAATTCTTTCTGACGGGTTTGGGCGCTTCGGGGATCACATACGATTTCCAAATCAGCCGCCCGGTATTCGCATCAAGTGCGACGACGCTGCCTCGAAAGCTGCAGCACGGATACGACGGATCGGCGGAAAAAACTTCCTCACTGGAAGAGACCGGAATGTAGAGACGGCCCTTGTAGAGCGCGAACCCAGCGCTAAGGCGGGCGATGTAATTGTTGTTGATTACGTTGCGAATCCATAGGGGCTTGCCGGTCGAAGCATCGAGCGCATAGACGTTTCCGCGGAAGTCGCCAAAATAGACAGCGTAGTTTGTCGCACCGTGTCCCGTGACTGGACCAACAATCGCTGCGGTTCGCACCGTGGCCTGAGCCCGATAGGACCAGTAGACGCACCCCGTATCAGCGTTGATCGCGTAAAAATAGCCAATATCGCTGCCCACAAACACGCGGCCGCCGACGATAGACGGCTGGCCGAACGACGTGTCGCCGTTAGGAAATCCGAACGCCCATTTCAACTTCAGCTGCGGCACTTGTTGCGCCGTAAGTCCTGCGCCCTGGGCATTTTCGAATCGGGTGTTTGCCAGGGTGACGCCCCAGCCGTTCCAGGCGGGAATGGAGGAAATATTTTCGATGGGCGCGTTAGCCTCACAGTGATTGCTCATTCTCTTTGCGCTGCCCGCGTCCGTCAGATCGAGCGGACGTCCACCTAAATACGAGGCGAGGACTTGCTTGTCGGCGGCGCTGAGCTGCTGCGCCGCAGTGGCCATTGCGCCCGTGGTAATCGCGCTGTAAATCGTCTCTGGAGACAGCTTCATCAGCGCCTTCAGATCGGGAGCCCGGTTCGAAGCAGCCGGGCTGGAATGACACTTCGCGCAACTCTGCTGATAGAGAATGTCGCCGGGCGGCTTTGACACCGCCGCCACTCGCCCCTGCGCGATCGATCGAGGAGCGAGCAAAACTAAAATCACGACGGCAATCGCGACCGATGCCGAAAACCTGGCCGATCGTTTCATGAACGATTTCTCCTCAGTCGCTGACGCAATCAAAATGTTGCAGCTCGCGCCACGTTGATACTAGAAATTTCGCCCTCTCGCAATGTAAACGTGTACGTCACGGAAGAGCGAACGCAGAACAAATGATGGTTTCGCAAACAGGAAATCTCTTAGAATCAATCAACGCGCCCGTAGCTCAGTTGGAAAGAGCGTCTGCCTTCTAAGCAGAGGGTCGGGGGTTCGAATCCCTCCGGGCGCGCCATTCGAAATAGTTGTCCGACCCGGACAGACGGGTTACAGAACGTACCTAAGACATAGGTAACACTTTTGGCCCGAAAGGGCAGTCGAGTGGTTGCAGAGTTTTTTCCTCAAGATCGATATATCCCAGATCATAATCCATAAAACTGACGAGCCAAATGCCTTCCTCGACCTCTTTGAGACCGACAGCCTGGCCTGCGAAGACGGTACTGAGATTGATCTTTTTACGGTGCAGGCAGATTCGTCCACAAAGAGTGACGTGGACCGTGTTGTCGTGAAACGGATAGGTGAGATCCGGCAGTCCCTGATAGGCACGTGCGGAAGGGCGGTAGACTTCCGCAGGACATTTCATGCCAAGGCCCTCGTGAGGACGATCGTGGTTGAACTCTTCGATGAAATCGTCGAACTTGCCCTGCTGCTGAAGACTATTGAGACCAGGCGGGCGTGTCGCTTCCTTCTTGAGCGTTAGATGCATCCGTTCGTGCCGTCCGTTCTGCTGGGGATGACCAGGCCTGATCCTTTCGATGCTGATGCCCAGACGAAGCCACCAAACCGAAAGGCGAC
>DATDIT010000087.1:0-21863 GCA_036520875.1 Candidatus Acidiferrales bacterium
GACTATTGAGACCAGGCGGGCGTGTCGCTTCCTTCTTGAGCGTTAGATGCATCCGTTCGTGCCGTCCGTTCTGCTGGGGATGACCAGGCCTGATCCTTTCGATGCTGATGCCCAGACGAAGCCACCAAACCGAAAGGCGACTGAGATGGAATAGCGAATTACCTGAGGCGAAGGGTATGCCCGAGGGACTACTGTTTGCTAGAAGTATCAGGTCAAATCAGACTTCGACAACCAGGACCAAATGATGCGATTAGGATGCGGACGTGCTATTGGCGATACGCGCTGCCTGTGCCCTCGCGACGGGAGGTGATCGGAAATCAGAAAAGGGCGTCTTCGGTCGAGGTCATCAGAAAACAAGTACAGCCGGTCTCGCTCCACACGCGATGATCGACGCTGCCTGCCTCGCTGTGGATGAAATCGCCGGGATAAAGAGTTCGTTCATCCACCTTCAATACGCCGTGCAGAAGATGCAGTTCTTCGGTGCCCTCATGCCGGTGCGCTGGATAGTCGGTTCCGGGATCAAGCCGGACCAACATGCTCACGCTGTCGATATCCGCGTTCCTCGCGAGTACTTTGACGTGGATACCTGGCGCCGCTTCTTCCCACTCTGGTTTACCGGCCGCTTCCAAGGGAGGCACGAACGGCACTGTGGCCGCCTCACTGGCGATGCGCTTCGCGAGCCGGCCCCACAGCGATTCCGCTGGACGCAATACATCGGTGGGCCAGCCGATAAACGATCTCACAATGGGGCGCAGCGTCTCGATTTCGTGCCGGCAATCCTCGCATGACAAGATTTGATCTTCAACCGAAGCCATCTCGCTCGAAGAAAGCGCCTGCAATGCAAACAGAAACACGAGATCCAGATGCTCTTGATTGTGCGTGCCGGGTTTTGAGTTCATTCGGTCGCCTTCACTTTACTACCCAGCGCTTCTCGAAGTTTTCCCAGTCCAGAGCGGATTCGCGTCTTCACGGTTCCGAGCGGCTCGTTCAAGTTTGCTGCCGTTTGTTCATAAGTCAATTCGGAGAAAAATGCCGTTTCGATTACCTTTCGTTCTTCCGCAGTCAGGACCTCGAGCGCACCCTGCAGCAGGCGGCTTTGCTCCTCAAACAGACAGGCTTGTTGAGGACTAACAATGTCCGTTGTCGACCGCAAGCTGTGCGGATACGTGTTCACTCTCTTCTTCCTCTGATCGAAGCGCAGGCGATCAATCGCCCTGCTGCGCGCCTGATTCATGATCCATCCGACGACGGATCCATTAGCAGGGTCGTAGGTCGACGCTTTTCGCCACACATCATAGAAGACGTCAAGCGTGACTTCCTCGGCGGTTTCTCGATTCATGGTTATCCGCACGACCAACGTAAAGACAATTCGATTCGTTTGCTCGAACAGAGAATGCAGTGCGAGCTGGTCACCGTCGGAAATGGCTCGGACTAGCTTTAGCCACTCCTCTTCGGATACACGCAACTTTGACTTATCGGCATAGAGAATATCCCCGAGCCTCTTTGTCGCTGGCGGCTGCACGGGGAGATCATGCCGGACTCAAACTTCACAGTCAACACACAGCGCCTCTCTTCCTCGCAGCCCACTGTGTAGCAGCTTCTATCTTATAAGAACGCCAACAGTCCGCCGCCGGATTGGCTGGAAACAATAAGTATGGCCGTGGCCCAGCCCCGGAAAGAAATTCCTTCTGGCGCACCAATCCAAGACCTGATCATTGACGTTATTTTGGGGTTGGATCGGCGCTTAGAGGGGCGCAGTACGTGACTTTCTGAAGCTGTCTCTTGTGCATGCGCTGCCCGCCGATAGTGGATCGAACCTGTCCGCAATCGTTTTCCTACGGTAGCGATGGCATTACTTTGGTACCAAGGTGGATTGGATGACGAAAGACATGCACTATCACATTCGCTGGTCAGATTCGAAGCTTGATTGGGAACGCTTCAGTACACGTCAAGAAGCTGAGCAGGCAGCGGGGCGACTAGCACGTCCAGGCGAGACGTTCACTCTCGAACATGTTGACGACAAGACTTGTATGCAATGTCTGAAGATCTACAAATACGAATCAGCTGACGATACAAACGGCGATGCTGAAGTGAGTTCGTAGAGCGGGAGCTCTTCGCACGCCACCGAGGAATTGCCGACGCCAAGAGCGAATCGATACTTTGGGCTAAATTGGGCTGAGGGATGTAAGTATGAACGTAACCCGCACCCTTCGTACCCGGCATTCCCGATGATGCCCCGGCTTTCAACATCAGGCCATCAGGTTTTACTTCCGTATACCCGGAGATTCCCTCCACACCGATCAATGTCACATAATTATGATGGCGGCAAGCATGGCAAAGAGATTTCACTGCGCTGCCTAGAGGGGCCATGTGGTGGGGCAGACGTCGACGGCGCATCGGCGAATTCCCGGGACATTAGGGTCGCGTTAGCACTTCAAGATTATGGCCGTTGAGTTCACGAAAATAAAAGCCCCGACCACCTTCCAGATAATTAATTTCGTTAATCTGCTTGTGCAACGGATCGGCGCTGTATTCCAGTCCAGCCTGTTTCACGCGGTCCAGAATGGCATCGAATTCCTGATCGCTCGCGAGAAATGCGTAATGATGCGGTTCAAAGTGCGCCACATCGAAAAAGTCCAGGTGTGTTTCGCCTACCGGAACCACAGCGAAGTACCCTTCTGGCGCGTCTCCGGGACTTCGCCCGCCAACTTTGAGCCCCAGCATATCGGCAACGAACTTCGCTGAGGCGACTTTATCGTGGGCTGGAACTATCAGGTGGTTTAGGGTGATTGCCATGGTGACCCTCCGCAAAGAATTTGTACGTTAACGCTAGCTTGGATGACCGTTCTTGATCTGAGGGCGCAAGGTTCGAGGCCAATTGCAACCACCTTTGCTAACTGGCCTTCTCTGTTTCAAATCGTGGAACTCAAGCAAGCCCGGCGCGTAATCATATCTGTCGCGGCAACCAAGAGTGAATAACGAAGCGCCCGATACTGAGGAGTTCTTCTATGATTATACTTTTTCACAAAACTCATCGAAATCCAGGTAAGGAGTCTTCGTCTTATTTGCCCGCGATTCTGCTGGGATGTGCTTTCGTTTTGATGCCTCTCGGCATTTCGGCTCAGAATGCTCCAGCCGGACCGATAGCTGGCAGTACACCATCTGATCGAGCTCCAGCAGCGCAGAGCCAAAATCCGGCCGCTTCTTCTGAGGCGCATCCGAATCTGGCGGGAACCTGGCAGCTCAATAAGAAACAGAGCGACGATCCGCGCGAAAAGATGCGCGAGGCGCGGAATGAGCAAGGGGGCGGAGGCGGGTTCGGCGGAGGTGGCGGCAGGGGAATGGGCCGAGGCCGCCAGGGTCAAGGCCAAGGCGGCGACATGATGAAAGAGTTCTCGCAACTGACTATCACCCAAACGAGTTCGATGGCCAAAGTGACCGGCGAATCGGGCCGCGTCCTCGCTCTCTATTCAGGCGCCGATCAATCAGCGAACCAGCCTCCAAGCAGCGATTCGAACAAGTCCGATAACTCCACGCCGAATGAGGATTCTGCGGCAGCGCAATGGCAGCAAGACCAGCTCGTGGTGACCACGCAAACTCGCCGCGGCTCCACGACTCGCAGCTATGGACTTTCTCCAGACGGCAAACAACTCTATGTGACGACACACATCGAGAATCAACGATTGAGTCAGCCGGTTGTCATTCGGTTCGTGTACGATCCGGCCAAGTCGAGCGAGTAGCTAATTCGTGACGGTACTCGAAGGAGTCTCCTGCTGTGGCCCATGTGCCCAGGAAACGGCAATTGTGCGACAGTGGGACGGTGAAAATTGTGGCCTTTCCGTTGATGGTGATCGCGATGATTCTCGCCACACCTTGCGGGAATTATCGCGGTTCGCTTTCCGCGGCTGAGCGGCCAAATTCGCAGCAGCAAACTGGAAGCCAACAATCGCAGCCTGAATCCAAGCCGGCGTCTGCGCTCACTTTCAGCGTTGGCGGAGTGGCGCTTACGGCCGACGGCACGCCGATTCCCGGTGCGACGGTGCGCTTCACGAATACCGATACAAATCAGGTGTGGGTCAGCTGGACAGACCCATCGGGCAAGTTCGAATTCCCCGCGCTTCCCGCAGGACCTTATCGAGCCGAAGCCAGCCAGCTAGGCTTCATTTCCTCCTCTCTTCAGTTGCAGCTTGGAGCCGGACCGCCCGCGCCCTCGATGCAATTCGTGCTTCGCGTGGCCACGCTCGCCCAGCTTACCGAGCCAGCGGGTGGCGGTAAGAGCGCAAATCAACCGAACCCCACCGGGCCGCGCGGCAACAGAAATGCAAATGCCGGAAATGCGCCCGCATCGAATGCGGGATCGAATGCGCGTGGCGGGCGCGGCGGATATCGCGGCAGAGGTCAACTCCCTCCCGGCGTGTTGAATGCGATGAACCAAGGCTTGGCCACCGGCGGTTTTCAGCAAACCGATTTGGCGGACGAGTCAACTGGGGAGAATGAGGAAGCCGGTCCTCCCCCAGCGGGCATATCTTCCAACGCAGCGGGAGGGTCTTCCGACGCGTTCCTCTTGCAAGGGACTGTCGGGATGGGACTGTCACCGACCGGACCCGGCGGTCCGGGCGCTGGCGGTTTCGGAGCAATCGGCCCTGGCGGAATTGCTCCAGATATTCCCGGGGCCGGGCTCCCCGGCGGACCTGCCGGTGGCGTCGGCGGCCGGGGAGCTGGGGGCCCTGGTGCGGTGCAAGGAGCCGGCCGAGCTGTCTTTTTCGGGGGTGGGCCGGGGGGCGGTGGCGGTGGTCCTCGCGGCGGAGGGGGAGGCGGAGGCGGCAGACTATTTCGCCAGGCTGTTAATCGCGTTCGCTTCAGCTTTTACGACCGCTACGAAAATTCAGCATTCGATGCGGAGCCGTATTCGCTGACCGGCAACCAGTTTCCAAAAATCGGCCACTACGACGAGCGCTTTGGAGGGAACATAGGCGGTCCGCTCGCTATTCCGCACATCTACAACGGCAAAGACCGCACGTACTTTTTCGCGAACTACCAGCATGAGACCGAGCAAACTCCGATAAACACATTTTCGACGGTGCCGACGCTTGCCGAGCGCCAAGGCGTTTTTTGTGGCACCACGCTCTACGAACCTTTTTCTAACCCGGGCACTCCGTTTCCCCAGTTAAGTCCGGGATGTCAGCAAGTTCCCGTCAGCCCAATTTCTCAGGCCTTGATGGCGTATATTCCAACACCGAATGTGCCCTGCACCGCGGCGGGATGCCCTGTCACTCGGAACTACTTGCTGCAAGCCACAACTCCATCGAATACCGATTCCGTGAATGTTCACGTGCTGCACACACTCAACGCCAAGTTCAACCTGAACGGCGGCTACAATTTCAACTCCGTGCGCGAGAACACTCTCTCCAATTTCCTGGATACCGCGGGAAACGAATCCACTCGAAATCAAGGCTTCAATCTGAGCCTGGCTCACAATTGGTCGCCCAGACTCGTCGAAAACACTTCAATTAACTGGAGCCGCAGCCGCGCGCAAATCTTGAGCGACAATTCATTCATCAACAACATCGCGGGCAATCTTGGAATCAACGGTATAGCAACTACCCCCATCGATTACGGCTTGCCGTTGATCCAGTTTACGAATTTTTCGAGTTTGAACGACCCAGACCCCTCTCTGGTGCGCAATCAGACGCTACGTTTCGACGACAGTGTCACCTGGGTCCACACCAAACACACTCTGCGATTCGGAGGAGAAGTTCGCCGGATCCAGCTCAACAATGATTCGAATCCCATTCCGCGCGGCCAGTTCACGTTCACAGGACTTGTGACCGCCCAGGAATCTTCGAATGGCTTTCCGGTCGAAGGCACGGGAAACGACTTCGCGGATTTTCTCTTGGGATTTCCCTACAACACGCGCGTGCAGTTTGGAAATCCCAGCACGCACTTCAGGAGTTGGGGCTTCGCCGCCTACGCCCAGGATGATTTTCGCGTCAGCAAAACTTTCACTATCCAATATGGGATTCGCTACGACGCCGTGACGCCTCCCGTCGAGCTTGCCAATCAAATCGCGAATTTGGATTTGAATTCAACGGCTACAGCCGTAGCGGTCGTAACTCCCGGCGAGCCCGGCACGCTAAATGGCCTCACCGTGCCCGGCGACGTTGGCCCGTTCCACGGCACATATCCGCGGGCGTTGATCCATGGTGACTACAGGAATTGGGCGCCCCGGATCGGGTTCGCGTGGCAGCCGGGAATCAAACCTAAGACAGTCGTCCGCGGCGGCTTTTCAATTTTTTACGATACGTCTATTTACAACACGCTCGCTCAGCGATATCTGGCCTACCAGCCGCCTTTCGATGTTTCGAACACCATCCTGACCACGCCACAGCAGCCCCTTACGCTTTCCAATGGCTTATTGGCGCAGGGGCAGTCGTCCTCGACCATCTTGAATACCGGCGGTATTGATCCGTACTACAGAGATCCGTATGCGCAGATTTGGTCGCTGGGCACGGAGACGTCCTTTTCGCAGAATTGGATCTTGGACTTGACCTATACCGGAACGAAGGGAACCGACCTTGAAACTTTACGGTCGCCGAATCGAGCGCCCCTCGGGACGCCTCCGAATCAGACGCAACTCAATCTCCAAATTCCGGACGCCACCAGCTTCTACTATCTTCAATCAAACGCCAATTCCATTTACAACGCCTTGCAGGTCCGCCTGATGCACCGGTTCACGCATGGCTTCATGATGCAGGCCATTTATACGTGGGGAAAATCGCTCGACGATGCCGGCTCGCTCGGCGGCACGTCGGCGACGGTGCAGCAGCAAGATGGAAACATTCACGCCGAATATGGATTGTCTTCATTCGACGTTCGAGATCAATTTCGCCTGTTCTCGGTTTATCAATTCCCTTTCGGCGAACGCAATCGCCACGCAAATCACGGCTGGACGAGAAATATCTTCGGTGACTGGCGGCTTCAGAATGTCTTCACCTGGCAAACCGGAACTCCCTACACCGTGCTGGTGGGCGGCGCCGCAACCGACAACGGCACCGGTGCCAACTTTTCCTTGCGTGCCGATCAAGTGGGCAATCCGAACGCAGGCATCTGCGGCGGCTCTCAGGGGCAGTTCTTCAATACTAGCGCCTTTGTCTCCCCGCCCGCCTTTGCCTATGGCGACGAGCACCGGGGCGCTGTCGAAGGTCCATGCACGATCAGTTGGAACATGTCTCTCGCAAAAACTTTTCGCTTCGGCCCGGAACAGCGCCATCACCTGGACGCGCGTTGGGAAGTTCAGAACCTGACCAACACCGTCAACTACAGTGGCGTCGGCACTTCCCTTGGGTCGCGCTACTTCGGCGAAGTGACCAGCGCAAGTGCCATGCGCACCATGGACCTAATGATAAGATTCAATTTTTAGGATGATCTCAGTATGACAAACGTCGCGGAGCATCCGGTGGCCTTCGCCAAAGCAATCATCGCGGTGCTGCTGGTCGCCAGTTGCTTAGTTCCGTCACTGTTGTGCGCGCAACAATCCAAGCCGACCGCCGTTCCCGCTCCTCGCGAGTCGCAAGCTCCACCGCGGGGCAACCAAGTGAATCCGGCCTCCGTCCTGCACGCGCAATCCAACGTGGTCCGCATCGATATCGAAGTTACCGGCCGCGATGGAAAGCCCATCAAAGGTTTGCGAGCCGACCAGTTCGTCATCACCGACGATGGCAAAGACCAGAAAATTTCCAGCTTTTCGTATGCCGATATTGAAGCAGTCGAGCAAGCCGGCGCGGAAGATGCTAAGCCGCTGGTTGTTCCAGTCGATAGCCCCGCGCCCGTTGCCGGCTCCAACGCCTCCGACGCCGTCGCCGACCAAATCCGCAACCGCCGCATGATTGTTCTGTTCTTCGATCTCACATCGATGGAAACGGACGACCTGATTCGCGCGCACGATGCCGCCGTGAAATTCCTCAAAGCGCAAATGAAGCCGCCGGACTTGGTCGCCGTCGTTACCTTCGGCTCCAATCTTTCCGTCCTCGCAAACTTCACGAACAACCACGCCACGCTCGAGAGGGCCATCGCGCAACTGATTCCCGGCGTCTCTTCCGGGATTGCGAATCCTCTTTACGCGGCCGCTCAAAACGGCGAATACGATGTGCAGCAATATACCGGCGACGCCTACACCGCCGACGAAACCGAATTCAACGTATTCAATACCGATCAAAAACTAGTCGCCATAGAGGGACTGGCCAATACGCTCGCCTCGATTCCGGGCCGAAAGGCGCTCGTCGAATTTACCGGCGGCATCACGCAAACCGGAGAAGAAAATCGGGCTGAACTGCAATCCGCCACGGATGCCGCGAATCGCGCCGACATTTCCATCTATTCGATCGATGCACGCGGCATGTATACCACGCCGCCCGGAGGCGACGCGACAACCTCGGCAGCCAGCGGCACGTCCATGTTTGGCGGCGCATCGGTATTTCACCAGACAGACCAGCGAGAGGATTCGCGCGACACGCTCGCAACACTTTCCACTGATACCGGCGGCCGCGCATTTTTCGATCTGGGCGACCTGAGCGACGCCTTCCCGAAAATTCAGCAAGAAAATGGCGGCTACTACCTCATCGGCTACGATCTGCCCGCGGATGCCAAGCGCGACGGCCGCTGGCACGCTGTGCGCGTGAAGATCAAGGTTTCCGGCGCGCACGTTCGCTACCGCAACGGATACTACGCCCCGCGAGATTTCCAGCATCTCGAAAAAGAGAGCCGCGACGAACAGCTTGCAGATGCGTTGAACTCGGAGAACCCCGAGGTTGATTTACCGATTGCGGTTGAAACTTCAGTCTTCCGGCTCAATGACGATCAGGCCTACGTTCCCATCTCGACAAAGCTTTCCCCGCTTGCGCTGGACTGGGCGCAAAAGCACGACCGGCGCGAAGCCGCTTTCGACTTCGCCGTCGAAGTACGCGCCGTGCCCTCCGGCCAGTCCGTCGCCGCTTTAAGAGATACGATCAATGTGCGTCTCGACCAGCAGCGCTTCGCGGAGGTAAATCGCAGCAGTTTGGTCTACCAGGGTGGCGTGGTTCTCGCGCCGGGAAACTACCGGCTGAAGCTGGTCGCCCGCGAAAACGAGTCCGGAAAAATCGGCACCTTCGAAGAAAATCTAGTGGTACCTCCGCGTCCCCCTACGCGGGTCAGCCTCAGCTCGGTTCTTCTGTCGAGCCAGCTTGTGCCGGTTGAAAAATCGACGGAAGCTGAAACAAAGGGTCAGGGATTCCACGCGAAAATGGCAACCACACCGCTTGAAATCGGCGGCGAAAGAATCGTCCCGAGCGTGACGCGCTTTTTCAACCAGCAGCAAACGCTGTACGTTTTTTTCCAGGCTTACTATCCTGAGAAGCCGGAAAAAAATCAGGCCTTCAATCCGAGCACCTTGCGGGCAGGGCTGATATTTTTCCGCGGCGGAATGCAGGTGAATATGACTCCGCTAATCGAGCCTACCCAGATCGACGAAAAAACGCACACCGCATCGTTCCGAGTTAGCTTGCCGCTTGCAAAGCTCCCGTCAGGACGCTACACGGTGCAAGCGGTGGTCATCGCCGCGGGCACGCAGCAATCCGCATTCGGCCGCGCTTATCTGGCGCTCGAACAGCCGCCGCAGGCGACCACTCCCTCGGCTCCCGCTGGGGCGCCTCCGGCCAGCCCGCCTGAAACGCAAAAATCGCCGAATCCCTAGAGGTTTTTCAGGCCGTCTTGTGCGGGTAATAGCAGAGTTTGTAGAGATTGCATTCAGCGCACATCGGGTATCGCGCGCGGCAAACGCGCCGCCCGTGCCAGATCAACTGGTGCGAGAAAAGAATCCACCTTTCCGGTGGAATTATCTTCATTAAATCGTTCTCGATTTTTTTTGGATCAGTATTTTTAGAAAGATCGAGGCGCTCCGAGAGTCTTTGCACATGTGTATCCACCACCACGCCGCTCGCGATCCCAAAAGCCGTCCCGAGGACGACGTTCGCGGTCTTTCGCGCCACGCCCGGCAGCGTCAACAATTGCTCCATGGTCTTTGGCACTTGGCCGCCGAATTCTTCGACGATCAGTTTGCTCGCGCCCATGATCGATTTGGCTTTGTTGCGAAAAAATCCGGTGGGACGAATTTCCTGCTCGAGTTCCGCCGGATTAGCGTACGCGAATGTTTCCGGGCTCGGATATTTCCGGTAGAGCGTTGAAGTGACCTGATTGACGCGCACGTCCGTGCATTGCGCGGAAAGAATCGTAGAGATCAGCAGTTGGAAGGGATTGTCGTGAGTCAGGGCGCAGGTGGCAGCGGGATAGGCTTCGTCCAGCGCCTTCAGAATGGCTCGCACTCGGGCCGGGTTTGTTCCCCGCGCTGTTCCATTTTTCTGGGAACCCGTTCTAGCGGATGCAATCTTCGCGGTCTTTTTTGCGGACTGACTTTTTCCCAGCGCGCGCGCAGACGCTTTCTTTTTCTTTCCGGCCATGAAGCCAGGAACTATAGCACACGCCGAAACTACGCTTCGACGCGAACCCCTTTCCAGAACGCAACGTGGCCCTGGATTTCAGCCGCAGCGGGCTTCGGAGCGGGGTAATACCACGCCGCATCCGGGTTTCTGTCGCCATTTACTTCAAGGTCGTAATAGCTGGCAGTTCCCTTCCACGGGCACACAGTGTGCGTTTCGCTCGGCTTTAGATATTCCGAATGCACCGAGTCCAAAGGAAAATACTGATTGCCTTCTACTACAACAGTGCGGTCACTTTCTGCCAGGACCGTATCCTTCCACGTAGCTTTCGCCATTTTCATCCCCCTATGCGCTTAGACCGCGAAGAAGAGGTTCTGTGCGAGGGGCCATTCTGCGTCGAACCATTGTCCGGCGCAGCGATAGCCGGCGCGCTCGCCCATCTGGATCACTTTCCGCGGATCGTACTTGTGGGAGCTTTCAGTCCAGATCGTCTCTCCTTCGCGAAGATAAAATCGAAATCCCGCTTTGCGAATCGTTATGCGCTGCCATTTTTTAGACCGCAGGTGCATTTCGATGCGGCGTTCCTGTTCGTCGTACCGGACCAGATGCTCGAAATGCGCAAGATCGAAATCTCCTTCGAGCTCGCGATTAATTCGTGCAAGCAAGTTCTTGTTAAATGCCGCCGTCACGCCGGTAGGATCGTCATAGGCCAGCACCAGAGTGCCAACTGGCTTTTCAAGGTCGGTTGCCAGCAGGAGCGCATCCTCTTCGCGCAAAATTGAACGTACTTCGCGCAGGAATTGCTCGCCCGCGGGCCGGTCGAAGTTTCCAATCGTGCTTCCCAGGAACAGGACGAAAAGTTTTTCATCTCCGCGCCGCGCCGCTACTTCCTGAAGGCCATCCAGATAGGCACGCTCAAATCCCACGATGCTTACCCGGTCGATCTGGCCCAATTCCTGCTGGCAGCGGGAGAGCGCGCTGCCGGAGATGTCGATCGGGTAATAATTCACGCGCTGCCGATGGGCCAGAGCCTCGAGCAGCCAGCGCGTCTGTTGGCCGCTTCCGCTTCCCAGTTCCGCCACCACCGCGGGGCCGGGCACACGCCCAATAATTTCGCGGGAGTATCGTTCAAGCATGCGCATTCCCGCGCGCGCCAGCCCATACTCCGGCAGCATGCAAATCACATCGAAGAGCGCGGAACCCACCGAGTCATATAGATACTTTGACGGGAGTTCTTTCTGTCCCGGGTGGGCGAGGCCCATCACTACATCCGAACAGAATTCTGATAGAGCATGACTCGGAGCGCTTACGGCCGACATTCGCGGAGCCGATCCCATGATTATTCCTCTATGCAGCGGAAGGTAGCGTACACGTGCGGGTAGTGAGGCTGGAACCAGTTCCGGAACGATCGCCGCAGCATGCATGCATCAGTTCGCGGCGATCCGCCCTTCATTACAAAATGTTTGCCATCGAAAAAATTAGCCGAGTAGCCGGGATAATAGGAGGAGCGCTTAAATCCGGGCAAGGGGCCGAATGGCGTCGAGGTCCATTCCCACCCATTGCCGATCAGGTCTTCCACGCCGAATGCGCTGGCGCCGGCCGGATGCGCGTCCACGGGAGTAGCATCCCAACTCTGATGATGGAAATTGCCGCGCGACGTTTCCGGAGGCGCGCTGCCCCACGGATATGCGAGCTCAGTTTCATTCGGCGTGCCGTAAGCAGCTCGATGCCACTGAGCTTCCGTCGGCAGTTTTCTCCCAGCCCACTGCGCGAACGCGGACGCTTCGGCGTGGCTCACATAGACGGGCCAGGAAAGCGGCAGCGGAATCGTTCCAAACATCGCTCTGTATTCCCACTGCGTGTCCGGATCGGCCGCCCGCGAGCTTGACCGTTGAACCCAGTAGCGCGGATGCGCGATTCGACCGCGGCGTACCCATTCCCAGTCTTCCGGTTTCCAATGATTGGAATCCTCGTAGCCGCCCGCGCGCACGAACTTCAAATATTCCTCATTCGTCACTGGGAATACATCCACCGAAAAACTGGGCACTTCAATTTGTTGTTCTTCAAATTCGTTGTCCCAACCGAAAGCCCCGGCGGTATGGGACTGTCCCAGCGTTGCGATGCCCGCGGGAATCGTCACCTGGCGCGGTCGCGGCGCAGTTCTCGGATCGGCGAAGGCCGCAGCCTGCGGAGTTTTTCGCTCCGCCTGCAGATTGTGCAGCAGATACGCGAGGGTCTCGGCATGCATCAAGCGATGCTCGATCGCCGTCTGAAGAAGGGTTCCATCTTTGAGGTAAGGATCGGCGGACCGGCGCGCGCGCGAATTGCGCAGGCTTTCATCCAGCCTGTCTCGAACGCGCCAATTGTATTTTTCCACCTGGGCGATATTCGGCCAGTCTCCCGGCTCGTCCGTCGGCAATCCTCCACCTACCGGATCGATTCCGAAGGCGAAAAGATTATCGAAACTAGGATCGTGCGATTCGAGATCCAACGCGGGCGCGAGCAGGTTCCAATCGAAAGCTTCCAGATGACCCAGATAGAAGATCAAACGGTTGCGCTCTGCAACCGGGCGGTCATAAAAGGAATTCGGAGGCAACAAGTCAAAAAGACGGTCTGTGCGCGAGCGCGCCTCCTCCAAACGCAGGAACAGCGGAGGATAAAGCTCTGGCGCCACACCGGAAGTCGCCATCAGTTAGCTCTCCAAGAGGGGGTATCTTTTTTACTCCGGCACGCAGTGCCAGCGCAAGTTATTTGTTCCAGGTAATTGGATGCGACAGGAACCGCCAAGGTCGCGGACTCATTTGCGTGGAAAAGTGGCAACAAGTTTGCTGAACGACCTGCCCCGGTGGCTCAAACTATTCTTTTCTTCCGCGGGTAGCTCTGCATAGGTTCTGTTGGTATCAAGCATTTGGAATACCGGATCGTACCCAAAACCACTCGATCCGCGAGGCTCTTCTGCAATTCTGCCCTCCACGAAATCGGAAACGACGGCGAGCGCTCGCCCGCGCGCCGCAATCGCCGTCACGCAGATAAATCGGGCGCGCCGCGCTTCCCCTTTTTTCCCTTCCATTGTGCGCAGCAATTTTCCGATCCGGTCCGCGTCCGTGGCCTCCGGACCGGCATATCGCGCTGACCGAACTCCCGGCGCGCCATCGAGTGCTGGAACAACCAAGCCGGAATCATCGGCGAGCACCACGCCATCCGCAAGCGCGCTGTAATGCAACGCCTTCCCCGCGGCATTTTCGGCGAAGGTGGGCGCCGATTCGTCAAATGCGGGAAGCTTCTGGAAATTCGGAAGCAGTTCGATTTCAATCCCGGAAATCTCGGCAAGTTGCTTGTATTCGCGCAGCTTTCCAGAATTCGATGAGGCCAGCAGAAGGCGGATGAACGCAGGCTCGATCACGGAGTCTATCGCGAACGGCCGCGGAAATTCATGTGCAGCAGTTCCTGTTGCGCTTTTATCAGTTCCCGAATGCCGCCGGCGGCTAGATCCAGCAATTTTTGCAACTCATCAGCAGTATAAGGACGCCCTTCAGCGCTTGCTTGCACTTCGACAAATTGGCCGCTCCCGGTCATCACTACATTCATATCCACCTGCGCGCGGGAATCCTCTTCGTAGACCAAATCAAGCAAGAGCTGCTCGCCCACGATACCCACGCTGGTGGCTGCCACCGAATCAAAAAGCGGCACCGCACGGATCATTCCGGCAGCAGCCATGCGCTCGAGCGCCAATGCCAGGGCGACAAAGGCCGCAGTAACGGAAGCAGTGCGCGTGCCGCCGTCGGCCTCGATCACGTCGCAATCAAGCCAAACCGTTCGCTCGCCCAGAGCCTTGAGGTCCGTCGCGGCACGCAGCGTCCGGCCAATCATCCTTTGAATTTCCAGCGTCCGGCCGGACTGGCGTCCGCGGGTGGACTCGCGAGGCGTGCGCTCCTCAGTGGAACGCGGCAGCATTCCATATTCGCCGGTAACCCATCCCTTGCCGGTGCCCTTCAAAAAGGAGGGCACGCCGTCGTCGACCGTCGCCGTCACGATTACGCGGGTGCGGCCCATTTCAATGAGAACGCTGCCTTCGGCGCTGGGAATGAAATCCGGCGTCATTTTCACCGGCCGCAAATCTTCCGGCCCCCGTCCATCTGCTCTCAAGAAAAACTCCTTCCGTCGCGCTCTTTCCGCGGCAAGCCATTTTTGACTAGGGCCAACGAATGTGTCAATCGCCTGGAATCAGCGGGAAGTTTTTTTGAGGGTAGCCTCGGCGGGCGGCGTCGGCGGAGGCGACACGCCTGGCGGTGAGCCTGCGGTGGGCGGCGCGGACAAAGCTGCCTGACTTGGAGGCGAATTCAAATCGAAAAAACCAGTGAGATCCACGTTGCCTGCAAGGGTATCTACTTCCTGTCCATGAATCAGAATTTTCAGCCGCCGCAGGCCGGTCACATTGGTCTCAAGCGTCCGCGCAACGGAGTCCACCGCCAACTGTTCGCTCAGAATCCCTGATGGCATTTCAGAAGCGACGGCATCAGAGAAATCGGCAATCGCGGTGCCATCTGGAAGAAGGTAAAAGTCCAGCAGCGTTGCGTCCGCGGGAAGTGTGCGCTGATCCGTGCTCGGTGGATCCGAGATGAGCTTGCGCAGCAATTGCTTCGAGCGCTCCACAGGATCGGCTGAAAGCGGCAATTCAACTTCCACCGGGGAGATGCTGTCTGGACCGGAGGCCCAATAGATTTCCGCTTTTGCGGTCACATCCGTGGGAGTAGATATCGGGGGAGCCAGCACCTCGTGCCGAGCTTTCTCATCCGCCGATTGCGTTTCCGCCAGATGCCGCACTCGCCGGTGCAAACCTCGAAAACTGATGAGCCCGACGATAACGCCTATCACCAGGCACGCCAGGCCGAGCTTCACGTTCCGCCCCATTTATTTGGCTCCTATCGCGCCACCCTGACGAAAAGCGACCACGCTTGCGGCAATCGCTCTCGCTAGAGGGGCTGCGGCCGCCGCGAGCGTATCTGGAGTGGAGGCGGACACGCTCGAGATTTCGATGGCCACCGCCGGTTCGTCGATCGATCGCAAGCCGCGGATCGCGGCCGCCGTCGAAACAATGGAGGAACCGGGAAAAAGCTGGAGGAGCTGCACTTGAATCAAACTTGCGAGGCGGTGACTGGGTTCGAGGTATGGCCGCTGCGCATCGTTCCAATCAATCAAACCGCCCGAGGGAGGATTCACCGCCCGCTCGGCCACTCCCGCCACGCCCGTAGTGCCCGGGGCGGACGCAGGCGCGATAGGCGTTCCAAATCGATCAAAGTAGGCTCTCGCTGTGCCTGGCTTGCCGGTCGAAGAGATGTGGATGCTGACGAAGACCGCGCCCGGATAGGCATTCGCGATGCCGGCACGGTCGTCGTAGGAGGGATTCGTATCGTCGTTCCGCGTGGTGATCACGCGATAACCTCGCTGTTCGAGTTGCGCGCGCATCGTGCGGACGATTTGCAGTACCAAATCCTTTTCGACCACGCCATCCGGCCCGCGCGCTCCAGTGTCCGTGCCGCCGTGCGCGGGATCGAGCACGATAACAGGACCTGCGGGAACTTGCGGGGCCGGAGCGGGAGCCGCGGGATTCGTTTGCGGAGCGGGCGCGGGCTGCAAAGGAGCTTGCTGCTGGAAAGGATTCCGAGATTCCACCGGAATTGCGAGTGTCGCGGCGGCGGCAACTACCATGCAAATCAGTAACAGAAAACGTCGCACGGCGAAAAGCATAGCAGAAGTAATCCTGGTTGCCGCAGCTCGAAAGGGTCCGTTGCCGCAACTCGTCATGGTTCCCGAACCGGCGAAACATCGAAAATATGGGCTTCAAATGGGTCGCGGCGAACAAACAGACCCACACCGCGCATCTCGTCACCCGCGCGAATGTAGCGAACGTCATTCAGCTCATCGTAGAAAAGATATTCTTTCGCTGCGAGCGAGCGGCCTTCAAAATGAACGCGGCCCTGCGACGTTTGATCGGTCAGATTCACGGCAATCACTTTCCAGGAATTCTTCGAACGCCATTCGTAAGCGATCAAACCATCGGGAGGGGCATCCCCTTCGGGCGTCACAACCAATAAATTCCAAACGCCGTTGTGAAATGCATTTTCTGCGGTGACGCGAAGTATTTTAGCGAAGAAGGCAGCGGCCCGCGGATCGGGCGGCTCATCGCCGGGAATTCGCAGTGTAATCGGAAGATGAATTTTCAATCCATCAAGCTCGCCCTGGTGGTAAAGGCGCATGCCGGGCAGCGTTCCCATCAGCGTCGCGGCGGAAGCGAGGTGTTCTGCGCTAAAGACCGCGGCGGCGCGCGGCTCGTCGTGATTTTCGAGGAAGCGGGTGAGATGGCTTTGGTGCGCGAGGTCGTCTTTCAGGCGTGAGCGCACCCCCGGCACCACGATATCCCGGATGGCGTCATACAGCTGCTTGTCGTAGGCGAATGAGAAACCGAGATCGAGCAGGCGCCGCTCGGTTCCCCAGTAGGCTTCAGCGAGCAAGATCAGGTTCGGCACGACCAATCGCACTTCGGCCCAAAACTCTGTGAAAGGCGGTTTCGCTCCGTTCAGAAAGCGACTCCAATTTTTTTCGAAGATGTCATTCAAATGCAGCATGGCCATATCGCAGCGCACACCGTCGCAATGTTGCGCGATAGTGCGCAGGGTCGCAAGCTGGGCGGCGCGCATCGGCAGCGAAAAATGGTTCAGCTGCAGCGTATCTGTCCACGGCGGAAAGTAAGGATCTTTGCCGTGCGCAAAGAATAGTGGCTGCCTCGCTGTTTCGATTTGGTAAAAGAGCGATGGATCATTCTCAAAATCAGTTTGTGTACCCTGAACGTAGAAATCGGGGTACTCGCGCGTCCACGGATGATCGAGCGCTGTGTGATTGCCGACGAAATCGAGGAATAGCGCCATACCTCGCGCGTGCAGTTTTTCGCGAACGCTATCGAGTTCGGCCCATGTGCCGATGCGCGGATCGGGAACATATTCCGCGACCGCGTACGGCGAGCCAACTACATCCTCGGGTTTCCAGCCGGGCAAGGCGCGATCGTATTGTTGGATGTTTGAGGGATCGGCGAGGGCGATTCGGCGCGACTCAGGACTTCGCCGCCAAACGCCCATCAGCCAGATGACGTTGAATCCGAGCCGGGCGAGGGCGTCCCACTCGGTGTCGGGAGTATCGCCGAGCTTGATAAGACGACCTGCGCGAGCCGAGAACTTTTCGAGCCACGCCCACGTGTTGATTTCGTAGAGATGCGGGTGCGGGCGGAGCGCAAACGGCTTTGCGGATGGTTTAGAAGGGGGCACCGCTAGTCCGCGCTCCGATCTGGGCTGCGGAAAGTTAGTATTGATGGCGAATTTTCGCCCCTATTTTTGTGACGGGTAGACTGTGCACGGATCCTTTGTTTTGAGTGAGTTACGGGGGATTCTACTCGGCCGGTGTGTCGAGCAGGCTGAGGACGATAGGGCCCGGCGGCGACGTTTGGATTGCGAGCCTCGCGGCGGTCGAGAGGCAAGGGCCGAGCGGTTGAGCGAACGCGGACCAAAATGCGGCCTCGGCAACAGGCCGGACCCGTGCCAGGCGCTTCATCGAGTTGGCGTTTCCAATTCACAGGTCTGATCATCACGTGATCAGGCTAACAAATTACGTCAAGCGCGCAAGGACCAGCTGCTGTGGAGTTTTCTTGAGCCTACATTTGACGGGGTGTTTGTCGAAGCGAGACCGGGGTGACACGCGCAAGGGTGCCGCTTACAATGGAGTTCCAGATTCGGAGCAATGGATGGCGCGAGGCAGCGGCGGAGACGAAAACGGAAAGTTTGCGGGCGTTCGGGCGTTGATTTTCGATCTCGACGGCACGCTGATCGATTCGAAGCTCGATCTGGCGCTGGCTGTGGATGCGACGCTCAAACACATGGGCCGGCCTTCCCTTCCTCACGAGACAATTGCCGGTTATGTGGGCCGCGGCGCCAATGCGCTGATCCGCAGCGTGCTTGGTGAGCACGTTACAGATGAGGAAGTCGAAAGCGGGCTGGCGTATTTCCTCTCGTACTATCGAGCGCATATGCTGGACAACACCGTCACCTACCCGGGCGTGCGCGAGGCACTCGCGTTGCTAGTAAAATATCCTATGGCCGTGTTGACGAATAAGCCGGTGCGATTCAGCAAGGCGATCCTGGAGGGCCTGAATCTCTCGCCCTTCTTCAAATATGTGTACGGGGGCAACAGCTTTGAAAGTAAAAAGCCCGATCCCGAGGGAGTGAATATCCTATTGCGCGATTTGGGAATTGTTGCGACGGAGGCAATGGTAGTAGGTGATTCCGATGTGGATGTGCGCACGGCGCGAAACGCGGGCGCCTGGGCTTGCGGCGTCACCTACGGGTTAGGCCTGGCGTCGCTTCGCGCCAATCCGCCGGACCTCATGCTCGATAATCTGACCGAGCTTCCCGCGCACCTCAGGAATTCGACCGGGGCGGTGTAGAATCGCCGATGTCGCGCGGCTGACGGGAAACGGGAGCGTGCGAAATGAAAGTCGCAAGAATTTTGGCTGTATGCGGATTGCTGGCGGCAATGATGGCGCCGCTGCACGCGGAGCAGAACCAAGTGTGGACCGGCACGCTCGTGGATGCCAGTTGCTATCTGACGGATCCGGCGCAAGCAAACAACGATCACATGGGCATGAAAAACTGCGGAACGGCGTGCCTGAAAATGGGACGTCCGGCCGGACTGCTGACTCCGGACAAGAAATTTTTCATTCTGGCCGTGCCTTCTCCGGATATAGCCGAGTACGCCGGCCAGACCATTCGCGTCACCGGGAAATTGCGGAGCGGCTCGATCCTGGTTGACAAGCTTGAAGTGAAAAAGGGCGGCAGTTGGGTCGCGGCGAAGTTTAACACCATGATGTGAGGGTCTGGAGGCTAGACACTAGAAGTTGGAAGCCAGAGCCTGCAAATCGAAGACTAGAAATTGGGAAAGCGTACCCGCCTGATGCTACGCGGCGTTTAATAAGCTGGAGCGAAACAGCGTAGCAACGATTCAGAATCCCGGCTTCGAAACTGTGAAGACGATTCTTTGCGCAAAGAAACCCGGATGAATGGAAAGTCCCGAGCGGGCCAACAAAGGCGCTAGAAAGGAAGGCGGATGAGCCTGGGTAAATATGCGGTCTTGGTGATTGTTGCACTCATTGCATTTGCTGTTTGCGTGGCCCTATACATACGTTTCACAAGAACTCCTACTAATGTGGCTTACGTGAGCGAAGAGGATGGCGGAATATCCGTAATCGATCTGAGTACGCTGAAAGTGGTGAAGAAGGTCCACCCCAAGAACGTGGCGCCGCGCGGGATTGGGATCACGTTTGATGGAGATTACCTTTTCACGGCGAATAAGGACACGGCGGACGCGACTGTGTTCAAGACGCGCGGGATGTCGCTGTTGAAGCGAATTCCAGTGGGAGACAATCCCGAATTCGTGAAGATTGGTCCGAGCGGAAAATGGTTCTACACGTCGTTCGAGCCGGGGTCTTCGGGCGGCCCACCGACGGAAGGTTCGGGCGGAGAAGAGCAAGATAGCGACGAGAATGAAGCCCCGGCGGAGATTGTCTCATTCAATACCGGGGACTGGTCGCGGGGGAAAACTTTCACCGCAGGCAAAGAAACCGAGGGAATCGCGTTCTCAGCCGACGGCGAGCAATTGATTGTCGCCAATGAGGCGCAAAATACACTCGGCGTGTATGACGTTGAAACGGGAGCGTTGAGCAAGGAAGTGAACCTTGTTTCGTATGGTAGGCGACCTCGAGGCGTGAAATTGGCGCCGCAAGGCGATCGATATGCGGTGACGATGGAAGGATCAGGGACCCTGCTTTTGCTCGATGACAAATTCAATGTGATCAAGTCCGTTTCCACCGCAGCGAAACCATATGGCGTGGCGTTCGATCGCCTGGGCAAAAGGATTTTTGTGGCGGCGGCAGCGGCGCATGAATTTCAGGTTTATTCGGCGGATTCGCTGCAACTGCTTGGAGAGACGCCTGTCGGCAAACGGTGCTGGCATTTCACGTTTACGCCGGACGATTCGAAGATTCTGCTGGCATGCGGGCGCTCGAACAGCGTTTACGTGATTGACGCAAATTCGTACAAACCCATCACTGTGATTGGCGGATTTCAGACTCCCTGGGGAATCATTACGTACCCGCGTGCGTATGGGAGTCTCGGACTGCCTTGATTTGAAGCTAAGAAAAATCCTAACCGGCAAAGGCCCTCGATGCCTCGCGTGTGGAGGGCCGCCGTACGGACTCGGGCGGATGGTTGACATCTCGCCAAGTATGTTTGTAGGCATAGTATACTGTGCCCTACAAAATCAAAACCAATCCAGTTCAGTCACCACTTTGGCTTGCCGCAGGTGAAGCTTGCGGCGTCGTAGGGATCGCCCTTGCCGTTGTAGATGGCCACTTGTGGATAAGGACATGCCGGGTGGGTTCTATCGACTTCGCCATTTGCGAGCTTGTGAGAATTGATGATTTTGTCGGGCGCGACTCCGGTCTCGCGCCATTTCTCGACTACGTCGAGGGCGTTGAAGGTGCCGTTGTCTCCCAGGCCGAAGCCGGGACACATGCCCATGCCTGGCACCATGAACAAGCGGACGAAGTTGTTTGTGTTGCTTGGACCGCCCATCGCTGCGAGGACACTTTTGTAATAGTCGATCATGCTTCGTGGGGGAATGATGGCCTCGTCCCACGATTGGTAGATGAGCAACTTGCCGCCGTGGTCCTTGAAAGGCTTCAGGTCAGGATTGTGTGAATCGAGCGCGGCGCCGTCCTTGGATTCGGCGAGCTTCGTGTCGCGATCCACATCGAAGGTGCGGAAATCCCAGTTTGGATTTTCGAACACTATGGCTTTGAAAAAACCGTTGCTGATGCTCAGCGGCTGCGGCCCGGCGGCCATCAAACCCCAGCCGAGCTCGCTACCGGGATCGAAGCCGGGATAAATCTGTTTACCGTCGGCGAATTTTGGGCCCGCATAAATCAGCTTGGCCGTTTGCACTTGAGGTTCGGTGAGGCACGAAGCGTAGTCCTCCTTGGCGGGACAGCGAATCGATTCGGGATCGAAGTGGCAGCGCGTGGGGTCCTCGATGTAGCCATCGCGGACGCCGTCGAGCGCGTCGCATTGATCGAGTGCGGCGCGGTGAATCACAGGATACTTCGAAGGAGGGATGTAGCCCGGCGCCTTCACTCCATCTTTGAGAGCTACCCAGGTGGTGTACTCGGACATCGCTTGGAGATGAGTGATGTAATACGCGGGATCGCCGGCGGCGATGGCGTCGTAGTCGGTGGGATATTTTTGCGCTTCGGTGAGCGCCTGATTGCCGCCCTCGTGGCAACTGCTCCAG
>DATDIT010000088.1:0-9251 GCA_036520875.1 Candidatus Acidiferrales bacterium
CCCCCCCCCCCAACCGGCCAACCCGTGCGGTGAGTCAGAACGCCATGGACACCATCACTACCAATTCAATTCGGTCTGCCGTAGAAACTGTACGGGTCGTTGCCTGTACGATTCCAACAGACTTCCCTGAGTCCGACGGCACGATCGAGTGGGACAAAACCACTATCGTTATTGTGGAAGCCCAATGCGGTGAGGCTATCGGCATCGGTTATACCTACGCGGACGTAAGCACTGCAAAGCTCATCGACACCTTGCTTCGACATGTCGTCGAAGGCCGCGATGCCATGGACGTTTCGGCCTCATGGATAGCGATGGCGCAGGCGGTCCGCAATCTGGGACGGCGAGGTATCGCGGCAATGGCTATTTCTGCCATTGATATCGCGCTCTGGGATCTCAAGGCAAGGCTCCTCCAACTTCCTCTCGTGAAGCTTCTCGGCGCGACCCGATCGGGGATACCCGTCTATGGCAGCGGCGGTTTTACGTCCTATTCCTCGGAACAGCTTCAGAGGCAGCTATCCGGATGGACCAATTCCGGGATTCGCATGGTCAAGATGAAGGTAGGCCGGAATCCAGATGAGGATGTAGAACGCGTTCGCGGCGCGCGGGAAGCTATTGGCAGCATTCCACGGTTATTTGTCGACGCAAATGGCGCTTATCGTCGAAAGCAAGCGCTCGAATTCGCCCAGCAATTTCTCAAATCTGATGTCAGCTGGTTTGAGGAGCCTGTCAGTTCGGATGATCTCGATGGGCTTCGAATGATGCGCGATCGAGCCCCAGCCGGCATCGAAATCGCAGCAGGTGAATACGGATACGATGCCGCCTATTTTTCCAGAATGTTGCGCGCGGGCGCAGTTGATGTTTTACAGGCGGACGCAACGCGTTGCGGCGGAATCACCGGATTGTTGCAAGCGGACGCCTTATGCACAGCACACTCCATGCCGCTCTCTGCTCATACAGCCCCGTCGGTTCATATGCATGCGTGCTGCAGCGTTCCCAGTGCCATACATCTTGAATATTTTCACGACCACGTACGAATCGAGAACCTTCTTTTCGACGGTGTCGTGAAGCCGGTGAACGGGAAGCTGGTCCCGGATTTGGCGCGCTCGGGCCTGGGCCTCAAAGTTCGTCGCCGCGATCTATCCAAATATGAAGCTCAATAATAGCCAGGGTCCTGCTGCTCGTGTATCCGACGTGGAGTTAGACGCTGTACGGCAGCGCTACCATTTCGGATGTCTTTCCAAAAGAGCTGCGGCTTGGTCGGCAGCCAGCGGTTGTGAAAAATAGAAACCTTGTGCGTATTCGCACTGGAGTTTCCTCAATATCGCAAGTTGTTCGGCTGTCTCGACGCCCTCGGCAATCACATTGAGCCTAAGACTCTTGGCCATGGGCAAGAGGGTTCGTACGATCTCCATGCTGTCTCCTCCCTGGCCTATTGCCTCGGTGAACGAACGGTCGATCTTCAGCGTATCCAGCGGAAAGCGTTGCAGGTAGCTTAGCGAAGAATAACCCGTGCCGAAGTCGTCCACAGAAAGCTTGACGCCCAAAGACTTGATCCGCGACAGCATTTCAACGGCTCCCGTGGGGTCCGCCATCACGGTGCTTTCCGTGATTTCAAGCTTCAAAATATCCGGGGGAAGACCTAGTTCCTGCAACAATTTGCCGATTTCATCCACTAAGCTGGCTTGCAAAAACTGTTTCACGGAGAGATTGACGCTCATCGTGAGGGGATAGCTGCCGTTACGGCATCGGTTCCAAGCGCTGATTTGCCGGCACGCTTCCTGCAAGTTCCACCAACCGAGCTCGCGAATCATGCCAGTCTCTTCCGCTACGGGGATGAAATCCAACGGTTGAAGCAGGCCCCGAGTGGGGTGCTGCCAGCGTAGCAGGGCTTCAAACCCAATGATCAGTCCGGATTCGAGGCAGATAATCGGTTGATAAAAATTCCGAAACTCTTCCCGGCCCAGCGCGCACCGTAAATCCGTCTCCAACTGCAAGCGCGCTAGCACGCTCGCCCGCATATCCATGTCGAATACTTCGTAGCGAGCCTTACCGAGAGATTTTGCCCGATACATCGCCGTGTCGGCATCGCGCAGGATATCCTCGCTTTTGTCGTATCCAATGCTGCTCAACGCGATCCCGATGCTCACCGAGGTGAAGACCTCCTTTCCACCCAGGTTGAAAGGGGATGCTAATGCGTTCATGAGCCGCTCCGCCACCAATGTGACGTCGCTCGGATCCTTTACCTGATCAAGAAGAATGGTGAACTCGTCTCCGCCCAGGCGCGCTATGGTAAAAAGCTTCTCGAGCCGCGTGACCGTGTCACTAACTCGCAGGCACTTTTCCAAGCGATTTGCCACTCCAACCAGCAGCTGATCTCCGACCACGTGGCCCATGCTGTCGTTAATCATCTTGAAGCCGTCGAGATCCAGGAACAAAACCGCAAACAAATAATCTTTATGGCGTTTTGTGTGTTCGATCAATCGCTCCAGCCGGTCAATAAACAACAGCCGATTCGGCAGGCCCGTCAGTGCGTCGGCGACCTTGCCGCCGGTGATGTCAGTCTGCGATCCAGCCATGCGCGAAGGTTTTCCCGAAGCGTCGCGAACCGCCAGGCCTCTGCTCAGCATCCAGCGAAAGCTGCCGTCTTTGTGCTGCACGCGGTTTTCACTCTCGAAGAGGGGTGTCAGTCCTCTTTGATGAGCGGCGATCTCATCCTTCACCCGTTCGCGATCCGCGACATGGATTCGATCCAGCCACTCTTCAGGGCGGTCTCCGATCCCAGCTTCGTCGTAACCCAACATCATTTTCCAGCGCGGAGAGAAATAGATAAGATTGTCCAGCAGATTCCAATCCCAAAGCCCATCGTTGGCGCCACGGGCCGCCAAGGCATAGCGTTCCTCGCTCTCTCGCAATGCCTCTTCCGCCTTCTTGTGCGACACCTGCGTACGGATGCGCGCCAGAGCGACAGGAAAATCGACCGGCTTCGTAAGATAGTCGTTGGCGCCCAGATTAAGTGCGTTGACAATATCCTCGCTCTGGTCCTTCGCGGTCACCATGATGATCGGCAATTCAATCGGAGAATAACACCCGCGCAACGTCTGCAGAGCCTCCAGACCGCTGATTCCCGGCATCTCGACATCCAGGAGAACCACATCTACCGCCGTTTCCTGGATCCGCTCCAGCAAACACCGTGCGCCTTCCGCTACTCCGACCACATAGCCTTGGCGTTCCAGCCGGCGGGCAAGCATGTCCCGGTTCATTTCGTTGTCATCAACGATTAAGACCCGGCACGCTCGAGAATTCATGGCAGATGCTTCTCCCCCAGTAAGTTTCCGATCTTTTCAGTCAAGCGCCCGAAGTCTACAGGCTTGGTGTCATAGTCGTCGCAGCCCACTTCAAAAGCCTTCGCTTGATCGCTCATCAGCACGCGAGCCGTAAGAGCGATGATCGGAATATGGCGGGTGCTTTCACCTGCCTTCAGCAAGCGAGCCGCTTCCCAGCCGTCCATCTCCGGCAGGGTTATATCCATCAGGATTAGATCTGGCGCCTCCAGGCGCGCTAGCGTAAGTCCCTGCTCGCCCGTTTCAGCAGTGACGATGCAATATCCCCTCCGCTCCAGGCGTCTCGAGAGCATGTCTCGATTCATTTCGTTATCTTCGACCAGCAGGATTTTTGCCATGTGGTTTTTCTCGCGAAGAGCCCGGAGGTTACACTTGCTCGCCGCCTGCGGCATCGTCGTGGGCTGATGTCTTCAAACCCGAATCGTGGCGCCCGGGACTGCCGCGTTCTGCCCGGACGGCCGGGCTAAGCGATATCGCTCGACTAGAACCGCCAGCCGGTCACGGTCAACGGGTTTGACCAGATAGCTGGAAGCACCCAAACTAACGCCCATGGGTTCGTTATCTACCACGGTAACCATGATCACCGGAATCTCTGCCAGTTCAGGATCCGCTTTGAGTTGTTTGAGGACGCGCCAGCCGTCCATCTCAGTCATCACAACGTCCAGGGTGATCAGCAGGGGACGAACTTCCTTCGCAAGGCGCAGACCCTCCGCGCCACCTTCGCAAGTGACCGCATAGAAACCCAGTTTCGTTAAGTATCGCAGCATCAGATCGCGAACCGCCGGGTCATCGTCTATGACCAGAATCGTGCCTCGATTCGATTGAATGGGCTGAGACGTCTCCGGAATTTCGACGAGCGGTTGCGATTGTGCCGATTCGCCACCTTCCGGTTTAACTTGGGCCGGCAGCTGTATTGTGAACGTGGAGCCCCGACCGGGCTGACTCTCGACTGTAATGCTTCCCCGCATCATTTGAATAAAGCGATGGGTGATGGCTAGGCCGAGACCGGTTCCGCCATACTTCCGGGCGATGGAAGCATCGGCCTGGGAAAACTCCCGGAAGAGATTTTCCTTTTGTTCCGGGCTGATACCGATTCCGGTGTCCCTGACTTCAAATTGCAGCCAATCGCGACGATCGATGGTTCTTCGATCCACATTCAGTGCGATCGTGCCGTGGTCCGTAAACTTGCAGGAGTTGCTCAGCAGGTTCAACAGAATCTGCCGAACCTTGGTGAGGTCGGCGTGCATCTCGCCCACGTTCTTTGCGACCTTCACTTGCAGTGCGCTGGTGTTTTTCGCTGCGGCCGGCTGTACGGTGCTTGCTATCTCGTCGATCATTTGGGCTACATCGAAACTTTCAAGATGCAGCCCCATTTTTCCAGCTTCAATCTTTGAGAGGTCCAGAATATCGTTGATCAGCGCCAGCAAGTGTTTGCCGGCAGATTGAATTTTCCGAAGATCCTGCACAACGGCCTCTTTCACTGATCCCTGCGTTTCCTCCTCCAGCATCTCGCTATACCCGATGATCGCATTGAGAGGGGTGCGCAATTCATGGCTCATGTTTGCCAGAAAAACGCTCTTCGCGCGGTTTGCGTCCTCGGCGGCCTGTTTTGCGCTGAGTAATTCCGTCTGCGCCCGTTTGTGTTCCGTGATGTCCCGAATGAAGACGCTGATTATCCACTGTCCATCGAACTTGACGGGTGAGATCGCTACCTCGACCGGAAATTCGTGACCGTCGCGATGCAACGCCGTCGTTTCTGTCCGTTGCCGCACCATCATTCCCTCACCAGTCCCCAGAAAGCGTTGGAGGCCTCCCTTAGGATCCTGCTGATACCGTCGCGGCATGATGATCTCGGCCAGCGGTCGTCCAAGTGCATCCTGAGAAGACCATCCGAAGGTTTTTTCGGCTTCTGAGTTCCAGTTCGTGATCAAACCATCCGCGTTCAAGGTAATGACCGCGTCTAAGGCCGTATTGATAATTAATCGAAGGCGCTCTTCACTGGATTCCAGAATTGAGAATCGACGGTCCATCACCGAAGTCAGGACGGCCAGGCCGAGGACCATGAATGTAACTATCGTAATTCCCGTGACTCCGAGCGACGAAACGCTTACGGCATGGGATAGGTTCGGCGCCATACCGGTAAGCCTAAAACTGGCGGCGGCCATACCGGTGTAATGCATCACTGGAATTGCCGCCCCCATCAAGATCGCGCTCGCTATCTTCTGTAGCCATTTTTCCTTCACGTCGTTGCGGAAATGAAACGTGAGCCAAAGGGCTACAAGAGAGATCAGGATCGCGAGCACCACGGAAAGTGTGACGAGGAAGAAAGAATAATGGCACATCGCCGAAGATCGCATCGCTTCCATACCCGTGTAATGCATGGTTGCGATCCCGGCGCCCATGATGCCGCTGCCTATCATGGCTGCCGGCAATCCCATTCTCTGACGGCTCACGATGAATAGCGAAATGGCGGACGCAAAAATAGCGGCCAACAGCGATAACAGTACAGTGGGCCAATCATAGAGCACTGGAATCGGCAAGCTGAAGGCCAGCATGCCGATATAGTGCATTGACCATATCCCTGTCCCCATCGCCGCGGCACCGCCGAAAAGCCAGGCGAACCGGACCCTGCCGCGCGCTGCGGTTACTCTGGAGGATAGGTCCAGCGCGGCGTAGGAGGCGAGCATCGCGATCAAAACAGAAAGGGCAACCAGACTGTAGTCGTAAGAACCTTTGACTGCCATCCCAATGGCACTCATATTTTCACTCAAGGCTTGTACTCCCAAGAATCAATCTCTCTCTAGCTTTTCCGCGACAGCGTGAGCGTTCCATTGGGCGCGCGTGCGCCGTTCGATGAGGCTCACTCTAACAGTGGAACAACGAATGCCTCTTCCAAATGGTACATAGGTACTTCCATTGCCTTTATAGGCACTCTCGAGCCACTGCGGGTGCCTCTCTCATCTTCACCGCGCCTCCGCTCCGCGTCATCCCATAAATCGACCAGGAACCCATTAAAGCCATTAACCGTTTGAGTAAAAGGATGGACGCTGACGGCCGGAATTTATCCTCAGTCGCGGGACGATGTCTCGGGATTCTTGAATTTCATGTCCGAGAGCTCGTTCCCATGCCGAATTCCGGGGAACTCGAATCCAGAGAGGGGGCCAACTGCTATCGCAAACCGATTACCTCAAAGAGAGGGCCGCATCAAGGGACTTGAAAAAGGATGCTTGGTTTGCGGTTTTTGCGTGATGTAAGGCGCCGACTTAATGGGTTGGGCAGGCCGAGTAGTTTGGCCCAAGCACGGACCAATAAATGTGGAGAACACCACGGATCGCCGACTAGACCTGCACGACTGCATGTGACCTGCAAGAGTAAACCCTGGAAATAAGAACCTATTTCAGGGCTGCCCGCTCCCGCCCGCGGCCCCGTAAACTTGACCTGTTGCATAGCTACCGTCGCCTGCGGCGAGCTGAACATAAATAGATGCGAGCTCCGCGGGTTGCCCGGGACGGCCCAAAGGTGTCTGGCCACCGAACTTTTCCAGCTTCTCCTGCGTTGCCCCTCCGCTCACTTGCAGAGGAGTCCATATGGGACCTGGAGCTACGCCGTTCACACGAATTCCCTTTGGACCGAGCTGCTTCGCCAGTGATTTTACATAGTTCATCGTGGCCGCTTTTGTTTGCGCATAGTCATACAAGTCGGGCGATGGATCGTAGGCTTGCTCGGATGTCGTTCCGATAATCACCGAGCCAGGTTTCATGTGCGGGAGCGCCGCCCTGATGATCCAAAAGGGCGCGTAAATGTTTGTCTTTATCGTCGCGTCGAAGTCTTCACTTGAAATATCGAGGATTGATTTCTTGCTTTGCTGGCGCCCCGCATTGGAGACTAAGATGTCGATTCCACCCAAACCTTGCACGGCGGTTTCTACAAGGCTTTTGCAGAATTGTTCGTCGCGGAGGTCGCCGGGAATCGGCACCGCGACGCGCTTTTCGGCTTCGATTAGATCGATGACTTCTTTCGCGTCGGGCTCCTCGGTCGGGAAATAGTTAATTGCGACGTCAGCTCCTTCACGCGCGAACGCTATGGCTGCAGCTCTGCCCATGCCCGAATCGCCACCAGTAATGAGTGCTTTCCTTCCGCCAAGTCGGCCCGAACCGCGATAGCTCGTCTCACCGTGGTCAGGCCGCGGGTCCATCTTGCTGGCGAGTCCGGGCCAGGGCTGGGATTGTTTCTGAAATGGCGGTTTCGGATATTTTGTAGTGGGGTCCTGTAACGGCTCGCCACTACCGCGGGAAGTGAGAGACGAGCTGCCAGTCAAGTGCGACCCAATTGCAGAGAAGGCTAGGCTTGGTCCAAGACCGCCGATAAAATGCCGACGCAAAATCGGATCGTAGCCGTTCATGGTTTAGACTCCTGCGCTTCGCGCTTAGAGCCGGGCGATAAATCACGGTAGGGCATTCGAGGACGAGGAAACATACTGGAAGGAGACCATTTTGGGTTACCGAAAGAATGTAGGGCCCGCCGGCCGTAGCTTGCGCGCCGCAGCCGAGGTGAAAAAGGGACTACGGTTGAGCGGGGAGACATTTTCAGCCCCACCCTGATTGACATCACAGTAGGTCACTAGCAAGCTAGCGTTATGCCACAGCGAAACATCGTGATGATCGGAGGATCGGCAGGATGTTTTCACGGCTTGCGGACGATCGTCTGCGGTTTGCCGGCTGACCTTCCAGCAGCCGTATTTGTAGTCATCCATTTGCGTGGCCGCTCGGAAAGCCATCTCGATGAAGTTCTCGCTCGATTGACCCCTCTGCGCGTAGTAAAGGCTTCTGAGGCTATGCCCATCCAAAGCGGAAATATTTACGTGGCTGTACCGGATCGCCACCTCACGGTCGGCCTGGACCACATTCACGTGACACGCAGCCCGAAAGAGGGACTGCATCGGCCTAGCATCAATGTGAGTTTTCGTTCCGCTGCCGCGATGCATCGGGATGAAGTTATCGGCGTGCTGCTCTCGGGGATGCTGGATGATGGGGCTTCCGGACTTTGGGATGTCGCAAGGCACGGCGGGGTTACGATTGTGCAGGACATCGAGGAAGCGCCGTTTCCTTCCATGCCGATGAGTGCCCTGGAAGCCGCACCGGTGAACTACCGGCTGAAAGCGGATCAGATAGCAGCTGTTATCACGGAGCTGGTAGCCGGAGTCAAGGTAAATGCAATGCAGCCAAAGAACGTGCCGATCGTGGAAGCGCCCCCACAACCTAATATTTTCACGTGCCCGGAATGTCGCGGCCCGCTCCACAAACATCGCGATGCGCCTATAGAATTTAAGTGCCGGGTTGGACACGTTTTCCCGTTGATGACTTTAATCGACGAAGCGACCTCTACGCAGGAACGAAAGCTCTACGAGGCAATCGTAGCCTTGGAAGAAGGTGCGGACCTCGCAGAATATGCGGCTAAAGAACGCCTAGGGAACGGGAATCTGGTACGTGAGGCTGAGCAGTTGCGTCAACATGCGGCTTCGATTCGGAAATTGATCGAAGAACGAACAACACCATTCGTGGACTAGCGGACTTCGGAGCCCGGTTATTAATTGAAAAGAATGGTCGGGGCGAGTGGATTTGAACCACCGACCTCCTGGTCCCGAACCAGGCGCGCTAGCCAGGCTGCGCTACGCCCCGAACTCGATTCATATCCTACAATAGTTTGACGATGATTGCCTATGCAGTGGCGAGGTTTCGCTTTGCAGACGGTGCTACGCTAGGGCAAAATAATGCTCGTGGGGATTGTAGTTAAGGGAGTTGGCATAGACCAGGGCAATCGATATTGATATCCAAAAAAGCCTCAGGAGGATCGATGGATAAGCGCAAATCCGTAATGCGGGCCACTTTCGATACAACTTCCAGCACTGAA
>DATDIT010000089.1:0-31001 GCA_036520875.1 Candidatus Acidiferrales bacterium
GCAAAGATCGCGCCCGACCGCGCGGCTGTCTTTGCCGCCGCCGAAATTGTCACGCAGGTTCTCTGCTACGGCTCGAACGAGCGCACCGGAAAAGCCGACCTCCCGCTCATGCGCCGCGATCAGATTCTCATTGGCTTCTTGCGCCCGCTGGGATCGCGGGAAATTGTCCAGGAAATCGCCGGCACGGGCGTCACGTCCTTCTCCATTGAAATGATGCCGCGCACCACGCGTGCGCAAAGTATGGACGCGCTTTCTTCGATGGCCACCGTTTGCGGTTACAAGGCCGTGCTGATCGCAGCGGACGTGCTCCCGCGCTTCTTTCCCATGCTGACCACCGCTGCCGGCACGATTACTCCATCGCGCGTCCTGGTCATCGGCGTCGGTGTCGCGGGCTTGCAAGCCATCGCCACCGCGAGGCGTTTGGGCGCGGTGGTTTCGGCTTACGATGTGCGTCCCGCCGTGAAGGAGCAGGTGCAGAGCCTTGGCGGACGCTTCGTCGAACTTCCTATCGAGGCCAAGGATGCGCAGGACGCCCGCGGATATGCCACCGCGCAAGATGAATCGTTCTACGCCCGCCAGCGCGAACTCATGGGCAAAGTAGTCGCGGAAAACGACGTCGTCATCACCACCGCCGTTGTCCCTGGCAAGAAAGCCCCAGTGTTGGTGACGGCGCCGATGGTTCGCGGCATGGGGCCGGGCTCGGTGATCGTCGATCTCGCCGCCGAGCGCGGCGGTAATTGCGAACTCACTCGCTCCGAGGAAACCATCGTCGATAGCGGCGTCACCATCATCGGCCGCATCAATCTCGCGAGCACCGTGCCTTACCACGCCAGTTCGCTTTACGCGCGCAACGTCACCGCCTTCTTGCTGCACTTGGTGAAGGCTGGAACGCTCAACCTCAATCTCGAGGACGAAATCACGCGCGACACTTTGCTCACTCGGGGCGGAGAAGTAGTGAACCCGCGCGTGCGCGAATTTTTTGCGCTGCCCGCGCTGGCTGCAAAGGGATAAGGAGGAAAAGCGTGCCGTCGGATTTTATCTCCAATCTGTACGTCTTCATTCTGGCGGGCTTCGTTGGGTTTGAGCTGATCAAGCGCGTTTCACCGCTCCTGCACACCCCGCTGATGTCTCTCACCAATGCGCTGGATGCTATCGTCGTGGTTGCCGCCATTATCATCGCGGGACGCCATGAGACGCGCCTTTCCGTCATTCTCGGATTGATCGCCGTTTCCGCATCCTTCAGCAACATGGTTGGCGGCTTCTTCATCACCGATCGCATGCTGCGTATGTTCAAGACCGGCAAGCCCAAAAAATCATGAGCCAGGCCCAAATCCTACAACTCATTGACGCCAGCTACATCGTCGCTGTCGTTCTGTTCATTCTCGCCATTAAGTGGCTCAGCTCGCCGGCATCGGCGCGCCGCGGCGTCCTGGTTGGCGAAATTGCCGCGGCCTTGGCCGTCGGCGCCACCCTGTTCGACCCTCAAGTCGTCGCGTACAAGTGGATCATCATCACGCTTATCATCGGCGCGGGCATCGGCATTCCACTCGGCATGGTCAAAATGACCGCTGTGCCCCAGCGGACTGCTCTCAGCCACGCCTTCGGGGCGCTCTCCGCGGCCATGATCGGTATCGCCGAATATTACGTTGGCATTCCGCACGTTACGCGATTCGGAATGGGCGAAATCGGACTTGAGGTGATTATCGGCTCGCTCACTTTCACGGGCAGCTTGATCGCTGCCGGCAAGCTGCAAGAAATTTTGCCGCAGCGCCCCATCGTTTATAAAGGACAGAACTTTGTGAGCTTGTCCGTGCTGGCCGCCGCGATTCTGCTGGCCATCGCGCTGGTTGTGAATCCGGAGCAGCCGTATCTTTTTCCCGCGATGGTGGTCGTGTCCCTGACGTTTGGCGTCCTGCTCGTAACTCCGATTGGTGGCGCCGATATGCCCACGGTCATCTCACTCCTGAATTCTTACGCCGGCTTTTCGGCGGCACTTCTAGGCTTCGTGCTAAATAACAAGCTGCTGGTGGTTGCCGGCGCGCTTGACGGCTCTTCCGGCTTCATCCTTTCGGTAATCATGTGCAAGGCCATGAATCGCTCCTTCACCAACGTAATGTTCGGCGCGTTTGGCCAGGTACAAACCTCATCTGCCGCCGCGGCCGAAGAGAGGACCGTGCGTAGCGCCTCAGCCGAAGAGGCCGCTGGAATCCTAGAAGCCGCCAACAAGGTCGTGATCGTTCCCGGATACGGCATGGCCGTGGCCCAGGCGCAGCACAAAGTGCGCGAACTCTATGACGCTCTAACAAAAAGGGGCATCGACGTGCGCTTCGGCATTCATCCGGTCGCTGGCCGAATGCCCGGACACATGAATGTTCTTCTCGCCGAAGCCGATATTCCCTACGACCGCCTGATGGAAATGGATCAGATCAACTCCGATTTGCCGCAGACGGACGTCGCGCTGATTATCGGCGCGAACGACGTCACAAATCCCGCCGCGCGTACAGATAAGGGCAGCCCGATTTATGGCATGCCCATCATCGACGTAGATAAAGCCCGCACCGTAATGGTGATCAAGCGCAGCATGAATCCCGGCTTCGCCGGAATCGACAATCCCCTCTATTACCTCGATCACACGCTAATGCTTTTCGGCGACGCCAAGAACTTCGTAGGAGAAATCGTTCGAGAGCTATCTGGCGGTGGACAACACTAGCTTGCCGCATTACAATGTGCCCACGTGCTTCGTAGGCGAAGCAAGGCGGCTTCGACCCAAAACTTGATGCGGCACCTTAATACGCGCCTAGTTACGTTTCCGAACAGTCCGTACCAGTTTTCTATTGTCCTGCCGTTAATTGGCAAATACGGTAGCTACGCCCCGCTCTTGCTTCTAATGACGAGCAGAAGTCCTCATCGCGTCGGCCCTAATCCACATAGACGCGGCGAAACGGCGAACGCGCCGGACTGATAGGGACCAGTAAGTAAGCGGGATTTGACACGAACTTCATCCGACGCTGAGCTCGGCGCCAGCCGCGGATAGCAGTCTCGAGATAGTTGCAAGCCTCAGAAACAGCCAGTGGTTTCGCCGGAGGTTGCGCATCAATGTGGAATTTGAACTGTCCGTGGTTTAAATGGTCGTTTCTCAGTGTTGCGTTATTCGCGACCGTGCTTGTCGTCAAGCCGATGCAGGGTCAGAGTGGGTCGTCGGTGTACGTCAACGGAACCGAGATCAGAGGTTACCCTGAGGATTGGAGCCATCGTCATGTTGTTTTCTCAAACATCGGCGCCGAGGAGGAGGCGTTACAGAAGGGTGAGTACGAGCACTGGCAGAAAGTGGTCAACGAGCCCCGGTACGTGATCCAGCAGTTGAAGAAGCACGGCGAAATGAAGGGACCCGCCGGAATCGATGCGGAGTACCGGTTACGCTGGAACGCCGAATCCGCTGACCTACGCTTCGGGGAGCCGGACGATTTCGTGCGGATGTACAGACGGATGAATCAGTCGAACATCAAGGCAGACTGGAGCGAGGCGCTGGGTGGTCCGGGGCTGGCTGGCGGGCAATATCCCGCCAAATTTAACCTGATGACGACCACTGCAAGCTGCAGCGACTATGTTGTGTTCCCAACCGGGGTCGCTGGCTCGCCCGCCCACGCGACGATCGTTGCGTTTAATAGCGTTTACAGCGGCTGCCCGTTGTTTAGCGGGAGTCTTCCGGTGGTGTATTGGGCTTACAACACCGGTACCGGGTTTACGGCGACGACTTCGCCCACAATTTCGCTGGATGGGACTCAGGTCGCCTTCGTCCAGACGAAGGGAGGCAACGCCAGCTTGGTGTTACTCAAGATGGCAGCCTCAAGCGGCACTGTCGTTGCGCCGATCAGTCCCACCTCGGTGAGTATGGGGAGCTATCGCACGTGCACAGTTCCCTGCTATACCTCCATTAGCCTGGGCGCCAACGACACAGCTTCGGCGCCGTTTTATGTCTACGGAACGGCCGATACCCTTTACGTCGGCGATGACACTGGCAAAGTGCACGAGGTGACCGGCGCATTTCTTGGAACTCCAACCCTGGACCCCTCTGGCTGGCCAGCGACCGCGAGCACGACTATTGCACCCGCGTTGACCTCTCCCGTCTATGATTCGGGATCAACCCGCATTTTTGTGACGGACGCCGCTGGCTATCTCCACTCATTCACTGTCGCGGCACCGGGCACCGTAACGACCTCCGGCAGGTTGGAGAACAACACGACGAATGTGTTTGAGCCGCCTGTGGTCGATTCCTCCGCGGAGAAGGTTTACACGTTCATCGGGTATAGCGGTGACACCGGTCATACGGGCAATCCGAGCTATATCAATATCTTCGCGGCAGCGGCTCTCGGCCAGGCTGGCCCCGGTGCTGGCGGCACTGACTATGGAACTGGCGTGCCCTTTGCGAACGGCGGCAACCACAACCCCGCCACCTCGTTTATGCGCATAGGCTCCTTCGACAATCTGTACTACGAAGGTACTGGGACCACCGGGAATCTCTACGTCTGCGAGAACGGGTTCGTCTACCAGGTCCCTCTTGCAACTGTGATAACTCCCGTGGTGAACGTCTACAGCACCCCTGTCACAACAGCCAGCACGGCGTCGGCATGCGCTCCTGTTACGGAATTCCTGGGCACGAAGGTAGCAACGACGCTTTCTGCGGCGATTACCGTCACAACCAGCCCAGCCGTGATCCATGTCACTTCTGGCACAAGCATCGCCAACGCCGACTTCCTCCAGATCGATTCTGAGATTATGCAAGTCTCCTCGGGTGGAGGCACGACCACTCTGACCGTCACCCGCGGACAGCAGGGAACGAGTGCCGCAACGCACGCTAACGCGGTGGCAACACAGGATATCCAGGATTGGCTCTTCACCGCTGTCGCCGGCGGCGCGAGCGGCAGCCCAACGAGGGCTGCCGGTTGCACGGGTGCCTGCGTGTTCAATTACCAGGTGATGGGCGCAGGCACGGCGGGCAATCCTACGGCGGGGCTGAATTCCACCGGGGGCACGAGCGGCATCATCATCGATACCTCGTCTACGGCGATCACCGGCGACCAAGAGATCTATTACACGCCACTTGGCGGAACATCTGCTGTTCAGGTGTCCCAGGCGGCCTTGCAGTAGTCATACTTGTTCGTGGCTCTCTGACAAGCTTTAATTGACGCCAACAGGCACGAAATGCAGCGCAAGATTTGGAGTCCCGATCTGAGCGAGGTGAATAGATGAACATGAAGTCCAATGCCCAAAAGCCGCAGCCCGACCGTCAGGATGACTCAAAAAGTGCCACCAGGAAGCCCTACAAGAAACCTTCGTTTCAGCACGAGCGCGTGTTTGAAACCATGGCGCTGAGTTGCGGCAAGATGGCCGGCACAGGGGGTGCCTGCATGTTCAATAGAAAGATCTCCTAAGGTGGTGCGCCGCAGCCTATGCCGCCCAACCATGAACTGCCGGGCCGCAATAGAATTGGCCCTCGCGACCGAAGTCCTGCGCGCCTTTGGCGAGCTCCGTTTCGTGGCTCAAGGCTCGAGCATGCTTCCTTCAATCTTTCCTGGTGACACTCTTTTGATCTTGCGGCAGCCTACCGCGAGCGTGCGGCCAGGACACGTCGTTCTTTTCTCGCGCGAGGGCCGTTTTTGCGCCCATCGCGTCGTCCGTGCGATCGAGGTGGACGCGCAGCCCTTTCTCATTACCTGCGGCGACGCACTGACGCAGGAAGACTTGCCCGTTCCCGAGCACGAATTTCTCGGCCGGGTTACAGCCGTGTTGCGGTTCGGTAAGCGCATCGAGCTTGAGCAAACGAAATCGGTTCCCTCCTTCTGCTTGCGATGGGCTGTGCGGCGTTCCAACTCTGTAGGAACCTGGCTCCTGCGATGGCACGCGTTACGAACTCGCATCGCGCGGCGTTTCGGTGCGGCGCGTTCGCGCTTGCCGAAAAATCTTGTGGAGTGCATGTAAATGGGTGCGGTGCCTTTATTCGCAACTCACCGTGCTGCGATCACAGGTCCCGCGCGAGGAGTCACGGTCGAAATCGGCGGCATCCCAATCCTTCTTCAATCAAACGATGCAGCTTTCTGTCGAATGCTCGGGCAGCGCTACGCGGGTTTTCTGAACCCGGCGACCGAGCCTGCGTGCTCATTCGAAATTGATCTCCGCTCTTCGGCGACGCCCTCCGACGAAGATGCTCGCGTCTCGCGGCGAGGGCATTTCTGGGTCCTCGAGCGCGGCGATTTCCTCGCCGAATGGGATTCGCGTTCGCGTCGTGGCTGGATTCGCCAATCACCCAACCCCTATTCGATCGATACGCTGCTTCGCCTCGTGCATTCTCTCCTCCTCGCCGAAGAAGGAGGATTTTTGCTGCACGCGGCGAGTGCCGTGCGGCGCGGCAGAGCCTTTTTGTTTTCCGGAATTTCGGGTGCCGGCAAGACCACCATCTCGCGGCTCGCTCCGTCGGATGCGAACCTGCTCACCGATGAGATTTCCTACGTACGCCGCGCCGCGCGCGACTATCGCGCTTTCGGCACTCCCTTTGCCGGCGAATTGGCGCGGCCGGGCGAGAACCTTTCGGCGCCCCTCGGCGCTCTCTACTTTCTTGAAAAAGGCCCCGTCAACCGCATCGAGCCGATGGCCCGAATGGCAACCGCGCGGGCCTTGCTGCGCAATGTTTTGTTTTTCGCGCATGACCGGGAACTGGTGCAGCGCGTTTTCGATTCCGCGCTCGATTTCGTATCCCGCGTCGAGGTGGCCCGGCTGATCTTTGCGCCTGACCAGCGCGTGTGGACGCTGATCCAGTGAGCGAAAAATATATCGCACGGAGCCCCGCGGTCGCGGCGCGTAGGTTCGATGAAGAAATGATGGTTATGTCCTCGGTCGATTCCACTTTGTTCAATTTGAGCGAGGTGGCCGCGGTGATCTGGGAGTCCGCCGATGGCCAAACCCCACTTTCCCAAATCGTTCGCGACCAAGTCTGCGCCGTTTTTGACGTGGCTCCGGATGAGGCTTACCGGGACGCCGAGGCCTTCGTCGAGGACTTGGCGCGCCACGGGATTTTGCTGGTCTCGGCCTCCCCGGTTCAGGGCAGCGGATCCTCCGCAGGGGAGGGCGCATGGGCTTGATGACGGAATTGAACGCCAAAGCACTGCGCCTGGGCATTCCCCTTAGCGTGCATCTCGATCTCACCTATCGTTGCAACGAGCGCTGCGAGCATTGCTATCTCGAACACGACGACCGCGGCGAAATGTCCTTGGGCGAAATTCGCGCCCTCTTGCGCGATCTTGCCGATGCCGGCGTTTTTTTCCTCACACTCAGCGGCGGCGAGCCGCTCATGCGGCGCGACTGTTTCGAGATTATCGAGAGCGCCCGCGCTCTCGGCTTCAATGTAAAACTCAAAACCAATGCCGTGATGGTGCGCGAGAAAGAAGCCCGCCGTCTGCGCGCCCTGGGCGTCGAACAAGTACAAATAAGCCTCTATTCGCACCGGCCGGAGGTGCACGATGGCATCACCAAGCTGCCCGGTTCCCTGAAGCGTACCCTCGCGGGGATTCGCTTGCTCAGATCCGCGGGATTAAAAGTCACGCTCGCGAACGTACTGATGCCCAGCAATTTTAAGGATAGCGCGGGAGTGCGTGCCCTCGCCGCGGAAGTGGGCGCGCACTACACTCTCGATCCCACGATTACTCCCATGATGGACGGAAACACCTCGGTGCTGCGTTTTCGAGTGCCCCCAAAGGAACTGCGGAAAGTTTTCGAAGACCCAAATCTCGTCGGCAATGTCGAAGAGTTCTGCGCGCCTCCTCCACCGGTGGATGACGGAGCTCGCGAAGGATTCCCTTGCAGCGCGGGGCACACCGCCTGCTACATCTCGCCCTACGGCGACCTTTATCCCTGCGTGCAGTTCCCGCTGCCATGTGGCAATGTCAGGCGCCAGAAGTTCATCGACATTTGGAAAGATTCGCAGCAGCTTGCCGAAGTGCGCTCCATCCGCGGAAAAGACTTGCCCACATGTTCTTCCTGCGCTCATCTCGGTACCTGCACGCGCTGCCCGGGCCTGGCCTACATGGAGGGCAGCATGCGCGGTCCTTCCTCGGCCGATTGCGAAAAGTCTTTCGTCCGCACAGGCATTACGACCGCCGGCATGCTCGCACGCCAAGCCGCCGGCAACCCTCCGCCCGGCCTCATCCAGATCGAATCTGCGCAGTCCCCATTCTGAGCGGAGTGTCCCTCGTTCCCATCCTGAGCGTGCCGCGACCCGCTCCTTTCAATCTCCAAGTTGGCGCGGCATCTTGATTCCCCGTTCAGTGGATGGCATGTTTAACTTATGGCGCTGAAATCCGAACACGCGAGTAATTCCTTCATTCGCACAATAGCGATCAAGAGCTCCAGGCACACCGAGCTGAAAAACGTCACCTCCGAAATCGAATCGCTGGTGAGCAAGTCTGAATGCTCGAACGGCATCTGCTATTTGTATGTTCCGCACACCACGGCTGGCGTTCTTATCAACGAAGGTGACGATCCCGCGGTAACGCGTGATATCGAAGCCACGCTCGACCGCCTGGTCCCCCACCACGGCGACTACAAGCACGCGGAAGGAAACTCTGACTCACACATAAAAACCGCAATCATCGGCTCCTCGGAGACAGTCTGGATTGAAGACGGGCGACTCGTCCTCGGCCGCTGGCAAGCCATATTTTTCGCAGAGTTCGATGGACCGCGCACTCGCGAACTCCGAATCAAAATCGTCCCCGACCTCTCCGCCAGGTAGCATCGGTGAAACAAGGAGAGCACCATGCACGATAAGCAACCACCCGCACCGGATGGCACAGCGGTGCGGGTCGCCTTGTGGCGGGCCATGCACGTCCAGGTCGATCCGCCACCGCATGTACTCGAAGACGAGCTCGGCCTGCGAATAGCGGCCCCAGATGCTGGGTGGCGCCACCGTCCGGACATGAATCCAAAGTTCACTAGAGGCTTCCGAGCAGCAGTCGTGGCTCGTGCTCGCTTCATCGAGGACCTGGTAACCGAACAGGCCAGCCACGGCGTCGCCCAGTACGTCATCCTCGGCGCCGGCCTCGATACCTTTGCCCAGCGCAGACCAGAGATCGCCTCGCGCCTGCGGGTATTCGAGGTCGACCAGCCCGGCGCGCAGGCCTGGAAGCGGCAGCGCCTGGTCGAACTGGGCTTCGGCATTCCTGAATGGCTACGGCTCGTGCCGGTCGACTTTGAAGCAGGCGCATCCTGGCTGGAGCGGCTGGCGGCCGCCGGCTTCGATGCGAGCCGGCCGGCGGTGGTGACCTCCACCGGCGTCACCATGTACCTCACTAAGGACGCGATCGCCGCTACCCTGCGCCAGATCGCAACGCTTGCCCCAGGCTCCACGCTGGCCATGACGTTCATCCTGCCCGCCGAGCTCATCGAACCCGAGGACCGCGCCGGACTTGAGGCGACGCGGAAAGGCGCGCGAGCGTCCGGGACGCCCTTCATCACCTTCTTCAGCCCGCCCGAGATGTTGGCGCTTGCCCGCGAAACCGGTTTCCGCCAAGTCCAGAATGTATCCACCGCCGATATTATCCAACGCTACTTCACCGCCCGAACTGATGGCCTCCGGCCGTCGAGCGGAGAAGCGTTCCTGATAGCGACCACCTAATAGTAGTGACAATGGTTATTGTTGTGACCTGATCGCGTGCATGGGCGAGCGCGACGCCTCAGCGTTGGGGCGAAAGCGCTGCCTCGACCGCCCCGGCGCGTCAGAAGCCACCACCGGCCTGCCTTGCTTACATCTTCAAGGCGAAGTCCACGATTGAGCGGATGGCGACGCCAGTTGGTCCCTTGGCGAGCCATGGGCGCCCTTCGTCGACCCAGCAAGTGGAGGCGATGTCGAGATGGACCCACGGTGTGTCGTCGACAAATTCCTTGATGAACCACGCCGCCGTGCTGGCGCCGCCGCCTTTGCCGCTGCCAGTGTTACGAATATCGGCGATGTCGCTCTTGATCATCTGCTGATATTCGTCGTCGATCGGCATGGGCCACATTTTTTCGCCCGTGGCTTTCGCGCTCTGGAGGAACTCATCGAGATATTCGCGCGGGGTGCCGAAGGCTCCCACGTGGACGTTGGAGAGTGCGACTTCGATTGCGCCGGTGAGCGTGGCGGCGTCGATCAGATGCGTGCAGCCGAGCTTCCGGGCGTAGAAAACGCCGTCGGCGAGAATCAGGCGGCCTTCGGCGTCGGTGTTGATCACTTCGATGGTCTTGCCGGACATGGCGACCTGAACGTCACCGGGTTTTTGGGCGCGGCCGCCCGGCATGTTTTCCGTGGACGGAATCACGGCGATCACGGAAATAGCCGGCTTGAGCGCGGCGATGGCACGCATCGCGCCCAGCATGGTCGCGCCGCCGCCCATGTCGTATTTCATTTTCTCCATGTTGTTCGCGGGCTTGATCGAAATGCCTCCGGTATCGAAGGTAACGGCCTTGCCCACCAGTCCCAAAACCGGCGCTCGGGGCTTCGGATTGAGCGGCTCGTATCGCAGAACGATCACGCGCGGGGGCTCGACACTTCCCTGTGCCACGCCGATTAGCGCGCCCATTTTCAGCTCGGCAATTTTTCGTTCGTCGAGAATTTCAATCCCGAGGCCCGCCTCTTTGGCCATGGCCTCAGCGCGGGCGGCCAGAATGCGCGGCGTCATTTTATTCGAGGGCTCGTTGATCAGATCGCGGGCGAAATTTTGCGATTCGGCGATTACCTTACCCTGATTGATGGCGGCCGTAAGGTCGACTCCAAGGCCCGCGTCGAATCCGGCAAGCCCGACGGACTGAATCTCGCGGTTTTTCTTTTCGGAGCGGTATTTATCCGATTCGAAATCGGCGACGATCAAGCCTTCGACGACGGCCTGCGCAACCGATGGATCGCGTTCGCCTTCACGCGCGAGAAAAACGATTTTCTTCGCGCCGCGCGATTTCAAATGGCGCACAGCCGTGCCAGCGATTTTGCGCAGGTCTGAAGCCGAAAATTTATCCGGCTTGCCAGCGCCCACAAGAAACAGTTTTTGGGCGGCGAGACCTTCGGGGAAATGAAGCAAGAAAGTCTCCAGCATTTTTCCCGTGATCTCGCCATTCGAGGCGAGCGAGCTGAGACGGCCGTTCATCGCGCTATCCATTTCACCAAGAAGCCCGTCAATCCTATTTTCCCTATCGAAAACGTAGGTAACCAGAGCGTCGGCTTGAATAGAGGCAAAAGGCTGAGTTTCGAGTTGGATCTGCATGTGTTCCTTTCACTTTCGGTTGAATTCCGTGCGTGGTGCGTTCAGCGGCGGCGAGAGCGATAGATCGCCTCATCGGCTTCGCGCTTGGCTTCCTTGCGGCGTTCGGATTCGCGCCGGTCGTGAAACTTCTTCCCTCTGGCCACCGCGAGTTCGCATTTTGCGATTCCGTCACGAAAATAGATTTTCAAGGGAACAATGGTCATGCCCTTTTGTTGCGTCTGCACTATCAGCTTATCGATCTCCCGTCGATTGAGCAGCAACTTGCGTTTTCGAAGAGGATCGTGATTCCGGGGACCGCCGGGCTGGTATTCCGGAATGTGAAAGTTTACCAGCCAAGGCTCCCCAGCGCGAATCTCAGCATAGGCCTCTCGCAATGTGCCTTTGCCCTCGCGAAGAGTCTTGACCTCAGTGCCTACCAGGATCAAGCCCGCTTCGAGAGTGTCCTGCAGGTCATAATTGTAGGATGCGGCTCGATTCTGCGCGACGATCTTATTGCGCTCCTTATCTCCCTTTTTTCCTCCATTCATGATGCCGTAATGATAGCCGCCGCGCACGACGGCCCGCAAGTAACGTCACTTCTGTGCGTTCCGTAATGAACCAGGCATCCAGATTTTGTGTGCTGTTAACGCGGAGGTCACAAAATAAAGATCGTTTGAAATAACCGGCAACGGTTACGTTTTCTTGCCGCATCATAGGGCGGGTGCTAGACTCCCTGAGATTAAGCCGAATTTTTCGGAGGTTCCGGTTGCGCCGTTCACCGCTTTTGCCGCTTTTGGCACTAGCCATGGTTGTGTTGATTGGCTGTCCCAAAGGAAATCAAGACTACAACGCGGGCCGGAAAGCCGAGACTTTGCAGGACTACGACACGGCCCTGGTTGACTATCAGCGCGCTCTGCGAACCGATCCCTCGAACGCCGAGTACAAGCTTCGCGAAATGCACACGCGCTTTGCAGCCGGCCAATTCCACCTCGAACAAGGCGAGAAAGCGCTGAAAGCAGGCGATCTTCAGCTCGCGCTCGCAGAGTTCCAGAAGGCGTCGGCGATCGATCCTTCAAATGGCGCTGCAGACCAGGAACTGAAGAAGACGATGGACCTGCTAGCCGCAAAGAGCGCCGCGGCAACCTCGAAGAACATAAATCCGAATCCGTCGGAGGATTCAGACCTGCTGGCGGCACCACCGGAGTTGAAGCCTGTTTCGTCCGAGCTGATCAATCTGAAGATGACCAACGATGCCAGAGTGGTCTTCGAGACAGTCGCCAAGCTGGCGGGATTGAGCGTGATTTTCGATCCGGACTTCACGTCGCGCCGAATTGCGGCCGACCTGCCAAACGTTACGCTCGAACAAGCACTGGACGCCGTTTCGTTTGAGAGCAAGTCCTTTTGGAAGCCTCTCACGAGTAGCGTGATCATCGTGGCGCCGGATAATCCTCAAAAGCGGCGGGACTTGGAGGATGAGGAGGTTCGGACATTTTACTTGTCGAATACGCTGACGCCTCAGGACCTGACGGAAGTAGTCACTGGATTGAGGCAACTCCTCGATATGCGGCGGGTGCAACAGGTAAACGCGCAGAACGCGATTGTGATCCGGGATACTCCGGACAAGCTCCTTCTGGCTTCGAAGATCATCCGCGACATCGATAAAGCGAAACCTGAGGTGCTGGTCCACGTGCAGGTGCTGACCGCGAGTGTAGACCGGTTACGCGATCTGGGAATTCTCCCGGGGCAGAGTGCTACACTGACGTTCACTCCAGTTTGCTCGAATCAGCCGACGAGCAGCGGATGCACCAGCTCCGGCAGTTCAAGCACCTCCGGTACTCCGGCCACGCCTCCGCAGATTGCCTTGAATAGCCTGAAAAATCTCTCGACAGCGGACTACAGCCTGACGCTGCCGGGCGCTACAGCTAACGCCATTCTAACCGACAACAACACGAGGATCATTCAGGATCCCGAAGTGCGCGTGAGCGATGGTGAGAAGGCCACTCTGAAGGTTGGAGACCGAGTCCCGGTGGCCACAGGCAGCTTTCAGGCAGGTGTCGGAGTGGGGACCAGCTCGATCAATCCCCTCGTGAATACCCAGTTCCAATACATCGACGTCGGAGTGAACATTGAAGTAACGCCGCGTGTCCATCCGGATGGCGATGTCAGCATGAAGCTTTCGATCGAAGTGTCGCAGATTACGTCCACCAGCAACATCGGCGGGATCAACCAACCGGTTATCAGCCAACGTAAGATCGAGCACGACATTCGGCTTAAGGACGGCGAGGTGAGCGTCCTGGGTGGTTTGATCGAGCGGACAGAGACGAAGAACGTCAACGGCATTCCGGGCGTCGCACAGATTCCACTTTTCCGTTACCTTTTCTCGGATAACAGCAATGAAGTTCAGGAAAATGAAGTGCTGATCGTCCTGACGCCGCACGTGCTCCGGTTGCCGTCGATTACCGCGGACAACCTGAGGACCCTCGCGGCTGGAACGGACACGGATGCCCGCGTATACCGCGACGGCCAAGAGGCCATCCCTACTCCCGCGATTCCTAATGCGCCATCGACATCCGTCCCATCGCAACCGGCTCCGCCAGCCGGCGCAACGCCTGCGGCGCAACTGCACTTTGATCCGCCAGCGGCGACCCTGAAGCCAGGCGACACGACGACTCTTGGCCTGGCGGTCTCAAACGTCAACGATCTTTATTCGATCCCACTTTTGATTCATTACGATCCGGCCGTGGTGCAAGTTGAGGACGTTCGCAACGGCGGTTTTCTCTCCGGTGGCACGCAGGAAATCGCGATCGTACAGCGCATCGATGCGCAGCGGGGCGAGGTAGTCATCTCGGCAACGCGGCGGCCGAATACGCCTGGCGTGAACGGCTCCGGCACTTTACTTGGCATCGTGGTGCGAGGCGTGGCTCCCGGCAAAACCGCGTTGCAAATTCTTCAGGTCAATGCACACGACTCGCAGCAGCGAACGATCCCGGTGGTCTCTGGAGAAGCTGCGATACAGGTACAGTAGGCTGTATGGGCAGTCTATCACGCGGCAAAATCGGCGCCGAGCTAAAGCAAAGAGCAGGTGCGTGCAAGCTCGCTCGAGGCAGCGAAGCCGGACTAACCCTTCTCGAACTGATCGTGGCTTGTGCCATCCTGGTCGTGCTGGCCACTGTGGCGATGCCGATGGCGCGTGTTACCGTCGTCCGGCACAAAGAAGAAACGCTTCGCTACGATCTGCGTGAAATGCGCGATGCGATCGATCACTATAAGGACGACGCGGACAAAAACCTAATCCAGGTGCAAGCGGGTACCGAAGGATATCCTCCCGACTTGCAAACATTGGTGAACGGGGTTCAATTGGCCAACGCCCAGGACAAGGACAAGAAGGTTCGATACCTTCGTGAAATCCCCAAGGACCCGATGACCGGTAATCAGGATTGGGGTTTGCGATCCACGCAAGACGATCCCGATTCGAAGTCGTGGGGCGGGCAAGACGTATTCGATGTATACAGCCAGTCAACGGGAACGGCGCTCGACGGGACAAACTACTCGGATTGGTAACCGGCAGGGCGCTTAACCAAAGGATTGTTCATGAACGCAGCTCAAAAAACGGCCGAACGAAGATGGCGCGGGCACAAAGGGTTCACTCTACTTGAGGTCTTGATGGTAGCGGCGATCATCGTGATCCTGGCGACACTCAGCGCGGCTCGCTATGACCAGGCGATGGTTCGGGCACATGAAGCGGCCTTGAGCCAAGACCTTTCCGAGATGAATAAGGCGATTCAAAATTATACGTCCGATAAAGAGGCGGCGCCCACGTCGCTCGACGACCTCGTCCAAGCGCAATATCTCGGAAAAATTCCGAACGATCCGATTACCGGCGCCCCGGACTGGACCACTGAGAATTGCGATTTGCTCGTGAATGCCGATCAAAACTCAACTGGCATTTGCAGCGTGCATTCCTCGTCCGACAAAGTCTCGCCCTTTACGAACACGCCCTACAGCTCCTGGTAAACGCGCAAGTAGCCGAGCCGATGGGGATTCGTGCGTTCGCGATTCTGGCCTTGGGCATGTCGTTCTTGCCGCAATCCGTTGGTTCGTCAACCCAAGTTCAGTCCGATATTCCGTCCGTTTATCAGACGCTCGCTGGTTATTTTCCCATTGGCGCGGCGATTTCGTCTGGCGATCTTAGCGGACCCCACGCCGAGCTTCTTGCGAAACACTTCAACAGCATCGTGGCCGAAAACGCAATGAAAATGGCATATCTGGAACCCACCGAAGGTGTATTTGATTTCAGGGCGGCGGATGCGCTGGTCGACTTTGCCAAAGTTCACCACATGCTGATCCGTGGTCATACTCTCGTGTGGCACGAGCAAACTCCACCCTGGCTATTCAAGGATGCCAGCGGTAACGACCTGCAGCCCAATCCCGAAACTAAGGCTCTTCTGCTACGACGGCTGAACACTTACATTCGAACCGTGGTCTTGCATTACAAGGGCGACGTCTATGCGTGGGACGTCGTAAACGAAGTCATCGATCCCGATCAGCCGGATGGGTTCCGTCGTTCACGGTGGTTCGAACTCACTGGCACGGACTACATCGATACGGCCTTCCGCGCCGCTCACGAAGCCGCGCCCCACGCCAAACTCTTCATCAATGATTACGACACGACCGATCCCACAAAACGAACATTCCTCTACAATTTGGTTCGGGACTTGAAGGCTCGCGGGGTGCCGATCGATGGCGTCGGCCACCAAATGCATATCAATATCCACTGGCCGACCGTTGAAGCAATCGCGGAAACGATCGATATGTTTTCAGGGCTGGGCGTCGATAATCAGGTCACCGAATTAGATGTCAGCGTTTATGACAACTTTACGGATTCCTGCCCGGCCATATCGCAAGACGCTCTGATAGAACAAGGCTACCGCTACCGCGATCTTTTTCAGGCCTTTCGCGATCTAAAGGACGAACTTAGCGGGGTCACGTTCTGGGGAGTCGCCGACGACCACACTTGGCTGAAAGGGTTCCCGATTGCGCGATTGGACCTGCCTTTACTCTTCGACGAGCACCTGCAAGCCAAACCTGCCTATTGGGGCATTGTTGATCCTGCGCGGCTGCCTGTTCGACCAGTTGGTGCCCGCTCCGCGGGGGAACCCGCGACAGCACCACCCTGTCCCAAGCCATGAGCCAGCAAAAAAAACGGGAGGCAAAGCCTAAAGGCCTCGCCTCCCGGGGTGGGTGGGGTTTGTTGCCGAACACCCAGCATGGAATTTTGGTGTTCCGCGCCTGGGTGAACCGGCAAACCGGCCTTGAGCCGGTGCCACGTATGCCCCACCTTTATCACGGGCCCGGAAGGGGTGTCAATGCTAATTGCGGGGTGGGAGGGAAGGGTCAAGCCAATCGTTGATTGCGGCACCGACGGCATCCAGATGGCCCGTGAAGAAATGGTCTGCACCTTCAACAATCACCAGGTGCTTGGGCTCCAGAATTGTTGCGAAAAGGGCCTCCACATTCGCTCGCGAACCGAACTGGTCCTGACCACCTTGGATCAGAAGTTTGGGCTTGGCGCAGGAGCGCAGATAGCTCAAGTCGACGTCGGGGTTGTCGACCGGTAAGCCAAGACCGATGAGTCCGGTTACCCGCGTATCTTCACAACCGACTCGCAGGCCGACCCATGACCCGAAACTGAATCCCGCGAGCACGATGTGTTTGCCTGGAAACTCTGTCGCGAGGTATTCCAGGGCCGCGCCGACATCCGCCTGCTCGCCGATTCCGCGGTCGTGCGCGCCTTCGCTTTGCTGTACGCCGCGAAAGTTGAAGCGTAACACTGCCGCGCCGCGCTGGTGCAGAGCCTTGGCAGCTCGGAAGACGATTTTATTGTGCATGGTGCCGCCGTAGAGTGGATGGGGATGGCAGACGACGGCCGCAAAGTCAGGCTCGGTGGCGGTCCAGAGTGTTGCTTCCAGTCGGCCTGCGGGTCCTTGGAGGAAAATACTTCGATGGAAAACTTCGGGCATTCGCGGAAGCCTAAGGTTGCGGCATCCGCGCTATGGGTACGAACAAACTGCCACGTTGCCGTTCACACGGAAGCATGCATTCATCGTAGCGGCAGTGAACGATTTAATCAAATAGCTTCGTCCTTCCTCCGCTCTGGAAATGCATTGCAGCAGCCTGGCGAGCAATGATAACTTTAGCGCAGGTGCGGGGAAGCGGAGGGCCCATGGCAGACGGTGTGGAAAGGCGCGCTGCCCGACGTTTCTCGATGATGTTGCCGTTGAAGGTGCGATTCTCGGCGGAAAACGGCGTCACCGAAAAATCGGGCGAAACGCGAGACGTCAGCTTTCGCGGCCTGTATTTCCTGATCGAAGCGAGCCTTGAAACAGGCAGCTCAATCGAATTCGTTCTCACCCTGCCGCAGCAAATTACTCTCGCCGGCGACGTGCACATTCGGTGCTATGCGCGTGTCCTGCGTGTGGACTCGCATAACGGCAGGCGGGGCGTGGCGGCACGAATCGAGCGCTACGAATTCCTTCCCGCGTCGGCGTAGAGTCAGGTAATTCGCATAGCCGCGTAGAAAATCTCGCTGAAAAATTCCTTCTCTTATCTCCTCCCCTGACGCAAGATTTACGTTCGGGGTTTCGCATGGCGCGACATACTCTGCTCATTGACGCGGACGACACGCTTTGGGAAAACAATATTTTCTTCGAGAAGGCGATTGATGATTTCATTTCCCAACTCGAGCATCTCGGTTACACGCGCGACTATATCCGGCACATCCTGAACGAAACCGAACGCAGGAATATCCGCCAGCACGGCTATGGCGTACGCAGCTTCCGCCGGTCGCTCGAAGACACCTACCTGAAGCTCGCTGGGAATTCGGCGCGGCGCGAGATCGTGAAAGAAATCGAGCGGGTGGCGCTGGAACTGGAAGGCACGCCTCCCCATATAATGGACGGGGTCCCCGAAACGCTTGTTTATCTTTCGAAGCATCATCGGCTGATCCTACTGACCAAAGGCGAGCCTGCCGAACAAGCCGCTAAGGTCGAGCGATCCGGCCTGCAATCCTATTTTGAGGCGATTGAAATCGTGCTGGAGAAGGATTCGGGTACGTACGGCCGAATCATCGATCAATTCAAGATCGTCAAATCGCACGGCTGGATGGTCGGGAACAGCCCGCGCAGCGACATCAATCCCGCGTTGCAATCAGGCCTGAATGCCGTGTTCATCCCCCATTCCGCCACGTGGGAACTGGAAAAATCGGAGCTCGAAAGCGGGGCCGGGAAATTGCTGATCCTTTCCGCATTTCGCGACCTGCGGGGGCATTTTTAGCGTCCCCACATCTGCCGTCCAATTTGTCACGTGCGCGCTGATCCTCGCGGTTTCCCGTCAACTCTCTTACCCGCTACGATCGAAGGGGAGGGTACCGAATTGCTATCCGATTACCGCCATGAGTTTGCCGATTTCGAAGGCGTCACGTATCTGAACGCCTCTCTTCAAGGGCCGATGCCGCTTGTGGCAGCCCGCGCAGCGGAAGTCTCGCTCGAGTGGAAAAAGAGGCCCGACCGGTTGCCGGATTCGGCGTACTTCGATCTTCCCGACCGCGTACGCGAGAAGACGGCCGCGTTGATCGGGGCCCGAGCTGCTGAAATCGCCGTCACCACAGGCGCGAGCGCGGGTCTCGCTTCCGTTGCGGCGGGCATTGACTGGAAGCCGGGCGACGAAGTGCTGGTCGGACGGGGCGAGTTTCCAGCGCATTTCTCAACCTGGCTGCGCTATCAACAGGCCCGGAAACTCCAAGTGCGCGTCATCACTCCGAAGGGACGCTTCATCACAGCCGACGATTATATTGACCACATCGGGCCGCACACACGCGTCGTTTCAGCAAGCCTGGTACGGTTCGATAATGGCGCAAGGCTGGACGCGCATCGCGTCGCGCAAGCCTGCGAGAAAATCGGTGCCGCGCTGCTTCTCGATCTTTCTCAGTGCGCGGGAGCTATGAAACTGGATATTCATCACTTGGGGGCGGCCATGGCGGTTTGCAGCGGATATAAATGGCTCCTTGGTCCGTATGGCACCGGATTTTTCTGGGTTGCGAATGAATGGATTGAACGTTTGACGCTGGGCTCGGTTTACTTCATGGCACTCGAAGGAGCGCGAAATTTCCATGCGTTGCCGGTCGAAAATCAAAAGCCCGCTCCTGGGGCGCGCCGGTGGGACTCCGCGGAGACCGCGAATTTCACCAATCTCGCCGCCTTCGATTCGTCGTTGGACCTTCTCTTGCGCATCGGCACCGATGCGATTGCGGCTCACACCCGCTCGCTCGTGGATGAGTTGATCGAGCGTCTACCCGCCACGCGCTGCAAGCTTGCTTCACCGGAAGACTGCGATCGACGCGGACCGTACGTGTGCATTTCCGCATCCAACCCCGGCGATACCCCGGCGCTTTACGAGAAACTGCGTAGCGCGCACGTGCATGTTAGCCTGCGCGAGAACGCGCTGCGCGTCTCGCCGTACATTTACAATACGCGCGAGCATATTTCGCGGCTGTTTGAAATCCTATCGGAGTAGCTGGCCCTTGTCCGCTATCGAGAACCGTAATCTCGCGGGTCCTGGTAGAGGAAGGGGATGTGCACGACGGCCTCAACGTCTACTGGAACACCCGCGCGCGTCGCGGGCCGAAACTTCCATTCGCTCAGCGCTTGGATTGCGTTTTTGTCCAGTTGCGGGTCGAGCCCCCGAACAACCTGAATGCTATCGACTGAACCATTCTTGCGAATGATTCCGTAGAGAACCACTTCGCCTTGCACGTGGGCCTTGATCAAATCGGATGGATATTTCGGGTCGGCCTTCTGAATGGGGACTGGTCCCGCGAGGCGCTCCCGCGGCGCCGCCGATGGCAGGTCGCCCTCGTCCAATTCCGCAAAGCTTAGAATCCAGCTTCCGCTGGCGCTGGTGAGATTCGGGAGGTTCACGTGCATCGTGTACACCTCGCTGCCGGAGAGAATTGTTTCCGGCGGCAAGCTCGGATCGAGGGCGCTCACATTTGGCGGTCCTCGCCGGGAATTACTGGGTGGCTGATAGGAATTCGGCGGATTCAGATTCAAAGTGTTCAAACGGCTGCCTGATGAGGCGATGCCTCCCCGGCTGGATGGCGTGCCGCCGCCAGTGATACTGATCGCTGCCGGGAGCGAACCTGAATTGGACCCAGCACCCGCGCCGCCAGTGGCCGAGGACGCAGCGCCGCCCGACCCCGTGGAATGATTTGTCGCGTTGGCAACCGCTCCCGCCTTCGTGCCCTCAGGCGAGGTCGAAATTCGCGCAGCGAGATTTCCTTCCGGCACTTCCGCGTTTGGCGCGGGCGGAGATGGTGTCGCAGACAGCGCGATTATGCGACGACTGCTCGCGCTATCGGCCGCGCCGATTTCGGGGGCGGACGTGGCATTCGCGTGCGTTTCGTGCTGCCGCGCAACCGGCGCTGACATGGCACTTACGGGCATTTTGGGACGCGGTATCGCTGTTGCCTTCGAAACGATATTGAAAGGGATCGGATTTTTCGCGAGGTTCGAAACTTCCGGCGCAGCGTCATCCCGAATAGCGCGGCGCCGAATTTTCGGCGCTGTGTTCGCGACGGACAATTGGAACTTCGGTTTCTGTGGCTGATCGCTGGACCACTGTACGATATTCGGCAGTTGCGGCACGATCTTCGGAGGGGCGCTGGGCGCGTCCGGCCGTATCAGAGTTTGCCTTGGATGCGTTACGCGCACAGGGATCGAAAGAATGGTCTGCCGCGCGCGCGAAGCGTCCGCGCCCGGACTCTCCGGAACGCTGGGGGTAATATTTCTCGGTTTCTCGGGCGGGACGGGGACGGCAGCGGGCAATGAAATTCGCGGCAGATCAGGCTGTTGGCCGGACCACGTTAATTCGATTTGCACCGGTGCAAGCGTGGGAGTGTGCTCTGGCAAGAAACCCCAAATGGGCAGAATCAAAAGCCAAATCACCGCAACGTGCCACAAAGATGACGCCGTGAAAGCTTTGCCCGGAACCCTACCGCGAATCCAATCCACGTGAAAACCGCGGTTCTTGGTGAGCTCGGCTTCCTTCGGCGCGCGCGGCCCTCTCACCAGACCGCGCAGGCTGCTAACGAATTCCGCGCGCGGGGATTCCCAATCGATCCCGAGGTCGAGCCGAGGCAGTCGGGAATGCGGCTCCAGCTCGATCAAAGAATCCGCGGGCGGCTGTTGGTCGCGTTGCAGAAGAGTATGCATCGGCTCGAGCATTATACGTCGACGGGATTGGATGCGCGCCAGCTATGCTGCGGCTGCCAGGCGATAGAAACTCAGGGCCGCATCACCCTGTTCGACCAACCGAGTGCGCTCCAGGCGATCGAGCCGCTCGATAAGTTGCGTTTTCTTGCTGTGTTCCACGATCACCATGCCCTGAGGTGCGATCAGATGTGATGCATCGAGGAACTCGAGTGTAGCCATATGTTCGTCGGTACTCTCGTACGGCGGATCGAGAAAAATAAAATCGGCAAGCACTCGCCGCTTGGCGAGTTTTTCCAAAGCTTTCACCGCATCCGCTTCGATGAATTCGGGGCTGGGGAAAATAGCGAGCGCGCCAAGATTCTCGCACAGCAACTTGGCCGCCTTGTCATTGCGTTCGATGAAAATTACCTGGCGGGCTCCGCGGCTAATCGCTTCGATGCCGATCGCGCCGGTGCCCGCATACAAATCCACGAAAAGTGAATCCGCGATCGAAGGACCGAGAATATTGAAAAGCGTTTCGCGCAAGCGATCGCTGGTCGGCCGCAGGGGCAGCAGTCCTGGGCCCTTCAATTTCCGGCTGCGGAATTTTCCCGCTATTACGCGCACGTCTTCATCCCACAGACGCGAGTTGGTATCGCTTCTGCCAAGCTGGGCTCACCGATTCAAGCCGGCTGACCACTTTGCCGGCCTGCTCCGGATTTTCAGCCACAGCAAACGCCTCGCGACGAGCCAGTTCTAGCAGCTCATGGTCTCTTAATGGCTGCGCAAACGAAAATGCCGCGTCGCCGTGTTGCCGAGTGCCAAAGAATTCACCGGGACCGCGCTGCTTCAGGTCGCGCTCGGCTATTTCGAAGCCGTTCGACGTGGCGACCATTGTCTCGATCCGCTCTCGCGCATCTCCGGTGATCGTCTTGGGAGCGACGAGGATGCAGTACGATTTTTCCGAGCCCCGTCCGATGCGTCCGCGAAGCTGGTGAAGTTGCGCAAGACCGAAACGGTCAGCGTGTTCGATCACCATCACAGTCGCATTGGGCACGTCCACGCCTACTTCAATCACCGTTGTCGCCACCAGGATGTCCAGCTCGCGATGTCGGAGCCGCTCCATCACCGCGTCTTTCTCTTCATTTTTCAAGCGTCCATGCAGCAAGCCCACGCGCGCGTTCGGGAACACGGTCTTCGCCAGACGCTCGTATTCCGCCGTGGCCGCTTTCAACTCCTGCTTCGATTCTTCGATCACAGGGTAAAGTACGAACGCCTGCCGCCCGTGCCCGATTTCTCGCCGCAAGAATTCCCACGCGCCCGGCAATTGGGCATCCGACGTCCAGCGAGTCTCAATCGGCGTGCGTCCGGGCGGCATTTCGTCGATCACGGAAAGATCAAGATCGCCGTAGAGAGTTAACGCCAGGGTGCGTGGAATAGGAGTGGCAGTCATCACCAGGACGTGCGGCGCGGTACCTTTCTCGATCAGTCGCTTCCGCTGCAGCACTCCAAACCGGTGCTGTTCATCTACGATCGCAAGTCCCAGACGATGGAATTTCACCGGATCCTCGATCAGCGCGTGCGTGCCAACCAGCAGCTTCGTTTCGCCGCTCTCCACGCGTGCCAGCACAGCCTCGCGCTCCGGGCGCTTCTGGCCACTCACGATCAGATCGATGCCGTATCCGGAGGGTTCCAAAATGCGCCGAGCCGAGAGAAAGTGTTGCGCGGCCAGAATTTCCGTGGGAGCCATCAGCGCCACCTGGCAGCCGTTTTCGATTACGATTGTCGCCGCCTCGAAGGCCACGATTGTTTTGCCGCTCCCCACGTCGCCCTCCAGCAGCCTCTGCATGGGGTATTCACGTTCCAGATCAGCGGCGATTTCGCCCAGCACTCGCTTCTGCGCGGCTGTCGGCTTGAAGGGAAGGATTCGCTTCAACGCCTCGCGTATCTTCTCTTCCCGGACGCGCATCACGATTCCGTGCTGGCGATGTTCCTTTTGCCGTCGCAGCGCAAGCGCAAGCTGGTAGTAGAAGAATTCCTCGAAGACCAATCGCATCTGGGCAGGACTGCGAAAGCTGTTCAGCAGTTCCAGATTTTCGTCCTTCGGCGGAAAATGTGCGTAAAGCACGGCCTCGCGGCGCGTTGGAAAACGGTGCCGTTCCCGCAATTCTTCGGGCAGGGGATCGGGAACGTCGCCGTCGAAACTCAGCAGCACTCCGTAAATGATCCGCCGCAGCATCCGCGAGCTGATTGCGCCAATCGCTTCGTAGATCGGCACGATCCGGCCAACCTCCGTGGAATCCGCCGCGCCCTGATCGCCCCCCACAAGTTCAATCTGCGGATTCACCATCTCCATGCGCCCCGGCCGATACGCGTCCAGATCGGCCTTCCCGTGCAGCACCAGTCGCTGTCCTTCTTTCAATCGCTGCTGGAGATATGTGCCATGAAAAAAACGCGCATGCAGTGCGCCGGAGCCATCCCTCACAGTCACGTGAAATACCGGGCTGCGGCCTCGTACAAATCGAACCGTGTTGCCACTAGCGACTTCCGCGAGCACAGTATGAACCTGCCCAGGAGTAATTTCAGCGATGGGCGTGAAGTGAATGCGGTCCTCGTAGCGGAATGGCAGATAGCTCAGCAAGTCGGCGACCGTTCCGATTCCGCGTTCCTCTAAAATTGCGGCTCGTTGCGGACCAACTCCTCGCAAGTATTTCACCGGATTGGCAAGGGCTACGGTCATGGCATGGTCACGCGAGGAATGATCGAATTGCCGAACGAATACGCTTACTTGCCGTCCACTGAAAATGCGAGTAACACATTGCCGGGAGCGCTTCCTTGAAAGAAATATCCGGAATTAACGTACACCATCCCTGCTACGACGACGGCGCCGGGACCGTCGAGCGATCCTCCATGGCCTTTCACTCCATTCACCGTTTCGTAGTCGCGCTCGGTATCCACATCCCAGAGAATCTTGCCGTCTTTGGCGGAGTACGCTCGCAAATGCCCGTCGACGCCACCCGAAAAAATCACGCCGGGAATTGCGGTCACCGCTGCGGATTGCGCCGGGCTGCATCCCGGTTTGTGGCAGCCAGGATGCGGAGTGTGCCAAACAATATTTCCCGTATCGAGGCTCAGTGCGAACAACCCGCCGCCTGCATTTGGATCCAGTTCGTACGGAACGCCAAAAACCGAATCGCGTCCGGCCGGCGATCGTGGCGCTGCGGCGCGCCTCTGCACATCCGATAAAGCCACGTACACGTCCTTCGTATCCGCAGCTGCGCCCCACTGCACTCCGCCTAGCGATCCGCCGTGGCCCACGCGCGTTTGCCAAAGAAGCTTGCCCTGGTGATCCGGATCAACCGCATAGACGATTCCCGATTTCGCCCCAGCTACCAGCGCGCGCCGTCCGCCGGAAAGTTCCACCAAAATAGGCGACGACCCGAAGTCGAAGTCCGGCCCCTTGGCGGCCGGACAATTTACCTGCTTCGCGGCGGGAAGATCGCAATTTACGTTGTAAGCATCGCCCCGATGCATCTGGCTCGTCCAAGCAACTTTTCCCGTGTCCATGTCGAAGGCCATGAACGCATCGGAAGTGTCGCTGGGCGGGTCCGAGTAATTGTCGCCGGTTGTCACGTAGACCATGTGACTCTTAGCGTCCACGGACGGCGACGACCAGATGCCTGCGCCGGACGGCCCCCAAAGTTGTACTCCCTGCGAATTTTTTCGGACAGGCTTGGGCTCTTCCGCGATCGTGTAGCTTTTCCAAATCACTTTGCCGGTTGTGGCATCGAGCGCCGAAACGCTGCCCCTGAATTTGCAGCATTCATCTTTTGCGTCCGCTCCCGCCACTTCCTCCAGTGATGACATCGGCACGTAAAGCCTGCCTCCCACTAGCGTAGGCGCGCCGGTGATCTGCGCGGACGCGTGTGCATCCACCCGAACTTTCCAGAGACGTTTGCCCGTCTCCGCGTCCACTGCGTAGACATTGCCGTGTTGATCCCCAAAATACGCAGACCAGCCGCTGCCTCTGGCGCCAACGCTAATCGCCGTCCGAACTGGCCCATCTGTCTCGCTTATCCAATATGTGCATCCGCTTTTCGCATCAAGCGAATAAACTTTCGGCCCGGCGCTTCCCACGAAGATTCGCCCGCCCACAACGGCCGGCTGCGCATACGCCTGGGTCGTGTAGGCAAACCCAAACGCCCATTTCAATCTGAGCTTCGGAACATCTGCCGCGCGGAGTTGCGCCATCGCCGCCGGTTGAAAACGATTTTGCGACTCATCCACGCCCCACCCATTCCACTCAGGCTCACCAGGCTTCGGCGAAAATCGCGCGCCGCTCGTCGGGCATGCCCCAGCTCCCGACGCGGCTCCCGTTGTCGACTCCAGTTTCGAAAGAAAATGCGTCAGCGCATCGATCTGCGCGGAAGATAGATTCGCTCCCTGCTGCAACATGCTCCCGCTCGTCAGCGCTAGGCGAATACCTTCGCGAGACATCTGCCCCAGCGCGGGACGACTTGGCGCGCGCGATATTCCTGCGTCGTGGCAGCTCGCGCAGCGCTGGCGGTATAGCGCGTCACCGCTGTCCTCCGCAGGAACCTGTCGTCTTGCTTCCGCTGCAATCACGCAGGCCAACAACGAAACGCCAACCAGCACCGTCCCGCTCACGGTGCAAAACCTCGCCGTTCGCAACGGTTCACCTCGTTCCTGGCGCCGATGCATCCGGCGTTCCGCAACTTCTTCGGATCGCGATCATTGGCGCAATTCAGGATCGCCGATTGAACTCGCGGCCATTGTGCATAGTCGGCGGTGGGAAGGCAACCGCTCAGAAAAAAGACCCGTGCGCCTGAAGCGGTAGCGGCGGTTTACATGCGGCACTCGCCGCACTATATTGGAATTTCGTCTGGTCGGCTGGCTTAAAGCTGGGCGCGGGCGTGAGGTATCCTCAAGGCCGGCTGTCCGAGGCAACTGGCAGATAAATGGCGCGCCAATTTCTTGGAGTCACTCCCCGCCGATGGCTTGAATATTTGGTCGCAATCCTCCTCGGCAACGCCATCTATTACTTCTCGCTAGTGCCGTATCTACCGGACTCGTTGCGTCACCAGGGATTTGCCATCGATGGCGGAGTTCTCGTCGATTTCATCGTTTGCGTCTTGGTGTACGGTCTGATCCGGCTGGGCGCACGCGTGCGGCGAGGTTAGGCCCGTAGAGTCTTCCTCAAATTAGCAAGCCGCGCCGCACACACGGGCGCAAAGCGCGACGAAATCGTGTTCGCCGTTCCTTCAAGGTCCGGTTCGAAAGGTCAGGATTATTTCTTCCGTAGACTCGATGGGCTGGCCGCCCAGCCGCGCCGGGAACTGCTGCCACTCACGAACCAGCCTTTCGGCCTTTGGAATCAACTCGTCGCGTCCCCGTATCGGCACAAGGCTCTTGATTTCCCCTTGCTCGCCGATGGTGACCCGTAAAACGACTATTGGATCGCCCATTGGCGGGATGTTGGGAGAAACAACATCTGGCACCTGCGCAATGATTTTTCCGAATTCGAGGCGTTCAGGAGAATGAGCCGATACCGGCCCGGCCTGTGGCGGCAACAGAGCCGAGCGCTTGACTCCGATTGCCACCGATGCCGAAGCGGTCAGAGGTTCCTGTGGCAAGGACACACGCACCGAAGGGCTACCCGCGGCGGGGGCTGTAACGAGAAGAGAGTTTCCCCCGAGTTCGGGGGGCAACGGTTCCTCACTCGCAGTAGTTGTGTTTTCTTTCGCACTTGGAATCGGCGCTGCCCCGGCCTTTGAGCCTTTGCCCGAGCTTTCAGGCGGACCAGGAGCAGCAACCGCGGGCGGAGTAGCGGCTGGCGTGGCGGCTGAGTTTCCATCCGTGCCTGGAGTCGCCTTTGGAGTTGAGTCTGGATTCGCCTTTAAATTTGCCTCGGGATTTGCTGCTGGACTCTCAGCCGGGGCGGTCGCGGCGGCAGGTGGCGGCGGTGCTGCAGATGGCGCGGATGTGCCGCCACTCAACGCCTGCAAATTCCACCCTTGAGGCCACCTCCCCATCCAAACCCTTCCGGCAATCATGCCCACGGCAAAACAAATGACCATCACTACGCCGGTCAGCAAACCCATCCGTGCGTTTGTCCATCTTCGGGGCTCGATATGAGGAGGCTGGAAAGGCGAATCTGAAAAAATCGCCCGCGCCGGGTAGCGTGCTTCATTCTGGGTAGGTCGGAAAGGCTCGCGCTCCTGAAACAGTCCCGGGCCTAGCGGACGCGCGCCAACCGGATCTCGTTTGAATGGCCCAGGATCGCGGCCAAGGCCGGTACCAACGCCGGTGCCGAAGCCGCTGCCTGCTGGGCGGTCGTCGACGGATATTCCATTACGGGCTTCGTCCTCGCGACCGGGACTCGGGGGGATCGGCTCACCCTCAGGCGGAAACATCCTCTCGAATCCTTTTGGAGCGGGGTCCGAAACCGCAGGCGCGGGCGCTTCTAGATTTGCCCCATTTGTTCTGGCCTCGGCCCTCACTTCTGCTATTCGCTGGTCTCTCACCCGTATCGGCACGGCTTTTGGCCCGGAAAACTCGGATTTACCGCTATCACCCTTGAGCCACTCGCGGATTTTCTCCCGGGCTTCGTCACTAAGCGACACGAACTCAAAGCCGCCGGTTTTCTTTGACTCCGAGAGCCAGACAACCCGCGCTTCAACCTCCGTCGGTTCAGCGGACGGGCTTAGTTGCAAGAGTAGCCGAACGATCTTTTCCGGGGCTAAGCTATTGGCTGCCGCCACCTGCAGGCCATTCTCACTCGCGTCCATGACAATGCCGCCATTGTGTTCACCCACCTTGACATAGGCAAAGGGCTGCGGTCTGCAGCGAGGATGCGCGCGCCGCTCGCTCGTCCCGGTAAAACCCCCAGACCTGCTGTTAGGGTTCGTTTGCACGAACTTCTTCTTTCATCCGTCAGAGAGATGCTTCTTGTATCTCGGCAGCCGCCAGGTGCCGCTTCAAACCACCATTCTAGCTCCCCAAAGGAATGCGGGACAAGCCACTGCGCGGTCGGGTGTCATTCACTGGCGGACTCTCGCGTTCGCTCGCCATTCGCGCGATGCATGACCAGGATAGTCGCTTCCAAGCGCAACATTCTGGAATCTGCCCCTCAGTTGGGCTACAGTGGGCCTCCGAAATCAGAAGGAGATCGTTCTTTCTCTGCTGTCGTCCGGTGTATTCACCACGTGCGATGTCGCTCAGAGATCTGTCTAGCGAGGGAACCATGAGATTGAGAGGAATCTTTTTGCTTCGGGTTTTCGCAATATCATTGGCTGTTTTCTGCATCGCGGCGTCCGCTCCATCGCTACTTGCGCAGCCCGTGAACGCCGGGGCCGCTCCCTGCGACCGGGTCTGCCTCGAAGGAATGGTGGACAAATATCTGAATGCCATGGTGGCGCATGATCCGTCGCGCGCCCCGCTTTCGCCCACCGTGAAATTCGCGCAGGACAACGTGCCTCTCAAGATAGGCACGGCGCTGTGGACAACGGCCACCGCTCTCGGCGCCTACCGCCATTATTTCGCCGATCCGGAACGCGGCGACGTCGGGATCATCGGCGTGATCTACGAGAACGATGTAGCGGCCATCCTGATCCTGCGGCTCAAAGTCGAAAACCACCTCATTACCGAGGCGGAACAGTTCGTGGCGCACGATCCTCGTGGCGCCGCGCTCTACGAAAAGATGGGCAAGCCCAATCCGGGTTGGCTCACCACAATTCCGCCCGAGCGACGCCAATCGCGTGAGGCTCTCGAAGCAACCGCCTACATGTACTACGAAGCACTCGAAAAAAACGATGGCAAAGGCATCTACCCCTTCACCTCCGATTGCAGCCGCATCGAAGATGCCGTCCCCACAACCAATCAACCGAAGCCCGAGAATTATGGCCATTCGGACCAGGATATCAGCGATTTCACCATGCTCGGTTGTAAGGCGCAGTACGAGCTCGGTTTTCTAGGTTTCACCACCGGATGCCGCGACCGCCGGTTTCTCGTGGTTGATACCGAGCGAGGATCGGTCCTGGCCTCCGCCTATCTCGATTTCGACGGCACCGTCACGGAAGTGCACCTCACGGACGGTCGCGTCTGGAAGGTTCCTCCATATTTCATGACGCCTCGTACCAATCAGTCGAACGAGGCATATCGAATCGAAAATGGAAGCATTCGTCTCATAGAAATGACCATGTACGAAGTCCCATTCAACGCTCAGCCGGCTTTCGGCAATTAGGTTCGGAGACCATCATGTCCAAAACTTTCTCGCATATTGCACTGCTTGCCGCGTTTTGCGTGGTCATTTGCGGTGTCGCATCGCCGCCCACCCTCGCTATGCCCGACAAAGGGAAGTCGCTGGTGTATCTGCCTCCGCCAGCCAGCCCCGCTAGCTCCACGCCGTGCGACCGCGCCTGCCTGAACGCGTTTGTCGATAAGTATTTCGACGCCCTCGTCGCCCATTGCACCTGCAACGTTCCTTTCGCCCCGGACGTGAAGTACACCGAAAATGGCGAGTCGGTGAAGCCCGGCGAGGGCATTTGGAAAACGTTCACGGGGCGCGGCACATACCGCATCTATCTCGCCAACCCGGCCACGGGCGAGGCGGGATATTACGGCGATATCAACGAATTCAAAATTCTTCAGGGAACCGTGGCGCTGCGGCTAAAAGTGAAGGACCGCCGCATCGCCGAAGTCGAGATGATCGTGACTCGCCAGCAATTGAGGCCAAAAGGCGGCCTGGGCTTGAACACCGCCGGCATCATGACGCCAAAAATGATCGACGAACTCACGCCCGCGGGCTTTGTGTCGCCTGATTCAGCTTTACTCGAGCCGGTGCCCGCTGCCGAGCGCGCCACGCGAGAACAATTGCTTGCGGTCACGGATCAGTATTTCGAGGCCTTTTCACAAAACAAAAGTTCGGCCGCGCCCTTCGCGGACGCCTGCTCCCGCAGGGAAAACGGATTCGCCGCCACCAACAATTCCGATGGGCCGGTCGTGGACCCGGCGCAGCCGGCGTTCCGCGTATTCAGCGGAAGCTGCGCGCAGGAAATCGACCGGGGATTTTTCAGCGCTCTCTCCAAGGTGGGCGATCAGCGCCCGCTGGTCGTGGATATCGACCAAGGCCTCGTGTTGGACCTCGCGTTCCTCGACAACGAAGGCAACGTGAAATCGGTTTCCGTGCCCGGCGTCGGTGACGTCAAGGTTCCAGCTGAGTTTCTCAGGCCCATCACCTTCGTCGAGCCACAACTATTCAAGATCGAAGCCGGCAAGATCCGGGAGATCGAAGGCCTTTCCTGGCCCCTGCCCTATGGCATGAGGTCTGGCTGGAACAAGTAGCGAGCAGATTCCAGTGTATAATCCTGCGGAATTCGCATCCCGCGAGGAGACTCATGGCTGCGGACGAAGCTTCCACGATGTGGGTTCCCGTATGTTGCGGCCGCGTCATGCGCTGCAACATGTTCAGGCAGGC
>DATDIT010000090.1:0-8478 GCA_036520875.1 Candidatus Acidiferrales bacterium
CATCCTGCGCGTTCAGGAGGGGAGTAACCGCAACCATCATTGTGGCGAGCAGAGCGCAGCTGGATAGCTGAAACAACCAGCGAGGTGATCCTCCGGCCATGAGCCTTCTCCCAGATACGATTGTAGACCGAATCCCTGCGCATGGGGTTCACCTCGTCCTGCGTTTCTGCCTCACTGGCTATTTCCTCACATTCGCGTTCCAGCGCGTGATCCATGTGAGGAGGAGCGGTCGCTCCGGATTTGTGAGATAGCGATGGCTTCTAGCCGCCGCTGAGCCAGACGCGATAGAGATTGCGCAGAGTGGCGGTGTGCATCGCGGCGTACGTAAAGGGATCGCGGCCGGGAAAGATGTTGCGCTCGGGGATTTCGCGGACGCCGGGGATGGCTTTCAATTCGTCGACGGTCGCGAAGCCGCCCGAGGGAAGATCGGGCAAGGCGTGTCCGGGGGCGAGCGGAATCACGAAAGAGTCGTTGGTGGAGTGCATTCCCGGAAGATCGAGACGGAAGTAGAAGTACTTCTGGTCGAGCGACCAATTCACGATTGCAGAACCTGTGTAGGCCGGGCCCGTGGCGCCACATCTTGTGCAGAGCGGGAAAGGCTTCCCGCCATCGGACGGGTAGACGATGACGGCATTGGGCGAATTGCTGCCCGTCTGGCCGACCCACACGACGATCTCGCGGCCATCCGGCGATACGCCGAGCAGATAGATGACGGGATCGGGAATGACGCGCTGCTGGGCGGCGCCCTCGTCCTTCATGCGATAGACGTAATCGCGATTGCCTTCGCGGCTCAGGTAGAAAATCTCGCCGCCGGGAGCGAAGTACGGCCGGTAGGATTCCGTCTTCGTGAGCTGGCGCGGCGGAAAACTGTGCGCGAGAGAGGCTAGCCAGATGGTCGAGCCGGTCTTCTGGTCGAGGGCGGCGAAGACGATGCGCTGGCCGTCGCGGGAGATGTCGTAGCGCGAGATGGAGAAGCCCGGCAGAGAGTTATCGTCGCGGCCCGTGGCCAGATCGACGGAGTGCAGCTCGCCCGCGACAAACGCACGCGCCGAATTCGTGCGCAGCAGGTAGTAGATCTGCTTTCCGTCGGGCGAGATCGAAGGCGAATAGGCGTATCCCTGCGAGGTAATCTGGCGCAGCCCTTGAGAATCGTGCAGGAAGACGCTGCTCTGCTCGGCGCCAATCGCGGTGACGACCGACTTGCCGTCGGGCGCAACCGCAATGCCTTCCTCCTGGCTGGCGCCGGAAGTGATCTGCTGCGGAACGCCGTCCGGAAATTTCTGGCGCCAAAGATGGAAGCCGCTGCCGGCGTCGGCGGAGAAGTACATCCACTTGCCGTCAGCTGACCACGCCGCGCTGGTGCATCTCGATGGCGCGGGGCCGACGATACGCCCCTGCGAGCCGCCGCTGAAGGGCGTGAGGCGGCAAGGCAGCCAGCCGCGATTGTCCATTTCGACGATGAGCACCCACTTCCGATCGGGCGAGAGGTAAGAACGATGCGCCATGCCGATTTCTCGGTCGGGCGGTAGGTAGACGTCGCGCTGCCCTCCGCGATTTTCGTCCGAGGTGACGATTTTCATGTACAGCCCGGTAGTGATCTCGGAAAACATCACCTGGCGATTGCCGATCCAGGTGAGGCCGGAGGCGTCTGGCAAGAGGAGCGAAGGCGTGCCGCCCAGCGATGGAACCGTCCAGCTATCCCAATTCCACTGCGCGATCTGGGTGTAGGCGATTCGCGAACCGTCGGGCGAGAACTCGACGCCCATCCTTCTGGAACCGTCGTGCGTGAGCTGGACCGGCGCGCCGTCGGGCAGCAGCTTGATCCAAACGTCTGCGGGGGCGTCGAAGGTGCTTTCACTGTGGAGGAAGGCGAGCATGCGACCGTCGGGCGAGAGGGCCGGGGAGCTGACGGAATCGGAGAAATTCGTGACCTGTTCGTAGCGGACCGTCGGCGGTTGATGACGTGGATAGAAGATCGCAACGGCGGCGATAGCGGCCGCGAGCAACAGCACGCCGCCCGCGATGGACGCGTAGCGCAGCGTCTTCGCCGAAGATTTCGCGCGCTGTGGCGGCCGAGAAGCAGGAGCGGCGATGTCCGTCGTGTGCGTCTGAATCGCTTCGAGAGCGGCGCGGACTTCGGAGGCTCGCTGGTAGCGCTGCTCGCGCTCCTTCGCAAGGCAGCGCTGCGTAACGGACTGCAAGCTCGATGGCACGTGCGGCGGCAAAGGCGCCGGCATTTCGCGCAGAATCGCGGAGCTCAGTTCGTAGGCCGTGCGGCCGTGAAACGGGGGAGTGCCCGCTAGCATTTCCGAAAGCAGCGCGCCAAGAGCCCAGATGTCAGTGCGTGCGTCGGCGGGCTCGCCGCGCAGAGTCTCCGGCGCCATGTATTGCAGCGTGCCGACGATCGCGCCCGCCTGAGTGAGCGCGTTGGCCGGCAGCGTGGCTTCGCCAAGCTCGGCGGGCGAAAGTTTCTTGGCCAGACCGAAGTCGAGGATTTTTACGTGGCCGTCCGCGGTGACGACGGCATTCGCGGGCTTCAAATCGCGATGCACGATGCCGCGTTCGTGGGCATGCGCCAGCCCGGCGGAAATCTCTAGCGCGTAACGAAGAGCGGTCTCAAGCGCCAGACCCTCGCGGTCGATGATGGCGCTGAGCGGACGGCCCTCGACGAATTCCATGGCGATGTATGTCTCGCCGGCATCCTCACCGATCTCATAAATGGTGGCGATATTCGGATGATTCAGGGACGAGGCATTTTGAGCTTCGCGCAAGAAGCGCGCTCGAGCTATCGCGTCCGCAAGCGCGCCTTCGGGAAGAAGCTTGACGGCGAGCAGGCGGCCGAGCTTGGTGTCGCGGGCTTTGTAGACCACGCCCATGCCGCCGGCTCCGATACGCGCGACGATGTCATACGGCCCCAGGCGCGAACCTACCGCCAGCTCTTTGATTCGTGCGGCAGGCTGTTCGAGGAAGCTTCCGTTGCCTTGATCGTGACTGGCGATGAGAGATTCCACTTCCCGGCGCAGCGCAGGCTCGGTGCAAGCCTGGTCGAGATAAACACGCCTCTCCTCGGGTGCCCGTTCAAGCGCACTGGCGAGTATCGCCTTCACTTCTTGCCAGCGTTCCGGCGTCACGTCGCTGAGTCCTTCTTCATTTCGCGCCGCAACCAAGCGCGGGCCGTTGCCCATTCTCGCTTTACGGTGGCTGGCGAAACGCCCAGGACGACGGCAGTTTCTTCGATGGAAAGACCTCCAAAGAATCTCAGCTCTATAAGGCGGCCTTGCTGCGGATCGAGCGCGGCGAGTTTGCCCACTGCGTCATCGAGCGCCACCAGATCGATTCCTCGTTTCTGCGCCGGGGCCAACTCCGGATCGAGGGTGAGGCGAGGGGCTCCCGCGCCGCGTTTGGCCGCCAGCCGGTTGCGCGCATGATCCACCAGAATGCGGCGCATCATTTGCGCAGCCACGCCAAAAAAATGCGCTCGGTTTTGCCACTGGGGCGCTTCCTCGCGAACCAGACGCAAATAGGCTTCGTTGACCAGGGCGGCGCTCTGCAGCGTGTGGTCGGGACGTTCGCGCCACAGATGGCGCCGCGCCACTCGACGCAATTCGTCGTAAACCACGGGAATCAAGGCTTCCCGTGCTTCCTCATTCCCCTGGCCCCAGTCGGCGAGCAGCCTATTGATCCGCGTGGACGAAGCCGCGCACACGTTTCCTCTCCCGTTCCAGTACAAATTACCAAATCTTAATCGAGAAGGTAGCGCCCCTGGCAGGCAAAGTCAATTCACGGGCAACAGAACCGGAGCGCCTTGGGCGCAGTTCGCATCGCCAACCGCCAAAAATCTTGGTTTCGGGTGAGCCAGTTTGCCGCCCGTTCTCGCTATATGAGGTGAAGGCACGATGCGGAGCCCAATCAACTGGTTGAGACGCAGCGGCCAACTAAAAGGAGGAATACGACCATGAAACTGAATATCACGCGAAATGCAACGAGGTTGACGCTGTTCGCGGCCGCCCTGTTGGCCACTGCTTTGTTCGCCGGCAGCGCCAACGCCCAATCGCAGTTCAAGGGCAAATTCACCCTGCAACACGAAACCCGCTGGGGCAAAGCAGTACTCCCGACAGGCCACTACATACTCACACTCGATAACCATTTGTCTAACATGCTGGTCATCCGCGACGCCAAGAGCCTTCACGTGGTTGCGTACGAGCCGGTCAACAATGTGCAGGACAGCACCGAGGGTGAAAGCGCCCTGCTCATCGCCGTTCGAGGATCACGGCAGATCGTTCATTCGTTTCGCGTTGCGGAGTTGGGTCAGACCTTCATCTATGACCGCGCCATCGCGAACGGCTACGGAGTCGAACAGGCACGCCAACAGCAGACCGTTCCGGTAATCGTGGCCAAGAAGTAGCGGTCGAAAACCGGGGTCTCGATGATGCCTGCCCAAACGGGGGCCAGCCTTCACCCACCTGCTGGCCCCCCAATTCCTTGTAGATTTTGGAGAAGAAATCTGAGGATTCCGTTTAGTGCTGGCAGCGAGGCTGAAGGACCGTCACGATCATCAATTCCGAGTTGGTGAAGAGCCACCGTCCAGCCTGGGCTCCAGCAGCTTCAGCGGCGTTTGCGAGGGTTCCGAGATGCTTGTTGCGAGCCAGGCCGCGCAGGTGCTCCACGCATATGCCCGTCAGATTGGCGACTTCATCTTCTGTGAAAATCTTCTGGCTCGACTTGATTCGGACCATTGTGCCACCTCGGAATTTCTTGGATGCTAAGAGCAGCCTAACTGGCGCCAATTGCGCCTGCAATAGCCGTTCCGTACCAACCGAATGGGACTTTCAATTACAATGCCCACAGAACTCTTTTATCTTTGGCGGTTTAACGAAATAAAAAGGCAGCGACCCGCGAAAAAATCAGGCTTTGGCGTGCTCAAAAACGGAAAGAAAATTCACGACACGGGATTTTGTTACAAATTTTTAGTAAACGAAATACAGCAGCGGCAGTCTTGGGCGACTTCACGATTCAGAGCTGCGAGACTCCTCGAAGGCTCGCGCGACTTGCAAGACTCGGCCTTCGGCGAAGTGCGGTCCAAAGATTTGCATGCCGATCGGTAGGCCAGCCTTGTTCTTGCCGCAGGGAACCGAGATTCCTGGGACCCCTGCCAGCGACCCTGTAACCGTATATATATCAGCGAGATACATCTGCAGCGGGTCGGCTGTCTTTTCACCTAGCCGGAAGGCTGCAGTCGGAGCGGTGGGCGTTACGATCACATCGGCCTTTTTGAAGCCATCTGTAAAATCTCGCGCAATCAAAGTTCGGACGCTCTGCGCTCGCAAATAATATGCATCGTAGTAGCCGGACGAAAGCACGTATGTTCCGAGCATGATCCTGCGTTTCACTTCCGCCCCGAAACCTCTCTCCCGGGTGTTGCGGTACATCTCTGTCAGTGTCGATCCGGGCACGCGCAAACCGTAGCGGACGCCATCGTATCGGGCTAGATTCGAACTTGCCTCCGCCGTCGCGAGCACGTAGTACACGGCCGTTGCGAAGTCGGTGTGCGGCATATGCAGTGGAATTCGTTTGCAGCCCAGGCGCTCCAGCAGCGCGATACCCGATTGGACCTTCTCTTTCACCTCTGGATCGATACCCTCGGCGAAATAGTCTTCCGGAACGCCGATTCGCAGGCCCTGAATGGGTCTCTGTGTCTCGCTCGAATAGTCTGGAACATCCACGGCTGCGGAGGTGGAGTCATTTTCATCGTGGCCCGCTATTACTGACATTATCATCGCCGCGTCGGCAACGTTGCCAGCCAGCGGTCCGATTTTGTCGAGAGAGGATGCGAAGGCTACCAGCCCGTATCGGGATACCCGGCCGTAGGTTGGCATCAGCCCCGGAATTCCGCAGAATGAGCAAGGTTGTCTGATGGATCCTCCGGTGTCAGTGCCCAGCGCCGCTACCGCCAGCCCGGCGGCGACGGCCGCGGCCGATCCGCCGCTCGATCCGCCGGGGACGCGATCGAGCGCGACCGGATTATGCACCGGGCCGTAGGCTGAATTTTCATTGGAGCCGCCCATGGCAAATTCATCGCAATTTGTTTTTCCGAGCAGGACAGCGCCCGCCCGTTCCAGGCGCTCGACGGCCGTGGCATCGTAGGCAGGGAGGTAGTTTTCCAATATTTTCGAAGCGCAAGTGGTGCGAACCCCGCGTGTGCTGATTACGTCTTTGATGGCCATGGGCACGCCGGCGAGCGGCGGGAGATTTTCTCCCCGCGCCACTGATGCGTCGATGCGGTCCGCCTGCGCATAGGCCCGCTCGGGCGAAAGCGTCAGAAAGGCGTTCAGTTCAGGATTGTGGCGCTCGATGCGCCCGTAAAATTCAGTGGCAAGCTCGCGCGCCGAGATCTTTTTCGCGAGCAGCGCGGCGCGAACACTCGCCACGGTCCAAGGGGTGGCAGCGCTCATCGCGTGATCACCTTGGGCACGCGGAAGAAGGGCTTCTCGGCATCGGGCGCGGCTGCGAGCACGGCATTGGCGATGTCGCAGGGCCGGGGCGTGTCGTCGCGCAGCTCCGGGTGATCGCCTTCGGCACCGCTAGCCGCACCTGGGTGCAGTACCTGGGCCATCGGCTCCACGTTGCTGATGTCGATTTTCTTAAGCTTGTCGATGTAGTTCAGAATGCCCTCGAGCTGGCCGCGGTAAGTGTCAACTTCCTCGGGAGACAGCCCGAGATGAGCCAGCTCGGCAATTTTCAGCACTTCTTCGCGGCTAATTTTCATGGTTTTTATCTTTCGGCGCCGTGCGTTCGAAGAAGCAGCCTCTCCGATTCTGTGACGGGTAGGCGTGACGTCGATCCTTTGTTTTCATGGTGTTGCATCGCTTTCTACTCGGCTCGTGTGTCGAGCAGGATTCCGCGCGCCTGGCGGTGTTGCCGACCCGGCGCGGCCGGCCGACTGCCGCAGCCTCTCCAGAAATACAATCGTAAATCATGGAAATTATCTTAGAGGAAACACAAGGCAATGCAAGCGGCAGCGTCTGTGGACTTTTTTTTTGCGGGCAGCTTTGGCGGCGGCATGCCGATCCAAGGCCGAGCTGGGCGACGTTTCGGGACATTGTATTTCGATCATCCCTCGATCACGCCCGTTCCATTTTCCCAGTAGCCGAACGGAGGAATATGGTCTGCCCGAGCGCCAGTCGACCGATGCGAGTGACCGCGCCGTAGATTCCCGCGTTGTTGTCGTTCGCGCGGACGACCGCTTTCATTACTTCCGGCGCAGAACTTGCTGAGTCGGGATCAAGGTTTACCATCGAGCAGCGAACATCGCGCATCGTGACGGTGATGGCGGGGGCATCGTCCCCCTCGCCGAATGAGAGCACACCGCCCAGCCACTCGTCCTCCTGGAAGGGAACCGATTGCAGTAAACGAACTACAACATTCGGGCGAAATCGCCGGACGTCCAGGGTCCGCTCTGCGAGTCGTCCAATCTCGCGCACCGTATCGGAGGCGATCACGGAGATGGTCGCTTCATCGAACGCGCCATGATTCAACTGCATCATCTGGACGGGAGCTTTGTGCCGGCGTCCGACCTCCGCGGCTAAGTCCTCCCCGAAGACAGTCATCTCTTCGCCATCTGGCGTGCGAATATGCGTAGGAAGGTCTTCCTCGGCACCGCCTTCACGGCGTAGCGGAGCGAACCGGACCAGGTCGGGAAGCTTGCTTGCTGACAGCCACGGGAATCCGCTGCGATTATCAATCCGCCGGAATGCGAGGCGCCTGTCACCCTCGATGCCGTGCCAGCCCAGGCTAGCGCCCTCGAGCTGTTCGCCGCGCATGGACTTTCACGGGATACCGGAAGAGCGCCTCCACATGTCCGATTTCTATGAGCATACTCGGTCAACTCTAGCGTCGGGCGCACTCGGATCGCGGGCGGCGATTCGTTCGCGCCATCCTGTTTCTTCTCTCCAAGTTACTTGCACTGATATGCGGGCTCGCGCTTGTCGAGTCCGCGCGTGGGAAGCGCGATGATTTCACGCGCTAGCAGCCTATTCAGTGAAGGATATTATCACGCAATTCTTGACGGTAATTGTCAGGCGCGCCGTCTGCGGATGAAGGGGATGTGCTCGTTGTCGTTTTCGAGCCAAGCCCGCGAGGGGCCGGGCGCCGATGGGGAATTTCGAACGCCAGCCGAGTTGCTGCCAGAGGTGAACTTCACTTCGCTGACCAGCTTTCCGCCCCAGGCTTGGTTGATGCGGATGCAGATTTCGCGCTTCATGCTTTCAAGCTGCTGCTGCCACGGCTTTCCATCCGCGGCTAATTCCAGGCAACCGCTCTGGCACCGCAGCGGCCGCGCATGCTCCGCGAGTGCTTTGCCAACGATTGTGGGCCAAGCACTCGAAAGCCAAGCCATCGCCGCCTCGGGCCGATCCATCCGTCGCAGCGCCTTGCCCAGAAATTCTCCTATTCGATCCATAAGGGCCGCGATTCTAACAC
>DATDIT010000091.1:0-38834 GCA_036520875.1 Candidatus Acidiferrales bacterium
GAAGTGCAAGTCCGATGAATGGGAATCGGTCCATCGCGAGGCGCACGCGCTGGGCATGCGCACGACGGCAACGATGATGTTCGGCTGCGGCGAGGAGTATCGCCATCGCGTGAATCATTTCGAACGGCTGCGGCGCATGCAAGAAGATAGCGGCGGCTTCACCGCGTTCATTCCGTGGATTTTTGCGCCGGAAAATACGCCGCTTGGGAAAAAAGTTCCGGAGACGACTGCGTTTGATTACTTGAAGACGCTGGCCATCAGCCGACTCTATCTCGACAACATCGACCACATCCAATCGAGCTGGCTCACGCCCGGAATTAAGGTTTGCCAGGTGGGATTGCAATTCGGCGCTGATGATGTGGGCTCGATTTTGATCGAAGAGAATGTGGTGTACGCCGCGGGTGTCCGCAACCGGACCAATGAAGAAGAACTTCGCCGCATCATCAGCGATGCGGGATACATGCCAGCGCAACGCGATACGCTGTACCGCTCTTACGTCTGGAAGCCGAAAGCGCCTGACGCTAAAGCTATTCCTGCCGCGGCGATAAGCTAGGCCTGCAGGGCGAGGGCGGTGGGGTCCACCGCGGACTCGGCTACCGCTACGGGAACTTCCACCACCACGGTGGCGCCATTCGGGATTTTGTTGGCCAAGGTAATTTCACCGCCGCATTCCTGCACGATGCCGTAACAGATGCTCAGTCCGAGGCCGGTGCCTTTTCCGACGGGCTTGGTGGTGTAAAAAGGATCGAAGGCGCGAACTTTGTCGGCGAACCCGGGGCCCGAATCCTGAAATTCGATGACCACGCGTTCCGAGCGAACCGCCGCGCGAATCGCGATTTCCTTTTGCGGACTTTCCCACACGGCGTCGATCGAATTGTTCAAAATGTTCAGCAGTATCTGCTTCAGCTCATCTTCAGCGATTTTCACGGGCGGCAGAGCGGGATCGATGTGCACGTCGAGATGAATGGAGTGCTTGCGCAGATCGTATTCGCGCAAATCGAGGACGTCCCGCAGAGCGGCGCTGACAACGGAGAGTCGCGCGCGCGAATTATTCTGGCGGCCAAAACGCAGCAAGCCATCCACGATGCGTTTCATGCGGCGCGCTTCGTTGCCGAGTTTTTGGAGGCGCTTGGCCGATTTCTCGTCGCCCGCTTCGCTGGCCAGCAAGTCGGAATAACCCATGATGCCGGTGAGGGGATTATTGAGTTCATGGGCGACGCCGGCAACCAACTGGCCAAGCGCCGCCAGTTTTTCCGAGCGCACCAACTGCTGGTGGAGCTTCATATTTTCGAAGGTGACGGCGAGGTCCGATGCGAAGACTTCGAGCTTAACCATTTCGGGGGCGTCCGCGCCGCCGGAGATTTTGGCGCCGGAAACGTAGAGGCACCCCACGTGCGAACCTCGCCAAGAAACCAGCGGGATCAGCACGAGATTATCCGCCTGGGAAATTCGGTAGGAATTGCTGCCCAACTGCGCGCCATCTGCGCATAGCCGCTTGAGCGAATCCAGTCCATCGCAACCGGAGCGCTGTTGCAATTGCTCGGCCTCTTCGGGCGTAAACCCGTCAGAGCCGCTCAAATTTAGCGTGAGGCCGTCTCCCGCCAAGAAAATCGCGGCGCGACGGAAACTGCTGGCCTCGGTGATGGCGCGGACTGCTTCTCCGCAGAGAGCCCGCGGATCGCTGCCTGCCAAAAGGCGCGAGGTGATTTGCGAAAGTCGCTGCAGGAGCAAACTTTCCGCCTGGGCGCGGGCGCTCGACTGCTTCACCATTAGCGATTGATCTTCTAAAAGGGTGAGCACCATTCCCAGCGCCACCAGGATTCTCGGAATGTTCCAGAAATCCAATTGCGGCTGAAAGCTTGGCGCGAACGTGTGCAAGAGCGCACCCATCGGATAGACAGCTCCCCAGCCAATGAAGCCGGCAGTCGAAGCCATTACCCCGAGTGACGAGCGCCCGTAGCTTCTCCAGAAGAGAATGCCGGTGAGCGCAAATACCATCGCGAGAATTTCAGCCGACGCGAACCATGGATCGCCTTGCAATGCTTCCTGGCGGATGGACAGCGCGCCGACCGTTAACAAAACCAGGAACGTTGCGGAGGCGAACACGGGGTGAAGACGAAAATCGCGCAGAACAAAAGCAGCTACACCGAGGAAAATAAGGGCGACCGAGAACGCCGGCACCCACGGCAATCCCCATCCGAGGGCAAAGAAGACGGGATGAAGGAGCACTGGAATGGCCAGCATCACCGAAAACTTGATGCGCTTGCTGCGGTCATTATTCTCAAAAGCCACGGAGGAAAGAAAAACGATTGCGGAAAGCTGCACGCTGGCAAGATCGACTCCCTCGATCAGTTTTTCGGTCCAGCCGGTGTGCGTTTCAAAGATTCTTGCGAAGAAATGAAGGAAGGCCAGAGCCCAAGCGTATATCCAAATCTTGACGCGGGGTGAGGGGCTCCCCCTCTGAACGGAGACGAAGATTCCGATGAGCACGGCAAGGATAATGATGATGGGAAGCGCGTCTGGTAGCGTTAGCAAGGGTTCCCCTCAGCCTGAGTAACGCTACCTGATCAGTTCTCAAAAGAGGATAGGCCCTTGGTACCAAATTGAAACAGCGGGGCTAAAGTGCCCAGATGGTAAATCTAGGGGCGAGGAAGGCGTCGGAGGATTAAGCTGACTTCGGTTCCTTCAGGAAGATCAAGCGGCTCGCCGGGCACGAGCACTCCTCTAACGAATCGCGCTCTGATGGACTCGGAAGACGTGAGCTTCGAATCATGGGCCGGTGGCGGCTGTTTTTCGTCTGCTGGCGCTACATGAGAGGCGGATATAACCGAGCCAGAATCAAGAGCCACATTGGCCAGCGCATCAGCGTCGCGATTTTGTTCGCGGCGGACATGCTCGATAACGAAATAGGAAAGCTGGCGCGCGAGCTTGGTGGCGCGTTCGTGGAGAGGCTTCAACTCGGCGCTCTTCACTTTGTAACGGCCCTGGATCTGGCGGACCAAAAGTTCGGAATCGCTGCGAATGCGGAGCGCCGGGATGCCGTGACTCACGGCGTAATCGAGGGCGGCGAGCAGGGCGTAGTATTCGGCGACATTGTTCGTCTCGCGACCCAGCCTTTTGGCAAGTTCGAGAATCACTTTGCCGGCGGGATCGCGAATCACCACTGCGTAGGAAGCTGGACCCGGGTTGCCACGCGAGGCGCCGTCAATATTGGCGATGGAAACGCCGGGTGGCGGCGCCAGCTGGGATTCCGAAAACAAGCGCGCGCCGGCGGGCGGCGCCATCTTATTTGGGCGGTTCATGCGATTGCGAGAAAAAACGGAATTTTAGACATTCAATTGACGGCCTTAATTATCGGTCACGGATGATGCAGTTGCAGAGGCAGCGGACGGCGCAGCCGCGGCGGACGGCTCGATATAGTAAAGGATGCGCGTACAAGTCTCGCAGTGGAAGAGATCATCGCCGGTGGCGCGCCGCATTTCCTGAAACACATGGGGCCGAACGATCATACCGCAGGCGCTGCATTTTTCGTCGCGTACCTCAGCGAGCGCGATGCCATTATGCTTTCGTACGATGCGCCCGTAGTGGTCGAGCAGATTTTCGGGAATATCGGCAACGGCGCGTTCGCGTTCAGCTGTGAATTCGGCAAGTTCTTTTTCAGCGGCTGACTTTTCGGATTCGATCTTCGCGCGCTCGACACGCGCGGCGTCTTCCACTTCTTTCAGGGTTTTTTCCGAGGCTTTAATTCGACGGTCGTATTCCTCGCCTGCCACCATTTGCTCGAGAAGGCGGTCTTCGGCTTTGGCGATTTCGTCTTCGGCCATTTGCACTTCATGTTGAAGCGCGCGGTACGCCTCATTCGTCTTCACTTGAGCGGTTTGGTCGCGATACTTGCGAACCTTATCCTTCCATTGATCGACGTCCAGTTCGTACTTCTTGCGGTCTTTTACAGTGGCCACCTGCGCCGATTTGCTAGCGTCGAGGTCCGATTTGGCGGCCGCGACACGCGCGTCAACTTGAGCAATCTTTTGAGGAAATTTTGCAAGTCGCGCGCGGACATCGGTGAGCTTGATATCGATTTCCTGGAGCTGAAGGAGGCTTTGCAACACCTTTTGCACGATGGCCGCATTCTAGCACAGTGACCGACTGAGATTTCCCGTTGGGGACTCTCCCTACGAAGACAAATCGAAAGAGGCGCTGCGTTCTGTTTTTGGCGAACGCAAAAAAAAACCAACGGCAAACGCCGCAACTTTTTTGGGACCTCTGTGTTTCATGCTCAGCCGTCGAAAAAGGGGTTTCGGCTGCGACAGTCATAAATTTCCCGGAGAAGGAGAATGGTCATGTTGAGACTGAAAGCTACGGGTGTGTTCGTTGTGCTGTTGGCCGCCTTCTTTTTGGCAAGTTGCAGCGGTTCCACCGGCGTTGCTCCCGACCCATCGAACCAAGCTTCGGTGTTTACGATTGGAACCGATGCGCCGCTACAGGGCGTGGTTTCGTGCCTGATTACGGTAACCGGCGTGACGCTGAATAACGGCACGACCAATGTTTCTGTGCTGAGCACTCCACAGGTTGTGGATTTCGCGCAATTGAGCGGATTGCACCAGCTTTTGGATTTGAATTCCGTGCCGACGGGAACTTATACGTCCGCAACGGTGACGCTAGCGACTCCAGTGATCGGCTTCATCGACACGACGCAAACTCCGCCCGCGGTGAGCACGATGAATGGAACGCTGAGCCAAACGAGCGTGACCGTGAACTTCGCCAATCCTTTCGTGCTAAACGACGCCGACCTCGTCGGCCTGCGTATGGAATTCGATCTGAGGCAATCGCTCGCTACGGATGGGAGCGGAAATGTAACAGGCGCGGTGAATCCTGTTTTCCACATGCAACTCCTCGCGGCCGACGATTCGAACGTATCCATCGATTGTTTTCTCGCCGGTGTGGTGGGCGTGACGAACGACACCACTTTTGTGGTTCAGGGACCCAAAGGACGGCACTGGACGGTCCAGACAGACGCTAATACGGCCCTGGACGATCCGAGCGAGCCGGTCAGTTCACTCACGACGAATACGATCGTGGAGGTTTCCGGACAGCTTGATCCTGTAACCCACGACATCGATGCCTCCGAAGTGGAAGTCGTCTCAAACGACAACTTTTTCCTCGGCGGATTATTCACGAGCATTCGTCCGCCATCGGGAGCCGCCACAGAAGCTGACGTCTACATTCGCGCGGTTTTGCCCGACATCAACGGCGTGCAGGATGGACAAATCCAGACCCTGAGCCTTGACGGCAGCGAGAAGTACAAGATCGCAAATATCGCCAATCCAATCACGTCGCTGCTGTTCAATAATTCCGCGCTCGTAGCGGGGCAGTCCGTGGGAATTGGAGGTGCGCTCACGACGTCGAACGGGGTATCCACGCTCACCGTCCATCGTGTGGTGCTGCGGCGGCAGGGGCAAGGAGGTGGGTGGGTGCCAGGAAGCACCGTGGTTCAATCGGGGAATGCGGGCAGTTTTCAGTTGACCGATCAATGGACGGCTGGAATTTTATTGCCGAGTCCGTTGACGGTAGTGACCGGAAACGGAACGAACTTCATCAACCTGAGCGGACTTTCGGCGCTGACCGGGACACAAGCGATTCAGCTTCGAGTGGTCGGCTTTATCCTTGTGAATCCATTGACCAGCACACCGGTGATGGTGGCTCGCTCGGTGGAACAAGTGAACGACTGACGAATCACGGAGACTCGCTGGCCCGCTGCGAGCGGTGAGGCTTGGCGAGCCTGTGGCGCTCGCGTCGCACAATTGGGCGGCGCGAGCGCTTGGTTCGAATGATGGTAACGAGAGCCTGCGCCGCGGCCGCCAAGGCCCGGTCCCTTCGATACACGAGATAGAGTTTCCGCACCACGCGCATCTGGCGAATGCGCAGCTCTTGCAAATCACCCTTGGCCACTTCGCGTTCAACGCACATCCGCGGAACGATGGCCACGCCGTTTTTCATTTCCACAAATAGTTTGATGCTTTCGATTGTGGGCAACTCGATATGCATTTGGAGCGGCACGCGATAACGCGCAAACATTTGAACAACGCGCTGCCTGTAAGGCGATTCCACGATATGGGCGACGAACGTTTCCTGCCCCAGTTCGCTGATGTCCACGTCGCGCCGCTTTGCGAGCCGATGACCGGGCCAAACGACGAGCACAAGCGAGTCGCGATGAAACTCGACGGCTTCCAATTCGCGTTCCTCCGGAAGGTATGAAATGACGCCGATATCGAGATGATGATTCATCACCTCTCGCGGCACATCTCGCGAAAGGGCCCGGTGAACGCGAATGAGAATGCCGGGATGGAGCTGCCTGTAGCGGTCCAGCGCCGGAAGCAGAGCGTGAACGGAGCTTTCGTTCGCGCCGAGAGAAAGCTGGCCGCGTTCGACGCCGCGCAACTCCTTCATGCCTTTGCTGATTTCCTCGCGAAGATTGAGCATCTTGTCCGCGTATTCGACGAGTAGCACCCCGGCGTCGGTGAGCGTTCGCGCGCCCGAGCCGCGAACGAATAGGGGCTGTCCCACCCAGTCCTCAAGTTTGCGGATGGAGATGCTAATTGCGGGCTGGGTGCGATAGAGTTTTTCCGCCGCGCGGGAAAAACTGCGCTCGCGAGCCACCGCTTGAAATACCTGAAGGGAAGCCAGATCCATGGACTGCCTCAGAGAATCGGTTTACGCGCGACACGCGCTTTTTCGCAAAAGGTAGATATAAGCGGAATTTATTCGAGTTGCAACCATTATAAATTGGACTTCTTGCGCCATTGACGTTTCACTGGCAGTATGAGCATTAGGGAAGGAGGCGCCATGGACATGCTGCAGATTTTCGACACGACCCTACGAGACGGCGAGCAATCGCCCGGATTTTCAATGAATCGCGAGGAAAAATTGCAGCTTGCCCGACAAATCGAGCAGTTGGGCGTGGATGTTCTCGAAGCAGGCTTCCCCATAGCGTCGCCCGGAGACTTGGACGCCACCCGCGCTGTAGCTGCGGAAATCAAAGGCTGCCGTGTAGCAGCCCTGGCCCGCGCGCGCCAGGAGGATGTGGATGCGGCGCTGCGCGGCCTTGAGCCTGCCGCCAAACCCCGCCTGCACGTTTTTCTCGCCACTTCCGACCTGCACTTGAAATACAAGCTGCGAATGACGCGCGAGCAGGCCCTCGATCAGATTGCAAAAATGGTTCGCTTCGGGCGAGAGCGCTGCGATGAAGTGGAATTTTCCGCCGAGGATGCGAGCCGCACCGACATCGACTATCTCTGCGAGGTAGTTTTGGCGGCTGTGGAATCCGGCGCGGATATCATCAATTTGCCCGATACGGTGGGCTACTCCACACCGGACGATTACGCGGAAATGTTTCGCCAGGTGCGTGCGCGACTCGGTAAGCATCCGCAAGTTATGCTCAGCGCGCATTGCCACGACGATCTCGGCCTCGCGCTGGCAAATTCTTTGGCCGCCATTGACGCGGGCGTCCGCCAGATTGAATGCACGATTAACGGTATCGGCGAGCGCGCCGGCAACGCTTCGCTCGAAGAATTGGCCGTGGCACTGCACGTTAGACAAAATAGGTACACGGTGAGCACGCGGCTGCAGCTTGAAAAGTTGTATCCGACCAGCCGGATGCTTTCGACGATCACCGGCATTTCGGTGCCGCCGAACAAAGCAGTGGTGGGCGCAAACGCGTTTGCCCACGAAGCCGGCATCCACCAGGATGGCATCCTGAAAAATCCGCTGACCTACGAAATAATCGTCCCCGAAAGCGTGGGCGTACCCGCGCGCAAGCTCGTGCTTGGAAAACATTCGGGACGAAACGCGTTTCGTTCGCGCCTGGCGGAATTGGGATACGAAACCACAGACGAGGAGCTAGCCGAATCCTACCGGCTGGCGATGGTGCGCGCGGACGCCGAAAAGGAAATTACGGACCGCGATTTAATTTCCATCATTCACCAAGTGCGTCGCCAATCGGGCGCGCCCTCGAAAACCGACCCAACCGCCGCAAGTGTACGTTGAAAACAAACTGAAATCGCCGATGGCACAACTGCGTAAAACAATTGCGGTGTTGCCGGGGGACGGCATTGGGCCAGAAGTCACACATGCGGCCATGCAAGTCCTGGAAGATTGCGCTGCGGCCTTCGGGCACCGCTTCGAATTTCGCGAATTTCCGTTTGGCGGCAACGCGATTGACGCGCGAGGAGTGCCGCTGCCCGATGAGACTCTTGCGGGATGCCGCGCGGCGGACGCGGTTCTGCTGGGCGCGATCGGCGGACCCAAGTGGGAAGCGTTGCCGTTTGGAACGCGGCCCGAAGCGGGATTGCTCGGCCTGCGTAAAGAGCTGGGCCTTTACATTAATCTGCGGCCGATTCGATTGCGGCCTGCGCTGAGAAGTATTTCGCCATTGCGCCCGGAACGGCTGGAGGGTTGCGATTTTGAAATCGTGCGCGAACTGGCCGGCGACATCTACTTCGGCGAGCACAAAATCAGCAAGGAGCGCGCCAGCGATCTTGCCGAATATTCCGTGTCCGAAATCGAGCGAGTGGCGCGATACGCCTTCGATCGCGCGGCCGCGCGAAAGCGGCATCTCACCAGCGTTGATAAGGCCAACGTGCTGGCGAGCTCGACGTTATGGCGGGATACCGTTGCCGGACTATCGCGCGAATATCCCAGTGTGACGCTCGATCATCTTTACGTTGACAATGCCGCGATGCAGATCATGCTTCGCCCCGCGCAGTTTGACGTGATCCTAACCGGCAACATGTTTGGAGACATCCTGAGCGATGAAGCGGCGGCGCTCGCGGGATCGATTGGATTAATTCCGTCACTGAGCCGGGGCCGACCCGACCAGCCTGCGCTCTATGAACCGATTCACGGCTCGGCTCCCACGCTTGCGGGCAAAGATGTGGCCTGCCCGCTGGGCGCGATTTTGTCCGCGACGCTGATGCTACGTGAGTCGTTTGAGCTGGAGACCGAGTCGCAATGGATCGAGACCGCCATTGATCGCGTACTAGAGCAGGGCTACCGAACCGCGGACATCGCAGAAACGGGCGGCAGCGTCGTGAAGGGATCGCAGTTCACCGAGAAAATCCGCCAAGAGCTGCAGAGCGTCGATGCGGGCGCTCGACGAAGCTCTAGCGCGTAGCGAAATCCGCATCCGCTCGCAACTCGCCGTCCTATCGTCTACTTCACAACAGCTGAAAATTTCGAAGGATCCTTCAGCACCAGGCAGCCTGCGAGCATATCGTGCAGTGCTTGCTTTTTTTCCGTGAATCCCGCCATGACGAATCCCAGACCAAGAATTAGCCGAGATAGTATTTTCCCGAAATAACGTCCGGACGCTCGAATGAAGCTGAGACGTTTGCCTTCTAGATCCGTCACGAGCAATCCCAGCACTTTCTTGCCGGGAGTAGCTTGCCATGCTGAACTCTCAAATGTGGCGAAATACAGCCAGCTTACCAATTCGATCAGCAGCAGCAAGGCTGTGGCTTGCGGGCTGCCACCAGTATAAAACTTCCAAGCGTCCTGGTAGGAAATGCCAACGTGATTGTTTCTGAGGATAGGCTTTAGAACAGTGGCCTCCAGGACGAAAAAGACAGTGAACGTATCCAAAAAGTACGCTACCGCTCGGAGCCAAAAGCCGGCATAAACGATCGATTTCCGTGCCGGGATATTTCCGGCAGCCTTTTCGTTTCCATGTTCTTCGGTTGAGTCTGCGAGTGTTTCACCGCAGGCTGGGCACGATTCAGCGCCGGTCGGCACTTCCACTCCGCATTTCGGGCAGTTCAAAAAGCTCCTCTGTTAATTCGCTTGGCGTATTTCATTAAGCTTCCAACTTGTGATGAACAAATCGAACTGCGCCCCACTGATTTCAGCCGACGTTGTCACTTTGTTTCCGCGGGTGTCATGGTAGCGGGCCCTTCGCCAACGATTTCAAGGACGGCCGGCACATCCTTGGCGCCGTCGAAGTGAACCTGCTTTGCCAAGTCAACCACGTAGCTGCCGGTAGGCATCGCAACCGTGGAATCGGGATCGTATTTTGTCCCCGTGCCGACCCACCAAGTACCAGATAGCACGGTGATGTAGCGGTCATTGGGATGGAAATGCGGATGGCTGAAGTGATGAGGCTCCCATTTTATTAGGACGACGTAGAGGCCTGGCTTTGACGGATCGCCGTGGAGCACGGCTGTCTGCGCGACGTCCGGATTGCCCGTCCACTTGATCTGGTCGGGCAATTTGTACGTTATGGCCGTGGGATCAATATCGGCGCGGTTCGGCAAAGATTTCGGTTGCGCCGAACCGAAGGAAATAAAAATACCCAGACAAAGCAGAATCACAAATGCGGCCGTGCCAATCCAGCGAGACAGGGAAATTGCAGAAGCCGGCATACTTTCCTCCTTCGAGCTGCCACGAACTGTCGAGGTGTCAAACATGACAGGCAAGTTGACTTCCAGCTTTGAGCGCAGTACGCTCCGCGCCAAGCGAGAATCGTTGCCGCTGCGGCGGTCTTCCAAAGGATTCTATATCAGGGGGGAACGTGAGAATCGTACTGAATATCGTGGGCGCGATCCTGGTCTTTTTCGGCGGCGTGTGGTTCCTCCAAGGAATCAATGTGCTGCCGGGAAGCTTTATGACCGGGCAAATCAAATGGGCCGTCTACGGCGGAATCGCATTTGTGGTTGGAGTGATCGTCTTCGTTTGGGCGAACCGGAAAAAGAAGGCGGCCTGACCCCACTTTGGAGGCGATGGTAGCCTCAGGTGTTACAAATTTCAGCGCCGAGGCAAGACGTCGACCCATTCACCGGCTTCTAGGCGTGGCCTGGACGGATACACTACCAGAAAACCGTTAGCCCGGGCTACCGCTCCGATGTCACCCGAACCTTCCCACAGAACAAGCTCAACCTTGGGGCTGCGGGCAGGATCCTGATTTGGCCAACTCACCCGCGCGGGAAGGAAATGCGCGACCGAGCCCTTTTCATCCACTGAATGCGCCAGCATCGCTTTGAAAAGTGGCAACGGCTCGGGCGGATGGCCGCACAGCAATTCGATCGCGGGAGCGACGAGTAATTCGAATGTGACCATTGTCGAGACCGGGTTCCCCGGCAGCCCAAAGACAGGTCTGCCGCGAAGCCATCCGAAAACGGCGGGCTTGCCCGGGCGAATGGCGACCGACTCGAAGAAAATTTCTGCCCCTAAATCCTGCAACACTTGTTCGACGAGGTCGTATTTGCCAACGGATACGCCGCCGCTCAAAATCAGCATATCAGCATCAAGGCCGCGCTCGATGCGTGCGCGAAGTTGGGCGACGTCGTCGAGTGCGCTGCCTTCGAGGACGGGCTCACCCCCGGCGAGAGTTACCTGCGCCGCAATAGAAACATTGTTGCTGTTGCGAATCTGAAAAGGTCCCGGCTTTTCGCCGAGCGCCACGAGTTCATCGCCTGTCGAAAGAATCGCGACGCGCGGACGGCGGCTTACTTCCACTCTTACGTGCCCTACTTCGGCCGCCACTGCAAGTTCCGCATAACCCAGCCGCGCCCCGCGGGGAACCAAAACTTCGCCCACGCGCGCTTCCGCGCCGGCCAAAACAAAGTGCTGCCCCGGACGCGTGGCTTGCTCGAATACAATGAAATCGCCTTCGCTGCGCGTGTATTCGTGCATCATCACGGCGTTTGCGCCGCGCGGCACGGGGGCGCCGGTTAAGATGCGCACGCACTCGCCCGCGTTCACCGTGCCGCTAAATGGAAAACCAGCCCGGCTTTCGCCGATCAGGCGCAGCCGGGCGCCCGGTTCCGTCGCGTCGGCGGACCGTAGCGCAAAACCGTCGCGGATCGAACGGTCAAAGGGCGGGTAGTTGCGGTCCGCAATAATTTGCGCTGCAAGAATGCGGCCGAGCGCACCGGACGGATCGCGGCTCAGGTCGATTGTTTCAGTTGCCGGGAGCTTCGATTCGCGGGCGCCGACCACTTCGATTACCTTTGCGCGTGCGGTTTCGAAGGAAAGCATGGAGCACTAAAGCAAGGACGCGAGCTTGGTTCCGCGCGGAACGATCGTGGCGTCACGCTCGGGCCCCGTCGAAATCATTCCTATTTCGATTTCAAGCTGGTCGGAAATAAAATTCAAATAGTCGCGCGCGGCAGTGGGCAGATCGCGTACATCGCGAATACCCGGCGTGGGCTTCTTCCATCCCGGCAGCGTTTTGTATTCTGGCTCGACATGGCCGAGCGTTTCCACGTCCGGAGGCATTTCCGCGATTGGTTGGCCCTTGTGGCGGTAGCCTGTACAAACTTTGATCTCTGGCTGCTCATCGAATACATCGAGCTTGGTCACAACGAGCGAATCGATTCCATTGAGCATTTTCGCGTAGCGCAGAACCACAAGATCGAGCCAGCCGCAACGCCGTGGACGTCCCGTGACCGCGCCGAATTCGTTGCCGCGCGCGCGGACCTCCTGAGCATCAAGATCGGGCATCTCGGTGGGAAATGGCCCACTGCCAACTCGCGTGGTATACGCCTTCGTCACGCCGACAACACCGGTGATCCGCGTAGGAGCAACACCGAGACCAGCGCACGCACCGCCTGAGATTGCATTCGACGAGGTTACGTAAGGATAGGTTCCATGGTCGATATCCAGCATCGTGCCTTGGGCGCCCTCGAAGAGCACGGATTCGCCGCGATCGAGCGCGTGATTCAATAGCACGGCGGTGTCGGTCGCGAGCCCGCGAATGTGCGCTGCAAGTTCGAGATACTGTTCGAGAACGCCGGCAGTCTCCAGAGCATGGCCGTAAGCGGCTTGGCTGATCGCATTTTTTTCCGCCATCACGCGCTCGAGCTTGATGCGGAAGCAATCCGGTTCGAGCAAATCGCAGACGCGGATTCCGCGACGTGCCATTTTGTCTTCGTACGCCGGACCGATGCCGCGCGACGTAGTCCCAATTTTCGCTTCGCCACGCGCGGATTCCGCGGCTTTGTCCATTTCGCGGTGATAGGGAAAAATCAGATGCGCGCGATTACTAAGGAAAAGGCGTCCGCGCACTTCCACCTCTGACTTGCGGAGGTTTTCAAGTTCGGCGACGAGCGCCGCGGGATCGACCACCGCACCGGGGCCGATGACGGCTTTCTTTTCCGGCCGCAGAATCCCGCTGGGGACCAGTTGCAACACATAGCGATGGCCGTTAAAGATGACGGTGTGACCCGCATTGTGGCCGCCCGCGTAGCGGGCCGTGTAATCGAAGGATGAGGCTAGGTAATCGACGACCTTGCCTTTGCCTTCGTCGCCCCATTGGGCGCCCACGACGGCGATCGCTTTCGTTCGGACTTTCTCAGCCACTTGGAACGCTCCACCGCCACACACGAGTCGCAACTTTGCCCGCTGCGTCTCAAATGAAAGCTTACAGGAAGGCTCGTGCGACAAACGCCAAGCGACAATCGTACGCCGCGCACCAGTCGAAGGCAATAGCAAGGGCCTGCCCGGTTGCCAGGCAGCGTCAGCAACAAAGCTTCAGCACCGAACGGATCAGCCGCTTCGATTCAGCCCGCTGGCGCGAGGCGCCTACGTGTGGGGGAAGATTTTATCTGCGATATCGGCAGCGATCGGCACCCGGAATCTCGTTCCCTGATACGCCTTGATCATCAGGACGATCCAGAGAATAAAAGCAGCGAGATCGACAAGGCCATACAACGCCCATAACATCGAAAATCCGCCGAAGCCACCGGTGAACATACTCATCCCGAAAGCGGCGGCCAGAATGAAATAAATGATGTGGAGACCGCCGAAGACCACGATTGACTGTGCGGCGTGGAAACGCACGAAGGGGCGCTTGTCGACGAAGTAGAAAATGAGCCCCGTAATCCAGCCGAGAACGTAGCAGAGCAGGCCGGCGATATTTTCTGACATTTGTGATTGACTGCCTGCGACAACGGCCGCGCCGCCTGGAGCGGGCGCGCTCTGCGGCGCTCCGCACGCGGCGCAAAAGGAAGAACTGTCCGGGACCGCTGCCCCGCATTTTGTGCAATGTGCCATGGTGTGTCCTCCGCTGGAAGGCTTGTGTTGCGGCGGAGCCTACCAAAAGTCGCTGATACGAGCAAGCGTAATCGCGGGACTGCACCGGTTGCGATGATATACTTCGTTTCTGCGCGGAAGTGGCGGAATTGGCAGACGCGCCAGCCTTAGGAGCTGGTGGCCGAAAGGCCGTAGGGGTTCGAGTCCCTTCTTCCGCACCAGCATCTATTGGGAAAGCAATTTACCGCGCCAAGTGAGCTCCCGAGGAGCCGCGGCAGCGAGGCGTCCTGCTGTTGACGCTTGCGGATAGATTCCCTATACTCGAATTTCGCCTGCGATAGTTTCGCCGCTCTTCCCTGCGCTCCTACTTACCGATTCCGAACAGGCAAGAGGATTGAAACCAGGGTGCCTGGCGCCACCGTCTAAGGCAATTTCTCCTGACCATGACTGAAACAACTTGCAAGCGCGAAGTTGAATTGGAAATTCCCGCTGAAAACGTCGAGAAAGCGGCGGAAAAGGTGGCGCGCGACATCGCGCGAATCGCCCGCATCCCGGGATTCCGTCCTGGCAAGGCGCCAATTACCCTGGTGAGGCGCAGATTCGCCGGGGACATCCAGGGAGAGGTTGTGCAATCTTTGGTGCCGGAATATTTGGAAAAAGCGCTGGATGAAAAGAAGCTGGTGCCGGTAGCGCGGCCGGAAGTCGACAAAGTCGAATTCAAGGAAGGCGAGCCGTTGAAATTCCGCGCGATCTTTGAGGTGCTACCGGAATTCGAATTGGGGGATTACAAGAATCTTCAGGTTCAGGTGGACGAAATTGAAGTGGGCGACGCGCAAGTAGATAAAACGCTGGACGAAATGCGCGAGCGGGCCGCTACGTTCGTTCCGGTGGAAGGGCGCGCTGCGAAAGACGGCGATTCGGTTCTCATTAAGTTGATTGGTACGCCATCCGGCGGCGGCGAACCAGTGCAGGCTGACAACGTTTTAGTTCCACTGGGCGGGGAAGAAACGCTGCCAGTTTTTACCGAAAACTTGCGCGGCGCTACGGCCGGAGAAACAAAGCGCTTCGACGCGCGCTACCCCGATGATTATCCCGATCCAAAGTTGGCGGGGAAAACCTACGATTACACGGTCGAGGTGCAGGGGATCAAAGAAAAGAAGCTTCCCGAACTCAACGACGAATTCGTGAAGGATGCGGCCGGCGCCGAAGGCTCGCAATTAAGCGGCATCGCGACGCTCGAGGAGCTACGCAAGAAAATTCGCGAGAGCCTCGAAGCTGAGAAAGAGCACCGGGAGAAAGCTCAGGCCCGCGAAAAGGTCCTAGAGACGCTTGTAAATCAGCACGAATTCCCGGTTCCTGAAGCGCTGATCGAAGGTCAGATGGATAGCAGGCTGGAGCGCGTAGTGCGGTCGCTGGCGGCACAGGGAGTCGATCCGCGCGGGATGAACGTGGATTGGACCGCGTTGCGAAGGCAGCAACGGGAGCGTGCGATTGCCGATGTGAAGGCAGAGCTCCTCCTCGACCGCATTGCCAGCGCGGAAAATATTGATGTCACTGATGAAGAAGTCGAAAAAGAGATAGCGGCGCTGGCGGAACGCAGTGGTGAATCGGCAACTGCGCTTCGCGCTCGCTTGACAAAGCAGGGAGCGGTGGATAGGATGAAATCGAAGCTGCGAAGCGACAAAACGGTCGATTCGCTTTACCGCACGGCACGAATCGAGACAATATCCAGGGGTGGAAGGTAATTTTGGGGCGGGCCTCCCTCAGTGCGCATGATCATTCCAAATGAGACAAACTGACGACGCGAGTCCGCGCGGAACGACGCTGGTTCCCATGGTTGTGGAGCAAACCAATCGTGGTGAGCGCGCTTACGATATCTATTCCCGGCTTCTGAAGGACCACATCATCTTTATTGGCACTCCAATTGACGACCACGTGGCCAATCTCGTCACGGCCCAACTGCTCTTCCTCGAGTCCGAAGACCCCGAAAAGGATATTTCGGTGTACATCAACTCGCCGGGCGGGTCGATCTCGGCGGGAATGGCGATTTACGACACCATGCAATTCGTTCGGCCGGATGTAGTCACATACTGCATCGGCCAATCGGCCTCGATCGCAGCGGTGTTGCTTGCGGCGGGCACGCCCAAAAAGCGTTACGCACTGCCCAATTCCCGCGTACTCATTCACCAACCATGGATGTCCGGGCTTTCAGGCCAGGCTACCGACATCGATATCCACGCGAAGGAAATTATCCGAACTCGTGCGGCGCTGAACAAGCTGCTGGCAACCCACACGGGGCAATCGATCGAAAAAATTGAAAAAGATGTGGAACGCGATTTCATTATGACGCCGGAGCAGGCGAAGGCCTACGGCATCGTGGATGAGATCATCACCAAGCACCGGTAGAGGCGTTCCAAATAGTTAGCAGTGAGTGCGGTGAATCCGCGGTACGAAGGCGAGTATTCCGTTCTAGAATGGATCCAGGGTTTGCCAGAGGGGGGCCTAACAAGTGAAACGGTTCACCCCAGAAGAGCCGCTGCGCTGTTCCTTCTGCCATAAAACGCAGGAGCAGGTGGAGAAGCTCATCAGTTCTCCATCGGAATATCCGCGCTCCTATATCTGCAATGAATGCGTCGGCGTGTGCCAGCAGATCCTTGAGGACGAAAAGCGCGAACAATCAAGCCCGGCAAACCGCCGCTTGCCGCGCCCGCCCGAAATCAAAGCCTTTCTCGACAGTTATGTGATTGGGCAGGATAAGACGAAGAAGAAGCTGGCAGTGGCGGTCTACAACCACTACAAGCGCATCTTCCTGAATAAGCAGCCCGGCGATGTGGAATTGACCAAGTCAAATATCCTGCTGATCGGGCCGACCGGAACCGGCAAAACACTACTGGCACAGACGCTCTCGCGGATGCTCGAGGTGCCGTTTGCGATCGTGGATGCGACGACGCTGACTGAAGCGGGCTATGTGGGCGAGGACGTCGAAAATATTATTCTAAAGTTGCTTCAGGCGGCCGATGGCGACGTCCAAAAGGCCCAGCAAGGCATCATATATATAGACGAGATCGACAAGATTTCGAAGAAGGACGAGAATCCGTCGATCACTCGCGATGTCTCCGGCGAGGGAGTTCAGCAGGCGCTGTTGAAGATTCTCGAAGGCACCGTAGCCAACGTTCCGCCTCAAGGTGGACGGAAACACCCGCACCAGGAATTCACGCCGGTCGACACGACGAATATCTTATTCATTTGCGGCGGGGCGTTTGTGGGATTGGAAAAGACCATCGAGCGCCGCGTAGGCCAGAAATCCTTGGGGTTCCATGCCGATGCGCAGCCATCGACCGCCACGCGACGCAACATCGAGGTGCTCGAGCAGGCTCAACCGACGGACCTCATACGGTATGGCTTGATTCCAGAGTTTGTGGGTAGGCTGCCGGTGATGGGAGTGTTGAGCGATCTTGACAAGAGCGCTCTGGTACGGATTTTAACGGAACCGAAAAACGCTCTGGTACGTCAATACCAGCGACTCTTTGAGTTCGAAAACGTCCGCCTGCGCTTCACCGACGACGCATTGGAAACCGTTGCCGACCTGGCCCTTCAGCGGAAAGTGGGCGCGCGCGGACTTCGGATGATCCTCGAAGACTTGATGCTTGAAATGATGTATCACCTGCCGGCTCAGCGGAAACTCCGGGATTTCGTGGTGACGGCTGACATGGTGAAGGGCCGCGAGATCAACTGGAGCCTCCTCGAAAAAGCGGGTTAATTTTAGATTCATTTGCGATAGCAAGGTATTCGCGGCATAGACCGCCGCCATTTCAAGGTTATGTTCAGCAAGGAAAAACTCGACGTGAAGCGCGTGCCGATGATGCCGGTGCGGGACATGGTCATTTTCCCGGAAATGATGCACCCGTTCATCGTGGGCCGCGAAGCCTCCGTGCGCGCGCTGGAAGATGCGCTGGCCGGCGACAAGAGGATATTTCTGGTCACGCAGCACGACGCCTCCGTGGACGATCCAAAACCGGAGGAAATCTATCAGGTGGGCACGCTTGCCAATATCGTGCAGAGCGTGAAGCTGCCGGACGGCAATATAAAAGTGCTAGTCGAGGGCACGGAACGCGCAAAAATCGTGCAGGTTACCAGCGACGAGGGATTCTTTCGAGCTTCGCTCAAACTCGTGCCGCCGAAAACCGAACCAGGACCACAAACGCAGCAGGCCTCCGAGCGCGTGACCGGACTTTTTGAGCAATACGTGAAGCTCTCGCAGAGCTTGAATTACGACACTATGATTGCAGCGGTACGTGTGGACGATCCCAGCAAGCTTTCCGACGCCATCGCAGCGAATCTCCAAATTGCGGTGGAGGAAAAACAGGAATTGCTGGAGATATTCGAGCCCGTGGAGCGATTGAACCGGATCGCGGACATCCTGGAAGTTGAAATCGAGAAGCTCAACGTCGATCGTTCGATTAACACTCGCGTGAAGCGCCAAATGGAGCGCGCCCAGAAAGAGTATTACCTCAACGAAAAGCTCAAAGCGATTCAGAAAGAGCTCGGTCGCGGCGAGGCCAACGAAATCGAGCAACTAAAGAAGAAGATCGAAGCGTCGGGCATGCCTGAAGGGCCCATGGAAAAGGCCGTGCAAGAGCTGAAGCGGCTGGAGATGATGCCGCCCATGTCGGCTGAGTCCACCGTCTCGCGCAATTATCTGGACTGGCTGCTTGCGGTGCCATGGAAAAAGCGCTCCAAGGAAATTCGCGATATCAAGCGCGCCGAAACAATCCTTTCCGAGGATCACTACGGCCTGGAAAAAATTAAGGAGCGGATCCTCGAGTACCTGGCAGTGCGGCAACTTGTAAAGAATCCTAAAGGCTCCATCCTTTGCTTCCTTGGCCCTCCGGGAGTCGGCAAGACTTCGCTGGCGATGTCCATCGGCCGCGCCACCGGGCGGAAATTTGTCCGCGTATCTCTGGGTGGAGTGCGCGACGAGGCGGAAATCCGCGGCCATCGCCGCACCTATATCGGAGCTCTTCCTGGGCAAATCATCCAGATGATGCGCAAGGCGGGCACCACGAACCCGGTTTTCGTGCTGGATGAAGTCGACAAAATGTCCATGGATTTTCGCGGTGATCCCTCCGCGGCGCTGATGGAAGTGCTTGATCCGGAGCTGAACCATTCCTTCACCGACCACTATCTCGACGTTGAATACGATCTTTCGAAGGTGATGTTCATCTGCACTGCAAACGTGCTGCACACTATCCCTCAGCCGCTGCAGGACCGCATGGAAGTTTTGCGGCTCCCCGGCTACACGGAACAGGAAAAGCATCAGATAGCGCAGCGTTTTCTCGTCGGCCGACAACTGGAGGCCACCGGTCTAAGCAAGGAAAATCTGAAATTCACCAACGAAGCGATCACGCACATCATCCGCCACTATACCCATGAAGCGGGCGTGCGGAATCTGGATCGCGAGATCGCGAATGTCTGCCGCAAGATGGCCCGCAAAGTTGTCGCCGAAGGGAAAAAGGTTACTGAGGAAGTTACGCCGACGAACGCCAAAGATTATCTGGGAATATTGAAATACCGCGACTTCCTGGCGGAGAAGAAAAACGAGATCGGATTGACGACCGGACTCGCCTGGACGGAAGTCGGCGGGCAGGTGCTTTCAACCGAAGCTACCCTGATGCAAGGGAAAGGGCGCCTGACGTTAACCGGCAAGCTCGGGGACGTTATGCAAGAATCCGCGCAAGCGGGAATGAGCTACGTCCGCTCGCGGAGCCATCTTTTTGGTTTGCCAAAGGATTTTTACCGCCACCTCGATATCCACATCCACGTCCCGGAGGGTGCTATTCCCAAGGACGGCCCTTCCGCCGGAATCACTCTCTGCACGTCCATCGTGAGTGCGCTTACGCGAATTCCGGTTCGCTGTGACGTGGCCATGACCGGCGAAATCACCCTGCGCGGCAAGGTTCTTCCGATCGGCGGGGTGAAGGAAAAACTGCTCGCGGCGCACCGGCTCGGCCTGCACACCGTGATCCTGCCGAAAGATAACGAGAAGGATCTGGCCGATATTCCGCCGGAGATTCAAGCGCAGATGTCGATCCATTTCGTCGAATCCATGGATGAGGTGCTGCAGCTTGCGCTTGAGGCATCGCTGCCGATTTCGGCGCAGCCGCCGGTTGATGGAGTGGAACCCAAGTTCGGCGTGGACGTCACGCAGGACAATGAACTGACCAATTGAGTCCTTCGGTCCTCCCACATCCTGCTCGGCAGGTTCGGTCCGCGACCGGAGTGTAAGGTTTTCCGTACGTACCCGTTTTGGAATCTGGGATAGAGTGCCTCAAACGAACGCGCCCGCCCCGGATTTATTTCACTCAATAATCGTGCCTGAGTATTTAGGCTTGAGAAGGAAAGAAATCGATGAGTGTTAGCCTTGCAGAACTGAAAGACAAAAACATTACAGATTTGGCCAAGATTGCCAAGGAACTGAACATTCCTGGCTCCTCGGGAATGCGCAAGCAGGAGCTGATCTTCCAGATTCTCCGCGCGCAAACCGAAAAGAACGGCCTGATTTTCTCCGAGGGTGTTCTGGAATGCCTGCCGGACGGTTTCGGCTTTCTACGCGCGCCTGAGTACAACTATTTGCCTGGCCCGGACGATATCTACGTGTCGCCATCGCAAATACGCAAGTTCGACCTGAGGACGGGCGACACCGTATCCGGCCAGGTTCGCCCGCCGAAGGACGGCGAGCGCTACTTCGCGCTGATCAAAGTGGAAGCCGTCAATTTCGAGGATCCCGAGGTCACGCGCAATAAGATCTTTTTCGACAATCTCACACCACTTTACCCTTCCGAGCGGATTCGGCTGGAGACGGTGAAAGAAAACCTGACGGGGCGCGTGCTGGATATGCTCTGCCCTCTCGGCAAAGGACAACGCGGATTGATTGTGGCGCCGCCGCGCACCGGCAAAACCATGATGTTGCAATCTATCGCCAATTCGATTACCACAAATCACCCCGAAATCGCGCTCATCGTCCTGCTCATTGACGAGAGGCCCGAAGAAGTTACGGACATGCAGCGAACGGTGAAAGGCGAAGTAATTAGCTCCACGTTCGATGAGCCGCCTCAACGCCACATTCAAGTAGCCGAAATGGTGCTGGAAAAGGCCAAGCGATTGGTGGAGCACAAGCGCGACGTGGTAATCCTACTTGATTCGCTGACGCGCCTGGGCCGCGCCTACAACGCCGTAACCCCACCTTCAGGCAAGGTTCTTTCGGGCGGTATCGACGCGAATGCCTTGCAGCGTCCTCGCAGGTTCTTCGCCGCGGCGCGGCATATCGAAGAGGGCGGCTCGCTGACCATCATGGCTACGGCGCTGATCGATACTGGCAGCCGAATGGACGACGTGATCTTCGAGGAGTTTAAGGGCACCGGAAACATGGAAATCAATCTCGACCGCCGGTTAGTCGACAAGCGCGTCTTTCCGACGATCGATATCAACCGGTCGGGCACGCGCAAGGATGAATTGCTCTTGCCGGCCGACGAACTGAACCGTATCTGGGTGCTGCGCAAAGTTCTCAGCCCGCTATCGACTGTTGAGGCGATGGAGCTGCTGCTCGGCCGCCTATCAAAGACCAAGACGAACGGGGAGTTCTTGGCTTCCATGTCCAGCCCCGCCTGAACTCGCGAACGAACCCCTCCCGGCGCCGAATGTCAGACCCTTTTCTTCTTGCAATGGATGGGATGTGCTATAAATACCCGTTCGGAGAAGCGGTATGGAATCCCTGGCAGATGCGAATGAATCGGGCGAATCGATTGGCGGACTCGGAAAGTCGAGTGCGACGCCAAGTGGAGCTCATGCCTCTCCGGAGCTGGCTTTGAACTACTGTCCGCGCTGCTCGGCCCGCTTGGCGTCGTGCAGTTGCAAACTGGTTTGTCCTGATTGCGGGTATTATATGTCCTGCTCGGATTTTTACTGAGGAGAGCGCAAGGACGATCCGGAGCCGCCGCCGCTTTCAATCTTTGCGACCCATGGAATCGATGTTTCAAGTTCAGGAGGAACTAACGTGGCACTGCGAATGACCGAACGGGATGTGAACGGAGTGAGCTTTTTGGACGTTGAAGGGCGCATCGTGCTGGGCGAAGAGAGCAACTCTTTCCGGGAGAAGGTGAAGAGCTTGCTGGCGGCCGGCAAGAAGAAGATCGTGCTGAATCTCGCGCAAGTAACCTACATAGACAGCGCCGGCCTAGGCACTCTGGTGGCTACGTTCCATAGCGCGCGGTCGCAGGGCGCCACGCTGAAGCTTGTGAATCTTGGTTCGAAATTCAAGGAAGTTTTGCAGGTCACCAAGCTCATGACGGTCTTTGACACTTATGAGAATGAGGCCGCGGCGATTCAGAGCTTCGCTAGTTAGCTAAAACCATCGAACATTTTTGGGAATGCTGTGCGTGCGCGGACTGCGCGTCAGTGCGGTTGTGCGTGGCTAGGGCGGCGCCAATGCAATGCGGCAGAGCCAGCGCGCTACAGTTCGAAGGGACCGAGCGGGACCCGCTGCGAGGCGACGTGCAGCGATCCACGGAAGGCGAAGTCAACCGGACGGCGACCAAGTGCTTCCTCGGCGGAGATACGCGCGAGATCCGGATTATTGTTTTGCTCCGATAAATGAGCCAGGACTAGATGGCGCGCGCGGCCGTCGAATAGCTCGGCATCCGAAAGAAATTCGCTGACAACATTATTCGAGAGATGTCCCGTGCGGCTCATCACGCGCTGCTTTATGTACCACGGATACGGACCCATCTTGAGCATGTCAAGATCGTGATTGGATTCGAGAATTAGGAAATCAGCCTCTCGCAGGTGATGCTTCACCAACTCGGGCATGTAGCCGAGGTCCGTGACGATCGCGACTTTCACGCCGTTCGTTCGGAAGGAATAGCCGACCGGATCGGCCGCGTCGTGCGGAATAGCAAATGGGTTAATTTCGATATCGCCGATCTGGAATTTCTCGCCAGCCTGAATGTATTCGACGCGCGCCACTTGTGCTTTCTTTCCCGGCTTTTCGGGGTCGTCCGCGTACATTTTCACAATTTCGCGGTGCGTCTGCTCGGTGAGATAGGCGGGACAATCCCAGTGGCGCGCCATTTGAGCAACGGCACTCGAATGATCGGAATGCTCGTGGCTGATGAGGACGGCATCCACTTGCTCCGGGCAGGCTCGGCCTAGAGCTTCAAACCGCCGGAGAATTTCCTTGCGTCCTATTCCTGCATCGATGAGGAGGGTGGTGCGTTCTGTTTCGAGCAACGTTGCGTTGCCCGTACTGCCAGAAGCCAGAATTGAAATGCGGAACGAGATGCGATCGCCCTCAGCCCGCGAAATTTGGAGACGCCAAGGATATTGGCAGAGCGGAGGGTCAGCGTCAAGAAACAGATGAGGTAGGGATGCAAAAAATAACGGCCAGCCGGGCGATTGTCTCAGCTACGTTTTGATTTCCCGGATATTCGAGACGTGAATCACATGAGTTGATGCCTCCAACCGACCAAAAACAACCACCTTTTTCCCAAGAAACATACTGGCTTTCTCCTGGTCGTCGAGTTCATACCAGGCATTGGCATTTTTATCAGCGAGAACCAGCAACGCACCGTTTTTCGATAGGATTACGCCGGTATGCCGCTCCGCGGAGCTTCGAGTTACGGCGTGCTTGGGGGCAGTCGCTGACGCGGTTTGCTGAGCGGACACATCCGGCGGCCGAAAGCTATATCCGATGGCGAACATCATTCCGCCACACAAAAGCGCCACCGGTGCGAGCATTAGTTTCTTCCGACTGACCGTCATTTTGGTTCTCCACGAGCCTTCGAAGCAGGCAGCCTTGTTCAGAGCAAGTTACGTGCCATTTGTGAATGCCCGCAAAACCAATCTGTTGTTGTAGCGATGCGCTCGCATCACATCAGAAAGCATGTAGAAAGATCGGCTGCCAGAAAAAAAGTCCTAATGTTGCTTCTGTTTGAAAAGTAGGTGTTTACCTCAATTCCGCAACTTGACCACTGAGACATCTACACAACATTTTTCCGTCTTCCGGGTTCTAAGATATGAGACAAAACGGTCAAGGAGCCGTCATGAAAAACCTCACACGGGTATCGGTGCTAGCGGTATCCTCGTTGATAGTGGCTGGCGCAATTGGAGCCGGACCCAAGCTGCCGGATCATCCATTGAAACTGGTCCTGGCGCGTCAATCCACCGTCCCGATAGTGGACGTTATGAAGAATCTCACCGATAGGTGCCCGAACATCACGATCACGACCGATCCTCATCGATCCGACTTCATGCTATACGCGGGAGGCTGGTCCGGCGAATATCGCTTCATGGTTATTGCTAAAGGCGGCGACACGATTTTCGCCACGAAAACCGTCCTCTTGAGCAACGCCGTCAAGGATGTTTGCAGGTTCTTGAACTCGAAAACCTAGTCTGGCGGCCCAGTTCCGTCGGCTGGCTAGCGTTCGCAGGGATCGCGTGTGCTGGCTGGCGTCTGCCCTTACGAAATTCTATGCGGCGGTGCTTTCTCCTGCTACCATTACCCCATCCGCAAACAATCGCGAATTGAACGAGTTAACCATGGCTTTGTTGAACTCCGGGGAACTGAGGGCCGGTGAGCGCACCAACGCCGACGGTAAAGCGGTTAAGAACAAGATCCTACTCTCGATTCCGGATGGCGAATTTAGTGCGATCCGGCCCTATCTGGAACTCCTGGACCTTCCGCACCACTTTAGTGTGCATGAACCAAACCAAAAAGTTGAGTTCGGTTATTTCCTCAATAGCGGAATGATCTCGCTCGTGGTTGCCACGGAAGACGGCAAAACAGTCGAAGTTGGAGTGATTGGAAACGAGGGCTTCGCGGGATCCGTTCTCGCCGTTGGCCTGAGAAGAAGCTCACTTCGCGAAATCGTGCAGATAGCCGGTGATGGCCTTCGGATCGCGGCCGACGCACTGCACGCCGTGATTCCCACCCTGCCACAACTTCAGTTTACCTTGAGCCGCTACGCGGTTTTGCTGGGAATGCAAGTGGCACAAACGGCCGCGTGCAACCGCCTGCATACGGTCGAACAGCGTCTCGCGCGATGGCTGCTCGTGACTCAAGACAGGGTGGACGCCGGCATGCTTCCGCTGACACACGATTTTCTGGCGACCATGCTCGGGACTGACAGGCCCAGCGTAAGCCTAGCAGCCGCTGCCTTCCAAAGAAAGCAGGTGCTTCAGTACGGACGTGGTGCGGTCACGATTCTGAATCGCAAAGAACTTGAACGGTTGTCCTGCGAATGTTACGCACAGATTCAGCAATTTAATGGTGAGCTCGGCCTCCGATAACCTCCCTTATTCTTCATTAGTGTTCGACGAACGACAGACAGTAATCCTCTGTGTATTTAAAGTTCCGCCATGCCGATACACAGTAGGACGCCGAGTGAACGCTAAAGAGCGGCTCGCGGCCGTACAACCCAGTGAGCGGAGCGATTCGGAGGGCAGAGCAATACGCAATAAGATTCTCACCTCCCTCCCGGAGAACGAGTATCGAGCAGCACGGCTTCATTTGGAATATATCGCACTGCCCCAGCTGAGCATTTTGCACGAACCTAGCGAGAAGCTGGAGTTCGCATATTTCCCCAACGCAGGCCTAATTTCGCTCGTCGTGGCCATGGAAAATGGCAAGACGGTCGAGGCCGCCGTGCTCGGCAACGAGGGGGCAGCCGGTATACCATCCGCGGTCTACTTAACGCACAGCCCGCTCCGGGAAGTGGTTCAGGTGGCGGGAGACGGATTTCGGATAAAGGTCCCGGCCCTTCAGGCCATTCTGAAATCGGCTCCAGAGTTTCAGATGATTTTGAGCCGCTATGCCATCGTTCAAGGCATACAGGTCGCGCAAACAGCCGCTTGCAATCGGCTTCACGACGTGGAGCAGCGCCTCGCGCGCTGGCTGCTCATGGCTCAGGATCGTGTCGAAACTGCCCCCGTAACGATTACTCATGATTTTCTCTCCACCATGCTTGGCACGGATAGGCCGAGCGTCAGCCTCGCGGCGGGCGTGCTTCAGAGGAAAAAATACATCGAGTACACCCGAGGCGCGGTGAAGGTGCTCAATCGGAAGAAGCTGGAAAGCTCCGCATGCGAATGTTACGGAGTAATACGCCAATACAATGCCGAGATCGGCCTTCGATAGGCCCGGACGCGTTCGGTCGGATATCAAACAGACAAGTAAACTCACAAATTGCATCTTGTGGAGCTGTGACCGCCGAGTTTGTGGCGACTAGCAGACAAGGACTGTTTGATGGGCCGCGTTTACGATATCTTCAAAAAGACGCCCGATAACTCGCCGATTTGGGTCGAGGCCGTGGATGGGCTAGAAGCTTTGAAGAAGCGGCTAGTACACCTTGCATCCACGAAACCGGATGATTACCTTGTCTACGACCACGGCTCGCAAAGATTTATCGACCCATTTGATAATTCGCGCGAGTTCCTTCAAGCGAAATAGCCTACGCCAGCAGCGCAGCAAATCTTTCGATGCCGAAAGACTCCAGGAGCGGTTTGGTCATCCCCCGCCACAAAGTTCCGCTTCCACCCGTTGCTAGGTTTACAATATTCGCATCCCCATGGAGGCATTGAGGAAACCGTTGATCAGCCTTTCTGCGCGCCGGACCGTTGATCTGCGTTTCTCGGAGTTAACAGATAAAGTACACCGCAATCGCCCGGGCGACGATCTGGATCTGCTTCGGCGGGCGTACGAATTCGCCGCCGAACAACACAAAACGCAGACCCGGCGTTCCGGCGAGCCCTTCCTATCGCATCCACTTGAAGTGGCGCATCTGCTGGCTGACATCAAACTTGACGTGACTTCGCTGTGTGCCGCCTTGCTGCACGATGTGGTGGAAGACACCAAGATTCCTGTTGAAAAAATTGCTGAGCAGTTCGGCCCCGACGTGGCGCGCCTGGTGGAAGGTGTCACGAAAATCAGCAAGCTCGATTTGCTCGCTCCGGAGGACCGGCAGGCCGAAAACGTCCGCAAAATGCTTCTCGCTATGGTGAACGATGTTCGGGTGGTGATGGTCAAACTGGCCGACCGCCTCCACAACATGCGGACCCTGGAATATCTCACTCCCGAAAGCCAGCAGCGCATTGCTCGCGAGACGCTCGACATCTATGCCCCTGTCGCTAATCGTCTCGGTATGGGCTTGATTCGCGGAGAACTCGAGGATTTGGCTTTCCGGTATCTCGAAAGCGACGCCTTTTTTGAATTGCAGAAGAAGGTCGCCTCGAAGCAGAACGTGTTTGACAAGTTTCTAGGAGAAGTCCAGGAGACGATCCGCGAAAAAATGGTTGAAAACGGCATTCCTGCCGAGGTGCAGGCGCGGATCAAACGGCTTTACTCAGTGCACTTGAAAATTCAAAAGCAGCAGCGGAATCTTGATCAAATCTACGATCTGCTAGCTGTGCGGGTCGTCACCGACACGGTGAAGAATTGCTACGCCGCCCTTGGCGTGATCCACCAGATTTGGCGTCCGGTGCCGGGGCGATTCAAGGACTACATCGCGATGCCGCGCCCCAATCTCTACCAGTCCTTGCATACCGCCGTGATTCATTCCGGACAACCGTTTGAAGTGCAAATCCGCACCCAGGAAATGCACCGCATCGCCGAGCAGGGTGTCGCTGCTCATTGGAAATACAAAGGCGGGCCCGAAGTAGCCTCATCCGCCGACGATCAGCGCATTGTCTGGATGCGCCACTTAATCGAGTGGGTGCAGGAAATGCAGGAGCCCAGCGAGTTTCTATCAACACTGCGCGTGGACCTTTACCCCGAGGAAGTGTACACATTCACTCCAAAGGGACGAGTGGTGGTTCTTCCGCGCGGCGCTACCCCTGTCGATTTCGCGTACGCGGTGCATACCGAGGTGGGACACCAATGCTCGGGGGCCAAGGTAAATGGAGAGATGGTTCCACTGCGCCATGCTCTCACCAACGGCGATGTGGTTGAAATCGTCACGCAGAAAGGACACACGCCGTCGCGCGATTGGCTTTCGTTCATCCATACTTCGCGAGCCCGCAGCAAAATTCGCCAGTGGATCAATCTCCATGAACGCGAGGAAGCCACCGATGTAGGGCGGCGCTTGCTCGAAAAGGAGGCGCGCCAAGCAGGTGTAAGCCTGAAGAAAATTTCCGGCGAGGACTTGCAGCGCGTGGCCACTGAATACGGCTGCTCGCGAGTGGAAGATCTTTATGCCGATCTCGGCTACGGAAAATGGTCCGCGCGCCAGGTGATCGCCAAAGCTACAGGCCACCCCTTGCCCGCAAATCTCGAGGAAAAACCGCCCAAGCCCGCTTCAAATATCCGGCGAATGCTGGGCCTCGATGATGCCGCAATCATCGTGCGTGGCCACGACGACCTGATGGTCTATCGCTCCAAGTGCTGCAATCCGATTCCCGGTGACGACATCATCGGCTACGTCACCCGCGGTCGCGGGATTGCCGTCCACAGCAAGAACTGCCCCAACGTTGAAAACTTGCTCTACGAAGCGGATAGACGAATCCCGGTCGAATGGGCTGGCTCGACGCATGCTGAATTTCCGGTGCGGCTGCGCATCATCACCGAAGACCGGCCTGGAATGCTCGCATCCATCACCAGCATCATCAGCGAAACGGGCGCCAACATCCGCACTTTTGAAAGTGGCGGAGAAGACATTCGCGCGCGTATTGAAGTGGCTCTCGACGTGCGCGACCGCAAGCAGCTGGAGCATATCCTTGCGCGCATCAAGCGCATTCCGGGCGTCTTCGATATCGAGCGGGTCTACAATGTTTAGCGCCCGGTAAAATCACCTATTGATACTTCCGCGACACTCGCGAGCGGACCTGTGCCGCTCCGCGTACAATGGGCGCATGAGATGCTGCTTCGAGAAGGCCCATGATGCCGCCCGAAATCGGTTCTTGCGGCTTATCTTGTGGCCCCTCTTGATGAGCCTCGGCCTTCCGCTCTCCGGATGCCACATCCTCCACCCCGTTAATACACAGCCGCTTGATGCTGCTGGAATGAGTTACGACTCCGTCCAGGAGCTCAAATCGCTGCGCATTAGCACGCCCGAGGTCGCGGAGATGGCCAAGGCCCGCCAGAGCGGATTTTCCGACGCGAATTGCATCGACGCTTTCAAAATCTTCCGCGGCCGCAATCAGTCCTTCGATGCCGGAGACGCCATCGCAAGCCTAGTGCAGGTGAATGTGGGCGACGATGCTATCCTGGAACTCGCCAGGATCAATCAGCTCGGCCTTGATTCCGGCGAGCTCCAGGCCATGAAGCTCGCAAGCCTTTCGGACGATATTCTGTTGGAGGTGGCTCGGCATCGCGCGAACGGACAACCCGTGCTCTCTGGTGCATCGCTGGCGATGTTAAAGAATACGGGCATGCGCGCATCAACGCTGTTCGAACTCGCGCGGCGAGGTGTTCCAGATTCGCAGAGCGCCGCGATCATCTCCTATCGCCGCCACGGCGCCAGCGACGATCAGGTTCTCCGCCGCTTCGCCGGCATTTAGACCTCTCGCCATCAATTGTTTACCCAAGCTTCGTCCGTATTCGATTGAAATGTTCAAGGAAAAAGCGGCGCAGAAGATAGGCTTACTGTCGCGGAGGAGGAGATGAAAAGCTTGGTGGGCCCTAGCTGACCACCTGGATTGATGAGAGCTTACCTACAGCCTTGCGTTTGCAAATGCGCGGCCCGATCCAGACTTCAGATACTTCTCGAATGCAAATGCGCAGTCTTCATCGGTGAATGCGATGTAGCTCTTGATGCGCCAAGGCCGAAACTTGGCGGTGTGGGTCACCCCGCCCGAATTGTGCGTCGAAAGTCTGGCGTCCAAATCATTCGTGACGCCCGTGTAGAAGTGCTACGGGTTCGCGAGACTCTGCAAGATGTAGACATATTTCATTTGAAGTCCGCCTCCGCTGACGCTGCGGCGCGACAGCCTTCGCTCTGAGGAGTCTGCGGAACCGAAGTTCTTGGACACGTGATGCTGGCCTGCCGAGCCGAAGCTCGCGGATTTCTTGCGAGCGAAGGCTGGTGGGCCCTGGTTGACGATCTTAGAACTCTTCCGCCAGGTCAGATCGTGGCAGGGATTCCGTACAATGGAGCGCCCCGCTGCCCTGATTCCAACGAAGGCACGGAGGCCCGTTAGAATCTGACTGTCAGGGTTTGACCGTTCGGAGCGGCAACTCGAAATTCGTTTATGTTCTTGGTTGGCAGGGGTGCACGCCAAGGCCCGTTGCTCATCGGCTTAAAAAGGAACACGGCCCAATGCAAGGGGACGAATTCGTAGCTAGATACCGGTCGAAAAGTTTCAGCATCGAAGTTGAAGAGGTAATTGCCTTTACCGCTGGTTCTTATTAGCAGAAATGCATCGGACTCGTAGATGGTGGGATTCCCGATATATGCGTCAGCGTTAACCGAGCGACCGTCGAGGGATACTGCCGCGAAGTTATTCGCCCTCCTCAACAAGTGCTCCGGGACCAGCAGAAAAACAGCAATGCACAAACCACAAATACAACGGCAATGATTGCTCCAGCTTTGAGGCGAATCGTCGGCATATAGAAAAGTTCGTGTTAAAGCCAGTCTCCAGTAAGTGCCATGCCCGCTACGAAGCCCGCCCAAAACAGCATCCAAAGCTGAATCAGCGCGAACGCAAGCGCGAACCATCGTAACCCCTTCATTCGGTAGACCCAGAAAATGCCGAGTACCACAGACGCAATGAACAAGCCATTGTTGGTCCACAGCAACAACGTGCTTGGCATAGGGCGTGGCGACAACGAAGGATCGATCCAGCCAATCTCGCCAACGGCGATGGTGATTGGAATGAAGAGCAAGCTTAGGAAGGCAAGCCAATACTGTCGCCGCCATCTTTCACGATCGAAGGGCCACCTGTGAATCAGCGCAACTACGAGATTAGCGACCAGTACGAGTGTGACCAACAACAGCGGCCAAACATACAGGCCCTCTAAGCTTTACCGAAAGAGCCACCAAAAACCCTTCCATCGAAACGGCGCGAAAGCCCCGATTGAGACCTCGTGGATCATGTTTAAACAATAGCTTGGTCGCCTAATATAAACCATCTCCTGGTAAACGGAGTTTCAGAACAGCAGCCTAGCGGGCTTATAATAAACGGACATCGCCCGAGAGGCTGCCATGACGATTGAACAACAGGTTGTCGAAAAACTCCGCGATTTGCCTCCTGAGAAACAAAAGGAAGTCTTGGACTTTGTGGACTTCCTGAAGGAGAAGAACGGCGGCCCGAAAAAGCCGCGTCGCAGCTTGCTCGGGTTGTGGGCGGACCTGAACATTCACATCACGGAAGAAGACATCGCGGAAGCTCGCCGCGAAATGTGGGGCAACTTTCCCCGTGACATCGAACTATGAGCGCGGTGCTGGATACTCACACCGTTCTTTGGTATTTGGAAAACTCCAAGGAATTATCAGCAGTTGCCCGGACGACGATTGAAGATGCCATCCGCGACGCCCGCGACGTGCACGTATCGGCGATTTCCCTCGTCGAGACGGTTTACCTGGTCGAAAGACGAAGGCTTCCCATTAGCGCTCTGGAGCGGCTTCGTTCGGCTCTCAATGACCCAAATTCTGGACTGTTCATCGCCTCCGTAGATGGCAGCGTAGCCGACGCGCTCCCGAACATTCCCCGCGACGTTGTTCCCGACATGCCCGACCGCATCATCGCTGCGACTGCCCTCCATCTTGGCCTTCCGCTCGTAACCCGAGACCGCCGCCTCCAAGCCGCCGGAATTCAAACAATATGGTAAGACAACTACTGCCAGAGTGGAAAACCGTTCTGAATGCGGTTTTCCTCACGGGTTTCCTTACGGTTTTCCGTTCGTAATTCTTTAACCCTCGATCAAACAGAACTTTACGAGTTTAGGTGCACGAAATAGGCACGCGGACGAGTACGCGAAAAGGGCGGGAGCGACCCCCTCTTTTCGCCCGGCCTGCGGCCCGAAAAGCGACAGGGGGTCGCTCCCGCCCTTTTTAGTTTTGCAGTGCACTTTGTAGTCGCCCGCGCTCAGTCCCCGAAAAATATTCTTCTGGCAGGCGGGCATTCTTTCTTTGCGGGGTTTTGCCGACTTCTTGCCCATTAGTATAAGTAGAGGGATACTCCGCAGAACCATTCCTTCGCTACTCCCTGCAATTCCTCACGGGAAGCCCTCCGTCCAGAGAGTCCGCCATGATCTCTTCTACCGAAATACACGAACTGTCCCATCTCCCCACAGGTCAGGAGCCCACAGGAAGGAAGCAAATCGCTCCCGATGAGTTACTCGCATTGCGCGCACTATTTCTCTTGCTAGATATGTGGGACAGGAGTGCTGACAGGACCGAGAGAGGGTCAGTTCAAACGCGCATTACTCCAATTTCCCAGCCGGCGTGCCAGGCTCAACGTCAAGGCAATGCCGTGCCTTCTCCGCAGCGTCAGGATCATCCGTGTAAAACTCGATGAATTCATCGTGACTAACGAAAGCCGTGTGATATGCCGGAGATGTCAGAAGGTAGAAATCCCAGCCAAAAATAAGCGCCAGTTGGATGAATGTGGCCAAGTCAGCGCCTTCATGCTTGGCGAACACATGGCCTGGCGCAGCCGCCAATTGTCGCCGATCTCCGTAGCTTTCACGCATGCGGTAATATAAATGAAGATTTTCGCTGGAACCCCATACCCCCCAAAGCGTCACCCAGAGCAAGCACTCGTCAAATGGTTCGAGATACGAAGCAAGGAATCCACTCAGCCAGGTTAGCTTTGTCCAATTGATTTCTGAAAGCGATACTGTGACAGAATGCGCCCGCTCATTGATGATCGGGTGAACTGCCTCGTCCAGGCGTAGCGCATGTCGTTGGCACCAGGCTTGCGACTCTTCTTTGGTTAGACACCACATGCTCGCCATCATAACAGACTCGATTACTGCAGAAGGATTTAGGAGTTCTTGAAAGGCTACAATGTTCACTGACCGTTGACAGTGACGAAGAATCGGCGCAAGGTGAGCGGCACACAGGTGCCGTCAGCGCGCCTCGGCAGAGGACCAAATGAGACAGGCAATCTTATACGCGAGAGTATCCAGCAAAGATCAGGAGCGGGAAGGCTATTCAATCCCCGCACAACTCAAATTTCTCCGCGAGTACGCGCAGAACCACGAGCTGAGCGTCTTGCGTGAGTTTGTCGACGTGGAAACCGCCAAGATATCGGGGCGGAAACATTTCGGCGAGATGGTCCGGTTCCTGCGCGATCACAAGACCTGCCGCATTGTCTTGGTGGAAAAGACCGACCGCCTCTACCGTAACTTCCGCGATTGCGTCACGCTCGAAGACCTCGACATTGAAATCCACCTGCCCAAGGAAGGCCAGGTCATCAGCAAGGAGTCCAAATCACAGGCCAAACTCGTCCACGGCATTCAGCTTGTCATCGCCCGGAACTACATCGAAAACCTACGCGATGAAGTGCGCAAGGGAATGCGCGAGAAGGCAGCACAAGGCATCTATCCCAGCCGCCCGCCGCTCGGCTATCGCAATAACAAATTGTTGCGAACGATTGAAGTAGACCCCGACAACGCCCGCATTGCGCAGCGGATGTTCGAGCTATACGCTACAGGCTCCTATTCGCTTGCCGGCTTGCGCGATTTGTTCAAGACAGAATACGGCAAGGTCTTCTCGAAGTGGCACTTGGAAAAGCTAATCAAAAACCCCTTCTACATCGGAACCTACGGATGGGAAGGCAAGAACTATCAGGGAACTCATGCTCCCCTTGTGAGTACCGAACTGTTCTTGCGTGCCAATGAAGTCCTGAGCGGTAAAGCTCGGCCTCGGAAGCAGAAGCATGATTTCGCATTCTCCGGGCTGCTCCGTTGCGCGTACGACAATTGCGCAGTGACCGCCGAATTCAAAAAGCAGAGGTACACCTACTACCGCTGCACAGGCTATCGAGGAAAATGTGATCTGCCCTATTTCCGCGAAGAAGAGATGGGCGAACGCCTCGGTCAGGTATTGCAAGCGATCCACATACCCGATGACATTCTGGCGCAGCTCGAAGAGTCCTTGCTCAACGACAAAGGCCGCGAGGAAACGCTCAGGAGCCAGCAGGCCGAACGATTCCGCCAGCGATTAACCCAACTCCGTAAGCGGCTCGATCAGGCTTACGTGGACCGTCTGGACGGAAAAATCACCGAAGAATTTTGGGAAGCCAAATCGGCAGAATGGCAGCAGGAAGAACAAACGCTTCTGGCCTCGTTGCGCGAGATTGAGCGGGCGGCAAATCCCGAACGCGTTCTCGACCGCGTTCGCATTTTAGAACTCGCGAATAAGGCGCATTCTCTGTACGTTAAGCAGAGTCCGGCGGAAAAAGCGAAATTGCTGAGAATGGTGCTATCGAACTGCGCCGTGGACGCGGTAAGTGTTTATCCCACCTACAGAAAGCCCTTCGACATGATCTTCGAACGGGCTAAAACGAAGGAATGGTGGGCCTGGGTAGACTTGAACTACCGACCTCACCCTTATCAGGGAGTTCCCGGCTTTATGGGACGTTAGGCTCCGCTGAAAAGTAAACCACTTAGGTATCTCGACCTTATGCTGCGAGAGGGCATTTTAGCCGTCGTTGATGACAATTTCGATGACAATTTGCACCAAAGTAGGGCAGCCAGATTTTCGCGGCTTTATTCCAAATTTCTAGTTCCTTCCGCGTCGGTTATTCTGTCCCCGGCACAATTGCGGATGCGGCAGCCTCTCCAGGGGTCCAGTGGTAGTAAGGGTCTGTCTTCAAACCCCAAGTTCGCGGAGAACTCCCGCCGCCTATTTCATTACAAATTCCAGAAAACGTCTCGTCCAAAACATGGGCGATAGCATGAACACCCAAACCACGGGCTTGCATGTGAGTGAGGGCGTCTCTCAAAGAACGCATCGCTTGACGTTGTTCAGATGTCAGTTCGATCTTCATTTTTTCATCTCCTCCGATGTGTTCACAGGGATGTGCTCTAGGTATAGCAGACGGAGAAAAGATTCTGGCGAATGTCGTGCAGAGGGTACCAATGCGACAACTCTGCACCGTAGCCGCAATGCTTTACTGATTGGGCTGTTTGCCCGCCGAGGTTTGTTCTGACGGCAACGGCGCTTCTGCTCGTATGAAAAATGGTTGATGCTTGAATTTGTCTTTCTCATCCAGAAACTGAATCTCAAGCGAGCCGTCTTTGTTCCAGTGACCCTTGTACTCACCGATTTGCAGCCAATCATTGCCGCGCGAAGTGGCTACTGCGCTCCAACCCAATGTTGCGATAGCCAATCCCGTGCCGCCCTTGAAATGACGGGCAGGCGTTGTCATCTTGTACTCAATGTGCGAGCCATCGACGTGGACGGTGTAAACGTGGTACAGGTATGAACCTCCGCCAGAGACATCGCTGCTGTAGTTTCCATTGCTATCCGTCCTTCCTGAACCCGAAACGTCCGTCTGCCCTGTGCCCATGTCCACTTTCACGATATGGACTTGCAGAGGAAAATCCCCGTTTTTCTTAGCGGCGAACGATGGAAAAGAGAGGATGCCCAACAACAGAATCGACAGCACTATCTTCATCGTAAACCTCCATTGGGAACAGCGGTGGCGTCGCGTCATGGAGTGTGCCCTGGGCGGCGTAACATACTTGCCCGTCAGCACGAATTTTTCATTCGTCTTACCATGAAGAGCATCGTCTTCAGTCGCGTGCATCCAATTCGGACTGGGCAGTCAACCAAGTCGGTTTTCGGCCCAGACCAACGCAACAATCCAACCGACAAGGGTCCAGCTACTAGAAAGTGCCACAATCTATAGACGGGAGCGATAGTTCGCCTTTTGTCCAGGCTCCGCACTTAGCACACAAACCGCACGCGAACTTGTGCTCGTGTTTGCAGACCTTCTGTTGAGCACGCTCCGCGTCAACGAATTCGGGTTCCTGATTCCTATCTCTTATTTGCTGAAACTTAACAGCCGCATCTTCGACAGTTTTTCCTGCGGAATATGCTAACCACGCCGCCATACGCATTTCACGCGCATGATGGTGTGTCGCCTCGATTATGTTTGCACTCATTTTTTCTAGCTGCTCATCGAGTGTCATCATCGTTCTTCTCCGCCGGGGCTTGTGCGTCAGGTATGTAGTATGTCAAAGCGTGCCCGAAGTCCCAGCGGCTACTTGGTACTTTCGTACCATTTGATAACGTATGGCGTTCCGTGATACACTCTTCCCATGAAGCGAACCACAGTTTGGTTGACTCAGGCACAGGTTCAGAGTCTTGCGAAGGTGAGCAAGAAAACAGGTCTGCGTCAAGCCGAACTGATTCGCCGGTTCGTTGACGCTGGTTTGGAGGAATCGAAACAGAAATAGGCAGTAAGCGGGACGGCTCGGTGCTTCAACACCGGAACCGCCCCTAACAAACATAGCGAGGTGAGTCGCCATGCATGCTGAAGAAACTTTATCGCATTCGCAGTCCACGGTGCCATCGGCAAAACGGGACAGAAAGGTTGTCCCGATGCCACACAGAGCACCAGCAACGCAATCCCGCAACGCAAATCCTCGTGCATCACAATCCGATTTCCTCGTCGAAGGCGGCGGAACTGTGTATTTGCTTCGTCCGCTTTCTGACGCTGGCCGCGCTTGGATCGAGGAATACATCGGCCAAGGTAACGGTTATCAACCCTACTGGCCGACTGTCGTAGTCGAAGCCCCATACATCGCTGACATCGTTCGTGGAATTCAACGCGATGGATTGGCGGTACGGTGAACAACCCCTGCCCGTACCTAATCGTTGCGTCGATGCTGCTTACGGCTTTGCTTTTCTTCACGCTGTTTCACCGGAACAAAAACTAGGTCTGTCTTCTAAACGGGAGGAACAAATGTCCACTAGGTCAGTCATCGCTAGGGTTGGAAAACATGAAGGCGAATTCTCTGGAGTCTATGTCCACTCTGACGGAATGCCGACCAGCATGGGTCCGTTGCTCTTTCAAATCATCGGTGGCGAGTTTAAGGGCGATTTGAAGGCGGCACTGCGCTTCCTGATTAACGAGCATCCCGCAGGTTGGTCGTCTCCGTTTCCAGAGAACCGCTCCTGCTATTGCCATCCCCAGAATTCAAAGCGACCCGAGGAATTCAGACAACGCCAGCCGGAGCCCGCTCAGAAGTTCACGCACAAAAACGTCAAAGACTCGGGTGCCCGATGGCTCTATATATTCGACGAGAAAAATATGCGTCTGTACGTCCGCGATGTCTCGCATGACTCGGAACACATTGTCGAACTGGCGGCAGCCGAACAGCCGAACTGGCAAGACATCGAATGTGGGGAGAACTTCGAACGATGTGGTCACTATGCGTGGTATCACAAGTTGCTGCCCCGCACTTCGAACCTCGGCACGCAAACGTGGCTCGAACGTCAACCGCTCGAATTTCATGATGCGATAGCGTTCGTCATCAACGGAAAGCGGTACAAGGCGACCGGTAGTGGCGGCAGTGCCGAATTCTACATGACGCCTTTGGCTCGCAAGCATGGCTACACGAAGGCGTTCCCTCGGCACACCTGGGTTGCTGACGTGATAGCAGCGAATGGGCACCGAATGCAATTCCCGGTCGCATCGATATCCCCAGAAGGAAAGCACACGCCGTATCCGGGTGTCACTTGGATTTATCCGCCTACGGTCAACAATCCAAACGAAACGGGGGTGCAATCGTGAGGACCCGCTCAACTAAACGACTGACAAACGATGACGTTGTCCGCCAAATCCGGCAACACCGCGAGAACGCAATCCGAATCTGTGCCGCACGCTCCGCGCGAGAAATCGCATCGCGGCTGCCGAAAAAGATGGCACGCCTCTTCGACTTGGAAGTGCTCACCCTAATCATCGAGACGGAGTTTCGAAAGGGAATGGAGCCGCGATGAATGCACCACGCTACGGCTCGACTGTGATGCAGCGCGGCAAGATGTTTTCGACACCGCGCCGCTACTTTATCCGAAAAGCAGTGACGCTGGGGCAACTGAAAATTCGGTTGTTTGAATTCGATTCAACGCCAAACGGATACCACGGCGTGGCGTACTGCCCAGGATTACGGCAAGCAAAACTACTCGCGGAGGAACGACCATGACAACCGAATTCGTACCCGAAAACAACCTGTACCGCAGGCTTCAATCGAACAAGCACTTCGCTCGGGATATCCGCCAACGGCTCACCAGCCGACACGCTGTCGGCACTGCTATGCGTTCGACCCTCGACGCGATGTCGGACCAAGAACTAGTCGAGGTCTGGATGCGGCACGAGAAACAGGAACGGAAACACGCGGCGAAACAACTCGTAGGCGAAGGCAACGCCACGCCGAAATCGGGCAAGAAACACGGTTGGAAAAGCGTTTCGATGCGATGAGGTCATCTTTCACAGATTTTAGTGGTCGTGTACACGTCCCACGGAAGTGAGATGCTGATTTTACGAATTTTGGAAGGGAGAACTTAAATGCCCACCGAACGCATTAACCGCAACATTGACGATCTAAAAGCCAATCTCAGAGTCTTTACACGCCTCGCGTCGTCACTCCGCAACATGAAGGTCCGCAATCTCGGCCAAATCGCCGGAGTCGAACACGAAATTGATCTGCTTCGTGCTGCGATTGTGGAGATGCTACGATGAGCCCCCAACTTACCAAGAAAGACCGCCAGTTTTTGCAATCGGTCGGAATCACGCCGGAACCTATTACGTCTTTCGACGAAGAGCGGCTTGTGCTTGCGGAACGAATTGCGAAGCACGTCGCACCGACCGCA
>DATDIT010000092.1:0-11070 GCA_036520875.1 Candidatus Acidiferrales bacterium
GGTCGAGGAAGGCATTTGGCTCGTCAGTTTTATGGATTATGATCTGGGATATATCGATCTTGAGGAAAAAACTCTGCAACCACTCGACTGCCCTTTCGGGCCAAAAGTGTTACCTATGTCTTAGGTACGTTCTGTAACCCATCTCTCCGGGTCGGACATTCGACGTAATGGCGGAGGAGGTGGGATTCGAACCCACGAGACCCTTTCGGGCCTAACGGTTTTCAAGACCGCCGCCTTCAACCGCTCGGCCACCCCTCCGAAATTAAGTTGTTCTAATATTGTAGCTTGCTATCAACCTAGCCAGACATATTTCGTCAATGGCGATCGAGGCTGTCCACCTACAGATCGGCTTCCTAGCGCCTTTTTTGCGTGTCCGCCACGCAAACAGGTCTACCGGTCCATTCCAGGACTAATCTAGTAAGAGGCACGACGAACACGCGCGATTTTGCGATAAAGCTCTCACTCGCCCAAATCATCGTTCCCCTCCTCATGCTGTTGCCCTGAGGCTTTCTGGTCGATCTATTCATGGAGATGAAGTGACCGCGTCGTTATGCCCAGTGGCGGGCAATGGAGGCACCACATGAAGCCAGCCGGAATGGAAATTCTCCTGGTCGAAGACAATCCCAAGGATCTCGAGTTGACTCTCCACGCGCTCCGCGAAGAGAACCTCAACGATTGCGTCGAAGTGGCGCGTGATGGCGAGGAGGCTCTTGACTTCCTTTTCTGCCGGGGAACCCACAACAAGCGCTCGTTTGAAAGTCCTCCAAAACTGATCATTCTTGATTTGAAACTTCCCAAGGTCGATGGACTCCAAGTATTGCGCGCGATCAAAAACGATGCTCGTACCCGCGCGATTCCCGTCGCCATATTGACGTCCTCAAACGAGGATCGAGACCTGGTGGACGGCTACAAGATGGGCGTCAATAGCTACCTCCGCAAGCCGGTTGATTTCGACCAGTTTAGAGAAATCGTAAAGCAGCTTGGGCTTTACTGGTTGGGCGTCAACCAATCGCCGCCCGCCACGGCATTCTCCGAATAGTGAAAGGCACCCGCATGGTCACGCCAACAAACGAAGCTGTTGGATATCTTGAGGATGATTATTCTGCCGCGGTTCGCCTGCGTGTTCTGATTCTCGAAGATAATCAGCGGGACGCTGAGCTCTTCATTCAGAAACTGAAAGAAACAGGCTTCTCATTCGACGCGGATACGGTGGATACCGAGCAAGCCTTTGTCGCCAGCTTCCAGTCTCGGGTTTACGATCTCATCCTATCCGACTACTCCATTCCTGAATGGAGCGGCCTGGAAGCCTTCCGCTTCGTGAAGCGAAGTGGAATAAACATTCCTTTTGTTTTAGTCACCGGCACACTCGGAGAAGAGGCTGCGGTCGACCTGATCAAGGAAGGAGTAGCCGATTACATTCTGAAAGATCGTTTGGCCCGCTTGCCATCGGCTGTCCGCCGGGCTCTGGAGGAAAAACGAACACGCGACGAAGCCGCGCGAGCGCGACAAGCCCTCCGCGACAGCGAGGAAAAAGTTCGGCTGCTCCTCGATTCCACCGCCGAAGCCATCTACGGTATCAATCTCGAAGGCCACTGCACTTTCTGCAATCCAGCCTGCGTAAGGCTGCTCGGATACGATGATCCAAGCGATCTGCTCGGAAAACAGATGCACGCCCTCAGCCACCGTACTCGCCCCGAATGCACGCCGCGCTCCGTCGAAGAATGCCCGATTTGCGCCGCCGCTCGTGCAGGTCGAGGTATCCACTTGGACGAGCAACTCCTATGGAAAAAAGACGGCTCCAGCTTTCCCGCCGAGTGTTGGTCGCACCCCATGCTGCAGGATGGCAAATCAATTGGTTCCGTCGTCACCTTCCTCGACATAACCGAGCGAAAGCAAATCGAGGACAACCTCCGCCGCGTAGCCTCGGTTGTGGAATCCTCGCAGGACGCAATCATCAGTCAGACATTGGACGGAATTATCCTCACCTGGAATCTCGGTGCGGAACAAATCTACGGCTACTCGCGCTCGGAGGTGCTCGGAAAACCGCTTGCCATTATCGTTCCCCCAGACCGCCAGAACGAGTTTCAAGGCATCCTCAAAAAAATCAGCTGGGGCGAAAACGTAGAGCAGCTTGGAACAATCTGTGTGAGAAAAGACGGAAAGCAGGTTCCCGTTTCGCTTTCTGTATCCTCGATCAAGGATGCAAACGGAAAAATCGTCGGCGCTTCAGTAATTGCGCGCGACATTACCGAGACCAAGCATTTGGAAGAAATGTTCCTTCAGGCGCAAAAGATGGAAGCGGTTGGCCGATTGGCAGGCGGTGTGGCTCACGATTTCAATAATCTCTTGGGCGTAATCATCGGCTACAGCGATATTGTCGAGGCGCGCTTGAAAGACGATGATCCCGTCCGCGCCAAGGTTGCGCAAATCAAGAAAGCCGGACAAGGCGCCGCAAGGCTCACTCGCCAACTTCTCGCTTTCAGCCGCCAGCAGATTCTTGATTCCAGAATTTTAGACCTGAATTCAGTCGTCACCGATGTCCAGAAGATGCTCCAGCGCCTCATCGGCGCGGACGTCGAAATGGTCACGTCCCTGTGCCCCAATCTCGCCACCGTGAAAGCGGACCAAGGTCAGATGGAACAGGTAATTATGAATCTCATCGTCAATTCAAGGGACGCCTTGCCCGACGGCGGTACTTTGACCATCGAAACTTCCAACGTCGAATTGGACGATCTTTACGTGCTCAGTCATCCCGAGCTCACTGCCGGCTCCTTCGTTATGCTTGCCGTCACGGACACCGGCACCGGCATCGACGCCGAAACTCAGAAGCACATCTTCGAGCCATTCTTTACCACGAAAGAACAGGGTAAGGGCACCGGGCTCGGCCTTTCCACTGTCTACGGCGTCGTTAAACAAAGTGGCGGCTCCATCTCCGTCTCCAGCGAAGTCGGCCGAGGCACCACCTTCAAAATCTACCTCCCTCAAACTCAAGCCGCCGCCGAGCGAGACAATCCCGAACCAAAGCGCCTATTTGAAGGGACGGAAACCATCTTGGTGGTCGAAGACGAAGAATCGCTCAGGAAACTTACCTGCGAGATGCTCTTGGAAAATCACTACACCGTCCTCGAAGCCAGCAACGGATTCGAGGCTCACGAGATCGCTCAGCTTCACGAGGGGCCCATTCATCTGCTTCTTACTGACGTGGTGATGCCAAGAATCAGCGGTCCAAGTTTGGCCAAATCCTTGATGGCTCGAAATCCCAATATGAAAGTGCTCTACATGTCGGGCTACATGAACTCCTCGGTCGTTCAAGAACTGGCCATCAGCGGCTCGGAATTCCTTCAGAAACCGTTCATGAGCGACACGCTTACTCGCAAGGTCCGTGAAATATTGGGCGTTAGCGTTTTGCGTTGACCTTCACCCGCGCCGCCCCTCGCGCCGCCCCCGCACAGCCTCGTTCCAAGATCGGCGTGCCCGCCGGAGATTGCAACTTGCCGGTGGCGTTCTCGCATCCATGTGATCGACTCTCTTGCGCCCCGCCTCCCTAACGGATTGCGGGCAAGCGGGGCGCGTGTTAGGCTCGGCTTTCTCTTTTCCGTTTTCTCTCGCAATGCCCAACGAGGCTCTCGCGCAACCTATCCGCAAAATTTTGTTTTATGTCGCGCTGGTCGCTGTTTTCCTCGCTATGTCGCAGTCCGCTGGTGCTCAAGCTCCTATTCCTAAGAAATCCGCGCCGAGCCTTTTCACCGGCGGCGGCGAAGCCACCTTGGAAGCGGACCAGCAGCGCGAATCCGGAAAAGTTTTCTACGCCGATGGACACGTGGAGATCCGCTACGAAAACGCTCGGCTTCGGGCCGACCATGTCGAATATGACAGCGCTTCCCAAATCGTCATCGCGCGCGGCCACGTGCAGCTCGATTATCGGACTCAGCACGTCGAGGCCGATGACGCCCGCTATGAATTGCGCACCGGCCGCGGCATTTTTCATCACGCTCGCGGCACGTTCGCTTTGCAGCGGCGCCCCTCGCCCACTTTGCTCGTTAGCCCCAATCCGCTTTACTTCGACGCCGAAGAAGCGGAGCGAGTCGACGAAAACACCTATCGCGTCCGCAAAGTGTGGCTCACAGTCTGCAAGCCGGGGCAGCCCACATGGAAGTTTTACGCCCGCTCCGCCACCGTCAGGTTGCAGAAATCCGTTCATCTCGAGAACGGAGATTTTCGCGTTTTTTCTATTCCCGTCCTCTACTTGCCCTACGCCACGCTGCCCGCCGAGAAACGCCGCGAATCGGGCTTCATGGTTCCCGATGTGGGCGACACCACCCAAAAAGGCTTCGTCCTCGGCGACTCCTTCTATTGGGCGCCTGTGGATTGGATGGATACCACCCTCGGAGCCTCCTACTTCAGTTCGCGCGGATGGAGCCAAAAGGGAGAGTTTCGGATGCGCCCCTGGGAAAACGCGAACCTGCAGGCCAGCTATTTTGGCGTGATCGATCGCGGACTGGAACAACCAAGTGGTCCTCCACTTAAGCAAGGAGGTCACGAAGCGAAGCTTCTGTTCACCTCCCTGTTGCCCGATGGATGGCGCGCCGTCGCGGATTTAGATCAGCTTACCTCGCTCACCTTTCGCCTGGCATGGTCCGATACTTTCCGCGAGGCGGTTAACTCCGAGGTCCACAACAGCGCCTTTTTGACCAACAATTTCCGTGGATTCAGCGTGAACTTTGCCGCTCTCAGTTATCAAAACTATTTGAGCGCCACGCCGCAAACGTCGATCACTCTGCGCACTGCGCCCGAGGCCCGCATCAGCTCCGTCGACCAGGCTTTCTTCAGCAAGCTCCCGATTTATTTTTCCTTCGATGCGTTTACCGACGCCGAGCACCGCGGAGAAAATGTGACCCCGTTCCAGACTCCGGGATTTGTCGAGCGCAGCGAATTGGCGCCCAGCGTCACGCTGCCTCTGCACTGGGCCGATTGGCTCAGCGTTACGCCGAGCTTCACCTTTCGCTCCACTTATTACGGCGCACAACTCCGCAACGACGCTTTTCTCTCCCAGGGATTATTTCGCGATACCGAGGAGCTTTCGGTCGATATTCGTCTGCCGATATTCGAGCGCGTCTTTGATGATGGCGATACTAAGTGGAAACATGTGATCGAACCCGAACTTACCTACAATTACGTGAATGGCGTGAACGATTTCGGCCGTTTCATCCGTTTCGACGAAGATGAGACTCTCACCGATACCAACGAAATCGAATATGGCGTTACGCAGCGGCTCTTTCGCCGGACCGGATCGGGCAATACCGAGGAATTGATTACCTGGAGCCTGGCGCAGAAATATTTCTTTGACCCTACCTTCGGAGGCGCGCTGGTTCCGGGGCAGCCCAACGTGTTTCAGACTCTTGATGCGCTCACGCCTTTTGCCTTCGCGGATGTGCCCCGGCACTTTTCGCCCATTGTCAGCGACCTGCAGGTCGATCCCGGCAAGCGTTTCGATACCCAATTCATCGTGAACTATGATCCGCAGCGCAATCGCCTCACCGCGATCGGCACTCTCCTGAAGCTCAAGCCATACAAGGAATCGTTTATCACGCTCGCGCACTTTTCCACTTTGAATTTGCCGTTGAACCCGGTAGTGCCTCCGCCAAATTTCGAGCAGCGCTCCAATCAATTGCGCACCCTCTTCGGCTATGGGGATCAAAACCGCGCAGGCTGGAATTTGATGATGGGCGCCAGCTACGATTTCACGCAGCAGGCGTTTCAGAACCAGATCGTCGAGGTCTCTTATAACGGCTCGTGCTGCGGTATCGGTTTTGAATACCGCAAGTTTTCGTTTGGCACGATCCGCAATGAAAATCAGTACAGCGTCGTATTTCGAATCGCCAACATCGGCTCGGCCGGCACTTTGCGAAAGCAAGAGAAAATCTTCTAATGGGATCCCATGACTCTACCAGCGGAATCCGAGCTCGCCTTTCTCTCGATTGAAGAAGCGGCCTCGTTGTTGAGGCGCAAGGAACTTTCCCCCGTCGATCTCGTGAACGCCTCGCTCGCGCGAATTGAGCGATGGAATCCTGAGCTGCACGCCTTCCTCACCATCCTCGCCGAACCGGCGCGCCGCCGCGCCAAGCTTGCGGAAAAAGAGATTCTCCGCGGCTCAGACCGAGGTCCGCTCCATGGCATACCCATTTCGCTGAAGGACAACTATTACACGCGCGGCATTCGCACCACCGCGGGCTCGAAAATTCTGTCTGATTTCGTGCCCGAAACCGATAGCCACGTGGCCGCCCGGCTGGCGCGAGGCGGCGCCATTCTGCTGGGCAAAACCAACCTTCATGAATTTGCCTATGGGATTACCGGCGAAAATCCGCATTACGGTAGTTCGCGCAATCCTTGGGCTACCCAGCGGATTTCTGGTGGCTCGAGCGGCGGTTCGGCTGTCGCCGTGGCCATGGGGATGGGATTCGCCTCCATGGGAACGGATACCGGGGGCTCGATACGCATTCCATCGGCTCTGTGCGGAATCGTGGGGTTGAAGCCCACATTTGGGCTGGTAAGTATTTCGGATATTGTGCCGCTCGCCCTCAGCTTCGATCATGCTGGGCCGATCGCGCGGAACGTAACCGACGCATGCATTGTCCTGGAGGCGGTCGCGGGAAAATATCCGAAAGGCGCGGCGCGCCCCGATCATCAAAAGCTTCGCGAGAGCCTGCCCGTCCGATTCCGCCTCGGCTGGCCTAAGCACTTTTTCTTTGACCGGCTCGACGATGAGGTCCGGCGCTTGGTCGAAGCCACTGCGAAAGTCTTCGAGCAATTGGGCGCTGAAATCCAGGAGGTTTTGCTGCCGCGTCTGGCGACCTCCGTCGATGAAGCAACCAGCGCCGTCGTCGCCGAGGCGAGCCGCTATCACGAATCGCAAGGATATTTTCCCACTCGTGCTCAAGAGTATGGCGAAGACGTTCGCGGGCACCTTGAGTGGGGCCACAAACTGCTCGCGGTAGATTATCTTCGCGCCCTTGAAGCAAAACGCGAGGTGGAACAGGATTTTGCCGCCGCCTTCGAAAAGGTGGACGCCATTATCGCTCCCACTTCCCCTATTTACGCCCCGCCGATCGGCGAAAGCGAAGTCCGTGTGGCTGGCCAACGCGAAACGGCCGTTCGAGCGGAGCTACTGCGGCTGACCCGCCCCGCCAATCTCACCGGAAATCCGGCCATCTCCATCCCCTGCGGCTTCACCCCACAAGGTTTGCCCGTAGGCTTGCAACTAATCGCCCCGCACTGGGCCGAAGCGCGCCTCCTCTCCATCGCCCTCGCCTACGAACAATCCACCCCCTGGCACCGCCGCCACCCGCCCTTGACCTAACGCGGCGCGGCGCGTCTTGGTGACCCACCCACCGACGCATCGTCATTCCGCCTGCCCTGACGCAGGAAGGGAGCGGAGTTTCACGCGTTTTGTCTTTCGCGCGGTGTATGCGCGTGTGAAACGCGGTCGAGGACTCTCTCTTCGATTGTCAATGCGGCTTCGTGCAGGCAGCCAAGGCGCCGGTGTTTGTCCCGGACGGGCACAACATGCTGTACCCGGCGCACATGCTTGGCTACTTGCGCGCCATCTGCCTCGCGCAAACGGGCGCGCCTCATGTGGAGTGCGGGAGCTCGCTCCCGCTGTCTGCCGCCGGGGCTTGCCCCGGCGTGCTCCTCGCATCAACCTGGGAACTCCAATCTCCCGATTGGCGCGTTTGGTTTCATGTAGCTCACCCCGCCTTCACGGGGTGAGGGTTTTCGCTCCGATCTAATAAATTACAGACCTCCTGCTGCCAAGAATTAGCGTTCTCGCGTCCCCTAAACCCATGAACCAAAAATCAATAGTAAAGCGTCTAATGGATGTGGGAAAATGCGCGTTTGTGTGCAGTCCGGCGCCAAAGCCTGATACATCAGGAAGCGTCGAAAATAGGAAGGTAACCGGATGGAAGTTTCCATCTTTGGCGTATTCCTCGCGGGCGTGATTTCGTTCCTTTCTCCGTGTGTGTTGCCGCTCGTGCCCGGATACGTCTCGATGCTTTCGGGCGTAGGCGTGGAGCAGTTGAAAGAAGGCGAAGGAGGCACAGGCAAGCTCCTCGGCCTGGCCTTCGCGTTCGTGATCGGTTTTTCAGTGGTTTTCATAACCCTGGGCGCTTCGGCCAGTGCCGTGGGTTCCTTCATGTTGCGCAACCGCACCTTGATCGCGCCGATCGCCGGGGCGTTGATCGTCCTTTTCGGACTGCACCTCGTCGGATGGCTAATCAAAATTCCGGTCAAGGTCGGGATCATCGTAGGTGCCGTCCTCGTCGTTATCGGGGTAGCGCTCAACTTGCGCTATGGAAACACGCTTGAAGTCAAGCCCATGCAGTTCTATGCGGCGTCCCTCATCTTCCTGCTGGGACCCTCGATGACGCGATGGCTGAACCGCGACGTCCACCTGCGCAACGTCGGTGGCGGCAGCCAACCCGGAATCGTGAGCGGATTTCTTCTGGGCTTCGCGTTTGCGTTCGGATGGACGCCGTGTATCGGTCCGATCCTAACGAGCGTGCTCGCACTTGCGGCCACAAAGGACACCATCGGCCAAGGCGTCCTCTTGCTGGCTTTCTATTCAGCGGGACTGGCCATTCCATTCTTGCTGACGGCTGTGGGCATCGGGCGCTTCTTAAAATTCTATAAGCGCTTTCGGAAACACCTTCATACCGTGGAGGTTTTCAGCGGAGTGCTGCTGCTCGCCATCGGCGGGTTGATTTTCTTCAACGAGCTGACGCTGCTTTCGCAACATTTGACGTTTCTAAATCGATTTGTGAAATAAAACGGAGTCGAGGATGAATCGGGTCTACACGGCATTCCTATCAGCGATTGTAATCATGGTGGCTGCGGTGAGTTTTTCCGGATGTATGAGCAGCAGCAAAACCTCCGACAGTTCTTCTCGAACGGCAGTGGGCCCTCCTCTGGCCGACGAGCCGAACGTTACCTTCAAGAATTTGCAGGGCAATGACGTTGCGCTCTCAAGCTTCAAAGGGAAAGTGGTGCTCGTGAATTTCTGGGGCACCTGGTGCGAGCCTTGCCGGGGCGAAATCCCTATACTGATCAAAATGCAGCAACAATACGCCGATAAAGGCTTCACGGTCCTCGGTGTCGCTACCAATGACGACGTGAAAGCCGTCGATCCGTTCGTACACAACACCCAGTTCAACGTCGATGGTCATCAGATGACCATGAACTATCCGATCGTCATGGGCAGCGACGATATTTCCACGAAATTCGGTGGTTTGCTTGGCATGCCCACCAGCTTTCTGATTTCGCGCGATGGTAAAATCATCAAGCGGTACATCGGCGCGTTCGCGAACGGCGACGAAATCAATAAGCAAGTGGAGAGTCACCTATGAACTCAGTCAAAAGCTTCCGCTACCTTGCAATGCTGTCCGCATTGCTTTCAATCGGCGCGATTGCCTTGGCTCAGGATTCTTCAAGTCCGAAGAGTGCCGCCGAGGTGGTCAAAACTCAACCCTATGTTTCGCTGGATCCTGTCCCGCGCGGCAAGACATTTGAGGCCGCCGTAGTCGTTCACATCGCCGAGGGGTACCACATGAATTCTCACAAGCCCTCGGACACTTACCTGATCCCGACCACGCTCACCCCAAAGCTCCCTGCGGGCATTCGTTTAGTCGATACGATGTATCCGCCAGGCAGCCTAAAGAAGTTTGCCTTTTCGCCCGACAAGCCTCTCGACGTGTACAGCGGCAGCGTGACGCTGCGTCTGAAGCTCACGGCTGAAGATAGCGCGGCAATCGGAGCCACTACGATACCGATGATCTTGCGCTACCAAGCGTGCAACAACTCAGCCTGTTTGCCTCCAGTAAAAATACCCGTGACCGCCGAGTTGCGCGTCGCTGCCGCTGGGTCAGCGGCCAAACCCGTCCATTCCGACATTTTTGCAGCGCCGGCGCACAATTAATTCGACGAGTTTGAAGCATCAGAACGCTCCAACTAGAAGCTCTTAATGGGCTGAAAACTGCAATTTCAGCGCGCTGACACTGCCGGCAATGCCCGCCTGAGCCGCCCCACCACCCGCTCCTTGCCCAACACGACCATAGTCTCAAAAAGCGGCGGTGCCACAGCCCGCCCCACAATCGCCACCCGCGTGGCGTTGATAAGCAACCCCGCCTTGACGCCTTCAGACGTCGCCAAGGCACGCAATGCCGCGTCGCAGGCGTCGTGGTTCCAATCGGTGAGACCTTCCAGTGCATCTGCGAGCTTCGCCAGCATGGCGGGCAACCGCTCGTCCTTCCAGAATTTCTGCCGTGCTTCCACCTCGTAATCGAAATCGTCGCTGAAAAATGCGCGCGCCCACGTCGTGAAATCGCCAAGCAGTCGTGTGCGCGGACGAATCAAATCCACCGTTCGCGCAAACCACGCCGGGTCGCGGCTCGCCTGCGACCCCTCCCAAAGCCCCGCTCTCCTAAGCTCCGCTTCCACGCGCGGCAAAAGTTCTTCTACCGGGGGCTTCTGGAGGTATTGCGTGTTGAACCATTCGAGTTTGGCGCGATCGAAGACGGCGTTGGTGCGGCTCACGCCGGAGAGCGAAAACCGCTCGATCAGGTCGCTGGTGCGGAGGAACTCGGAATCGTCTCCTGGGGACCAGCCTAGCAGGGCCAGGAAGTTGCGAAAGGCTTCGGGCAGGAAGCCTTCCTCGGCGTAGGAGCCTACGCTGGTGGCGCCGTGACGCTTGGAAAGGCGCGTCCGATCCGGTCCCAGGATCAGCGGCACGTGCGCAAACACCGGGGGCGTCGCGCCGAGCGCCTGATAAATCAGCACCTGTTTTGGAGTGTTGGAAAGGTGATCGGCGCCGCGAATAATGTGGCTGATTTGCATTTCGATGTCGTCCACCACCACGCTCAACTGGTACGTGGGAATGCCGCTCGAGCGCAACAGCACGAAATCTTCTATTTCGGAATTCTGCACTTCGCGCGGTCCGAAAACAGCGTCTTCGAATTTCGTAACACCCTCGCGGGCGACACGGAAGCGAATCGCGCGCGCTACTCCAGCGCGTTCCCT
>DATDIT010000093.1:0-11998 GCA_036520875.1 Candidatus Acidiferrales bacterium
AGCTGAATATCGTCTTTGGTCATTGTTGCGTTTGCCGACCGGAGATGAGTTTTTCTCGTTGAAGTCAGATTGGAAACCGCGCAGTGCGTTAGGATGCGTGAAAGGGATGGCGCTACAACTTCCACGCTGCGGCCCATGATAGAGTGTCTCTCAGAAAATAGCCGCAATCGAGGAGAGCCACCATGAGGCGACTGATGTACGCCGCAATTTTTCTGATGGCCGCTGTGCCTGTTTTCGCGCAAGGACCACAGGGTTTCGTTGGAGACTGGAAAAGCGATCCTGGCACTCCGACGATGACGCGCAAACTGGCGCTCGATGGCAAAGTAATCGTCATGACTGAGCTGCAGCCCGGCCGCAACGGTGGTCCGGAACTGACGATAATTCGCAAGTACCCGACCGACGGCAGCACGGTCAGCATGGATACCGGAATGTGGGCTGGGGCGAAAGCCACCGGCAAGATGGAAGGCAATGTTCTGACCGTCGACACCACCATGGCGAACGGCCGGAAGTTTCACGATGTCTGGACGCTTGCCGAGGATGGCAAACACTATACCAACGACATGGTGATCACCGGCAGCGGCGGTGGGGCACCACGCACCGTCAAGTTCTCCTTCACAAAGCAGGATTAGGGCCGCGGCTATCGCCGCACATCGAAATATCATCCGCTCGCTCTCGAATGCCAACAGAGGAAAATACGAACGGGAAGGGTGCGCCACCGACTGGTCAGTGAAATGTCACAAGAAATGAACGCAAAGAGACCGACGGTAACGCTGCACATGGTTCCAAGCCTGGATGGCTTTATCGCCAAAAAGGACAACACTGTTTCGTGGCTGGACGGTTATGCGGACGTCTACGAACGAGGGGTTTCTGAAGACAGTGGTCAAGAGACTGTCAGCGCCATAGACTGCTACGTGCTAGGTTCTCGCACATACGAGCACGCGTCTGAGCTGGGCTGGCCATATGGCGATACTCCGACCGTCGTAACAACGAAAAGAGAACTGCCGTCCACAAGGAAGAGCGTGGAGTTTTATTCAGGTGATCTCAAAAAATTGGTTGAGGAGATACTCGCGCCTCGATACGAAAATATCTGGCTCGTGGGAGGTGCCATGTTATGCCAGAATTTTCTCAAGCTCGGCTTGGTGGATGAGATCAGATTGTCGATTGCGCCGGTCATGTTGGGGGACGGGCTAAGCCTCTTCGGTAATTCCGGCACCGAAAAGAGATGGCGTCTGAAGGACGTAATCGCTTACAAGACCGGCTTTGTAGAGTTGTTATATTGGAGCGAATCAACCCCTTAGAGTCTGTGTTGCAACCGAGCTTTTCGTCACAGCTTGCACCCCTCGCCGCAAACTGTCAGCCTAATTACGACGTTGAAGGAATCCGCCCTCTTGACGGAGACCGGAAGTATTGCTCGTTGATAATTGAAAATGCATCGCTGAGGTTGGAGGCCGGATGTTAGAGGGTAGGAAGCGAACGTCGTCAAAAATCGCGAGAATCCAGCGTCTCTGGGGTATCCTTTTGAGAGGAAGGAAACAATGACCCCGCTAATCGCACAGCAGCGCAGCGAAATCGAGGCGCTCTGCCGCTGCTATCGCGTGCGCCGTCTGGAACTGTTTGGCTCCGCGGCAACCGGACGAGACCGCCCCGACGAGAGTGATCTGGATTTCTTGGTAGAGTTTGAGCCTCTTGCGGCCGGCGGCTACGCAGATGCGTACTTTGGGCTTCGCGAATCTCTCGAAAAACTTTCGGCTCGCTCCGTTGACCTCGTAGTCTACTCAGCAATCAAGAACCCTTATTTCCGGCAATCCGTCGAGCGCACCAAGATGCTGCTATATGCGGCTTGAAGCGAAGAAGTACCTCTACGACATTCAACAAGGCATCACGAATTACAGACTCACGTCCGGCAAACGCTTGGACGGTTATCGCGCCGATGCCATGTTGAGGTCGGCGGTCGAACGGCAGTTCGAGATTATTGGCGAAGCACTGACGCAACTCGCGAAGCTCGACGAGGCGCTCGTTGCGCATGTCAGCGAGTACCGCCGCATTATCGCGTTTCGAAATATTCTAATTCATGGCTATGCTGAAGTGGATGACCGGCTCGTTTGGGACATCGTTGAAACGAAGCTGCCCATTCTTCGACAGCAGACTGAGGCTCTCCTGAAGCTATAGTGGGCCGTTAGATTGCCGGAAGGTGTCAGTGTGTGAGGCGCATTGTTTCCACCGCTGTACGCGATTCTCGATCCCGACTTCACAACCGTGCCGCTACCGCAACTCGCCGCCTCGCTTGCGGCGGCGGGCGTTCAGTTGATGCAGCTTCGTTGCAAGCAGGCGTCAGCCGCTCGGATGCACGCCCTCGCCGGCGAATTAGTTTCGATGCTACGGCCGATGGGTGTGACGCTCATCGTGAATGACCGCGCCGACGTTGCGGCGCTTTCCGGAGCGGCCGGCGTTCACGTGGGGCAGGAAGATCTTCCCGTCGAGGACGCGCGGCGTTCCTGCGCCCCGCCGCTGTGGGTGGGTGTTTCGACACATAACCTCGAGCAATTGCGCGAAGCGGATGGAACTTCGGCAGACTATATTGCAGTGGGGCCGGTATTCCGCACAGGCACCAAGGCAAATCCTGATCCAGTGGTGGGCGTTGAGTTCGTAAAGGCGGCGCGCCGGTTGACTCGCAAGCCGTTAGTGGCGATCGGCGGGATTACGCTGGAATCGGCTGCGGAAGTATTTCGGGCCGGCGCGGATTCGCTAGCAGTGATAAGCGACCTAATCGCCGCACCAGATCCAGCGCAACGCGCGGCCGAGTACTTGGCAATTGCTGGCAGGGAACGCGCCAACCGGGATCAAGGGCATTCCGAATAACGGGCGGAATGGCAGATCAATCGCAAACAATGGAATTCGCAACCGCTCGGCCCTCCACCGAACTGGTAAAAGGGCTCGGCCTGTTCGATTCGACCATGATTGTTATCGGGTCGATGATCGGCTCGGGCATTTTCATCGTTTCAGCTGATATCGCTCACCAGGTACAAAGTCCAGCCCTACTGATTCTTGTGTGGGTTTTTTCGGGGCTCATGACCCTGATAGGCGCCTTGAGCTACGGCGAACTCGCTGCGGCAATGCCGCACGCCGGCGGACAGTATGTGTATCTGCGCGAGGCCTTCGGGCCGCTCGCAGGATTTCTGTACGGGTGGACGCTGCTGCTGGTGATTCAAACGGCGACCATTGCCGCAGTGGCCATCGCCTTCTCGAAATTCACGGCCGTGCTGTTGCCCTGGTTTTCGGCTTCCCACTGGATATGGAAGATTGGGACGTTTGGTCCCTGGCATCTCTGGTTTGGCTCGCTCGGACCGTACAACGTGGGGCTGAATCGGCAAAATCTGCTGGCGATCGCTTCGATTGTGGTGCTCACGTGGATTAATACGCGCGGTTTGCGCTTGGGCAAGATCGTCCAAAACATTTTCACGGTAACCAAAATCGCGTCGCTCGCGCTTCTGGTTCTGATGGGACTTTGGCTCAGCACTTCGATCGCGCGCACTGCAAACTTTGCGGATTTCTGGCGCGGCGCGAACTTGTCGCTGAGGCATCCTTATCCTCCTGATGCGCCGTCGTGGATGATTGGGACCATTACGCTGATTGCCGTGGCGATGGTCGGATCGCTTTTCTCGATGGACGCGTGGAACAACATCACCTTCACAGCGGCCGAAGTGAAAAATCCCGGCCGCAATCTTCCGATTTCGCTCGCGCTGGGGACGGGTACCGTAATTTTGCTTTATACCTTGGCGAACTTTGCGTATTTGCGAGTGCTGCCGCTTTCAGGTAATCCGCACGGCGCAACTGTGCTTTCCCGGGGAATCGAATTTGCAGCAGACGGGCGCGTAGCGACTGCCGCTGTCCAAGCGATGCTGGGGCCGGCCGGAGCTATTTTGATGGCGCTCGCAATTTTGGTTTCTACTTTCGGATGCAATAATGGCCTGATTCTTTCGGGCGCCCGCGTCTACTATGCGATGGCGAAGGACCGGCTTTTTTTTACATCTGCGGGCACCGTGAACCGCCACCACGCTCCAGGAGTCGCACTCGTGGTTCAGTGCGTGTGGGCGTCTGTGCTCTGCCTTTCGGGAACCTATAGCCAGTTGCTCGACTTTTTGATCTTCGCGGTGATGATCTTCTACATTCTCACCTTGTTAGGACTCTTCCTGCTGCGCTGGAATCGTTCGAGTTTGGAGCGTCCGTATCGTGCAGTTGGATACCCTTATCTGCCTGCGCTGTACATCCTGATGGCTGTTTTTCTCGAAATTCAGTTGTTGAGGTATAAACCACAGTACACCTGGCCGGGGCTGATTATCGTTTTGCTGGGTCTGCCGGTTTACTTCATTTGGAGCTGGGCCGGGAAACGTGCGCTTAGAACGTAGCCAAATTTACGAGGGACGTGGCGGATATGCCGACGGTCGACTCTGAGGCGGGAAAACAAAGCATCGCAGGCCAGATGTTTGCCACGAAGCCGCTGGACGTAATCATGGAGGAGGCCAAGGAAACCGGCGAGTCCTCGTTGCGCCGCGCCTTGGGCCCGGTCAATCTCATCACACTTGGCATTGGCGCCATCATCGGGGCCGGCATCTTCGTATTGACAGGCCAAGCTGCAGCCACCAGCGCAGGGCCCGCGATCGTCGTGTCATTCATTTTGTCGGGAATCATCTGCGCGTTTGCGGGCTTGTGCTATGCAGAGTTCGCCTCGCTGATTCCCATCGCGGGTTCGGCGTACACGTATGGTTATGCCACGCTTGGCGAAATTTTTGCATGGATCATTGGTTGGGATTTGATCCTCGAGTACGCCTTTGGCGCCGCAACGGTGGCCTCCGGATGGAGCGGCTACGTCGTCAGCCTTCTCGACGATTTGGGGCTCCACATTGACCCGCGATGGATCGCCACGCCGGGAACCGAATTGGTCTTTTACAAAGGCCACTGGGCTGCGATCGGCTCGCTGCAACAAGCGCTGGCAAGCGCGGGAGTCGATCCGGGAACGCTGCCTCACGCGGTCGCAGCTTTCAATTTGGTGGCATTCTTTGGAATCGCCATCTCCACATTCATTCTGGTGGTTGGCATCCGGGAATCAGCCAACTTCAATTCTGGGATCGTAATCCTGAAGGTGGCTATCGTACTGGTGTTCATTGCCGTCGCGGGCGCTTTCGTCCTGCGACACGGCTCACTGGCAGCCGCCAACTGGCATCCGTTTATTCCACCCAATACGGGCAAGTTCGGCGAATACGGTCTCTCGGGAGTGGCCCGGGGTGCCGCGGTGATCTTTTTTGCCTACATCGGGTTCGACGCGGTTTCAACGGCCGCACAGGAAGCCAAAAATCCCCAAAGGGACATGCCTATTGGGATTATCGGCTCACTGGTGATCTGCACCATTCTCTACATATTAGTTTCTGGTCTGCTGACGGCCGTGGTTCCGTACACGGACCTGAACGTCGCCGATCCCGTGGCCATCGCTATCGACGCCACCGGCGTGCGTTGGGGCAGCTTGCTAGTGAAGGCCGGTGCCGTCGCCGGTCTCGGAAGCGTTATGCTGGTGATGTTGCTTGGTCAATCCCGCGTGTTCTACTCGATGTCGCGCGACGGGCTCCTGCCGAAATGGGCGGGAGCGATTCATTCGCGCTTCAGGACGCCGTGGATATCTTCAATCGTCGTAGGCGTCTGCGTCGCGGGCTTCGCTTCCCTGATTCCCATCGGTGATCTCGCCGTGCTCGTGAATATTGGGACGCTGCTGGCGTTCGTCATCGTATGCGCTGGCGTTTGGATTCTCCGCAGGAAGCGCCCCGATCTTCCGCGTCCGTTCAAGACGCCGCTAGTTCCCTTGGTGCCGATTCTCGGAATCCTTACGTCTGCGGCCGCCATGTTGAGCCTGCCGGCGAAGACCTGGTGGCGCCTGCTCATCTGGCTCGTAATCGGACTCTTTATTTATGCGTTTTATGGCCGAACCCACAGCAAAGTCCACAAGGCATCTCTGAATAGGATTCCGTGACATAATTCGGGCTTCTTTTATGGCCCGATTCTCTCCGCGTCGTTTCTCGGTATGGCTGCGGCGAACATCGCTGTTCGATCGCGTGGCGGTTGCCGTAGTGATCCTCGATGCCATTGAGGGCCTTGTTGTTCGCCTGACTGGCAAGCTTCCTCTTTCGTCTTTCGTTAACTTTCTCGGTTTTGCGGCGATTGTCTATCTAGTGGTGCGCCTGATTCTCTGGGCTCGCCAGCATGCTCTGTGGGGCCTACGGAATCGCCTGATCGTTGCGTACGTGTTTATGGCGGTGATTCCGGTGGTGCTGTTGCTGACCATGGTCGCCGTTTCGTTTATTTTGCTCGAACTTCAAATCGGCGCGCATCTGCTGCGCGACGATCTCGGGCAGCACCTCACGGTGATCGCCGCCGACAGAAATGCCATCGCCGCGGCGCTTAGGCACGAGCCCGGTTTGAAGGTTGACGAGCCGGTTTCGCCGACTTCCTCCGCGACCGCGGATCCTGTGTTGCTGCGTCCCGGTGTTGCCAGTGTGATCGCGGCCGCACAAGCGGAATGGCCCGACCTGAGCGTCTATTTGAACCACGGCCAGCAACTCGTGCGAACTCCCCAGACCTGTCCGGACTCATGCCTGGCAGAGTTTCGGGGGCGGCTCTGGTTCGCGTCGGCCGAAGAGCTGGCAGTACGCGGCGGCCACGCCACTGTGCTCGTGATCGCGCCTATCACGCCTGCGCTTCTCAATAGCTTGCCTTCTAAATTGGGTCCAATCCAGCTAACGCTGCTCGACCCAACGACCCATCCCTCAAGCGATTCGCGCACCGTTGAATTTGGCAAGTCTCGATATGTTTTGGGAGAACAAATTGCCAGCAGCAGCCGAACCCTTGGTCCCCGCGCCAACTGGTTCGATATTCCGGTTGCTGGAGTGGCCACATTGGAAGCCGTGCGTGCCGATCTGGGCCCAGACACGGTGGATCGGCCGGTCCTGGCTAGTTTTTCGCTGCGATTATCGGCGGTGAATAAGGACCTGTTGACCTCCATGGGCGCCTTCGGGCCATACCTCGTCGATATCCTCATCATCGCCGGCATTATATTTTTAGTGCTGGAAATCGCCGCATTGGCAACGGGTACGGTTCTCACGCGAACGATCACTCGCTGGGTGGCCGACTTGTATGACGCTACGCTCCACGTCCGGCGAGGCGATTTCAGCCATCGTGTTCGCGTCGTGAAGCGCGACCAGCTTGGCGCGCTCGGCGAATCGTTCAATGACATGACCAGCTCGATTTCCGAACTCATCGAAGGAGAACGCGAGCGGCAGCGCCTGGAAAACGAAGTCGCCATCGCCCACGAGGTTCAGCAGCAGCTTTTTCCTCGCACTCTGCCTGCGGTTCCTGGACTCGATCTCGCCGCCATCTGCCGGCCCGCTCGCGTGGTCAGCGGCGATTATTACGACTTTATTCAGCTTGGGCCGGCGCGCGTTGCGATCGCCTTGGCTGATATCAGCGGCAAAGGAATCTTCGCCGCTCTCCTGATGGCCAGCCTGCAAGCGGCTCTGCGCAGCATCGCGGCGCTCGGCGACCAGTGCAATACAGCCGATCTGGTGTCGCGGCTCAATGGACACCTTTTCAGGAACACGTCCGACGACCGCTACGCGACCCTCTTCTACGCCGTATACGATGGAGACGCCAAGACGCTCACCTACACCAATGCCGGACACCCGGCGCCATTTTTTCTATGTGATGGCGGTGTCCAGTCGCTGGACCACGGTGGAACCGTAGTGGGCCTTTTTGAGGACCCGGCATACGAGCAGCGTACGATCCATATATCGCACGGCAGTTTGCTTGTAGTATTCAGCGACGGGCTCGTGGAACCAGAGAGCGTTTACGGCGAGGAATTCGGTGTAGAGAGATTGAAGTCCGAAACGCTTCGCCAGCGCCGCCTCCCTCCTCCTCAACTCGCCGAAAATCTTATTGACGCTGCCGAACGGTGGTCCGGCACAGCGGAACAAGCCGACGATATGACGGTTGTGATCGCCCGCATGGGCTAGGACAATTTCGCCCGGGATGCGTTGACGGCGGAGACGAAGGCAACGCAAATCCAGGTTCGCTATTGACAAGAGCAGACGGACCCGCCATGTTAGTTGACTTTCCTTTGCGGGTTTTGCGGTTGCTCCCACGGTGGATGGAGAGAAATCGTTGAAGATTCGTGTATGTTTTCATGACAAATGTTTCGACGGCGCTTCCTCCGCCGCGGTATTTTCCCGCTTTTATCGCGAGCGAATCGAGCCGCACGTGCAGTTTTTCTACACCGGAATGACTCACAAGGCCTCCCAGCCTTTCGAGGACGGGACCTTCGATGGCGATGAAAACGCAGTCGTCGACTTCAAATATTCGAGCTCTCCGAAACTAACGTGGTGGTTCGATCATCACCAAAGTGCTTTTTTGAAGCCGGAGGACGCCGAGCACTTCCGCCAAGACCGTTCCGGAAAAAAGTTTTACGATCCTACTTACAAGTCCTGCACCAAATTTTTAGCCACTATCGCTTCCGAGAAATTCGGATTCAATGCGCGTCCCCTGGCCGACTTAATTCATTGGGCCGACATCATTGACGGTGCCCAATTCGCGTCTCCCGAAGAAGCCGTGGGACTGGCACAGCCGGCGATGCAACTGGCGCTAGTGATCGAAGCCGCGCCGGAGGCCAACCTGGTTCCTCAGTTGATTCCCTACCTTTCTGAACTTCCCATCGCTGAAATTGTCGAACTGCCTTTGATCAAGAAGCACCTCGGCCCATTGCTCGAGCGGCACCGCCGCTCCATCGATATACTGCGGGAGCGCACCGACTTCAGGGATGGCGTCATTTACTTTGACGTGAGCGACCTCGATCTTGAGGGTTACAACAAATTCGTGCCGTATTATCTGTATCCCGACGCGCTCTATTCCGTGGGGGTAAGCGCTTCGCCCGTTCGCGCCAAAATATCCGTCGGCACCAACCCGTGGAAGGAAGCTTCGGCGGAAGTAAACCTCGCCGCGCTGTGCGAAAAATATGGCGGAGGAGGACACGCGCGCGTGGCTGCCATCTCCCTGGGCCCCGGCGACCTTGTTCGCGCCCGCCAGGTTGCGAAGGAAATCGTGTCGTCGCTCCGCCATTAAGAGCTGTTCCAGGCTGTCGCAGAACCCAGGGAAATAGTTTGATCGTGTTAGAATCGGAATTCGCCGGGCCGCTAGCTCAATGGTAGAGCAGCTGACTCTTAATCAGCGGGTTGGAGGTTCGAGTCCTCCGCGGCTCACCACTTATTTTCAATAGGTCAGCTCATCTGGCTTTTCTGAAGCAAAAAGCTGTGCCCAATTTTGTGCCGCATTAGGTTCAAATCCGCCGGCCGAGGATACATTCGACCCTCGAAATTTCTGTTTTTCGCTCAGACAAACTTTCTCCTTCAGGGGCCACACCCCGCTACCCACGGTGCCGCAATTACGTTTCGGTTCTCGCTGGTTTTATGTTATCTTCCCGTCCGATTTCGGGGCTGTCCTCTCCCCGGGCCTCCCATATGTCAAAGAATGGCACTCGGACTTCTCCGCGTGTATTAGTCATCGGACTCGATGGGTTCGATATAGCCTTGGCCAAGCAGTTTATACGCGAGGGCTCGCTTCCGAACTTTGCTCGTTTGCAGGCCCAGGGCGCGTGTTACTCGCTCGACCATGGCCGGGATAAATTTTCCGGGTTAGCTTGGGAACACTTCAGCTCCGGACAAGCGCCGCATGATGGCGGCCGTTGGTCGTCGGTAACATTTGGCCGCAAAAACTATGCGATTACCCAGGAGGATACTCCGTCGAAGCCTTTTTTCGCGGACCTCGCGGGTCAAACGGTAGTCTTCGATCTTCCTTACTGCGAGCTCTCCTTCGCGCCTCGCGTACTTGGAGTGACAAGCTGGGGCGCTCACGACCCTGGTGTCGCAGCGGCGGCGCGTCCGGTTGCTCTCCGAGAGGAATTGCTTGCGCTCTTTGGACCTTACCCCGCAACCGAATGGATCTACGGTTTCTGCTGGCCCTCGCCAAGTAAGACGCGCGCTGCAGGGAACGCTCTCGTCGCGGCTGTCGAACTCCGCTCGCGCGCTGCCCTTTGGCTCCTCCGCGATCGCCTTCCCGAATGGGATCTCGGCATCGTCGTAATCTCCGAGTGCCATTCCGCCATAGAACCTCTCTGGCACGGTGTCGACCCGGTTCATCCATTGCGCTCCGTTGCCTCGGCGCCTTTCGCAGGTGCCGCGATGCGCCGTATCTATGAAGCCATCGACCGTTCCATCGGCGAATTGCGCGAAGCCTTCCCCGACGCAACGCTTCTCGCTGTCGCGATGCATGGCATGGGAACGAACGATGCCGATGTCGCCGCCATGGCCTTGCTCCCCGAGCTTCTCTACCGTTCCTCTTTCGGCTCTCCGTACATGCGGACCATCCCGACTTTCGGCTCGCTGCCCGATGGCACACCGCTTCTCCACGAGGATAGCTCCTGGGAAGAAGTCATGTGGCAAGCCGTGCCGAAGTCACCCAGATTTCGACACCGTCTCGCTCGTCGCGCCTCGCGACTTACCGGGCTCCGTTTTGGCGTCGGCGATTCAAGCAATCTGGACTGGATGCCGGCCACACGGTACGCTGCCTTTTGGCACCAGATGCCGGCGTTTGCTATTCCGTCCTATTACGATGGGCGCATTCGCATCAACGTGGCGGGCCGCGAGTCCAAGGGAATCGTTTCGCCTGATCAATATGCAGCGGTCTGCAACAAGACGATAGAAATGCTGAATCAGTGCACAAATCTCCTGACTGGAGAAAGTGCCATTTCCGCCATTCACCGCCCTAAACAAAATCCGATGGACGTCGGACCGACTGAAGCAGATCTCTACGTTGTTTGGCAATCCGCGCCGCTCGGGTTGCGCCATCCGGCCCTCGGGTCTATCGGTCCCGTTCCCTACCGCCGCACCGGAGGCCACACGGGCGAATACGGCTGCCTCTTCATCGAAGGGGATGGCGTAGCGCCTGGCGACCGCGGGCTCGTAAGTTCGTTCAATGTGGTGCCAACCATTCTCGACTTGCTCGGCGAGAAACCTGGATCCCACATCAGCGGTACCTCGCTCGCAAGCGGCCTAGCCGTTCCGACCGCAAAAGTTCACGTCTGACGCCAGAGACGCGCGTCGCTTCCTTCCCGCAGCTCGAGTATTCTCCGCGGCTCACCATTTCGCTTTAACCGGCTAAGCTCTCGGCTTGCTTGGATAAAAAAGCGTTCCCAAGTCCGAACCGGTTCGGCCTCGAATCCGATCTCCTGAAGCGTTTCCCGTTGCAAGGCACTTGGTTTTTCATCAGCGTGTGCGAGTGGCCAGTCGGGCAGCAGCTCAACTCCGGATTCAGGGGTACTTTTCCTGTACTACCGACCAGTAGCCCTCATTCTTTCTCCACGTTAGTCTCCAAGTGTTTCGGCACCTCTCCTGCTGAATCCGAAAAACTTTCTGCGAACCGGCGCAGCTTGGGCAACCGGTACAGAGCTCGGATGGAGTCCGAAAATGTGTACTGCTGGAAAAAGACGCGCGAAGGTCTTGCATGTCGCCCTGGTGACCGGACTTCTGTTCGCAATCGGTACAGCGACGCCCACCGTGTTCGCCGCACACCCCGTCGCTACTGCGCTCCCTTGTATGACATCGTCAGCGAGCTGGGTGAACGCAACCCTGCCGCAGCCGCAGACGGGAGCCTTCCGAATCGAATTTGATGCAACGCCTGCATCCACCGGGATCGATGGGGTGATAGGTCTTTCCTCCGGGCCAGCCAGCAACTACTCGAATCTCGCCGCGATTGTCCGGTTCAACGCTACCGGGACGATCGACGCCCGAAATGGCGCTGCCTATACGGCGGCAACGGCAATCGCCTACTCGGCAGGCACTACCTACCATTTCATCTTAGACGTCAACCTCGCCGCGCACACCTACAACGCCTCCGTGGTGGTTAATGG
>DATDIT010000094.1:0-6414 GCA_036520875.1 Candidatus Acidiferrales bacterium
CTGCCAGGCATTGCCGTACCGAACGTATCGCTCATTCTGATTGATCCCCTGTTAACGCGTGTTGAAACTTGCTGCACCCAAGACAATAGCAAGCCCCCCGCCCGCCTCCACTAGCGGGAAAGGTACATTCATCCGGTACCCCGGTGGCGCCCACCCTTAGTACCTTCGTACCAAGTACCGCCTTGCCGCCCGCAGGGACGTTTGCCCCGAGGTTAAGGGAACGGCCCTCGATCCCACGTGGAGTGCGGGAGCTTGCTCCCGCTGTTTGCCGCCTGGGCTTGCCCGGGCGTGCTCCTCGCATCAACTAGAGAGCGCGAACCTCCCGATTGGCGCCCTCGCCGTGGCCGTTGCGGTTTCTACCGGCATGGCATGCCAGGCCCGGCACACATTCTTGCCGCGATCTCGTCGCCCACTGGCATCGCGCATTAAAACGTAGCTCAGGCGTTCCGGGCGACGTCTGCCGGGAAGGCCTGAGGCTTTTCGGCCCGCATTGCGCCGCTGGTTTTGCCTTTGTACCGGCCGCCTCGCTTTTCAGGCTGGCGCCTTTGGGTTCACGCCGTCATTCTGAGCGCAGTGCGGCGGCTTTTGCCTTCCGTGTTCGCGTCGTGTGCGAACACGCCGGCGCACGCAGTCGAAGAACCTCTCTTGGATGTACGCCGCGCCACGGATATCAATCGAAGAGAGGTCCTTCGACTCCGTCCCGCGCCGTGCAAACACCGCGCGAGGAAAAGGCGGCGCAGGACTCCGCTCAAGATGACGCTCCGGTCGCATCGCCCCCATTCGCACCTCGAATCGAGGCCCCGCCTCAAATCATCTGATTCCGTTCACCGGGCCGCGTCCGTGTGCAACAATCTATCGCGCGCGCACGCCGGCGCTGAACAGGGAATCGATGCCCGCTGAGAAGCCCTACAAATTATCCGTGCTGGATGTTTCGCCGGTGCCCTCAGGTTCGACGAGCGCCGACGCCCTGCGCAACACGCTCGACCTCGCGCAGCTCGCCGACCGCCTAGGCTACACGCGCTACTGGCTGGCCGAGCATCACAATACGCCGCTAATCGCCAGTTCCGCGCCCGAAATAATGATCGGACACATCGCCGCGGCCACCAGCAAAATCCGCGTCGGCTCGGGCGGCATCATGCTGCCGAATCACACGCCGCTGAAAGTTGCGGAAACGTTCCGCGTCCTCGAGGCGCTGCATCCCGGCCGCGTCGATCTCGGACTCGGCCGCGCCCCCGGCACCGATCCGCTCACCGCTCTCGCGCTGCGCCGCACCCGCCAAGCCCTCGAAGCCGACGATTTTCCCCAGCGCCTCGAAGATCTGCTCGCGTTTCTCGATCACGGCTTTCCAGCGAATCATCCCTTCGAACGCATTCGCGCTATGCCCGACGACGTTCCCATGCCCGAAATCTGGCTGCTCGGCTCGAGCGATTTCTCGGCCATGCTCGCGGCGCAAATGGGACTTCGCTTCGCCTTCGCGCACCACATCCAACCGTCGCCCGCCATCGGCGCCCTGCGCTTGTACCATCAGAATTTCGAGCCGTCCGAATACCTCAAGAAGCCGGAATCGCTGCTCGGCGTCTCGGTGGTCTGCGCTGAAACGGACGAGCAGGCAAGGGAACTCGCACGTCCCTTGGAACTCACTCTTCTGCGCTTCCGAACGGGCCGAATGGGCCGTTTCCCGACCATCGAAGAGGCCAAAGATTATCCATACTCGAAAGAAGAACGCTCCATTATCGAAATGAATCGCGACCGTTCCTTCGTAGGTTCGCCCTCGACCGTGCGCGAAAAGCTCACGAAACTCGCCGCCGACTGCGGCGTCTCCGAAATCATGATCACCACCATGACCCACGAACACGCCGACCGCCGCCGCTCCTACGAACTCCTAGCCGAAGCCTTCTCCCTCTCCCCGGCAGCCGCATCTTCGGATTGAACTGTCTCCATCGCGTCGCGATGCCCATCGCCCGAATCGCTCTCGTCGGGAATCGTAAACTCGACTTTGGTTTCGTTCATCACGTGCAACAGCCGCTCGATCTCCTCGGGATTCAGGGCAATTCCGCACATGGTAACGAACACGAGCGGAAGCATCAGAACCGCCCTTTTCCACCTTTTGGTAATGCTCCACACACGGTCCTCCGGCAATTGCCGCGTGGCACAGACACTCTTGTCTGTGCGGTTTCTGAGTCACTGCCGAGATTTGCGGGGAATTACCGAAGCGGCGGAGGCCGCGGTGAAAACGAGGGCAGCCATGCGATTTGCTGCGCGGGCGCGGACACTTGTTCAGGGCGGGGAATCGAGCTGCTTACAATTACCGCCGAAAAAAAGCAAAAGAGAAAAATAACAGCGAGCGCCGCCCCAATCGGAGCCAGCGTCAGAGCGGCGATCAACAGCGCAGCCAGGCAGACTACGGCCGCTGTGCGAAGCATCTTGCGGCTGTCCAGCATATGGCTGCTAATGATATCCGAATGGGAGTCGACGCGCCATGAGGCCAGAGCGGGTTGGCGTGCCTTCAAACAATCTGCCGCGATGGCCCGTCCACATTCTCCCTCTTGCGAAAAGATACGATTAACTATAATATATTAGCTATGAGAACTGCTAAGAGCTTTACAATCGAGGAAGACGTGGACGCGTACGTCTCCGCAACCAAGGGCGAGGGATCCGCAAGCGAGCGCGTCAACGAATTGCTTCGCCGCGCCATTCTGCAAGAGCAGGCAGAACGCCTCGAACGCGAGGCTGCCGCTTTCTTCGCGAACCCTCGAAATACGGCACGAAAAGAGACCCGAGCCTTTCAGAAGGCCTCGATTCGAACCCTGTCAAGGGACTAAATGCCTTCGCGCCCACCCGCAAAATCGTATCCGAAAAGGGGAGAGGTTTACGTCGCCCAGCTCGATAAGCCACGCCCCGTAGTCATCCTGTCGGTAGACTCGCTGAACAAATTCGTCCTGGATGTTTGTGTGGTTCCTGTTACATCCATCCAGCATGGAGAATTCAGCGTGCGCGTGCCCATCACAGCGCGAGACGGCGGGCTCGACCGAAACTGTTGGGCGAAATGCGATCAAGTTACAACCCTCGAAAAATCCTATTTGCGCTATCCCGCGCTCGGTACCTTATCCGCACCAACATTCCAGGCGATCGAAGGCGCAGTCAAAATTGCTCTTGGATTGATGTGACGAGACCGAAAGGGTCCGCTTAATACGTGGCGTGCCAATCGTGCCAGAAGGAATACAAAGGTTGCTTGGAATTCGAAAAATAGGATCGCCGCTCCTGGAGATAAAGCGACTTCGCTTTTTCAAACGGCATCCACTTCCCGGGAATATCCTCGCCCCATGGACCGGTGGAATCCGGAGCGAAACGATATCCCAACGCTTCGATGCGTGCATCGTCTGTAAATTTATGGGCAATGTGCGAAAGACCTGTCGCGCGAAGGCGTCCTCCATCCGCGCTCCTAAGCAGCCGCATAACGAACCGCTCCAGGGCGCTGGGACGCACCGGTCTCCATCCCAGCTGATTCACGAGCTTGAACTTCCGGTAGCCCAGCTCTTGAAGCGACTCCAACATCCCCACCGCTTCCTCTTCCGAAAGCTGGGTGGAATCCCCGACGCACTCTGCCTCAACGGAAACGTATTGCGGCAAATCGATCCCTTTCAGGCTCTCGAGACACAGCTTGTCGTTGCCCTCGATATCGATTTTTAAATAGTGAGGTATGCCGAACTGCGAAAGAAGCTCCGAAAAGGGCACCACCGGCACGGGGACTGGCCTATGCTCCGTACCGTCCCGCGAAGCAATCTCCTCGTTAAATGAACTCCACTCCGGCTTGTCGGAAACCCAGAACGTAGCCGTGCCTGGAGACTTCCCGATGCCAACATTCAGCAGATTCAGACGCTTGGTCTCGACATCATCCTTAAAGCGGTTTCTTGCCTTTTCCACCATCGACGGATTCGCGTCGATCGCCACTACCTTGTATCCGCGAGCAAGGTAGTAGGCTGCATCTCCTCCGTCGAAGAGGCCAACGTCAAAGATCAGATCAGGGTCGCGGGTCATCAGTAGCCGCGGATAATAACCCGAGTCTCCCAAAAAGGGAACTACACAATAACCTGTATCTATATGGTGTCGCGGCAGTTCGCCTTAGGTTCGTCGCTGGCGGCGCGGCCCGATGCAATCCCACAAAGCAGGAATACGGCCGGATGCTCGCGCAGCTCGTAGATTCAGAAGGCGCCCAATCCAGCGTCTCGGCAAACAAGTAGAGAGAATCAGCTCTTCTGCGTCGGTCGCGTCTCAGTCCGCTTTTCGGCGAACTTGCTTGGCTACTTGCTTGCGATCCGCCTCGCAGCCCTTGTATTTCGCCTCGCCCCGTGCTACTATATCTTTGCATTTGTTGCTCTTGGGTCGCTTTTGACGCGCTCGCTTCAGGCTGCCGGGCAACTTCCGACAGCCTTTTTTTGTGTTCGCCGGAACGCCCCTGACCACAAATGAAAATTCGGCGATTAAAAGCCGCCGAATGAATAAATTAGGAGAATTTGAATTGGCTACAGAACAAGGAACAGTAAAGTGGTTCAACGCAGCAAAAGGCTATGGTTTCATCCAACGCCAGTCCGGCGAGGACGTTTTTGTCCACTTCTCGGCTATCCAGTCGGAAGGGTACAAGAGCCTCAACGAAGGGCAGGCCGTTGAGTTCGAAGTGAAGCAGGGTCCCAAGGGGCTGCAAGCTGAGCGCGTCACAGGGCTCTAAGCAGCACGTTACATAAGCTTTAAAGGCGGCGGCAGGCATGCGCCGCTCGCGATCATAAATCGATTCGCATAAGTGATTCAAAGGAGGCATCTGTGCAGGTTTTGTCTGAAGGGCAGACCATCCGCCACACGCAGTACGGCCTGGGCACTATCACGGAATCAAATAACGAGCGCACCAGCGTCGATTTCGACGATCACGGAATGAAGAAGTTCGTCACCTCGATTTGGAGTGCGGAGCTCATCGGCGAGCCCCCCGCCGACCGTCCCGTGCGCCGCCGCGGCCGCCGCAAAACCGTCAAGAAGTAACGGCGCTTACGCGTCGAGGTTCCGTGCCGCGAACCATCTTGAAATGCAATGCCTTTGCGGCAACCGGCAATGGCGCTATCACAGGGCTTCCAATTTGTAGATAACTCCATCGACATCATCGAAGATCCTGAACGGATCAGGCATTCCACTGGCTCCAATTGTCTTGTCAGGTTTCAAGTAGCGATGTGCCCTGATGATTTCGAAGCCAGCGCGATTCTCATATGACATCAGTTGGCTATAAGTGCAAAAAGGCTGCCCACATTTGGCTGGATTTGCATGCCGCTCCTTGACCACAACTCCTGTAAGTTCCTTCGTTTCAATCAAATTCAAAAGGTTCCGTCTACGGAACAGATCTTGCATGCCTTGCTTCGAGAGGCGTTTTACTGGTATAGAATCATCTGACATGATTAACGCATCCGAAACTCGCGACCTGATAGCCAAATTCATCGACGACGAATATAGCTTCGATGAATTCGAAAATCGATTTATTGGTCAATCTTGGAACATCCGCAAGCTCGGCGATATTGAGAGCCAAGTACTCTCCTATGCGATAGAACTAACTATAGCCGAATACCAACACGCCGCGCTGTCGTATGAGGAGTTGCGATCAGAGCTAAAATCATTGGCAAATACCTTTGTTAATGTCGGCCAATCTCACTTCGTAGGGACCGCCTCGACTACTCAGCTTAGGGATGTCCTGTGGCCTGTTGTACCTGCTGATAGTTCACGCGCAACGGCATTCTGGTCACCAACGCGTCATTAAGGTGAACATCGAACCAATACAATCCTTCTTGCTTGACCACAAAATTCGTTTGGGCCACCAGGGCATTCCCTCTGTCGTCATCTCCCTCGAATAGAAGCGGGAAAGTCATCTGCGGCATGTCTTCTACGTCCGGTGACTTTGGTCGAATTGCCAGCATCTGTTTTCCGCGCAAAAATCCAGATTTGAAGGAAATCAAGATAGTAAAATTCAAGACTGTCGGGGTCATCTCCGGCGTGGCACCAACGACGTTGAATCTGTCGATTACGCGGATGATGCTGATGACGTTATCTGTCTCACGCAACACCTTCTCGCAGAATATCGCCATCGCGAGATGAGCATTATACAGCTGGGTTTGTTCCCCCTTTTTGTCCGCCATGGCTACATTCTCCTCTGCCCTGGTTCATTATTCGCCGGCCAAGGGCAAGATTCTAGCAGGCTCTACCCGAAAGAGTCGCTCTTGCCGGAATACCCGGCGCAATCTACGCCTGTATCAAATTCGTGCGGACCGCGAAGCGGATCAAATCGCTGAAGCTCGTGAAATTCATTTTGCGCATGATGTGGTTGCGGTGGCTTTCGACGGTGCGCGTGGATACGCCCAGCGCGTCCGCCACCTGTTTGTT
>DATDIT010000095.1:0-12940 GCA_036520875.1 Candidatus Acidiferrales bacterium
AATCAGCAGCCATTAGGGTTTTTCCTTTCTGCGAAACTATGTTTGCTGGGTCGCGGGTTGGTAGCTTGGCGCGTCCCTTGCGAAAATGCAAGCGCCAGCTGGTGGGGTTTCGACGACAGAGCTAGCGGAAAATGCGGAAACAGGTTACAACGTCCCGGGTGGCATGGGGTCCTGAGTTCGTGACGAATCGAAGAAGGAGGCGCATCATGAATTGGCAATGGGGTGGAAAAAGAGTAGGCGCGCTTGCCGCAGCGGCGGTTGTAGTTGTAGCCATCGGGGCCACAACTGGCAGCGCATTTGGCCAGGCCAAAAACACGGAGTCGGCAGCCATGCGCATGCAGCAGATCGAAGACCGCCAAGCCATTGAGCAGTTGCTGATGGGCGATTATCCGAGGGCGCTCGACTCGGCGAATTGGAAAGCGTACAGCGCGCTCTTCGCGCAGGACGGCTCACTCATCATGCAAGGCGGAGCCATCAAGCGCACCGGGCCTGCCGCAATCGAGGAATTTTTCACCAAGATGCCCGCATTCGGAGGTCAAGCCGCATCGGCTACTCCATCGCCGTGTCCGGTGCCAGCTGGAACGCCGAGGACCATGCATGTGGTGACGAATTTGAGCGTCCACATCGATGGCGACACAGCGATGGATCAGGCTTACTGGCAAACGATCGCGACCAGAGATTGCAAGTCCGTCGTCGCCGGCTCCGGGCACTACGAGGACACGTTGAAGCGCGAGGATGGCAAATGGAAATTCGCCACGCGCGAAATTTTCGACGACCTTCCGCCCAAAACCATTTCTGCTCCGGCTGGGACAGCGGCCGCACCAAAGCCCTAGCGCATTCGGATGCCTGAAATCCAGATCAACGGTTACGTCACCCACTACGAAGACGACGATTTTACCGATCCGTGGAAGCCACGGCAGAAGATACTGATCCAGCACGGATTCGGGCGCAACTCGCAATTCTGGCGGCGCTGGGTGCCGATGCTGGCTGGCGACTATCGCGTGATCCGTCGCGATCTACGCGGCCACGGCGGATCGGGCGATCCGGGACCCAGCTATCCGTGGTCGTTTGATGGCCTCGTGCGCGACCTCGGCAGCTTCTGCGACGCCCTGCAGCTTGAGGATTTCCACCTGCTTGGCGAATCAACTGGTGGGATGCTGGCCGTTGGATTCGCGGCCACCCATCCGGCGCGGCTCCGCTCGCTGACGCTCTGCGCCACTCCCAAAACGATTGGTCCCGCGGCGCAAAAGTTATTCTCGTTCGGCCGCGACTCCTGGCAGAAAGCGCTGCTGGAAATGGGGTCGGAGGGCTGGGCGCGAGAGCTGCTGTCGCGTCCCGGCACATTTCCGAGCTCCGACCCCGCGCAAATCGAGTGGGCCATCCATCAATTCGGCAGAGCGTCGGCGACTTCGCTAGCTGGCTACAGCACCGTCATTTCTACAACGGATATCACGCCGCTGCTCCCTGAGGTGAAAGTCCCCGCACTGATTCTCGCGCCAACTCGAAGCGTCGCAACCTCCATCGAGGAACAGGAAAGCATCGCTGCGGCTCTGCCTCAATCGGAACTCGTGCAAATCGCTGGCGCGGGCCACGAAATCTACATCGATCGCGCGAACGAGTGCGTCGCGGCATTGCGAGGTTTCCTGGCCGGATTGCAATAGGGCGCACTAAAAAGAACAGCGGCGAATCGTTCGCCTCAGCCACTCGATGTCCACAGGACGAGATTAGCGCACGCAGATTTTGCTAACATATTATGATGACAGCTGCATCGGATGAACGGCAAAATTAAACTCGGCGTGGTGATACTCGTTGTGGTGATCTTAATCGCCGCTGCCGCGGTCACCTGGGGTGTGTTGCATCGCATCAACAAGCCCATCTCTCTGATGGGCGCCATCGTCAAGCAAGATACCGATCCTCGAAAGCAATCTCCTATCACGGACGTGACGGTTAGCGTGGCAGGCAATCTCGCTCTCTCCAGCGTTCGATCGGACTTTTCCGGCTACTTCAAACTGCAACTGCGCCCGAGCCTCAAGCCCGGCCAGCCGATCACTCTTGAATTTCGCCACAAAGATTACAAGCCGCTGGATCTCCATACCACGCTGGATCGCAAGCTCTACGTAATTCCCATGGTCCCGCTTCATCAGGAAGCCACCGCCGCGGCGCCATCCAATCGCCCGCTGATTCCACTCTCCAACGTCTTCGTTCGTTATTCAACGGAAACCACCACCTCGGACAACATTGGCACCGGCCTTAAGACGTTTCAGGTTGTAAACACCGGTAACCTTCCTTGCAATGGTCACCCGCCGTGTTCGCCCGATGGCAGATGGAAGGGCGCAATAGCTTCCACGTCGCTCGATGCAGGCGTCGGAAACACGTACGACGATGCCCGGCTTTCCTGCATCGCGGGTCCATGTCCCTTCACGAGAATCGTGTCCGACAATTTTTCTCACGGCGGACGATACATCAGCGTATCCATCCTCAATTGGTCTGATACAACCACCTTCCTGCTCCAAGCGGAGGTATTTCGAATACAGATCGCCAACATCGTCCGGGAAAGTTACCCCGTTATTTTTGGCAATTCGCTGAACTTTACGCTTCCCGCTGACGCGGAGGGTCCCACCCTGGAAGCCGAGGAGAGCGGAGAGAATATTGTCTTCCCGTTAGGACCGTCGCCCGAGCTGAGCTGGGCCGATTGCAACGTGAGGGTTGGAAAGGATCAATCCAAATCGTATCGCTGCGAACTGAAACCGGGTTATCAGTTTCGGTGAAGTCCGCCACGTGGCGTTCTTCCAGCCTGTCCACGCGCTGCTTTCGCTTTAGTCTAATCCAGTCTATCGTTAGGTACGGGTGAGTACGCGAAATCGGGTGGAACCCTTATGGCCGGTCGATCCAGATATTCTCGTGCTTTGTGGCTTCTGCTATCAGCAGCGCTTCTGGTAGCGGGAAGTTTCGCAAGCCTCGCCTTCACCGCTTCTCCACCGCCCCAGCCCGTTGCCTTCGCTAATTCATTTAAATCGCTGGACGATATTCTCCACTACATCTCCGACGATTGGACCGGCCTAAGGCGCTCGCTGACAGACTGCAACACCTACCAGGACGTAAAGACCCAGAGCAAGCCGACGCTGTATCTGCCGGTGGATATTTCCACTCCTCCCGCTTTGGTTCAGATGCAGCAACGTTGCCGTCTACAAATCAAGCATCTGCCCGCCAATCTTTCCGAAGAGGACGCCGGCAAAATCCAGCCGCGCGGACTTCTCTATCTTGAAAATCCTTATGTCGTTCCCGGCGGCCAGTTCAACGAGATGTATGGATGGGACAGCTATTTCATCATTCGCGGTTTGCTGCGCGACAATCATCGCGACCTCGCCAGGGGAATGGTCGAAAACTTCTTTTACGAAATTCAGCACTACGGAGGAGTGCTCAACGCCAACCGCACCTACTATCTCGGCCGCTCGCAGCCGCCTTTTCTCAGCTCGATGATTCTCGCGGTTTACGATGCGGATCGCGACGCCGGTCATGCCGACCTTCAATGGCTCGCGCGTGCCTATCAGTTTGCCGCCAAGGATTACGATCAGTGGACCAAACCGCCGCACTTGGCCGGGGACACGGGCCTATCTCGTTATTTTGACAACGGCGATGGACCGGTTCCCGAAATTGTGGGCGATCCGGCCAACTATTATCGCGGCGTCGCGCAATTTTTCCTCGCCCATGAAGGCGAAAACAGCCCTCATCTGGTTATATTCGGAGCCCCGAAACCACCAGCTGCGGCCTTCCCGCCGGTCTTCGATGTCCAGTTTTGCCCGCCGCCCGCGGCAAAAAAGCAAAATACCCGTTGCCATCACGATCGCGTCGAGCTAACCGCCGATTTTTACAAAGGCGACCGCAGCATGCGCGAGTCCGGCTTTGATGTAAGCTTCCGTTTCGGTCCTTATGGAGCAGACACTCACCGCTTCGCGCCCGTCTGCCTCAATAGCTTGCTCTACAAAACGGAAAAAGATCTCGAGCAAATCAGCACGCTCCTCGGGCACGCGGACGCCGCCCGCGCCTGGGCCAGCAAAGCCGCGCAGCGACGCGAAAGAATTAATAAATATCTCTGGGACCAGCGCCGCGGCATGTTCTTCGACTACAACTTCGCCGCCGCCCGCCGATCGACCTATGATTACGCCACCACGTTCTACCCCTTGTGGGCGGGGCTCGCTTCCGATGGCCAAGCGCGCGTGATGGATGCCAACCTTCGCCTTTTCGAGCAGCCCGGCGGCCTGGCGATGAGCAGAAATGACAGCGGCGCCCAATGGGACTATCCCTACGGCTGGGCGCCCATCCATTTGCTGGCGATTGAGGGCCTGCGGCGCTACAACTACCATTCCGACGCCGACCGTGTGAGCCTCAAATTTCTCACCACCGTTCTGCAAAATTTTCGCCGCGAGCACACCATACGCGAAAAGTACAACGTTGTTTCGAAATCCGCTGTGACGCATGTCGTCGTTGGCTATCATCAAAATGTCATCGGCTTTGGGTGGACCAATGGAACTTTTCTTGAACTATTGCACGAATCCCCGGGGCTAGCTGCTCGACTCAAGGAGGAATAAAAATCGATGAGCGCCACCACCGTTTCCACCCCGCCGGGCAGTGCTGGCGGTTTCGTTTACGTCGCGGCTGCGTTCGCGGGCCTCGGCGGGCTGCTTTTCGGTTACGACACCGGCGTAATTTCAGGCGCCGAGCTGTTCCTCAGAAAAGATTTCACGCTTTCATCCTTCGCGCTCGAGGTAATCGTCAGCGGCGTATTGGTCGGGGCCGCCATCGGGGCTCTCGGCGGCGGACGCCTGGCCGATCTATATGGACGCCGCAGGCTACTGATCGCCACCGCCGTGATCTTCGCACTCGGAGCGATTATTTGCGCCGCGGCCTCATCGCCCACCATGCTGATTATCGGGCGCATCATCGTCGGCCTCGGAATCGGCCTTTCCTCAGGCACCGTCCCGGTGTACATCTCGGAAGTTTCTCCGCCCGCGGCCCGCGGCTGGACAGTTTCGCTCTTTCAACTCGCCATCACCGTCGGAATTCTTCTCGCATACGTTGTCGATTACGCCTTCGCGGCCAGCCAGGGATGGCGCTGGATGCTGGGACTTGCGGTGGTCCCCGCCGCAATCTTTGCAATCGGCATGATTCTTTTGCCGGAAAGTCCGCGCTGGCTCGTAAAAAATGGGCATCGCGAAGAGGCCCGCAAGGTCCTCGGCCGCATTCGCACCTCTGCTGCCGCGGACGCCGAGATGAAAGATATCGAAGCCAGCATCCAGCATTCTGAAGAGCGCGGACGCCTTTCCGATCTTCTTCATCCATCTCTTCGAGCCGCGCTGGTCGTCGGCATCGGCCTTGCAATTCTGCAGCAGATCACGGGCATCAACACCGTCATTTACTACGCACCGCTTATCATTCAATCCGCGGGCATTCCGTCGGCTTCGGGCGCCATTCTGGCCACTGCGGGAATCGGCGTCGTTAACGTCCTGATGACCATCGTTTCCATGTGGCTGATCGACCGCGCCGGCCGCCGCCCGTTGCTGCTCACTGGAATCGCGGGCATGGTCGTCACATTATTCGCCCTGGGATATGCTTTTCATGCGCCGATGCACGGCGGCTCGCTCGCTACGGTGGCCGTCATTTGCATGATGCTTTACGTCGCGTCCTTTGCCATCAGCTTGGGACCGATTTTCTGGTTGTTGATTGCGGAAATTTATCCAACCACAGTTCGCAGCTCCGCCGAAGGACTCTCCGCCACCTTCAACTGGGGCGCGAATCTTCTCGTTTCGCTCACCTTCCTAACTTTGCTTGAGGCCATGGGCGCGAGCCGCACATTCTGGCTCTACGGAATATTCGCAATCGGTGCCTGGATTTTCTCCTACTATTTAGTCCCGGAAACCAAAGGACGCACCTTGGAGGAAATCGAGGAATTCTGGCGCAAGCGCCACGTCGCGCCTAAAACCGCCCGGCTTTAGGGTGGAAGCCCACGCATTTATGCGTGGAAACAGCGCCGTCTTTAATTGTGCGCTTTAGCGCTGGGCGGCTTGGTCGGCGCCACATCCAACCGCACCACGATGCCTTCGATCTCCGCCTTCGCCGCCGGATAATATTTCATCACCAGCGGATCGTGTCCCGGCACGATGTGCTCAGGTGAATCCGCCAACCGATACAGCATCTTAAAACCCTCCAGCATTTCCGCCACGTTGTACACAATCGGAAAAGGCCGCCGCTGTTCGAAATTCGCATAAAGGTGCGTGGCATCGGACGCGATCACCACCCATCCGCGCCGCGTCCACACCCTCGCAATTTGCAGTCCCGCGGAATGCCCGCCCACGCGGTGCAAACTCAGCCCCGCCGCAAGTTCCGCATCGCCATCGTGAAATTCCACTCGATCCGCATAGACGTGCTTCACCATCTCCAGCATATTTTCCAGGTCGAAAGGCGCCCGCAGGTTTTCGTGGCACATGCACCGCCCCGTGGCGTAGGCCATGTCGCGGTCTTGCAGATGAAAGCGCGCTCGCGGAAATTTATCCAGATTGCCCGCGTGATCGTAATGCAAATGGGTGATGATTATGTCGCTCACCTGCTCGGGATTCACGCCCACCAGCCGCAGGCTCTCCACAGGCGAGCGCAGCCACTCGCGCCGCCTCCGCGCCGCTGCCTCCTTCCCAAATCCCGTATCGATCACGAAGCTCGAATCGCCGCGTCGCAGCACCCACACGAAATAATCCAAGTCCGAGGCAAACTCGTGCGGATCGGCCAGCATGAAATTCTCCGCAGGATGCCGCCCGCCCAAATGCGCGTACCTGATCGCGAAAACCTCAAACGGTTCCATCGCCAATGTGAATACCTCGCCCGCCTATGTCTTTGGCGCTTTCTCTTTCTGCTCCGCGAACACTTCGCGCGCGATTCGGAAGGAATCCACCGCCGCCGGCACGCCGCAGTAAATCGCCACCTGTAGCAACACCTCCCGTATTTCCACCATCGAAACGCCGTTCACCAGCGCGCCCTTGATGTGCGCCTTCAACTCATGAGGACGGTTCAGCGCGCTGATCATCGCCAGGTTGAGCATGCTGCGCGTTTTCTTCGGAAGCTCCTCCCGTCCCCAAATCGCACCCCAGCAATACTCCGTCACTAGTTCCTGCAAAGGACGGTTGAAATCGTCCGCCGTCTGAAACGCATTGTCGACAAACTCCTTCCCCAAAACTGAGCTTCGAATCGCCTTGCCTCGCTCAAACGTCTTCTGATCCATATAAATCCTCTCTTTCAGTTTTAATTTCACTGCCTGCATCAATCATCGTTCTGCTTGCCTTGCACACGAGGTAATCAAACGCGCCGCCCTTTTTACGCCATTACGAAACCGGCGAACGCCATCCTGAGCGAAGTCCCGCGCCTTTTCTTTTCGCGCGGTTTGTGCGCGGCGCGGGACGCAGTCGAAGGATCTCTCTTCGATTTCCCCGGCCTACTCGCGCCGTCCTTCAGCCCGTCAGCTCTTCCCCACCTCCACTCCAGCCCACTTCTCCACCGTTTTCACCATCTCTGTCATGTCGGCGTCAAACCCCTCGCTGGCCGTCGCAATCGCCAGAAGCTGCCGCACCGCGCTTCCCACAATCATCGGCGCCCCCAGGGCGTCCGCTTCCGCCATGCACAATCGAATGTCTTTGTTCAGCAGCCCGATTCCAAAGCCGTATTTGAACGTTCGCGGGATCACGTGCTGCTTGATCTTGTCCTGCGTCGCGCTATTCCGTGCTGTCCCGGCGTTGAACACGTCGATAATCAGCGACGGGTCGAGCCCCGCCTTCACTCCCATCACCACCGCTTCCGACGTGATCGCCATCGCCGTCGCCGACAGCAAATTATTCAGCAGCTTCATCGTTTGACCCTGCCCCGGCTTGGTGCCCACAAAGAAAAGCTTCCCGATGATCTCCAAAATCGGTTTCAGCGTGGCAAACACATCCTCGGGACAGGAGACCATCACCGCAAGCGTCCCCTTTTCCGCCCCAGTAATTCCTCCGCTAACGGGCGCGTCCACGGCGGTGATGCCCTTGGCTGCCAACCCTTCCGCAACCAGTTTCTCAACCGTTGCCCCCGTCGTTGAAACATCGACGAAAATTTTAACTCGTTTGCCCTCGATGACTCCATTCGGGCCCAGCGCGATTGCTTGCACAACAGGAGGCGTTGGCACGCTGGCGAATACAATCTCAGCCGCCGACGCGACCGCAGCAGGCGAAGCTGCCCGCTTCGCCCCAATCTCAGCCAGCGGCGCAACCGCTTCCTCACTCGTGTCATAAATCGTGACTTCATGCCCAGCCTGAATCAGCCGCCGCACCATCCGCGACCCCATTCGCCCCGTCCCCACAAATCCCAAACCCTGCTTAGCCATCAGCCTTCCTCCACCCTCTCAATTCACTCGCACGTCGCCTCATTCTCATCCCGTAAGGCGGCGCCCTACAGCCGCGATTAGCGCTGCGCAGAACGCGTATCATGCCTCATCGAGCCACCGCCTAGCAATTGATCGCGGGTCCCCCAAAATTCTTTACACCAACAACCGCTTGAATCGCTTTCCCGTATTAGCTAACTTTGATCGCATGAAAATAGTTGAGCGGTTGAAACGAGATGAGAAGCCGGGCGAACGGCTGTCCCCGGCTCTGACCGCGCAATTCTCCTCGACACTGCTGCCGAGTAGAATCGCTCGTAAGTCATACATAACAATGGATCGGGGTGCAGTCTACCCGTCACAAGCGCGAGAGGGCGATTGATGCCTGACATGAAAAAACACAAAATTCTGATCGGCGGAAAATGGGTCGACCCGCACTCCGGGGAGTGGTTCGAGTCGGTGAACCCGTATACCACCAAGCCCTGGGCGCTCATCCCGCGCGGAACCAAGGAAGATATTGACCGGGCCGTGGCCGCCGCCAAGTGCGCTTTTTACGGCGACGCCTGGCGGAAACTCACCGCGACGGCTCGCGGCGCTTTGCTAGCCCGCCTGGCCGATCTGATCGCGGCGGATGCCGAAAAACTTGGAGAGATCGAGACCACCGACAACGGAAAACTGATTGCCGAAATGGGCGGGCAGGTGAGATACGTGCCGCAATGGTTCCGCTACTTCGGCGGCCTCGCCGACAAAATCGAGGGCCGCGTAATTCCCATCGACAAGCCCGGCGTATTCAATTTTACGCGCGAAGAGCCGCTGGGCGTGGTGGCCGCGATTACTCCGTGGAATTCTCCGCTGCTTCTGGCGACTTGGAAGCTTGCGCCCGCTTTGGCGGCGGGCAACACGGTGGTGTGGAAACCGTCCGAATTCGCGTCCGTTTCGGCGCTCACATTTGGCGAGCTTTTCGAGCGCGCCGGCTTTCCGCCCGGAGTAGTCAATATCGTCACCGGATACGGTAATGAGGTCGGCGAGCCGCTCATTGCGCACCCCGACGTCGCGAAGGTTGCCTTCACAGGCGGCGATCGCACTGGCGAGCACGTTTACCAGTTGGCCGCTCGCGGACTCAAGCGCGTCACCCTGGAACTGGGAGGAAAATCCGCGAACATCGTTTTTGACGATGCCGATATGGATGAAGCGCTGAAGGGCATCGTCTCCGGCATTTTCGCGGCCACGGGACAAACCTGCATTGCTGGCTCGCGCGCCTTGATTCACCGTCCGATTCACGACAAATTCGTCGAAAAACTTTTAGCCATGGCCAAGACCGCGCGCATGGGCAATCCGCTCGACCCGGCTACGCAGGTTGGTCCAATCACTACTCGCCCGCAATACGAAAAAGTCCTCGACTACATTCGAATCGCAAAAGAAGAGGGCGCGGTGTGCCGCCTGGGAGGGATGCCCGCTCAACGGCCGGAGTGCGGAGTCGGCTGGTTCATCGAGCCGACAATTTTCACCGGCGTACGGCCTGAAATGCGCATCGCCCAGGAAGAAGTATTCGGTCCGGTTCTTTCCATCATCCCCTTCGACACCGAGGAAGAAGCAGTGAAAATTGCGAACGGCACGGTTTACGGCCTGGCTGCCGGAGTTTGGACCACCAGCATCCGGCGCGCGCTGTTGATGTCCGAGCAATTGGAAGCAGGAATGGTTTGGGTGAACACTTACCGGGCGGTGAGTTACATGTCCCCGTTTGGCGGATACAAAAGATCAGGAATTGGGCGCGAAAGTGGAATCGATGCGATTCGAGAATATTTGCAGACGAAAAGTGTCTGGATCGACATTGTGGGCAACGCACCGAATCCGTTTGTCATGCGATAGCGCGATTCAGCTCACCGCCCGCGATCGTTCGCGGCCGATCCACCACCACAGTGCCGTCCCTAAAACTGGAACGAGGCTCAGAGAAACGAATGTGGCTTCATACCACTGGCGGTCGAACCATCGTCCGTAAATCACCAGAAGAATTGCCACTACCGCGGACCACGCGCCGGAACCAATCCCGGCGACCATTCCCGTTTCATCGCGCGGATAAGCACGCGCACTGAGATGCAGCGAAGTGACGATGAAGCCGACGGCGATGAACATGGCCCAGGAAAAGAAAGCCAACGCTGCAATCCACGAACTGGTTTCGGTGACCAGCGAGAGCGGCAGCGCGAGAATCGTCAGCAGGATGTAGAGACTCAGGGGCCGTGGATTCTCGCGCACGAAGCGATCGCCGATCCAACCCCAGAAGTAATATCCCAGTTCCCAGCATAGCGCGGGAATCCACAGAACTTTTCCAAGCTGTCCTTGCGTGAGCCCCAAAACGCGATTCAAGTAAAGCGGGCTGAGGTACAGCGTGGGACCGAGCGCCGCGCCGCCAAGACCCATGCCTACCACCAGCAACCAGAATCGGCGCTCGAGCAAATTGGGCCAGGTAACCGTGCGCTTGCTTCGATCCACCGCGCGGACCAGCGGCGGCCGGGCCACAAACCACCACACCACCAACCATCCCGCGCCCAACGCTCCTGTGACTATAAAGGCGGCGCGCCATCCGAATCGCAGCGCGATCGGCGTGATGATCAGCGGCGCGAAAATCGCTCCGAGAGATGCTCCGCTGTAGGAGATTCCCATGCCGCGCGATTGGCGTTCGATCGGCAATGAATCGGCGGCGGTTCGCAAGCCGCCCGGAAAAGTAGCGCCTTCGCCGAAGCCGAGAAGTCCGCGAGCCATTGCAAAACCCAGAAAGCCCGTCACCCAGGCGTGCGATGCGCTCGCAATTGTCCAAATGCCGACAGCGGCGAGCATGCCGGCGCGCAAGCCGACATAGTCGAGCAGCGATCCCCACAGCGGATTCGCAATCATGTAAACAATGGAGAAAACGGAGATGGCATCAGCGTAAGAGGCGGCGCTCAGGCCGGTATCGCGCAGAATCATCGGAGAAATTACGGCGAGCGCCTGGCGATCGACGTAGGAGAGCCACGAGCACGTCATCATGGCGACGACTGGAATCCACATGCGCCATCCCACCGCGAGGACAATCGTGTCGCCAGTATTTCTTTGCGCCGTAATTTGTGCGCCGCCATGCATGCGGATTTCGCGTTCGTTGCCGGTCAGGAGGCGGAGTGTATCACGCGGCTTTGTATCGAGCGGGGCGTGGTAATGTGACCGGTGCCGAACTGGTGGAGACCGAAAAATGAATACTGCGGACTTGCAAGCGTGGGTGGGCAAGACCGAAACGCGAACGGATCAGATCACTGAGATGCCGATGGCGGCTTTATCCGCGACGCTGGACATTGACGCGCCGGCTCCGCGTTCCGGCGATTCGGTACCGCCGCTGTGGCATTGGATGTGGTTCCTGCCGATTCACAAGGAATCGGAGCTCGGTCCGGATGGACACGCCAAGACAGGGGACTTTCTGCCGCCAGTGCCGTTGCCGCTGCGTATGTGGGCGGGTGGGCGGTTCGAATTTCATCGCGCGTTGCTTGTGGGCCAAACGTACACGCGCACTTCGCGCATTCTAGACGTGCGAGAGAAAGAAGGACGCCGCGGGCCGCTAATCTTTGTGACCGTGCGGCACGAAATCGGCGACGCTGAGGGAATCGCGCTGAGCGAGGAGCAAGACATCGTTTATCGCGACAACGCAACGGCGGGCGAAGCGAAAACAGCGCCGCTGCAGGCTGCCCCAGCTGACGCGGCATGGGAACGAGTAATCCGGCCCGATGATGTGCTGCTTTTCCGGTATTCCGCGCTGACGTTCAACGCGCACCGCATTCACTATGACCGCCGCTATGCGACGGAGGTGGGAGGCTATCCGGGGTTGGTAGTACATGGGCCGCTAATCGCGACGCTGCTGCTGGACTTGGTGCGGCGCAATCTACCGGACGCGAAGGTGGGACGATTTGCGTTTCGAGCAGTGAGCCCGCTATTCGATACGGCGCCGTTTGCAGTCTGCGGTAAGCCCGAAAACGACGGAAGAACGATCTCGTTGTGGGCAAAAGATGCAGACGGGCATTTGGCGACAACGGCGACAGCCACCAGAGTCTAGGGCCTCAAGATAGGCCCGCGGGTTACGCCTGTTTTTAGGTTCACTTCGAAGAGAGATTCTTCGACTGCGTCCCGCGCCGCGCACAAACCGCGCGGAGGGAAAAAGCGCGGGACTTCGCCCCCTTCCTTTGTCAGGGCAAGCAGGATGACGATCGCTAGGCTTAGCCTTTTCTAATCGTAATACTGCGGGGATTTTTTTAGCTTCGAATTGTGCACGTAGTCGTGCTCGATCCACAGCTGGGTTCCTGTTTTTTTGCAGTAGTCTTCGATCATTGCGCGGCTGGCGAGGGATTGCTCCTTGTTGTATTCAAATGTGGGGACGCGATTCAGCTTGCGCTCCTCGGGATAGTGGTAAAGATCGCCCGCGAGCATCACGGGACCCGTTTTGGCGAGCTTGAGAATCAGTACCTGATGGCCTGGCGTGTGGCCGGGCGCTGATTTGATGATCACCTTACCGTCGCCGAATACGTC
>DATDIT010000096.1:0-15294 GCA_036520875.1 Candidatus Acidiferrales bacterium
TGGTCCCGCAGCGCATCGATATGCGCAGCGATAGCATCGCGCTTGCTCTGCAGTTCCGCTTCTTCGCGAGCCCAGCTATCGCCTTTCACTGACCAAGGCCGTGAGGATGTTTTTCCATCGCCCATTGATTTCCCATCGATCGCTTCGCGTAATTGTTCGATCTGACCATCGAGCGGGGGAAGCTTGGCCTCGAGCTTCACGATCTGGTCGCGATACCAGTTCGCGTTGCGGGCTTTCGATCCTGCCAAAGTTTTTCCGCCAGCCTTGCCGGGAGTGGCGGCCGTCCCTCCAACGACGGAAATCTCGGAATTATCGTGCAGGTCCGTTACATTATCGTTTGTCCAGACCTTTTTGGGTGCTGCCGGCGGAACCTGCGATGGTGTAGTGGCTGAAGAGGAAGATGGCGCGCCGGGTGCTTCGGAAGTCCCGTTTTGCGCGTGTGTGACCGGCAACACGACAACAGCAACCAGAAATAGAGTTGTTACAGCGGCGATCACGCGGCAGCTCATGGGAGATACTCCTGGTAGATCAGTCGTTCGGCCTCCTTCCATTAAACCCCGTTTGGGCGGAGTGGTTATGGATATTGGTCAAAGCGTTTTCCGGATGATAACTGCTGGGATTACCAACCCATCTGGCGCATGCGCTCCAGTATGATTTCGCTGTAGCGAATCATGCGATCGGGCCGTCGCTTCAAGGGCAGCGGCAGAATTGCGGCGAGCTGGGCCGATTGTTGCCGGTTAATATTGCCGGCCGATGTTCGGTAGTAGTATTCACACGCCGACTCCGCGCCATAAACGCCCCGGCCCCACTCGACCTCATTGAGGTAAAGCTCCAGAATGCGGCGCTTGCCGAGGACCAATTCGGCCACCGGGACGAGCGTGACCTCGGCTCCCTTGCGGAGGAAAGAGCGGCCCGTTCCGAAGAAAAGATTTTTCACAAGTTGCTGCGTAATGGTGGATCCTCCGCGAATGCGGGCACCTTCCATATCGTCTTGGGCAGCGAGTTGTATCGCGTGCCAATCGAATCCATGATGCTGATAAAAGCGCGCGTCTTCCGCGGCGATGACAGCATGCCGGAGATTGGGTGAGATTCGGCTCAGCGGAACGAATTCGTAACGTTCGTGATACGGCGCGTGATGAATCCAGGCTTGCAAGCGGCGCTCCATGTGTACGGCCGTGGTCGGTGGGTTGACCCATCGGGCAGCCACAAGGATCAGCGCGGCAAGCGACCAAAGGACGGCGGCTCCGATGAGAAACCATCGAATGAAGGATGCGAGCAAGCTTTTGCGAGAGCGGACCTCAGGTGAGTCTGGGTTTTCAGTCACATTTCAGAATAACCGTTCGGCCTGGTCTGACATAGCGTCCGATAGAGAGAAGCTGGACGGATCGCGCATCTTGCGGGTATTATCCCTCGCAAAGTGGTTCACCTAGGAGTTCTGGATCCGCACACATGCGGACCAGGAGGGAACAATGGCAAACTTTTGTACGAAGTGCGGGGCCGCCGTCAGCGGGCCATTCTGCGGGGCATGCGGAGCGCCGGCTCAGGAAGTTGCGGCACCGGGACAGAGCGCGACGCCCGCAGCGGCCCCAGTTTCACTGGCTGCGGCTGCAGCGCCTGCCGTGCGCAAGGGTTCGGGCCTGAAGATTGTTTTGATCGTGCTGGGCGTGCTTATGCTGTTTGGGGCGATGGGAGTGGGCGGCCTCGTTTACGTGGGATATCGCGCCAAGCAGAAGATCGCGCAGATGGAGAAGGACTACGGCGTGGATGGCAATTCGTCCGGCGGCACGTCGTCTAGTGGTGCACCCTCCAGCGGCACATCGTCCAGCGGTGCACCCTCCAGCGGCACATCGTCCAGCGGTGCATCGTCCAGCGATACATCCGCTGCAAGCATGCGAACGTTTCCGGCGTCGAAGGGGAGCGGCTGCCGTCTGCTGGAAGGTCAGGAGGCGGCTAGAATCCTGGGCGTCGCCGTGGACCGCGCGGAAACGGAGACCAGCGATAGCGAAGGCGACTTGTGCAAATACTGGGTGAGCGCGGCGGAGCGGCGACGGTTGATCGGCGAAGAGATGGCATCGAGTATAGCCGGGCTGGGCAAGACTGATACCAAGAACGGACAGCAGGACGAAGTGGAGAAGCTACTTGGCGGAGGGGCGGGGGCGTTGATCGAGGCGAGCGGCGAAAACAAGGACGGCGATTATGCGTTCAGCCTTCAGGTGTGGCGGAAGAACGGTAAGGAGCAGTGGGCGAAAATGGAAACCGTTCAGACGAAGACCAGGGATGTGTCGGGCGTAGCGGGAGCAGATGCGGCAGCTGTGGCGATGCAGGCGGTGGAGGGCGTGGGCGACCGCGCAACTGTGCTAGCGGCCGGGCACTCCATCATGGTGCTGAAAGGGGACGCGTTCTTTCTGCTGGGATTCCAGCAATTCGTCCCGGGGCGAGATAAGACGGTTGCACTGGCGCGAGTGGTGGCGGGGCGGATGTAGCACTACTTAGTTCGGCCCATTCCCGAGACGGCGGGCTTTTTGAATCCAGGCCTGTACAATTTTCGGGAACTCCTCTCGGGAACTCCCGAACCGCCGGCAAGGACGGTGGAGGATAATCCACCGTCCAGACCATCGGGAGTAAAGATCCACGGTTTAGCTCTGCAAGACCTTTCGGCGTCGCAGGCCAACCAATCCGAGCAAGCCTGAACCAACTAACCCCAGCGTGCCCGGTTCAGGCGTGGCTACGGCCGCGGGACCGAAGAACGCGAAGTGCGAAGTCGAATCTCCGCCGTTCCCGTCGCTCGTAACAGAAAAGAACTCCGTTCCAGCGCAACTGCTGCCGGTCCAATCGTTGCAACCGACCAATCCGAACGTACCTCCCGGAGTAAAACTGTCGCTGCCGCCGACGCCGCCAATCCAGTTGATCGCAGTGGGATCGCTCGTGAGAAACCAGCCGAGTTCGTTCTTATCAGCGGCGATTCCAAGGATCACCGTCGCTGTGGAGGACCCAGGCGTGAAGGTGACGTCGTTTACCGAACCCTTCGTGCTGCTGGCAAGGAAATTTGCGCCCGAATCCAGCGCGGCGCCGCCATTGCAACTGCCTCCGCCATAGATGCAATACCCCACGTTGTAGTTGGGGCCATCAAAAGATGAGTGGTTCCAAAAAGGAGTTCCGCTAGTTCCCAGGGCTGCTGCCGATTCCGGATACCAGGCGCCACTTGAATTGAGGACCAAGCCTGAACCGCTCAATGAAAACACCAGATCGTTATAGTCGTAATCTCCACCGACCGTGTCTTCATATCCCCCGTAATACGTGTCGGCATGCACTGGCATCAGCGCAATCACAAATAAGCTCAAAAACAAACCTGACAAAAGCCTTTTCATTGTTTTCTCCCTTGTGCACTCAGTGGGACTGCGAGTGCCGTAATCAGCCGAGGTTCTCTTTTCGTGTCGTTCTGGCGAAAAACTATTCGAGCACCATTCCCACTCGGTGGCGGGAGGTTCACGTCTTACCAACTGCCCGGACCGGTGACTTGCTGAGCGTGCTGCGGTCCTCGCGCGAAGGAGGGACGCGGGACGCCGCTTGTTCGATGAGCGGTCCGACGAGAACCGCGACGGCGCCGCCGATTACAAGCCACAACAGAAGGACCGTTATGATGATCGAAATTATCATTCCGCCTGACATTCGCGTGACCTGATCCAAGTGTGCGAAAAGGGGGCGTCGGGCGGAATGGCCTGAAGCTCTCAAACTTGCTGGACCTGGCGCTCTAATCGCCCTGGACCTGGCGACCTAGTACGCGCCTGGCCTCCTAAATCCAAGCAGCATCGTGGTTTGCGGCCGGAGCGAGCGGACAAGTGCCTTTTTCGACCTTCACATGACCTGTGGCTCGCCAGGATGATGCCGGAGCAGATAGACTGATTCGGCCAAACAAAGGAAAAGCAGATCCCTCACACAATCCGCACAAAAAGCGGCTTGGTTCGGGATGACAACTGAGGCGGAAGGCTTGGCATCCTGATGGACGTTCTCAAAAAACTTTTCGAGCAACATTTCCACTCGCCGGCGGGGCGGGTGCAGCCGCTTCACGGGCAGCTCGGCGGCTCGGGACGCAAACTCGTACGGATCAGCAACAAAGAAGTGAGCGCGATTGGCGTGCTCTATAAGGGGCGCGAAGAAAATGTGGCGTTTCTGGAATTTTCGAGGCATTTTCGCAGGCATGGACTTCCGGTGCCGGAGATTTATGCCGAGGATTTGACCTACGACGCCTATCTCGAAGAGGATCTTGGGGACACCACGCTTTTCGAGTTTCTATCGGAGAAACGCGACGGGGCGAAGATCGCTTCCGAAGCGGTTGCGGCATATCGCAAAGTGGTGGCACTGCTGCCGCGATTTCAGGTAGAGGCGGGGCGCGACTTGGATTACAGCGTGTGCTATCCGCGCGGCGTTTTCGACGGGCAATCCATCGCGTGGGATTTGAATTACTTCAAATACTATTTTCTGAGGCTTGCGGGCGTACCTTTCAACGAGCAACTGCTGGAAGACGATTTCGGACGATTGACGACGTTTTTGCTGAGCGCGGACACGAATTACTTTCTTTACCGGGACTTCCAATCGCGCAACGTAATGCTGCGCGAGGGACAACCGTTTTTTCTGGATTACCAGGGCGGGCGCAAGGGCGCGTTGCAATACGACATTGCTTCCCTTCTGTACGACGCCAAGGCCGATCTGCCGCCAGAGCTGCGCGAGGAATTGCTGGAATATTATCTGGATGCGCTTGCGGGCTTCATCGACCTGGAGCGCGAAGCATTCATGCGGCATTACTATGCGTATGTTTACGTGCGAATCATGCAGGCGCTGGGGGCTTACGGTTTTCGCGGTTTTTACGAGCGCAAAATACATTTTTTGCAGAGCGTCCCCTACGCGCTGAAAAACGTGCAATGGCTGCTCGAAAATGCGGAGCTGCCCATCAAGCTGCCGGCGCTGATGGGCGCGTTCAGAAGCATGGTGAGCGCGCGGAAATTGCAGAGCCTGCCTTCGGAGAGCAACGCGCTGACGGTGACGATTTCCAGCTTTTCGTTTCATCGCACGGCGCCGCAGGACGAGAGCGGCAACGGCGGCGGATTCGTTTTCGACGCGCGCAGCCTTCCCAACCCCGGACGCGAGGAGCGGTTCAAAGCTCTGACAGGACAGGACGCGCCGGTGATCGAATACTTGAACAATCAGGAGAGCGTGCACAAATATCTGGCGAGCGTGATGGCGCTGGTGGATGCCAGCGTGAATGAATATCAGCACCGAGGATTCAAGAACCTGATGGTGTCTTTCGGATGCACGGGCGGGCAGCATCGCTCGGTATATCTGGCCGAGGAATTGGCGAAGCGGCTGAGGGGCAGGCGAGGAGTGGAAGTGGTGCTTCGGCATATCGAGATGGAGAATTGGAATCAATGAGGGCGATGATTTTGGCCGCGGGACTGGGGACGCGCTTACGTCCGCTGACGGATAGCCGTCCGAAGGCGCTAGTGGAAGTGGGCGGGCGAACGCTTTTGGAGATTACGCTCTCGCGACTGCGCGGGTTCGGCATTCATGATGTGATCATCAACGTGCATCACTTTGCGGATAAGGTGTTGGATTACCTGCGAGCGAACGGGAATTTCGGCATGCACATTCACGTATCTCGGGAGGAAGTTTTGCTGGATACGGGGGGCGGGCTAAAGAAGGCTTCCCATTTTTTCCTTGAGGATTTCAGCACTTTCGATGAGCCTTTCATTTTGCACAATGTGGACGTGATCAGCACGATTGACCTGCGGCGGATGATGGAATCGCAGATGCAGAGTCGCGCGCTTGCGACGCTTGCGGTGCAGGAGCGGGAGACGTCGCGATACTTGCTGTTTGACGAGAAGCTAGAGCTTTGCGGGCGGCGATCCGGAAACAGCGAGAAGGGTGAGATGATTCGACCTGCGGCGGCAGCGCGAGCGCTGGCTTTTTGTGGCGTCCACGTGATCTCTCCGCGTATTTTCGGGATGATGACGGAGGAGGGCGCGTTTTCGATCATTACTTCGTATCTTCGGCTTGCCGGCAGCGGAGAAAAAATTTGCGCGTTTCGCGCCGATGAGTATTACTGGCGGGATGTCGGCAGGCCGGAACATGTGTTGCAGGCCGCTCGCGATTTAGAACAGAAAGTGCTCCTGCCCGACTAAAACCTCGATTGGATTGTGAGAACGCTTAGCGCGGAATCTTCACGGGATGGGAGTGCGCAAAGCCCCATGAAAAATCTGAGAGGTTGGCGCGGGCATAGGGATCGCGGCGCAGCTGGGAGGCTTTCGCGAGCAGAAGAAGCGCGGCAAAAGTGACCGTCGCAACAACAATTTGCAGCGAGCCGGACAGGAGGGCGGCGTTGCCCACCAGTCCGAGGGCCACAAAGCAGAAAAAGAAGTGCGCGCAGAAGACCTGGAGCGAAGATTGGCCCAGCGTGATCAGGGAGCGCGAAACCGGCCTCACAAACGACAGGAGCGCAACACGCTTCAAAGCCGTGTGAAAGCGCAACACGAGCAAGATGACGGCTGGGAAATCAACGAGGCGGACGGCGGCTAGATTCCACTTGTCAAAAAGCACGGAGTAACTTCCGAGGTTTAGTCCGAAAGCTTCCGAGTATCGCAACGCGAACAAGGCCGCGGCGACGCATGCGGCGGGAATCCACAGGCGCTGGGCCCACTTCTCGGCGGGCAAGTCGTTTTTCGCCCAACGAACTCCGAAATATATGCCTATGACCCACAGAAACTGCCACGCCCAGGGATTGAAGGCGCCCATTTCGTTCAGCGGCACGCGAAGCGGAGTGGCGGCGACGAGCCAGTGGTAGAGCACGGTGCGAAATCCGAACTGCGCGGCCAACCAGATGGCGGCGCTGCCGCCGAGAACGACTCGCCAGGAAAGCCTAGCGCCCAAGAAGATCAACAGCGGAGCGAGCAAGCAAAAGCCCACGTAGAGGGGAATGATATCGAGGAGCGGAGGGCGGTAGATCAACAGCAGGCCGTCGCGAACAGCGCGCCCAACGCCCGCCAGGAAGTAAAAATCCAGCATATTGTGGAGCGCGGGGCGCCCGCGAAGGGCGTATCGGCTGACGGCTACAAATGCGAAGAGCAGCAAGAGTATATGAAAGATGTAAAGGCGCACGGCGCGGAGGACAAGCTTGCGATTCATGGCGAAAGCGCCGTCGCGTTGGAAGATGCGGAAATAGATGCGTCCCGTGAGGAGCGCCGAGAGGAAGATGAACCCTTCGGATGAGGAAACGTAGCCGAACGGCTGGTTCACTCGTGCGCTGAGGACAGTGGGAAGATGGACGAGCACCATCCAAACCAACATCAAGCCTCGCGCAGCATCGAGTTCGGCAGACCGCTTCATTCGGTCAAGTCACTCTTTCTCGTTCATTTCCGAATGTGGCAAGTTTGGGGCTGGTTCAAGATTAAGCGTCGCATGATGAGGAGTCCAATTCAATTCACAAATTCGAATCATTGTCGTTACCCTGCATCGCCGCACCGCACCCGCTGATTGACGTTCGTCTTAAAACCCGAGGCTGGACGTTTAGTTTCGCCTACAAAGGAGATGCGGCGAGGTGGGGAATTGTTGCAGCAGGACGGAGCCGCTCAATCAAAGAAGAGCCGGGGATACGTTGAACAGTGTAGGTGGATGCACTTGACCGCGGTAGTGCCAGAGGCTAGGGCTATGCGAAGGATAGGCATTATATCTTAGACCTATCAGAGAGCGGTGCACTATACTGCGGCCGAAAGGGGGATTTAAATGCCGGAAAAGATGAACGTTGTAAAGGCAGGCGACGTGACGCAGCGAGTGGGCGTGGAAGTGATTCGCGCGCGGGGCGTCGACGTGGAAAAGCTGATCAAGATGCTGGTTGCCAACGCGGCGGCGGAATTTGCCAGCACTTATTACTACTACACAATTCTTCGCATGCATCTTGCTGGTCATGAAGACTACAAGGAGATTTGCGAGGATGCGCGGCTGGAAGATCGCGCCCATTGGGAGCTGATCGTCCCGCGCATTTACGAACTCGGCGGAGAACTGCCGAATGACCTGAAAGTGTTTCACGACCAGGCCGGCTGTGAAGCGGCAAAGCTGCCCGATCCACCGACGACGGTGAATATTCTGACGCTGCTTTTGGAGTCAGAGCGCTGCGCGATTCGGAGTTGGATCGCCATTTGCGATATGACGTTTGGCAAGGATCCGCGAACGTATGACATGGCGTCGCGAATTTTGAATGAGGAAATCGAACACGAGGCGTGGTTCATCGAACTGCTCGCTTTTGAACGCGACGGGAAGTCGATTCCGTCTGGACATTTCCGGCGCGGCGAGCCGGGGCATGCGCCTTACAGCAAGAACGCCGGTTTCTACAACCCATGATGATTGCCCCTGGCGTCCTGCCTGGCGCGCTTGCGTCAGGCAGGACTTGCCTGGGAAATTGAATGACAAGTTCCCTTCCCCTATTCGATGTGGTCCTTTTGCTGCCTGACAATGAGGAGCGGCGGATTCAGGTAGGCGGCGAAGAGCACATTTGGGACGCCGCGTCGAAGGCGGGGATCACTTTGCCCGCGCTTTGCCATCAAGGGCGATGCTTGACCTGCGCAGGACGGCTTGAAGGAACCGGAGAGGTGGACCAGTCAGACTCAATTCGCTACTACCCCGAGGACCGCGAGGCTGGATTCGTTTTGCTGTGCACGGGGAAGCCACGCTCGTCGCTGCGAATTCGGACGCATCAGCAGGAGGAAATGAGGCGGCACCGGAAGAGGAAGGGGCTCGCGGCGCCGTATACGTAGGCGGCAAAGGCGAGAGGCGGCGGAGCAACGGTGAGGGTGGAGCTGCGCGAGGAAACCTGACCTTATTTGCGAGGACCGCCGGAAGGGCCGAAAACCCTCACCCCGTGAAGGCGGAGTGAGCTACATGAGACCACAATGCGCTGCAAGCCAGAGGGAAGCTACGGGCGGGTTTCGAGGGTTTTGCGAGGGCCGGACCTATTGCGGCGGCGGTCGTGTTTCCGTCTATCGTCGAGGCGCTGGGTGGCGCTAAGCAAAACCACTTCTTTGATCTGAGGGATGGCTTCGCGGGCGGCGGCCTCGCCAGCGGCGACGAGTTGGGGTGTTTTCACGAATTCGTCCCATTGCACGCGATGAACGTCCGGCTCGATGAGAACGTCCACGTCGGAGTGCCAGACCTGGGTTGCGGCCGTTTGAAGAATGGAGAAGGAGCGGCTGATCACTTCGATGGTGTTGCGCGGCGCGCTGCGAAGCAGGCCCGGTTCGAGATGGACGCCGATCACGATATCCGCGCCCATATCACGCGCGGCTTCAGCGGGGACCGTTTCGGTGAGAAATCCATCCACGAGAATCCGCCCCTGGTATTCGATCGGCAGAAAAAGTCCGGGATAGGCGCAGGAAGCGCGCAAAGCAGGGCCGATTTCGCCCTGCGTGAAGTGAACCGAACTTCCCGACAGCAGGTCGGTAGCGGCGATGCTTAGCGGGATTTTCATTTCGTGAAAAAATTTGGCGGTAGTGAATTTGTGGAGAAAATCCTCGAGGCGATCGTTCGTAGCCATGCCCATGCGAGAGAGAGTCCAGCGGCCGAAGTCGCTAAAACGAGTGGCTGATCCCTGGCGTTCCATTTCGGCGAGAGAGGTGCCGCTGGCGTAGGTAGCGCCAATCAAGGCGCCCACGCTGGTGCCAGCGATGAAATCGATGGGGATTTCGTACGCTTCGAGGACGCGCAGGACTCCAATGTGAGCGATGCCGCGCGCGAAGCCGCCGCCCAGAGCGAGGCCTATTTTCGGACGGTCGCGCTCGTCGGCATAAGCAAAGGAGCGCAGGCCGCTCACTGCCCGAGTGAACCATTTCGATGCAGGCGCCATCCACCTACCCCGAGGAATACTTTAGCAAAGTTCGAGCATGAGGGGCGTTTCCGGTTGACCCGGATTACCACTTTTGCAACCATGTGCCTTGCCAAAGGCGGAGGCGATGAGACGGCAAATTGAAAAAGCGGCGGTGCTGGGCGCTGGAACGATGGGGTCGCGAATCGCGGCGCACCTGGCGAATGCGGGAATTCCGTGCTACCTGCTCGATATTGTCCCACCTGAATTGAATGCCGACGAAAAGCGGAAGGGCTTGACGCTGGAAAATCCGGCGGTGAGGAACCGGATTGTCCGCGCAGGGCTGGAGGCGGCGAAGAAGTCGCGGCCGGCAGCTTTTTTTACGGCGGAGACGGCGCGGCTGATCACGCCGGGAAATCTGGACGATAACCTGGCGTGGTGCGGCGAAGCGGACTGGATCATCGAGGCGGTGGCCGAAAATCTGGAGATCAAGCGGAAGCTGTTTGAGCGAGTGGAAGCGGTGAGGAGGCCGGGGACGATTGTAACGTCCAATACATCGGGATTGCCGATCCGGCTGATTGCCGAGGGCCGCTCGGAGGATTTTCAGCAGCACTGGGCAGGAACGCATTTCTTCAATCCTCCGCGGTACATGAAATTGGCGGAGCTGATTCCGGGTCCGAAAACGCTTCCGGGAGTGCTCGAGTTTTTGGCGGAAGTTTGCGACGAGCGGCTGGGCAAGGGCGTGGTGGTGGCGAAGGACACGCCGAATTTTATAGCCAACCGCATTGGAACGTTTTCGATTTTGCATGCCTTTCGGCAAATGCAGACGCTGGGAATGACGGTGGAGGAGGTGGACGCGTGCACAGGGCCGGCCGTCGGATGGCCGAACTCCGCGACATTTCGAACGGTGGATCTGGTGGGGCTGGATGTGCTGGTCCATGTAATTCGGAACATTTATGAGAATGCCGCGAGCGATGAATCGCGCGAGCTTTACAAAGTTCCGCCGCTGGTGGAAGCGATGATGGAGCGCGGCTGGTTGGGCGAAAAAACCGGGAGCGGATTCTACAAGCGAGTGAAAGGCGTGGGCGGTGAATCGGAAATTCTGACGCTCGATTGGCAGAAGATGGAATATCGTCCGCGGCAAAAAGCGAAATTCAGTTCGATCGAGGCGGGGAAAGGCATCGAGAGCACGCGCGAGCGATTGCCGATGCTGGTTGGACCGGCGCTGGAGGGAGAAGGAGGCGATAAGGCCAATCAATTTTTGTGGGCCACGCTCGGCGAGACGTGCGTGTACGCGGCGCGGCGGATTCCGGAGATTGCCGACACGGTTGTGGACGTAGATCGCGCGATGCGCTGGGGATTTGGATGGGAACTTGGGCCGTTCGAGATTTGGGACGCGATCGGCGCGGAGCGCATGGCCAAGGCGCTGGGGCGCGAGGGAAAGCAGATGCCGGAGCTGGTGCGGAAAGTGCTGGGGTCGCCGAAGAAAGCGTTTTACGAAGAGGCGAAGGGGCGGACGAGCTTTTTCGATTTGGCGAGCGGCGCGCTGAAAGCGCTGGAAGAGCCCGCAGGAGTGATCCTGCTGAAATCGCTGAAGGATCGCACGGCGGTGGTGCAGGAAAATTCCGGCGCGAGCTTGATCGACCTTGGCGATGGTGTGGTGTGCTGCGAGTTCCATGCCAAGATGAACGCGATCGGCGGGGATATTTTCGCGATGCTGCAGGCAGGCGTGGCGCGGCTGGAAACGGAATTCGAAGCCATGGTGATCGGCAACCAGGCGGCGAATTTTTCGGCAGGCGCGAATTTGATGCTGTTGCTGATGACCGCGCAAGAGGGCGAGTGGGACGATATTCACCTGGCGGTACGTCAATTTCAGCGTGCGAATATGGCGATCAAATACGCGCCGCGGCCAGTGGTGGCGGCGCCGCAGGGTATGGCACTGGGCGGCGGATGCGAAATTCCGCTGCACTCGGCTAGAATTCACGCCGCGGCGGAAACATATGTCGGATTGGTGGAAGTGGGCGTGGGGCTGATTCCCGCAGGTGGCGGCAGCAAAGAAATGCTGATTCGCGCAAACGAGCACGCGTCTGGCGGAGATAATCTGGACTTCATGCATGCGCTGCGGCCGGTTTTTGAAAATGTGGCGATGGCGAAAGTTTCCAGTAGCGCAGAAGAGGCGCGAACGCTCGGATACTTGCGGCCGTCGGATTTGGTCTCCATGAATCGCGACCGGCAGATTGCGGACGCGAAGGCCACGGCGCTGGCGATGGTTCGCGCGGGATATCACCCGCCGGCTCCGGCGGAAATACGCGTGTTGGGCGAGGAATTTTTTGCGGCGGCGAAGCTGGTGGTCCACATGATGGTGCGAGGCGAGTTCGCAACGGAACACGATGCGGTAGTGGCGCGAAAGCTCGCCTACATTCTTGCGGGCGGGGGAATCACGGCGCCGCAAATTGTGCCGGAGCAATACATTCTGGATCTGGAGCGCGAGGCGTTCGTGAGTTTGTGCGGCGAGCGCAAAACGCAGGAGCGCATCGCGCATACGCTGAAAACCGGAAAGCCGCTTCGAAACTAGTCTGTCAGACTTCTGAAATAGTCACGCCTCGTGTTTGCGTATCTGTTAACACTTAGTACGAACGTACTATTGCCGGGCCGCGCAAACCCCCAAACAATCGATATCCTTAGGCGAAAGCTAATTTTCAACGGAGGGCGGTGTAAACCGTTCGTACTACATGACGCCAACCAAAGAGACGCTCGAAGCGGCCAGCTCCATAAAGGATACGACTGCAGCAAAAGCGAACGCGAACGTGGGACATCTGCGCGCCGACGCAGTGTCGCTGGACGTGCCCATCAAAGTGCACGGCACGCGCGTGACGGAAGCGGCGCGAGGCGCCGTACCGCAAACGGAAGCGTTCGAGGAAACCAGCTCGACGATGATCGTCTTTCCGCAGGGGGCGGTCGTGAAGATGGCGACCGCCGTAGTGGGCGGGCAGATGGTTGTGGTGACGAATCTGAAATCGGGGCACGACGCGATTTGCCGCATTGTGAAGGTGCGTCCCTACGCGCAAACGCACAGCTATGTGGAGATCGAGTTCACACACCGCCAGCCGGGCTATTGGGGAGTGCATTTTCCGTCAGATGGACCGGGTGACGCGCCGTCGATTGGGCCATCCGCCGCCATGGGGAGTTCACACGCAGCGACGACAGTATCGGTGGAAATGAAAATTGAAAAGGGGCCTGAGGCGGATAGCGATGAAAGGTTCTGGGAGCTTGGGGGGAATAGTCTGCCGAAGATTAGCGCGACTTCCGGAGTGTCCAATGTGACCGGGGCGCCTCTTCCACTAGGCATCTCGCCATCACCTCTGAGTGCCGCGCCACCGGCCGTCCGGCAAAGCAAACCTGAATCACCCTTTGCGCCCATAGGTTCGCAGGAGGATGTGCAGGCAGCTGCGTCGGCGACAAATATGGTTGGAGGGGACGCTTTTACGCGAAATGAACGGGCGGTCCAAGTGGCCGAGACGCACACACGCAGAGGGCCGGCGGCGATTTCCGAATCACTTGTAATGGCGGAGAGTGGCCATGCGCTTTCGCAGCCCGCACACGTGGCACCCTTTGGCCGCTTCGCGGCAGCCGCCAACCTAAAGAGCCCTCCGGCGGAAAACGTGATGGAGGGTGTGACGACGTATTTGGAAGCGCGCAAAAATCCGCCCAATTGGTTAGCGATGGTTTTGGGCATTGCTGCGTTGGTTCTAACGGCGACCGGCGGCGCATTTTTCTTGCACATTGGGCCTTTCGCCAGCCCCGTAAGCGTGCCGGTGGCCACCGTGGCAGCCTCCAGCCCGAGCACGGTACACGCCTACGCGCCAGCGAGTCCAGTTGCCGCAGCGACTATTGCGAGCCCGTCGGCTGCAGTGGTCGGTGCCGATGTTCCGGCGCGGCCGATCGAAGCGCCGCGGTCTCGAGTAAGCAAGACGCCAGCGCAGGAAATCCCGCCGCCTGCGGTGCCAGTACAAGAAACTGCGGCGCCAGCGGCCTCAGCTCATTCGAAACAGGCGGTGAAAGTGCCGGACATGTTTGGCGCGCTGAACGCGCACCCGGTTTCGCCGGGGCGTGGACTAAGCGGCGCCAGCACGGATCCCGCGCCTTCGATTGATGCGACCGGCGGGAATAGCGATAGCAGCGCGCTGAAAGGGATGGTTTCCTCCATTGCTCCGCCCTCGCCGCTCAGCGAGATGTCGACGCCAGCGCATGCTGGGGGTCAGATGAAACCGCCGCAGCTTATTTCGTCCGTGATGCCGGTATATCCGCAGATCGCACAACTGGCTGGGGTGGAAGGAGACGTGGTGGTGCAAGCCTCAATCGACAGCAGCGGAAATGTGTCGGCAACGAAGGTGCTCGCCGGCCCGATGATGCTGAGACTGGCCGCGACTGACGCGCTGCGCCGCTGGAAGTATGAGCCGGGAACCCTAGACGGGAAGCCCGTTGGCACGCAAATGACGGTTCGGATTCGTTTCCACCGATAGAGACGGGGCGACCCTCGCCTGAGGGTCGCGCGACTTTTTCAGCACCGCGTGCGCGCGCGGTTGCTTTTTTCCTTTCCCTGGCATCCAATGGAGAAGTTTCAGGCGGCGAAGCCTGCCGCATCGAGCGAGGTGCGCCATGCGCGAAGCTGTGATTGTAAGTTCGGTGCGGACGGCGGTGGGGAAAGCGCCCAAGGGAACTCTGCGGGCCACGCGGCCGGATGACCTGGGAGCCGCGGCGATTAAGGAAGCTGTAGCGCGGGCGAAGGGGCTTGATGCCGCAGAAATCGAAGATGTGATCATTGGCTGCGCGACGCCCGAGGCGGAGCAAGGCATGAATGTGGCGCGGATTGCGGCGCTGCGAGCGGGGTTGCCGGTGACCGTGTCGGCGATGACCATCAATCGGTTTTGCTCGTCAGGCCTGCAGGCCATTGCGCTGGCCGCCGAGCGAATCATGTCTGGACAAGGGGAGGTTGCGGTTGCGGGCGGGGCCGAATCCATGAGCATGGTTCCCATGGGCGGGCACAAAATCTCGCCAAATCCCTGGCTGATCGACCATTATCCGGATACGTACTTGAATATGGGGCTGACCGCGGAGAACTTGGCGAAGAAATATGGATTCACGCGGGAGCAGGCAGACCAATTCTCGCTGGCGAGCCATCAGAAGGCGCTGGCCGCGATTGCAGCTGGAAAGTTCAAGGACGAAATTGTTCCCATCGAGGTGAATTACACGTTTGTTGAGAATGGCGGGAATGGCGCTTCGGGAGCGAGCGCGGCGAAAACTAAGAGCCAAAAGGCGACGTTCGACACGGACGAAGGGCCGCGCGCCGATACTTCGATGGAAGCGCTGGGAAAATTGAAACCGGTGTTTCACGCGCACGGCGTGGTGACGGCGGGAAACAGTTCGCAAATGAGCGATGCGGCTGCGGC
>DATDIT010000097.1:0-4899 GCA_036520875.1 Candidatus Acidiferrales bacterium
AAGGAAAGAACACAAACCCAAAAATAGCGCCATCGCCCTGGCCGCTGCCATGGGCATCGAGCTTTTAACGGAAGAACAATATCGAGAGTTGCAGAAACTTGGAGAGTTCGATACAAAAACGTCGAGCTGGGTGAAAACGCCCTCCGATATTAGAAAACTCGGCGGCGCCCTCTTTTGTGATCGCCGCTTCGACACCGTTTTCGTCTATCACAACGGCGCGGAATCTTACTATGCCGGTTGGGCGTTCCGTGGCTCGATAAGGATTTAAACTTGAAAGGAGCGTCCCCATGAAATCCGCCTCTGCATTAATCGACGAAAAGATCAAGGAGCTTGGGGACTGGCGCGGGAAGACGTTCGCGAAAGTGCGCGAAATTATACACGAGGCAGATCCTGAAATCGTAGAAGAGTGGAAGTGGGTCAAGCCGACAACTCCGGGCACTCCCGTCTTTTCCCACGGCGGCATAGTCTGCACGGGAGAGACGTACAAGAGCGTCGTCAAGATGACGTTTGCTAAGGGAGCTGCGTTGAAGGACCCTTCGCGTCTATTCAACTCCAGCCTTGACGCAAACGTCAGGCGCGCCATCGACATCCACGAAGGTGAGAAGATTAATGAAGTGGCCTTGAAGGATCTCGTCCGCGCCGCAGTGGCGCTCAATCTCAAGGGCCCAACGCATGTAGCCGTAAACACAAAGAAGGCGAAGCTCAAGCCGAAGCCCCGGTAAGCGCGTCCTCGCAAGCCGATTTCTCCGTAGGGCACAGCATGGTGTGCCAGCAAACTTGCTTGGCAACTTGCCCGTCATTCGCCTCGGATCAGCGAACGGACAGAGGTTCTAATTTTAATCTACAGGTGGGGACCCAAAAGAGTCGGTTGCGGCGCGGCCTGCGGCAACTCGTATTTCTGCGGCGCGCAGCACGCGGAGCTGAGCCGCGAACTGTCCTTCCGCATTTCCGGCTTCTGCCTCAAATGTTTCAATGTCTCGCGTAGGATGTTCGCGGCCGCGCGATCTTGGGGCATCGACAGCCGGTAGTGCATCCATTTGCCTTCGCGCCGCGCCTCGATCAGTCCCGCCCGGCGCAGGTACGCGAGATGCCGCGAAATTTTCGGCTGGCTGATCCGTAATATTTCCACAAAATAGCAGACGCAAATCTCTCGGTCCGCGATCAGATTCAACAGCCGCAACCGCGTCGCATCCGCCAGCGCCCGGAAAAGTGTATCCATGGATTCGCTCATCCGTCGTCGCATGCCCACAGTATACAACATATTTGCCTTGACATATATGTATTCCAGGCCTAGCCTAAGACGTATGCGGGTAAGCAAATATATCCATCGCGAGGGCGGACCTCATGCCGCTGAGCTATAACGTCCTCTTTCTTTGCACTGGAAATTCCTCGCGCTCCATCATGGCCGAAGCCATCCTCACCCAAAAAGGAAACCCCACCTTCACCGCGTACAGCGCAGGAAGCCATCCTCTCGGATTCATTCATCCCGGAGCCTTGCGCCAGCTCGAAATCGCTAATCTGCCTACTCAGAAACTGCGTAGTAAAAGTTGGAACGAATTCGCGAAACCTGATGCGCCCAAAATGAATTTCGTCTTCACTCTGTGCGACAACGCCGCCAAAGAAATCTGCCCCGTCTGGCCCGGCCAGCCGATCACGGCGCATTGGGGCGTCCCGGATCCCGGAGACGTTCACGGTACACCGGAGCAAGTGGAACGCTCGTTCCGCGACGCGTTCACCATTCTCGACCGTCGCATCAGCCTATTTCTCTCATTGCCGATCGCGAGCCTCGATACGCTCGCCATCAAGCGCGAAATCGATCGCATAGGTTTGCAATGACGGCCTCCCCGGCGCGCCGTCTCACCGCGGAATTTGTCGGCACCGCATTTCTCGTCGCTGCGGTGGTCGGCTCCGGAATCATGGCCGAAAAACTTGCCAATGGAAATGTCGCCTTGGCTCTCCTCGCGAACACCCTCGCCACCGGCGCCGCTTTGGTCGCGCTAATTTTAGCGTTTGGCCCAATCTCCGGCGCGCACTTCAATCCCGCCGTCAGTTTAGCGGACGCGCTCGAGGGCGGCCTCTCGTGGACCTTGTCTTCGCAGTACGCCGCAGTTCAAATCCTCGGCGGACTCACCGGAACGGTAGCAGCAAATCTGATGTTCGGCCTTCCGCCAATTTCGATCTCGCACCATGTTCGCAGTGGCGGCGCTCAGTTTCTTGGCGAGTTCGTGGCGACCTTTGGCTTACTATCCATTATTTGGGGATGCGCTCGCCTGCGGTCCACGGCCGTGCCCTTCGCAGTCGGAGCTTACATCACCGCCGCATATTGGTTCACGTCGTCGACGTCTTTCGCGAATCCCGCCGTCACCATCGCAAGATCGCTCAGCGACACGTTCGCAGGCATTCGTCCCATCGACGCGCCTCTGTTCGTCCTCGCGCAGCTTTTGGGAGCTTTGACCGCAACATTCCTTTTTCGTTGGCTGGCTCCGGACCTGCTTCGCGAAGCCAAGAACGTCGTCTTCGCGCAAAGCTCTGAAGTAGTCGCTGAGCAAACAAAGGAGCAATATCGATGAGCACCGAAAATATTCGCGAAATCGTAAAAGAAAAATACGGTGAAGCCGCAAAACGTGTTGCCGCGGGCCAACGTGCATCCTGTTGCGGTACAAGCCCTTCGTCCGCGACCGCCTGTTGCGATCCCATCACCTCGAATCTCTACGAAGATGGAGAGGCCTCAGTGGTGCCTGCGGCCGCGTTGCAAGCGTCGCTTGGCTGCGGCAATCCGACCTTGCTCGCGAATTTGCAGCCCGGTGAGACGGTCCTCGATCTCGGTTCCGGCGGCGGCATCGATGTGTTGCTATCCGCGCGCCGCGTCGGCTCGGCTGGAATGGCCTACGGCCTTGATATGACGGACGAGATGCTCGCCCTCGCCGAGGAAAACAAGCGCAAATCCGGCTTGACCAACGTGGAATTCTTGAAAGGTGAAATCGAAAATGTTCCGCTGCCGGACAATTCCATCGACGTCATCGTCTCCAATTGCGTCATCAATCTTTCCGGCGATAAAGACCGCGTCCTTCGCGAAGCCTTTCGCGTCCTCAAGCCGGGCGGCCGCCTCGCAATTTCCGATGTAGTGGTTCGCGGGGAAGTGCCGCCGGAGATTCGCCGCAGCATTGAGCTTTGGGTCGGTTGCCTGGCAGGCGCGCTTACGGAAAATGGGTACCGCCAAAAACTTCAAGCCGCTCGTTTTGAATCCATCGAAATCGAGGCCACCCGCATTTACAAAGTTGATGACGCCAGAGAATTTCTCTCCGCGGCGGGCGTGGATTTAAGCTCCATCGCCTCGCAGGTTGATGGCAAATTCATCAGCGCCTTCATCCGTGCCAGAAAACCCGCGGGACCCGCAGCCTAGCGAATTAGCGCGTCTCTCCGAGCACAGGATGCAGCGTAAGCCGGCTGTCTTTCAGAACTTCGAGGTCGCGCTCCCATTCTCGCCTTCCTTCGGACTTTACCTCGATGTGATGAGTGCCGCTCGCAAGTTGCAGCGTCGACGGAGTCTGGCCCACGAATTTCCCGTCCACATAAATTTCCGCGTCGGCCAGGTCACAAGAAATTGCCACCTCGCCATGTTCTGTGGTCGGTGAAGGCGAAGCCGCCGCGGATTCGGAAGCGTCTCCTGCACGAGGATAAAAGCGCTTCAGAATCTCGAGCAGGTCGTGCGAGCTCTGCGCGAAGCTCATTCCGTGCAACGTCGCTTCCGGGTTTTCGGGATCGCGCATCAGCAAAGTATTGATTCCCACCACCGCGCCACGGCTATCCAAAAGTGGACCCCCGCTATTTCCTGGATTGATGGGCGCATCCGTTTGCACCCAGGTTCCGTTTCCGGCCAGAGCATCACGCCCCACAGCGCTCACGATTCCCTTGGTAACTGTATCGGGCATGCCGCGCTCCGGATTTCCAATGGTAATCACCGTTTCGCCCGGTCGAACTTCCGAACTGTCCGCAAGCGGCAGATATGCGAAACCGCTTCCGTCCACTTTCACCAGCGCGGCATCGGGGCCGCTTGCAGGGCTCGTATAGATCACCTTTCCCAGCAACTGTGTCCCGTTTGAGAAGCGAACCATTATGGAATTCCGCCCCTCCACCACGTGCCGGTTCGTCGCGATCACGCCTGTATCGGTTATCAGGAAACCTGTCCCCCATCCCTCCGGACTGCTCAGCCGCACCACTGCCGGAATCGCATTCTCGACAATTTCCTGTGTCGGTAGTTCGGCTCCTGCATTCGCTTCGCTTGCATGCGCGGCGGTCCTTTTCACCTTGCCCGTGAATGTCGACGAGGCCGGCTCGAGCGTTGCCTCGATATGATCGGCCTTTAGCAGCCAGTAATGGCCCTCCGCCCGGCCATTCAAAGAAACCCATTCGAAAGGGCCTTCTGTCAGTCTTAGGTCCTGCGCCGTGTAGCCATCCTTATATATGCGCAGCGTCATTTGGTGCTGCAGGGTCTGGCCGAATCGGGTTCTGGTCTTATGGAAATAGCCGCCGGGAACCTTCATGTGAAATGGAGTCGTACCTACGATTACGCCGTCGACTTCGACGGTCGCGCCCGCCGGCGAACTCGTGATGGTCAGGGTGTTAGCGCGCGCCTGGGGAGCGCGGAGCAGTGGAAATGCCAGCAGCGCAAGCAATGCAAATAGACAGTTGCGCCTCGATGGCTGCATCGGAGCCTCCCGAGGAATTAGACGCACACCATGTCACCAACCGCCGCGTCCTGTCAATTGTGGTTCCTACTTACGCCTCGCTTTGTGGCGGCGGGTCGCTGGTTTTTTCCACCCCGCGCTTTGCTGGGGTAGGGCCACAGCACCGGGGTCCCCAGCGTGCTGCTTTCGCGTGCTGGGGTGGTAGCATGCT
>DATDIT010000098.1:0-5850 GCA_036520875.1 Candidatus Acidiferrales bacterium
GGCGCGTAGTGCGACTTCAGCACGAAACCCTTGAGCTTGTGGGCGAGAAAATCCTTCGCGAGATCCAGATCATCGGTGCGACGGGGAATTACGTCCGGCGAGACGTGAACCTGCAGATCGTAGCCGCCTTCGATCGCTTGCCAGGCGGCATCCGTTACTCGAATTGGGGCGGCAACTGCTTCCACGGCCATAAGAGCTTTCTCCCTAGGGTCTAAATTTTCATTCGCGGCGGCCAATAATACGCACAGGCCACCTCCACTATATAACCGACCCGCGCTCCGCAAAAAGCCTAAAGGGGTTGGCCCGCGAGCCAGTTGCGGCCGCGCGCGTAAAGCGCTTCAACCTCTGGGCCGGTCAAGCCCGGCATATCCATTTTGATTTTGTAACCAATCTGCGTTTGCAGATAAGCGAGGTGGCGATAGCCTTCTCGAAACGACATCAGAAGTTTTTGATCGAGGCTGAGTTTGGCGGCGGGATCGACGGGATCCATGCGATCCTTCTCGTAAATCGGCTGGCGTAGAACCAATCCCCAGCGCCCGCCGCGCTTTTCCCAGAAATCGACGAAACGCCCGGTGCAAACAACGTCGCACATTACGTCGTGAACGGGGGCGCGCTGATCGATCTTCATTTTGGTCTGCGAGAGGGCGCGGTTGCCCTGCACTTCGACCGTACTGCCGCCCTGGAAATGCAGGATGCGCACACCTTTCGCAAAACCCTGTTTGCTCATTTCGATGAATTCATCGGCGGTGCCCTGAGTCCAGGTGGCCATCATGCGGCCATCGTCATGCCAGAGGCTGCGGAATTCCTTCCACATCAAGGCGTCGCGCCACAGAATCCAGTTGTCAATCATCTCGCGAATCGTCAACCGCTCGATCATTTCGTCATTCATTAGAGTCCCCCGCTGATATGAAACAGCCGGAAGAGTGTACACCGATCCGCGCCTCTGGCCTTCGCCTCGCCTCGGGGTGCGATTGGCTTGCTCGATCGCTGCTTCGCTCGCGGATGATTTTCAGCGGGGCGGTGGGCGTAGTCCGAGGATACAGGAAGAATCTTTACACCGTGGAGCGAATCGGCGCAAGTGGTTGTTGGTGTAAAGAAAAATCGTCCACGGTTCCGGCGCCAGGAGGCACCAAAACAGCCAGATTCTCGCGGTGTCGGGCGGGCCGGTGGTCCGCGAAGCCGCACGTTTCCAGCGGCTCCTGGCCACAACTAGATTGTTAGCGATGAAATATGATTCAGCCCGTTTGCGCTACTTCGATGCCTGCCACAATTCGACGAAGCCGCCGACGTCCGGATCGCGCATCATGACGGCGCGGCCGTCTTTCACCTTCACGATGCCATCGGATACAGTTGTGGCACCATCTGCCTTGGCCTTCGCGTACACTGCATCCAAGTCGGTCACTTGGAAGCCGACGTAGTTGACGTTGATATCGGCAAAGTGCTGGTCGGGAGGCTGCTTGTCACGATTTTGAGGCGAGCCGAGCAATTCGAGCCGCACGTTTTCATCCGTGGTCGCCTGGGGATACCAACCATTGAGCATGGTCATTCTTGGCGGTTTGCCGTCGGCGGCCGGCGGGGGTAGCGGTGGATAGTCTCCGCCCAAAACGCCCTGATAAAACGCCAGTGCCTTCTCCGGATTAATAATGTTCAAGCCGATGTGGTTGAAACCCGCCTGCTTTCCGAGCCTTTCGATGTTGGCCTGAGTCGCGGTGGAATTCGCAACTTTAGGCCCTTCGGGAGGGGCTCCGGGAGCGGGGGCAATTTTCGCGAATAGTTCGATGAACCATCCATCGGGATCCTGCACGAATACGAATCGGCGCGGTCCGTTCGCCGGCCCAGGCGGAAATCCCATCTGAGGGACGACAAGCATGTTGACGGCCTTGAGCTTATCCATTACGGGATTGCAATCGTCCAGCACGGTCACGTCCATATGCCCAGCGCCCAAGGCCGCAGAATTCAGCTTGCTCCAGTCCTGACGTTGGATGCCGCGATATTCGCGCAAAATCAGGGGGAACGGTTTGTCTGACACCGAGCTTGGCATGTTAATGATCGCCGTGCGAGACTGCGCGCCCTTTGTGCCGCCCAGCTCATTCGCTACCTTATCGACTTTCCAATCGGTTCTACTTTTCACTGGATAGCCGAGCGTCTCGTAGAACTTGACCGTGGTATCGAGATTTGCGACCTGGTGGCCATCGAAGGCCATGCCGAGCACCAGCGGCGATCCAGTGTCCGCTGCGGCGTTTGCCGCGCGAGCCGCCGACCGCGCGAAACCCACGGTTGCAATTGCGACCGTCAGAACGGCAGCCGCGACGATAACGTCGAGCTTGCCGCAAGAATTCCCTGACCTCAATTTTTTCATGACATCCCCCCGTCTATTGCCGGCTCGCCGGCCGGACGTCCGTCCGCACCGCTGGATTCTACACCGAGTGGCCTGATTTAAAGAGACGGGCTTTTGGCCTTCTGCGTTTCATGCCGCTAGCGGATGAGGTTGTCAATTAGCCCTGGAATGGGCCGATTCAGTCGTCTCGGTTTCGGGTATCATAGGGTAGGAAGTTTGCCTGCCAGCAACTTGAATTCAAGGAGCCGGGCTTGATTGCACGTTACACGCGCGCGGAGATGGGCCGCGTCTGGAGCGACGAAAACAAGTTCCAGCGTTGGCTTGATGTGGAACTGGCCGCCTCGGAAACGCTCGCCGACGCCGGAATCGTGCCGCGCGAAGCAGCCACCAAACTGCGGGCCCGCGCGCGCATCGACGTGGCGCGGATCAATGAGATCGAAGCGAAGGTCCGCCACGACGTGATAGCCTTCACCATCGCCGTGCAGGAAACGGTCGAGGATCCGGAAGCGGCGCGCTGGCTGCACTATGGCCTCACTTCCAATGACGTGGTGGACACGGCGCAGGCTCTGCTCGTTCGCGATGCATCGAACCTGATTGAAAAAGGCATCGCGCGATTCAGCGGAATCCTCGAAAAGCGAGCTTGGGAGTTCAAGGACACGCCTGAGATCGGCCGCACGCACGGGATTCACGCCGAGCCGATTACTTTCGGGCTGAAAATCGCGAACTGGTACGCGGAAAACCGGCGCGATGTGACTCGTTTTGAAACTGCGGCGCGTGAAATGGCGGTGGGAAAAATTTCGGGCGCTGTTGGCACGTGCACGCATCTCGGGCCGGAGATCGAGCAGAAAATATGCCAGCGGCTCGGACTGAGCACGGCGCCGATTAGCTCGCAGGTAATCGAGCGCGACCGTCACGCGCAGTATCTTTCTGCGCTCGCAATCGTCTCGGCATCGCTCGAGCGCGTGGCTCTCGAAATCCGCCATCTACAGCGCACCGAAGTTCGCGAGATGGAAGAGCCATTTGGCGGCGAGCAGCGTGGCAGCTCCGCGATGCCTCACAAACGTAATCCCGTATCCAGCGAACAAATTTGCGGTCTGGCCCGTGTGGTTCGGTCGAATTCCGTGGCGGCAATGGAAAACATCGCCCTGTGGCACGAGCGCGACATTTCGCATAGCTCCGTCGAGCGGGTGATCTTGCCCGACTCGACGATCCTGGTGGATTATATGTTGCATCGCATCAGCGAAATCGTGGCCAACATGAAAGTGTTTCCCGAACGAATGCGCCGCAATCTCGACGCGACAAAGGGTCTGATTTTTTCAGGGCAGCTGCTGCAGGATTTAGTCGAGCACGGCGCGCCCCGCGAGGACGCCTACAAATGGGTGCAGTCGCACGCCATGGCCGCGTGGGAGTCGGAAACCAGCTTCCGCGATCGCGTCGCCGCCGACCAGAACATCCGAAAACATCTGGATGAAAAAAGCCTGGCGCACACTTTCGATTTGCAACGGCAGTTGCGAGCCGTGGACGCTATTTTCACGCGCGTCTTCGGCGCCAAATCCTCCGCTGCGCGATAGCGCTTAGCGGCTGATTTTTTCAGGGATCCAAAAACGGACGGACGAAGCTGAGCTACTGAACTCGCTGGATGTAGCGGCCCTCGGTGGTATCGACTTTTACTTTGTCGCCGGTGCCTACGAACGGCGGCACGTTGATGACGAGGCCCGTCTCCAGCTTCGCCGGCTTCATCACCGAACTGGCAGTGGCTTTCTGAATGCTTGGCTCGGTTTCCACCACCATTAGATCAACAGTATCCGGGATCAGAACGCCGATGGGCTTCTCATCATAATACTCGATCTTCACTGGCATGTTGGGAATGAGGTAGTCCTTACTGTCGCCGACCACGTCATTTTGCAGTGCGAGCTGCTCGTAATTCTGGGTGTTCATGAAGTGATGGCCTTCGCCATCGCTATAGAGGTAGTCGAATTCGATTTCGTCCACCGTGACTTTGTCGAGAAATTCCTCGGCTCGGAAGCGGTGATCTAGCATCGAGCCATTGCGCAAATTGCGCATCTTGGTAGCCATGGCGGCTCGCTTATTCCCCGGCGTCCGGTGATCGACACTGTAAATTACATGGAGATCGCCCTCGTGCTTGATGATCATTCCCGGGCGCAACAGTGTTGCCTTTATCATGCCTGCTCCTGGAATCGCTTCTGGAGTTTTCCTGCGGAAGCTATTTAGGAAATCAATTATAGCGGCCGGATTGGTGCGCGGTCAAACGAGCGCCGCTGCTCCAGCGGCATCAGATGTCGTCCTCTTCGCGAGGTTTCAGCCGCCTGATCTTCAAGGTGATACGGAAATCGCGGGAACGCGCCTCCGCGAGAATCGCGCGGCGGGTATCGGACGGCAGGGTGGAGGGGTCGATCACGCCGGCGAGTGTACGCGGGAAATGTTTGATGAAAATCGCAGCAAGGTGCGCGGTGGCGTAGGCGATGGGAGTTGAAGTGAGGCCGCGCCCGCGAATTTGGTAAAGAGTGGGAAAGGTCGCGTCCCAGCGAATAAGCAAGGGCTGATCGCCTTTTGCGCCACGCACGAGAACAGCGGCTGCGAAGCGGGCATTCTCCAAAACTCCGTCACGAATCAGCTTTGCGACGCGACGCGGCGTCAAAGTATCGGGGAATCGTTTCCGAACGATGCCAGCCGACCGGTTCAGGCGCCCCTGGCGATGCCAGCGGCGCAAGCGCTCGAAATCGTTTCCTCCGATTTTGGCATCCAGGTCCCGCATCGGGATTACATACGGAAGCATGCACACCTCGTCCTGCGCCGCGAGGTACACGGGCGTCTCGCCAATGGGAGGCGGGAAGCGGAATTTCTCGCGGCCGTCGAATCGTTTCGCTAGACCAAAGCGGCCATTGCGATACACGCGAGGCCACGAAATCGCCGCGTCGTAAGCCACGTCAGCTGACCAAGTTGAAATCGGATCTTTGCTTTCGGTGCTTTCGAACAGGCGGATCTGCATCGCTTCGACTGAGTCGAGGAGTTCCGAGCCGCGCTGTGCGAGCAGGTTGGTGAGACCTGGGGCCGCGCCCGCGCAAATCAGCGCCGCACGGTTCTTGGCCAGGAAATGCTTGTGAAAGCGGAACTGCTCGGGCCGGAAAGGATGATGAACGAGGTGGGAATTCAGATCGAGGTAATGAGCGCGTAATCGGAGAGCGGCGCGCAAAATGATTTTGTTGTAAACAGCGGGCGAAGCGTTGACGACCAGATTCGCGCCGCGCCCCGCGCGCACGATGGACCATAGATTCCGCGCGTTTGCTTCAACCACCTTGATATTGGATTTCTTGCCGAGAAACTTGTTGGCGCGAGCGACATCGCGATCACCGCACCAAACTGTGTGTCCCTGGCGCGCGAGAAGCCCGGCTAGAAGGGAGCCCGTGCCACCGGCTCCCAGAACGAAGATGCGCATCGGCTCGAAACTCTACCATATCTCGGAGACCGCACACGAGACTGCCCGGCAAACC
>DATDIT010000099.1:0-21443 GCA_036520875.1 Candidatus Acidiferrales bacterium
ACTGCTCCAAGATCCCACTTACTCGTCTGGCGCTTCGTCGTTGTACTGGCCGGCCTTTAGCGCGCGGATGCATATCTCGGTCCCATTCTCGCTGCACTGATAGACCTCGTACACTGGGAGATCGCCGGGTTGCACGAGATAGTCTCCCTGTTCGGTTTCTGTGGCTAGCTCATAGCTGTCGAGGACGTAGGGATTGCCGGACGTTGCGCGCACGCGAAAGACGCCGGAGCCGGGCTCGTAATTGCCATAACTGAAACAGCGCGCGATGCACGCACGGTCAATGATGTGCTGATTCAATATTCGCGAGCCGGGACACGGTTCGATGGTACCCAACACCCGCTGAGTAGGCGGAAGTTGTCTGACCAACCGGACGACCTGCGCCTCCATTCTGTTGACGATTGCCGTATCGCGGTAAAGGAATGCAAAAAAGAAAGTGGCAATCGCAGCCCCAGCGGCAAAGTGCCATTTTCGAGGTTGCATTGCGCCCAGCACGCAGCAACCAATCACTGCCGTAATCGATGTGAATCTCTCCGTCAAGAGCGCGATGGTAGCCGTGGGCGGGGGAAAATGAATTGCGTCCGGCAACACGAGAACCGAAAACATCGCCAGAACATAAAGCTGAATAGGGATGCTGTAATACTTCAGAAACCCAGATTCACGTCTTCTCCGAATCAAATCGACGGTGATGGAAACGAGGGCAAAAGCCAGGAGCGCTCGCGCCAGGACGCGATATCGCTCGCCGAAAAGCACAAGCTGGTCTGCGCCATTGAAGCAGTAAAACGGCCTTGCCCCGTGATCGACAACGTAGTGATGGGGGAAATAGATGTGCGCCGCAAAAAGAAACGCGGCAACCGCAAAACAGAGCACCCACTGATAGCGGGGGCGCCGAAGCATTTCCACAATCGCAATATAAGTGGCTGCGCACAACAGCCAGATAAGTCCCAGCGGGTGAGCGATGAAAACGAAGGGCGCTATTAACAGCAAGCTGAGTCGCTCGCGGCCTTTTCCCCGCCACCAAAGTGCAAGACCGAAAAACGAAAGACCAAGCGATAGGTAGTAATTGAAAAAGCCGAGATGGAATGTCCAGCCGTAGGTAACCAACGCAATGCAGGGCAGCAAAGACCAAGGCGGACGCCGAACAGCGGCGGATACCAATGCGAAGGTTCCCCAAAAGAAGGTCAGCACTGCGAGAGACACAGCCAGCTTTTCGGCCGCCTGCAAGCCAAAGATTGAGCCAAGACCGCTCAGCAGAATGTCGAAAAGAATGTTGGTATGTTGGGAAGCGATCCAGAGGCCGGGCGCTTGGCCCCGATGGACCAAATGCACGAGCCAGGCGTTGTACAAATGGCTCCCCAAGTCTGACGCGACAATCTCGCGGTGCCAGAAACAGGGCGCCAAAATAAGAATAGAAATCCCTGAAAGAGCCAGCCAGTGTTTGATCGCGAAACGAAATGTGGCGGCAAAGGCGGAAGAGTCTGCTTGGGTGGAAGGGGCGCCGATGGTTTGCCAGGGCACGTAAGAAGAATCTGCGCTCACATCAAAGCCGTATGGATCCAGATTCCTAGACGAGCCGCGATGGTATCTCAGAGACTAGCATTTGATAAAACAGGAAATGCTCCGTTTCAAGTGAGTCAGAAACCCGAAAGTCGTGCGATAGGGCCGAAGGTTTTAGCGCCGCCGCAGCGGCGTGGCCGGTGTCGCTGGCGGGCGATGCGCCCCTGGACGTTTGCGCTCCGAGGGATCCCAATCTTCGGGCGGAAAGGCAATCCGCCAAAAGAGCGGCGACGGCTCGATGAATTCCACGCCGATTTCTAACTTGCCGGCGTCTTTCTGTCCCACAAAAGTGACCGTGCAGGGTAGCTCCTCGGCCGTCTTTTTGTTTACGAGGGCAATTTCCTGACCTCGCGCCACGGGATTTGCCATGCGCAAGTTACAGCCGTGCGCACTGACGGACACGGTTTGAGATTCTTCCTCAAACCGCTGGGCGCCTCGAGTGCCTCGGACGAGGATGGGCATTGCGATGTTCACCCTATGCGAGCGCCGACGGTCCGCCGCGCCCTCTGCTGGCATCGGGGCCTTCATGTCCGCCATCAAGATCTCCTGGTTCGACGAGATGCGAAACAGCATTCTACACCACCGGCAGTGGTTGGGCGGGATGCCGGGTTCCGATAGCAACAAACTGGTCAATAGGTGAGCCGAGCGCCTCTGGGCTCCGGAAAACAGCGGGGCCCGGTCAGCGAATGCCAATCACGGCCATGAGGCGGCCCGTAATACGCTCACGCCTATAGCTGAAAAAGAGATCCGCACGGCAGGAGGTGCAAAGGCCCGATTGGAAAATCTGTGCGAGTGGCACTCCAGCCTCCGCCAGAATCGCGCGGTTTGCCGCGCACAAATCGAGGTGAACGCGCGGTGATGGTGGCGCGTGTCCAGGTGGCTTCATGGTAAGCCATGGCAACCAATTCGGATCGTTTTCGCCGGCGGCGAGCGTTTCGAATGGGCCGTCAAACCATTCGCGCGCATTGGGAAACTGTGAGTGAAAGGCCGCTGCGACATCGGAGCCGACTTCGTAGCAGCAGCGGCCGATCGAGGGCCCAATGGCGGCGATTACGTCTTGTGGCGAAGTACCGAACTCCATACGCATTCGGCCCAGGGCCTTCGCGGCAATGCGGAGAAGCGTGCCGCGCCAGCCCGAGTGAATCGCCGCGACGGCTCGCTGCTTCCTATCGGCCAGCAGAATCGGGACGCAATCCGCAGTTTGGACCGCAAGCAGGATGCCCGGAACGTTAGTGAGAAGCGCATCTCCTTTCGTGGGTTTGGAAATCGCCGGAGTCGCCGAAGAGATTCGATGCAGCAGATCCGAATGAATTTGCTCGATTGGGACGAGCTTCATTTCGTCGGCGTCGATCGCCTGAAGGAATCGCTTGCGATTCAATAGGACGCGCCTTCGAGCGTCCCCGCCCGTGAAGCTCAAATTCAAAGCTTGGCCGTCGACCTCCCGCCCTAGTCGAGACCTGGAAGGTTTAGCCCCATCTGATGCGCGAAGCGGGCTGTTGCCATCGCAGCGCGTACTGAAGGCGTGGACGAGCCAGTTCAGCCGCGTGAGCGCCGGCGCTTCGAGGATTTGCAACCGGCCTGCCAGGCGAAGATTCCAGTTGTCCTCGGCCAAGGGCGAAGGATGAGTAATTCGAGATTTCCGCCGGCGCTTTTTTGAGATAGCTACGATCATGTTGTTCGGCCGCATGCTGCGGCTCATCTTACGCAAGATCTCCAGTCTCTGCAGGACATTCAATTATAGGTATAATCGCGGCCGCTCTTAGTCGGATAAAAAGGGTTGTCTAGTGATCGTTGGTTTGGGTTTAGACATCGCCGAAGTTGACCGGATAGAAGCGGCCATACGGCGGCACGGTGCGCCCTTTCTAGAGCGGCTCTTCACGCCCGCCGAAGTTTCGTATTGTGAGCGCCACAGGAACAGGTTCGAGCGCTACGCCGCACGATTTGCAGCCAAGGAAGCGGCGATGAAGGCGTTGGGAACGGGCTGGAGCCAGGGTGTGCGCTGGCGCGATATCGAGGTCACCCGTGAAGTGACAGGCAAGCCTACCTTACGTCTGGCTGGAGCCACGCTTCAGATTGCGGAGCGCATGGGCGTGAAGAATATTTCAATCTCGATCACGCACAGCGGAAATCTGGCGCTCGCCCAAGTGGTTTTCGAAAGCTAACCGGCAGAGCTAGGTCCGGACCTCTTGCACGTTGCCTTCGGCTCCGAGCCGCACGTTCAACCATTGATTCGCAGCATGTCGGCCGGGAACGCGGAGCTTCAGATAGTTCCCGGTAATTGCTTCCGTCCAACCATCGCCGCTGCGAGCCAGAGTGAGCGCGCGGAGCACGCGGCCCGATTGCGAACGGCGAAATTCGGCGGACTTTTGCCGCGCCACCATCCTTAGGGCACGGGCTCGTTCGCGGATTGCATTTGGCGGCACAGCGTTGCCGAGCGCGGCGCCGGCAGTACCGGGACGCGCTGAAAAAGAAAAAACATGCAAATAGGTAAGGGGAAGATCGCTAACAAAATCGATCGTCTCGCGGAAGTCTTCGTCAGTCTCGCCTGGGAATCCTACGATCACATCGGCGCCAATGGCGGCATTCGGCATCACCTTGCGTATCACACGCACACGCTCGGCGTAATGCGCGGAGCGATACCAGCGATGCATGGCCTTCAGAATCCGATCGGAGCCCGATTGGAGCGGCACATGAAAATGCGGCGCCAGGCGAGCCGAAGATGTTATCAGAGACACAAAATCCTCGGTTACATCCTGAGGCTCGATGGAACTGAAGCGAAGCCTCTCAATCGAGGTTTCGTGGAGGATTCGCTGGATAAGACCGGTCAACTCAACACGCGGAGAGAGATCTCGCCCATAGCTCCCAAGGTTGATGCCGCTCAGAACAATTTCCTTCACGCCCCCATCAGTCAGCCCACGGATTTGTAAGATCGATTCGTCGGCCGGCAGACTGCGGCTCCGCCCGCGGACAAATGGAATCACGCAGTATGAACACCGATGATTGCAGCCATCCTGCACTTTCAAAATGGGCCGCGTGCGATCCCCGGCCATGAATGCGGCTGGGCCAACTTGGACTGGCAGGTCTCTGAAAATGTCGTCCGAAATAATTTTCGCTCCGCACGGTCCGGCAGTGTTGCCTTGCAGTAGATTGACTGGAATGAAATCGGAGGCGCCGGTCCCGCGTTCCTGCGTAGTGCCCGCTGCGAACTCGCGGGCAAGGCTCGGTATCCGCGGCTGCTGAGAATTCCCGACTACGCATGTAACGCCGGGAATCGCAGCTAGTTCGGCGGGCGCGCGCTGCGCATAACAACCCGTGACGATGACCCGCGCTTCGGGGTTGGCGGCGTGGATTTTCCGCACGGCTTCCCGCGCTTGCGAATCCGCCGCGGCCGTAACCGTGCAAGTGTTAAGCACGACGATGCTGGCGGAGTCGTGGTCGGCGGCCAGCGTGAATCCGGAATTCAGGAGCTCGTGGCGGATAGCCGCTGCGTCGGCCTCCGTCGCGCGGCAGCCAAAGTTTTCAATGGAGAACGTAGCCATGTGTCCGCAGCCTAGTGGTGAGGCGAAGGGGAATTATAGCAGCGACTGGAGGCTTGAACGAACCCGTCAGCGAGGGATGGACTGCAACTGCGGTTCGGGGACTCCAACCGTGTTACGGCGCTGGTAACAAAGGAGGATCAGGTCCGCGCGGCGACGAACGCCGAACTTGGCGAGCAAGTTCGACACGTGAAATTTCACCGTACGCTCGGAAATGTGGAGGCGCTCGGCCACTTCTTTATTGGCCAGGTTCTCGAGCAGGCTACTGAGAACCTCTTGCTCGCGACGGCTGAGTTCACTGGGAGAGTCCACTCGTAGTCGCCGTCCATGCGTGCTGCTCAGAATGGAATCCACGAACCGGGAAAGAACTGGTCGCGGAACCCAAATTCCCCCAGCCGCTACCTGTGGAAGTGCGCGCGAGAGCTGGTCCCGGGCTTCTTGGTAACTCAGTATGCCCTTCGCTCCGAGGCGCAGCAAGGAATAGCTCTCGGTTTCGTTCAGCTTATCTCCCACGACCAGCAAGCGCGCGCCGGAATAGCGTTCCAGGATGTTACCAAGCAAAGCCCCAGTCGCCTGTCGCGCGGCGTGGGCGTCTACAACATAAACCGAGGCGCGTGGGACATCCAGATTGCGCAAGTCGGGCGCCAGCATCGAGGTCAGATGCCTGGACGTGATTTGGAAGCCCGAATCCTCGAGAAGGCGATGGAATTCGTCCAACACCATCGGATGCGGCGAGAGCAGGCAGACCTTCAGAGCCGATTTGCCATTCAGACTCGATTTACCATTCGATTTCGACATGTTTCCAATCAGGCTAGCCGAATTACCGGGAAGGGGCAAGGTGGACTCAAGATGGAATTTCATAACAGGCACGGGGGGTCGTACCGGTCACAAGCAAGAAGCTAGGGTCTTGTTCGCACCACGGCGTTTCGGATAGGTGGGCTGGCAGGCGACGAGAGTTCCCGGTCGGTTTGTCCATTTTGCCTGGGGTGCTTCGCTGGCAAACCTGCTTGGCGGACTTTGTAGAGCAAAGCGCGATAGCTGATTTTCAGCACTTGGGCAGTCTTGCGCCGGTTCCAGTGATTGGCTTGAAGGACGCGAAGGATCACGTCGTGCTCCATCTGCCGAATCGCCTGTTGAGAGATGCGCTTTAAGGGAATATGGCCATCGGCGTTAGGCTCGTAGACGGTATGTGCCGGATGCCGGTCGACGTGCTCTCCGTAAAAAGTTTCCTCGGATCCGAGGACGACGTACCGGGCAATCGAATTTTCTAGCTCACGAACATTGCCAGGCCAATCTCTTTGCTGTAGAAGATGCACCGTTTCTCGCGATAGCGGGGCGGCATCTCGTTCAAAGCGCCGATTAAATTGATTGCGGAGGTACTCGACAAGATAGGGGATGTCCTCACGGCGCTCGCGCAGGGGAGGAAGAGTAATGGTGATTACATTTATGCGATACAAAAGATCCGCGCGGAAACTGCCATTCGAGATCTCCCGCTGAAGCAAACGGTTGGTGGCGCAGACCACGCGCGCGCCCATGCGTCTTTCCTCACGATCGCCGATGCGGGTGAAGAGGCCGTCCTGTAGAACGTGCAGCAGTTTCGCTTGAAGACTCGAATCGAGCTCCGCGATCTCGTCCATGAAGAGCGTGCCGCCCTCGGCCATTTCTATGCGGCCGGGCTTCGCGGCCTGGGCTCCGGTGAATGCGCCCTTCTCGAAGCCAAACAGTTCGCTCTCGAGTAGTGTTCCGGGAATGGCTGGGCAATTGACCTTTACGAAAGGTCCCTGGTTCCAAGGCGAGCGGCTATGGATGAAGCGCGCGAGCACTTCTTTGCCTGTGCCGCTTTCGCCGAGGATCAGGATGGGAACGTTTAAACCGGCCGCGCGATCCACTCGTTGGCGCACCGCCTGCATGGTGGCTGACGGTCCGAAGTAAATTTGCTCCGGCGGCAACTCGACGGCAGCGGCGTCAGGACCTACTTGAGCGGAAGAAACCATTTAGGTGCTGGCAACGTGCCCCAGTACAAAAGCTACCCCAGCGACGTCCTAGCACACCTGCAACCAAACCAGAATCTAGGATGATTGCGCGAATCGTTGTGCGCCTCCGCTCGTTTGCGCCGCAAGCCCTTATGTTTGTTTGCCTTTGAGAGGCTCTGATCGGGGACCAATTCGTGGCAGAGTGCTGTCGGTGAACCAGCGGAGATACCGGTTGCCTGAAAACGGTTGGCACTTAGAGGAAGCGACATTCCTAACCGCGGGCACCACGTTTCCTCGCCCGAGCGGGGCGAGGCTGGATTCCCTTGGTGCGCAGGAAGGTTCGAGGGTTCTCGGGATGAAGGCTGAAGCTACTTAGACGCGAACGCCCTCTCCTCGAACGATGTCGTAGCGCTCAATGACGGCCGCCACGCCAATCGTCTCGTGATTGTCGTCGGAGCGCCTATCCACCCGCACAACCCGTCCATGCGCACGGACGAAAACTTCCGAACCACGGGTGATCTCGGCAGGCAGAGTGAGCGTGAAATCGAGTTCAGTGCCCGGAGCGAGATCCTTGTGAGCGGTGAAGTAGACACCGCGCGTCGAAATGTCTCGGGTCTGGCCACTGTCCGACTTGGGCTCGAGATTGATGGGCAACCGTATATTGACCGGAAGCGATAGATCGTAGCGGCGCGCCATGCGACGTTCCGTCATGCCTGATGCTCCTTCAGGACTGGATTGAAGTGCACAGCGGTCGCTCTGCTGGGCAGCAATCGCTGTTCCAAACCTCGCGTCGCCCTCGCGATGGCCCAGAACGCTGCGCAGGCGACCCGAAATGAAGCGCTGCAAAGAAACTCCTTTAGCGATAGCGAAAACTTGACCTCGGATCACCGCATTCGCAACGCGCACGACGCGCTTTACGCGAAGCATGTTTTCGGACGGGAATATAGACTAAGCGGCGGTGAAAAGGATAGCCTATTTCGCCCCTCGTGTTCCAGATAGGTACCCCTGAACGGTACCGGACTGCCAGTACTGCTTGTCCCTCGGCGCGCACAGAAATCAATCGCGGATCGCTGGAATTGGCGGGTCGTCCTTTAGCGCGGAATTCTGTGCCGCGGCCTCTTTCGCTGCGGCCTCTTTCGCCGCTGCCTCCTTCGCTACCTTTGCTGCTTCCTTCGCCGCGGAAGAACGGGAACCTCGGCCGGAGTCGAGATTAAACTGGCGCATTTTATACAGCAAAGCTTTGTAGCTGATTCCCAGCATCCGCGCTGCGTCCTTGCGACACCAATTCGTTTTTTCGAGGGCGCCGGCAATTGCTTCCATCTCCGCTTCATCTTTCAAGCCTCGAACCAGGGCTTTGAGTCCCTGTTCTTTCGGTGGCGGAGCCTCCTCCTGCACTGGCATTCGCTGCTGTTGTCCCGTCATCTCCAGGAGCTCACGGAAGCTGCCCGCATCGTCTTCGAGTATCACATAACGCTTCACGAAATTTTCCAGTTCGCGGAGGTTTCCCGGCCAAGGATATCGCGCAGCCGCTTCGAGCAAAGCCTTAGAAGGGTCGGGTGCTTGCTTCTGGTATTTTTCGCTGTACTTGACTAGGAAATGACGGAACAACAGCGGGATTTCCGTAATGCGTTCGCGGAGCGGCGGTATATGAAGAGAAAGCACATTCAATCGATAGTAGAGGTCCTCTCGGAAGCGGCCCGTTTTCATGGCCTCCTTGACATCCATGTTCGTAGCGGCTAGAACCCGCACGTCCACATTCACCACCGCGCGGGCCCCTAGGCGCGAATATTGGCCGTCCTGCAAGACGTGCAGCAACTTGGCCTGCAAGTGCGGGCTCATTTCAGCAATCTCATCCAGAAAAATAGTGCCTTTATTGGCCAATTCGAATTTGCCGGGTTTTGCGCGAACCGCACCGGTGAAGGCGCCTTGCTCGAAGCCGAAAAGTTCGGATTCCAGCAGCTCTCCGGGTAGCGCCGCGCAATTGACCTTAATAAAAGGCTGGTGCTGGCGCTTTGAGCGAAGATGGACCATGCGCGCCACAACTTCTTTCCCGACGCCACTTTCCCCGCTGATAAAAATGGGCACGTCCACCGGAGCGATCTGTAAAATCTGCTGGCGTATTTTCAGCATCTGAGGGCTGGCGGCGAGAAACGAGATGTCCTCGGTCAGCGCCTCGCAGTATTCGCGGAGGGCCTGATTTTCGGATCGAAGCTGTTGCTTTTGCTGGCACTTCAGAAACGCGGCGTCGAGTTCGGGCTTTTCAAACGGCTTGGTAAGGTAATCGAGCGCCCCGAGGCGGATGGCTTCGACGACGGTGGTGACTTCGTTGGCGCAGGAAAGCATGATGATATTGAGCGAGCGGTCCATCTGCATCAGCTGCCGCAGTGTCTCAAGGCCGTCCATTTCGGGCATCAGCACATCGAGAATGATGAAGTCGGGACGCGATCCGGCTCCAACTTCTTTCAGGGCTTCCTTGCCGTTCGGTAAAGTTTCGACCTCGAAACCGTCGACTTCGAGCAGCGTTCGGAGATATTTCCGAATGCTCGGTTCGTCATCCACCACCATTATTTTTTGCTTCCCGGACATGATCATCCCTCGAAATTACCTTTCCTTTATTCCACGTGAATGGGCAATAGAAACGAAAAGGAGCTTCCGCGCCCCACCTCGCTGTCGACCCATACTTTCCCGCGATGCGCCTGTATCAGTCGCTTGGTGATGGCCAATCCCAATCCCATCCCGGACGATGACGGATCGACTCGCACGAATTCCTCAAAAATTTCCTGATGAAACTCGGCCGAGATTCCCTTGCCTGTGTCGGCGATGGAGATCAGCGCGCTATTCGGACGCTGGCCCCGGTCGCGACGTCTTTCATGGACCGTGGATCCTTCGGTCATTCGCCGCTCCCAAAAGTGTAATTCGGCGGCCAGCGTAACCGAGCCTCCCGCGGTCGAATGCTTCAGCGCATTGTCGAGCAGATTCACGATGCACTGCTGCACTTTCTGATAGTCGAACTTAAATGGCGGCAACCCGGGGCCGAGCCGCACATCCAGGCGGACACCGCTGCGTTGAAACGCATCCTGCCATCGACCCGCAAGATCGCGGATGCAGTCTCCCAAATCGTTATCCCGGAGCTGCAGGACAAGTTTACCGCTCTCTAGCGCGGAATAATTCAGAAACATCGAAACAAGCCGCACCAGCCGATCGCAGCTCTCTTTTGACTCTCGCAAAATGTCCGTCTGTTTCTCGCTGAGTTTCCCGAGAGAGCCCGTGAGCAAGAGTTCGTAGTATCCCTTCATGACGGCGAGCGGCGTTTTTAGTTCGTGAGCGGCAGATGCCAGAAAGACGGTCTTTTGGCGATTGGCCTCTTGGAGACGAAGGTATGCCGCCAGCAGATTGCGGTACGTAATTTCCCGCTCTTGCATCAGTTCTTGCACGGTCTGACGCATTTCCGCCTCGTCGGTCGGCGCTTCCGATCCCGATGGCTCGACAAAGACTGCCAACCAATCAGGCTCCGGCAGCCAGCGAATTCGCGCGCGGAATTTCCCGGACGAGTAATCCAGTGGAAGGTCAATTTCTTGCTCGCCAGCCTCCAATTGGCCGATCACTCCCTTGCGGTCGACACGCAGTAAATCCCGGAAAAGGTTGAGTTCCCCAGCAGCATTTAGGCTCCGGGCGGCCAGGGCATCCTGAGCGTGCAAGTTCGCGAAGAGCACCTGACCACTGCGATCGGATACCAGCAGAGGCCGGTCCAAAGCGTCCAGCAGGCTCGCGACTAACTGGAAGGTCGCGGCTCCGCTCGGCTGCTTTTCCACAGTCATGTTCTTCGACAAAGTTCGCTCCGTTGCCGTTCGATTAAGCCGAAGACACCCCTCTGTTTGGAGCCTAAACTGGGGTCGGACTCGTATGCTCGCAAAGGGACCAGGGGGTGTCAATGGTAAATGCGTCCCACTTTGCACAATGGTGGAAATGAATTGCCGCAAATTTGCACCATCTGGTGTCTCGACACGCCTCCGATTCGAGCACGCGGTTTTGCAAGCTGCTGATATATATGGCTTTATGAAAACGATCACTTATGCGTTCTAACTTGCAACTGAAAAATCGCGTCCGTCCGAGTACTAATACTAAAGCCAATGGCCGATAGGAAAACTCTTGTGAGATCGAGCGCTGGTCTTGCCTCATTAGCCGAGGAACGTCGCCGCTTTCCCCGGATCCAGCTCCAGGTGCCGCTTTTCGTCAGAGGCAAGGACCCGCAGGGGGAGCAATTTATTGAACTGGGCAAAACATTGGATATAAGCGGTTTAGGAGCCTTCATCGCCAGTCCTCGCGCTCTTGAGCTGAACGGCTTTGTTACATTGACTATTCCGGCGCCCTCGATAACCTCGTCAGGGTTAGTTCCGGCTGGCATGGCACCATTCCAAGCCAGGGTGACGCGACAGCGGGAAGCAGGGGACGTTTACTTGGTCGGCGTTGAATTCACGAAGCCGCTTGGGTAACTGGCTCGCTGGTATCACGCTTCCTACGGACCGCAAAGTGGAATCAGTTTTCATCTATCACGCTGCCCGGGCGTGCGACGCTTGTCGCCGGTATCCTCTCGCAACATTGACAGCCGCCATTAATACACTTATAACCCCGAATTAGCCCCGAAGTTGTACCCGGAATGGCCTAACCATTGCTAGAATCTATACTGCCCCCGTAATCTGCCCACCTTATGCGAGGTAGGCTGAGAGTAGTTCGGAACTAACCGTTCATGTTCCAACCTGGCGACGCTTTCCAGCCGCGGCCAGCGGCTGAAGATTCTATCTTCGAGCTATTGATCGAGACCCTCGAAGGCCTCGATGACTCCGCACGCGCACAGTTTCTGAAGCAGCTTTTCAGGACTCTTACCCGGCTCGATTTGACCGAGACTCAGAGCAGCGAATACTGGTCTCGAATTCTCCAGCGGCGCGCGGAGTTCACCACCCTTGGGAAAAAAATCTCCTGGAAAGTGGCGCTGTTGGATGTGCTTTCCTCTGAGGGCCTGCTGCGCGTTCCCGTCCTGGTGGAGTATGACGATTTCAAGAGGCTGCAGGTCGACGCTGCAACCGATGCTTTAACCGGCCTGTATAACAGGCGCCTCTTCGATGAGTATCTGGATAAGGAATTAATTCGTGCCAAGCGGTACAACGAACAGTTGGCGGTTGTAATCCTCGATCTGCACAAGCTCAAAGAGGTCAATGACCGCCACGGCCACATGCGAGGCGATGATGTGCTGAAAATAGCCGCCGCCACGTTGCGCACAACGCTGCGCGCTTCTGACTTCGCCTTTCGGATCGGCGGAGACGAATTCGCAGTGCTCTTGCCGCGGACGGATTCGGAGCAGGCCGTCACACTATGCCGTCGCGTGCGGTCGCAATATGAAGTCGAACTCCTTCCTCTGAATCTGAATATTGGAGTGACGCTGGATTTCGGCGCTGCGGTCTATCCCCAGGACGGCGATCAGAGGAGCGAACTTCTCGGCACCGCGGATCAAAGGCTGTACGCTTTGAAGACCGCTAATCGGCCTTCCCAGCGAGTAATCCCGATGGAGCCTGAGCCGTCCCTCAAGGCTGGAGCGTCGCCGTCCGCATCCCAGCCTGTTTCGCCGGCAAAGCCGAGTGTCGTGCCGCCTGCAGAGGCGCGCAGCGAGCATCGAAAATGGGAGCGCGTATCGCTTGCGGGAACGAAGGCTTACGCTTTGCTCAGCGAAGCGGAACAGAAAACAGCCAAGGTCATCGATTTAAGCTATGGCGGCGTAGCACTGCAATTCGATAAGCCCGAAGATTTGCCCAACCAATTTAGCGCCATACTTCACGTGCCAATTTTGCCCCCCGTCCGTGTGATGCTGCGCAAGGCCTACATGCTGCAAAGCGTCGGCGAGCGCTCGCGCATCGGTTGCGTCTTCGTCTCCTAAGCCACCGTGGCAAATCATGCTCGCTTCGATGCGCTCGTCCTCCACAGGGCGCGATCTTTCTCCGAAACGTATCATTTCCTCAGGAAGTAATGAATCTTGTCGACGCCGGAGGGAACCGCCACATCGAAGAAGCCGACCATCATTTCGTCATAGGTTTGATCGCCCCAGTAAACCGCTGCATTGGGGTCAGGATTGTGCGGATTATTTTTCGAATTGTCGAATAACGCGACGGCTTGCAGGACAGTCCCGGCCTTCAACGGGCGGGGCTCGGCTAGACGATAGCTCAATTGCCAGTAGAAATTGTAGTGCACGCGCAAAAGCGTCTCGATCGATCCGTCGGGATGCAGGATGTTGTAGTCGAACTGCTTGCCGCGGAGATGGAGGTGCGGAAAAAAGCTGAGCAGCAACGCGTCGTTGGGAAGCGAGCCGTGAACTTCCACTCGATAGTTGTCGACGCCGGGAGGAATCACGAAACGGTCGTTGGTGAGCTGCAACGTCAGCACTCTTTGCTTCGGCTTATTTTTTGCGAAGACAATCCCCACACTCGTCTGGTCGGCTTCTGGATGACCGTGCGTGGTGTAGTGCATTTGGAAGACGAGATCCGATCCAGCGGGGATGAATTTCGCCATTCCATCCGGCCAATTATCGGGCGAACTGCCTGGCGCATACACAAGCAGAATATCGGCCGTAGTCATGTGCGTATCGCGGCGATCTTGCTCGTCCGTCATGTCCGATGCCGTAAACGGAACTCCGATCGGCGCGTTTTTCAGCCATGCGGAGCCGGGCGGACGGACATAGACAACGGCGTGGTGGACGTTCTCCGGGCTCGATGGACGTACTTCGGATTTCTGCGCCCATTTGCCTTCGGTAAAACCCGTGTGGACGATTTCGTAGGTGTACTCCACGTCGCCGTGCGCGGGAATTGCGACCGGTTTCGGCATCCGAAACACGACGTCGGGCTCCGAGATCTTCCAGCCCTGAGCCCAATGCGGTGCGGGCGGAGCATCCGTGGAATTTCCAGCGGGTGCTCCAGAGCTTGCCCAGGCTTGAAGAATTTCGATTTCACGCGCCGTGAGCGACGGATCGTTCGAGAATCGCCCGAACTGCGGGTCGGCGAACCACGGAGGCATCGTCCTCTGCCTGGTGGCATTCGCAATGAGGCTCGCCATCCCGCGTGTCTGCTGATAGGTCACCAGGGACGTCGGACCGATTTCGCCGGGGCGATGGCAGACTTCGCAGTGATTGCGCAGAATGGGGAGAACGTCGCGATAATAAGTGGGCGCGGAGTCGTGATTCGCTCGCGGCGCCGAGCTTTGCCCGCGCACGATCAATGCGAAAAGGCCGATGAACAAGATTGCGCACGGGACCCGCAAATGAGACAACCGGGCGTGAGAGAGTGCAGCGCTGATCACCGCGTATTAACCACCCATTTGAGACCGTAGTTCAATTGAGCGTGCGTCCTAGGACGCCGGCAATCTCTCGGACTTCGCGCACAAGCTGATCGAATTCATCGGGCAGGATCGACTGCGGGCCATCCGAGAGGGCTCGCGCGGGATCGTGATGCACTTCCACCAGAAGTCCATCGGCGCCGGCGGCAACGCAAGCGCGCGAGAGCGGCAGCACTTTGTTGCGCCGCCCGGTTCCGTGCGAAGGGTCGGCCGCAATAGGCAAGTGGCTGCGGCTCTGCACGGCCGGAATGATACTCAGATCGAGCGTATTGCGCGTGTGATCTGTGAACGTGCGCACACCGCGTTCGCACAGTATCACTTGATAGTTTCCTTCGGACAACACGTACTCCGCCGCCATCAGGAATTCGTCGAGTGTGGCGGACATTCCGCGCTTCAGCAGCACGGGCTTTTTCGCGCGTCCGGCGCGTTTCAGTAACGAAAAATTCTGCATGTTGCGGGCGCCGATCTGGATCACGTCCGCATATTTCTCCACCAAATCCAGCGACTCATTGTCGATGGCTTCCGTGACGATGCCAAGGCCGAACTCCTCACGCACCTTGGCCAGGATCTCAAGCCCGCTCTCGGCAAGCCCCTGAAAAGCGTAAGGAGATGTGCGCGGTTTGTAAGCGCCGCCTCGGAAAAGCCGCGCGCCAGATGCGTGAATCCGCTCGGCGATAGTGAATGCTTGCTCGCGGGATTCGATAGCGCACGGGCCGGCCACCAGTGCTACGGCTTTGCCTCCAAAAGTAACCTCACCCGACGGCGTAGGAATGCGGACGATCGTGTTTTCTTGTTTCACATCGCGGCTCACCAGCTTGTAAGGCTTGCTGATCGGAACGCATTCGAGCACGCCCGCCATCGTTTCCAGTGCGCCCGTGTCTATGCTGCCGCTGTTGCCCGTGATGCCGATTGCCGTGCGGCCTGCTCCAGGAATCGGATGCGCGCGCAGACCAACTGATTCGATCTGCTCGCAGACAGCGCGAACCTGTTCCTCTGTCGCTTGTGATTGCATCACGACCAGCATCGGTGCCTACCTTCAGTGAGCGAAACGCGTACCAGCAGGATGGCATATTGTTCGCAATCACCGCTACCCTGCAGCGCAATCTGGACCAACCGTTTCCAATCCACCTCTTATCCCTCCATCGGTTTAGGGCTCGAGGTTATGTGTCCATCCGTTCGACCAATTGAGCCCGCCATGCAGGTGCCACGAATGGATCCGCAAAGTACTGTGTTTCCCGCGCCACCTTGTCGCCCGTGAACTCCATGATGCTCACGGTGTACGATGGCTTGCCGTCATATCGCAGAACGAATTCGGTAACCCAAAGATCACCGCCGCCGATGATTCGTCGAATAGAAAACCGCTTTTTGCTCGGCTGACTAGCGCGTTGGTTCTGTATGTTGCTTCGACCGCGGGTTCGCTCGCCTGACTGCGGGTATTCCAGCACCGCGTCCTCGTGATAGATGCGGTGCTCGGTTTCAAAATCGTTGGCATCGGACGCCGCCCAATGCTGATCCAGTGCCGCACGGATCGCTTGATCTCGCGCCCCAGAATACTGCTCCTTCTTTTGTTGGCCGTTCATCCCGAGCCTCCAGTCTTACGAGGAGCTAAGTGCCATAGCGGAATCGGAGCGTACGACTCGTCAAGTCTCCCTGCTTCTTCGATCACCCCGGAGTCTACACCGCGTCGAAGCATCTGACTCCTGATTAGTCATGCGGGCTCAACCGGCAAGTGCCTCTCGCTGGCTAGACCATTCTCACGTCGAAGCATGCTTGCGCAAGAATGTGAAGATGCAGCCACAACGTGCCGCGTCGGCACCTTAACGCCCCCACAAATATCGGTTGCGCGTGCTGATGCACAGGAGGATGCTTACAAAAGGTTCGGAAGGCAGAAGGAGATGCTTCGCTCGACGCCGACAAATCGGGGCCTGATTTCACGCTCGCTAGTGTTTCTTTGCGCGACAGCTGCAGCTTTGGCCTCAACGCCCCGTATGAGCAGCGCGCAACAGACCGCCGGCCAGCCCGTCGCTGCGCCTAGGCATCCCGTCGTGATCGCCAGAGGAGCGTACCGGCCACCGGCGTTCACATCGCCTCCCCCGCGCGCGATCGTTCCGATGCCGATAGCCCGCTCGGTCGGGCCGTCGCGGTTGGCAGTGTCGCCGTATGCGGTGCATCTCGCAAGCCCGCTGCGCGTTCCGCGTCTCATGGACCCTGGCGCCAACGCTGCTGAGCGGAACTCCTTCCGCGCAATCCTCGAAGCGCAGCGTTTCATTGCTCCGTTTTTCTTCAGCGCGTCGTTTCCGCGAAGCTTTGGTCTCGCGGGCTCCATTTCGCAGTTCGGAAGCCTGCCCCTGGGATTCGGTCTCTGGCCTGCGTGCGATTCCGCGACAACGCCGGGACGCTTCTCAACCGTAGGGCCGTGTTTCGGGCTGGGTTCATACTCCGCGGAGTTGGCTCCAACCCCGCCGCAGCCTGCTCCCTACTTTCCCCAGCTGACGCTTTTCGAAAGCCAGCTTCCGTCTGGCCCGGCTGCGGCGCAGCCTCCGAGCCCGCCCGCCCCGCCAACGACGATGGACCTGTACTTGAAAGATGGCAGGACCATCGCGGCCACGGATTGGTGGATCACTCTGGGACGCCTGCAGTACATCACCGACTCTGGGCAGACAGGCGCCGTGGACGTAATGCAACTCGACCTGGAGCGCACCAACACAGAAAATCAGAAGCGCGGGCTAACCTTCCGCCTAAAATTCACACCGCCTTCGGACCTCTATCCTCCCTCTATACGGCCCTAGCATCCTGCGCGGCCGCAGTCCGCGGAGTTCCGCGTCGGGCGGTGGCTTTGTAGAGGCCGCCTCGCATTTTAGGCGGGCTTTTTTTCCGGCGGGTGGTGCACTTTCGTCCAGTTCTTCCCCACTACATCAAAGAACTGTCCGAGGCTAATTATCAGGTATCGCTCTGCGATTCGCGAAAAGGCAATCGATCGCCAGCCAGTTGTCTTGATTTCGCGAGATGAGGAAGTAGTAAAAGAGTCCGTAAGCGGTTTGGATTCCCACGGTCGTCCAATCCTGTCTCGCTGCGGTTCCGAAGATCAAAACCAGCATCAGCAAGGCTCCGGCGACCAGAGCCCAAAGTGTGAATAAGCCGACGACGATCAAGGACCCCACGGCGGCTTCGATATAGGGCAATACCGAAAGGAAGAAGTGAACCTGCCCAGCCGGCAAAAACGTATTGCTGAAGAGCTTTTCCGTCTGCGCTTCAAAAGCTGATGGACCGGTCAGAATTCGCACGAATCCGTGCAAAAAGATATTCAGGCCCAGCGTCACTCGGAAGATTGCGTAGGCCATTCGTCGATTGCGAAATTCGCCGTCCCCCGCCCCGAGTTGCACGGTTGCCCCCAAGTTTCCGTCGGTCCAATCGCCGTAGTGTACCCGAAATGCCCGCTAGCAATGACAGTGTCCGATGAACCCGGAATCAGCAGTTAAGATTCATTGGTTTTCGACCCTGTTGGGCCTAGACTGCCCTAGTATTCGCAGAATTTATCGCGCGAGGAGAATCGGAGACATGCCCGGAACATACAAAATCACCGAACTGGTAGGAACATCGCCCGTCAGCTTTGCCGAAGCCGCGAAGGCCGCTGTCGCCGAAGCCGCAAAGACAATTCGCCACATGGAGTGGTTTCAGATCGCCGAAGAGAGCGGCAGAATTAAAGACGGCAAGGTCGAGGAGTTCCAAGTCAGGCTGAAAATCGGCTTTAAGATCGAGAGATAATCGTAGCCCCGGTTACGTTGCCTTTCCTGGGAACGCCAATCTCCCGATTGGCGCCTTTGGTTTGATGTAGCTCACCCCACCTTCACGGGTGAGGGTTTCCGCATGGAGAGTCTCTTCGCCACTGTGTCGGACGCGAATTCAAGAGACGCGGTCTCAAATCAGGCATCGACCGATTTCAGAGAGCTGACGTTGTTAGAGATGTTTGTTGCGACTCAAAGAGGAGCCCACTCAACAGGGAACATTTCACCGGCTTCGACCGGATCGAGCTTCACGTGCGCGAGCTGGGCCGCACGTGCAAGGACCGGATCGCGCCCGGCTGCAAGATCCTGGGCTGTAGGGAGAATGATTTCGTCCGGCACAACTCCGTTGCCCTCCAGGCTTTTCCCGTCCGTCATAGTCAGATCAGCCTCAGTTACCTCGATAGCGTAAGCAACGACATTCGCTAAGCCCTGGGTATAAGGATAAATCTGGGCTTCCATGACCATCCCCGAAGAGCGATCTCCCAACACTACCCCTCTCTTCTCCAGCTGGACCACGCGTGCAAAGAGCTCGGCAGCGGATGCCGACTGTGCGTCGATAAGCACGATCAAATTTCCCGAAAACACATGGCCGCCACGCGATTTGGCGACCATTGGCCTCTTTTCGGTTCGGGTAATACGATCACCAATCTTGACATCGTGATCGAAGACATAACCCAGCATGCGTTCGAGCGTACCACCGGCTCCCCCTGGATTGCCGCGAAGATCGAGTATTAATGTCTTGTGCTGGCGAGCGGAACTGAAAAGGTGGTCTACCGTAGAATCGTTGGCTAGGAAGATTGGCATCTTCCAAAATGTCGCGTCGCCCACGACAACCTGCCGTGAACCGTCTACTTGCTTTGCCCATCGCCACGGCCCAAACGCGTCGATCACCTCCTGCTTTTTTTCAAACTTTACGGTGATGCGAACCGCCTCTTTCTGGCCGCCCGGCGTCAGCAGATCAAGACTGGACATCGGTTGCGGCGCAAGCTCGCCGAGGTAATACGACAACGCCCTGAAGTCCGTTCGGTTCACAGAATAACCATCGAGGTTAAGCACCTGGTCGCCGACATGGGCTTTAGCTTCGGCATCCGTTCCGGGGCGCACGGCCGTGACAAAACATCGATCTCCTATCATTTGCATCCGATATCCGTAATCAAAGGAGTAAGGTCGAAGCGGCGGTATGAAGAATGTGTGTGAGTCATTCAACTTTCCAAGAAAGGCGGCGATCATGCGAAACGCTTGACCGTTCGATTCGCTTTCTTCGACTTTTGTCGCATACTCCGAATGCAGTGCCTTGAGATCGACACCGTGATAGTTTCGGTCGTAGTAGTGTTCCTTGACTGCGTCATAAGCATCATTCAGAATTTGACGATTCCGATCTCTTTCTCCTTTACTGAGTGCCGTCTGCTGCGCCTTCGTCAAAGCAGAAGGGACGAGGAGAGCACACAAGAGCACCGGTACAGCTGCGCAAAATACGCGTGTTGCGAGCATTGACCTGATTCCTCGACGAAATTTCGATCCCGTTAGCAGATGTTACTCAAGTAGTCCGCTCGTTGCATGCGTCCCCGCGGGTTGTGTGCGGAGAAGGGCACTGTAGGCAACGTTCCCGACGATCGTTTTGAGGAGGGGGAAGAGCACGCTCCGAGATCATCACGCCAAGATCTCCGAGAATATCTTCATCCTGCGGGGTGCCGCATTTGCGATCATCCTTACGTCGAAGCGTGCTTTACCAGAGAGAATCCAGCTAGATCCGGCGCTCGACGTTTGGGAAATCGAGCCACACTTTCACTCCGCAGAAATGCGAGCCTTCGGTGCAAATTGGCGTGGAAATTCCCGCGCGAAGAAAGCACGGTGGACCAATGTAGCGCCCGAGTTCAGGAAAAGCTCTCCGCACCTGTTCCACCTCCTGAATGGACGCCTGATAAATCTCTTCTTGCGCGTTAAAGCAAGTCCGCATCGTCCATTTATGGACCAGATGCAGCAGCGATCCTGATTCCACAAATCGAATCGCCTTCGCATTCGGCAGCAAGTAAAGCGCGAACTCGCGAGAAACGCCGCGGTCCAGCAGTTCATTCTTTGCCGCCCATGCTTCGTGCATGGCTTGCTCGTAGATTTCGAGCGCGCGAGGATTTTCACGAATCAGCATCGGCGTGATGTAGTCGGGCTCGCGCATGTCCGCGAGTGTAAGCAGAGGGCGCGACCCGGGCACCATTCGGTGGCGCTGGTCTTGGCTGTCCGCAGTGTGGCTTATCTTTTTCGCGAACGTGAAATGCGCGTGATCCAGCGGACGCATCGTCGGCGCGTGCACACCCACGTTCAGAGTCTCGCGGCGATAAGGATTTCGCGCCGGGTTCAGCATCCGGTCCAGCGCTTCCGCGTCGGAACACTCCTCCGCACGCAGGCTCATCACTCCGCGATATGCCTCGGCCATGGATTCGATGGCTCGCGGCGAATAATCGATCAGTCGCGACGTTGCTCCCGCGAGACGCACGTCGAATTCGCGCGCGAATTCTTCGCCACGGCGGGGCGGCGCTTCGAATTCTGTGGCAACATCTATCGGCTCGTTGCCGAACCGGTCTAGAAATTCCGGATCAATCTCGCGAACGCGCGTCACCATTTCGCCCACAACCTGCCGCGCTTCCGTAGGCGTGTCGCTCGCAGCGCACATCCGCCACAGCCGGTAAAGCACGATGCCGGAAATCGTGTGAACCATCGTGGTAAACGCCGCCACGGGCAACACGTAACGCGCCAGTTCAATCGCGCGCTTTTCCGATTGCCGCTCTACTTTTTGCACCCGCCGCTCATGCGACATCGCGCCGACATGCCAAATGTCATTCAGAATTTCGCGCGTCGTCGGCTCGAGGAGAGTCGTCAGCTCTCGATAATGTTCCCAGGCGCGCGCCACAGCCTTTTCATAGATCGCGCGTTCCGCCGCGCCAAACGCGCCGCTTTCACTGGGCACGTACGCCTGCGGAAGATCAAGCCGCACGTAGCGCTGGCTTTGCTGTTCGGAGTTGTAAAACGGATGCGCGTGGAGATACGACCACACGAACTGCCGGCTCACATTCTCAAGTCCAAATTCGAAATGTGCGTGCTGATAAACGGTGTGGTGCCCGCCGAAATACGTGCCCGCACCAATGGTCACACGCTGCTTTTCCGTTATTTCTTCGGGACCGATCAGCCGCGGCGAATAGCACGTGCGCGCCGCAGCCATCGCC
>DATDIT010000100.1:0-27098 GCA_036520875.1 Candidatus Acidiferrales bacterium
AATGGCCTCCGCGGAAATCATTCCTTTGCCAATTCAATCGCATTTTGCCGCGCATACTGAGCGGAGCGAGGACGTCCAAAGATGACCCGCGACGAACGCAGAGTGGCTTCGCCGCGCGTGGTCAACATCGCTGATTTGCGGCGCATTGCCGAGCGGCGTCTTCCGCGCGCGGTCTTCGATTACATTGATGGCGGCGCTCAAGACGAAATCACGCTGCGCGAAAACCGCCGCGCCTTTGAAGAGGTGACATTTCGGCCTCGCAATGCGGTGGCGGTCTCTGGCTGCGACCTGCGCACAGAGATTCTTGGCTCACAACTAGCGATGCCCTTTCTTCTGGCGCCGGTGGGATTCAGCCGCCTGATACATCCGCAGGGTGAAGTGTGCGGGGCACGAGCAGCCGCGAAAGCTGGCGTCGGATTTACCCTGACCACAATCTCGGGCTGCCGGCTGGAAGACGTGTCCGCGGCTTGCCCAGGGATCCGGTGGTATCAACTTTATCTCGTTGGCGGACGCGAAGCGGCTGAGGCGGCCCTTGCCCGCGCTCGGGCGGCAGGGTTCAGCGTGCTCGCGATCACGATTGATACAGGCACGTTCGGTTTCCGCGAGCGTGATATTCGCAACGGCACTGGAGCGCTGATGGGGACCAAGCTTCTCGCCAAGCTGCGCTTTTTCCCGCAAGTGTTCGCGCATCCCGCGTGGTTGGCGGGTTTCCTTCGAGACGGCCGAATGCTCGAGCTTCCCAACGTGATCGTGCCCGGGCGCGGGCCGATGCCGCTCTCGGAAACGCAGGCGGCGCTGGCGCGGTCAGTGGTCACGTGGGCGGACCTTCAATGGATTCGCAAGTTGTGGGCAGGGCCGATCGTCGTAAAGGGCGTGCTCACTGGCGAAGATGCGAGGCGAGCGATAGATGAGGGAGCGGCCGGCGTGATCGTATCGAATCACGGCGGGCGCCAACTCGATGGAGTTGCTGCGTCACTGCGTGCGCTGCCCGAAATTGTCAGCGCGGTGGGTGATCGAGCTGAGGTTTTAATGGATGGAGGAGTGCGGCGCGGGAGCGACATCGCGAAGGCGATTTGCCTAGGGGCGCGCGCGGTGCTGATTGGGCGCGCCTATGCATACGGCCTTGGCGCGGCGGGTGAGGCAGGCGTGGCGCGGGCTATCGCGATTTTGCGCGCCGACCTGGAGCGAACGTTGGCGCTGCTAGGTTGCGAGTCAATCAGCGAATTAAATCGCTCGTATGTGGATGTTCCAGCGAGCTGGCAGAGACAACTCCCTTAGGATTGCGGCCCGCTGCGGAGCGGCTGAGGTTCGACCATTTTGCCCGGATTCATCCGATTATCCGGGTCCAACGCCTGTTTAATAGCGCGCATGACGTCGAGCGCTGCTCCATGTTCGGTTGACAGGTATTTTGCTCTTCCCATGCCGATGCCGTGCTCTCCGGTACAAGTGCCGCCCATTTCGAGCGCGCGCAAAATAATTCTCTCCTCGAGTTTCTTTGCTTCGGCAAGTTCCGCGGGATTCTCCGAATCGAGGATGAAAGCCATGTGGAAGTTGCCATCGCCCACATGTCCGACGACCGTTGTTGGAAAGGATGCGCTCTCGGCATCCTTCTTCGATTCGACGATGCAATCAGCCAAGCGCGAAATCGGGACACAGATATCCGTGGTGAACATTTTGCCGCCCGGACGGATTGCCAGGGTTGCGAAGTAGGCTTCGTGGCGCATTTTCCAAAGCGTTTCGCGTTCCTCGGGCGTCGTGAACCATTCGAAATCGCGGCCATGATGTTCATTCGCGAGCTTGCGGACTGTTTCTGCTTGATCGTTGACATTCCGCTCGCTATCGCCATGGAATTCGAAAAACAGGAGAGGCGCGACGGGATAGTGCGTTTTCGAATGGCGATTGCATGCGTCGATCTGGGCCTCGTCCATCATCTCGATTCGGGCCACTGCCACGCCAAGTTGAATGGTTTCGATGGCGGTCTCAACGGCGTCTCGAATGGTATTAAAAGTACAACAGGCCGCCGCAACCGCTTCGGGCAACGGGTGCAGGCGAAGCGTGACTTCCGTAATCACGCCGAGCGTACCCTCGGCGCCGACAAAAAGCCGAGTGAGATCGTAGCCTGCGGCGGACTTGCGTGCAGCCGTGCCCGTCTTGATGATGCGCCCATCGGCGAGCACCACGGTGAGAGCCATTACATTCTCTCGCATGGTGCCGTAACGCACGGCTGTCGTACCCGAAGCGCGCGTTGAGGTCATCCCGCCGATCGTGGCATCGGCTCCTGGATCGATAAAGAACGTAAAGCCGGTATTCTCCAAAGCTTTATTGAGCTGTTTACGCGGCATCCCCGCTTCGACCGTGGCCTGCAAATCCTCGGGACTGATTCGCACGACTTTATTCATTTCGCGCATGTCAATGGTGATGCCACCGTAAATTGCGTTCACCTGCGCTTCCATGGAAGTGCCCGCTCCGAAGGGAATCACCGGCACCTGATATTTCGCGCTGATTTTGAGGATTTCGCTGACTTCGCCGGTGGAGTGCGGAAAGCAGACAGCATCCGGGAGGGCCGCGGGATGGTAAGACTCTCCGTGGCTGTGGTGTTCGCGAACTGAGTCGGCCACGGTCACTCGTGTGCCGAGCAGCGATTTCAGATCGCGGAGGGCCTGCTCGATTTTTTCAGGAGTGGGGCGATTGTACTGTCCGCCGCCAGGCAATGCTGCTGCGCTTTCTATTTTCATATCCGTTGAGTGCAAAACAATCGTCTTCTAAAGATGCACGATCACATCGTAATAGAGGACCGAGCCGTCGTCCGCAAGAGCAGGTTCAATTCGCACGACTTGGAAAGTTCGGTCTCTCAGATCGACTACCGTCCGTCCCAATATATCGTGCGCTTCGCGTTCCAGCTCCGGCGTGGGATGCGTGGTTCGCTTGTCGCGCGAAAGAACGCCGGCATCGAGCCGGTACGTGCGGGTCCGGCTCCTCGCATCCGCGGACAGGAGATGCACGCTCGAAGTTGCGATTAAGCTCTCTTTTGGTTCATCGCGGAACCACGATCTGGGCGTTGCCAGCACAAAAATAAGAATGGCGACAACCAAGATATCGTAAGGCCAGCTGCCGCGGTCGTAAGACCAGAAGACGGTGCTCACGATGCCTCGCCAGAGCCGGCTCATCTGACTAGTGCGAACCCGATCCGTTCACGACCATTCCATCGCGCATGTGCAAGACGCGATTCCCGTGGGTCGCGGCGTCCGGATTGTGAGTGATCATCACGATTGTCTGGCCAAGATCTCTATTGAGCTGCCGGAGCAGCGCGAGAACGGCGTCGGAGCTCTTGGTGTCCAGATTTCCTGTCGGCTCGTCGGCGAGGACGATTTTCGGCTCACTGATGATTGCGCGAGCTAGCGCCACGCGCTGCTGTTCTCCACCGGAGAGCTCTGAAGGCTTATGGCTTAGGCGCTCTTTGATGCCCAGCAGCCCGGCTACGGCTTCAAAGCGGTGAGGGTCGAAGCCATTCCCGTGGATGTGCTGGGCCAAAGCGATATTGTGATAGGCGTCGAGCGAGGGCAGCAGATTGAATCTCTGGAATACGAAACCTACTTTGTGCCGGCGCAACAGGGTGCGCGCAGCGTCGCTCATTTCGGTAAGATCGTTTCCATCGAGCAAAACCCGCCCGCGGGTCGCCTGAGCAAGGCCGCCGATCACGTGCAGAAGCGTGGATTTCCCGCATCCCGATGGCCCCATGATCGAGACAAATTCGCCCGGAAGTATCTGGATGCTGACGCCGCGCAGGGCCGGCACGTCCACCTTGCCGGTCCGGTACACTTTCCAGAGGTCTTCGGTCTTGAGTATTGGTTCCAGGGCCTGCTCCCGCACGGGCGACCATCGCCTACGAGGACGGAAATATTCTAGTCGCGTTTAGGGTTTCTGCCTATAAGGGATGTTCCAAGCTCCAAAAGATTTGACGCGTGGAGGGAGGCGATGCGATAATTTCTAGCTTTATTCTGGCCGCACCGGCATCCGCTGGCGGGCAGACAGCGCGCGCAGGGGAGCGGCCGCAACACCCTTTCCTTGACAATGGAAATTTTGCACAAGCTCGGTGAGCTGTTCCTTGAATCCCTGCCTACGGTCGCCATTGTTCTGCTGTTTTACTGCTTCCTGCGATGGGCTTTCTTCGCGCCGATTCAAAGAGCGATGTCCGAGCGGCGCGAGCGGATTCAAGGCGCCCGGGCTGAGGCAGCCGCTGTCGAGGGGACCGCGAGGCAGGAGCTTGATCGTTATAACGAGGCGCTGCGGAAAGCTCGCGCGGAAATTTATGGGGAGCAGGAGGCTGCGCGGCAAGTGGCGCTGGAGGGCCGTTCGAAACTGCTCAAGGCGATGCGCGCGCGGGCGCAGGAAGACGTGGATGCCGCAAAGCAACGAATTGCTGGGGAACTCGAGGCCGCTCGCGCGGCAGTCGAAGCTCAAGTGCCTTCGGTGGCCGGAGAGATTGTCCGCAGACTGCTCGAAACACCTTCTTCGCCGGGCATGGGGACGACCAGGTGAAGCGCGCTAAGCCCCATTTGCTCGATCTGGGAGCGCGTCTGAGCGCTCTTGTCCTTCTGGTGGCGGGAACTGCCCTGGCACAGGAAAATCAGCCTTCCGGAGCCGATTCGCCCACGGGATGGGCCTTTCGCTGGATCAATTTTGGAATAATTTCGGCGCTTATCATCTACGCGTTTCTGAAAGCAGCTCCTAGCTTCCAGAACCGCAGGGAAGAACTTTCTCGACAGATACAAGAAGGGGCACGGGCCCGCGAGGCCGCTGAGCGAGACCTGCGTGAAGTTCAAACGAAGGTGGCGGGCATCGGTACACTTACCGCTGAATTGCGTATCGAAGCAAAGCGCGCCGCAGAAGCCGAGGCGCAACGCTTGCGCGAACTGGCGAAAACCGAGGCGGGCATGATCGAGGAAGCCGCAAAGGCGGAGATCGCCGCGGCAGAGCGCGCGGCGCGATTGGAATTGCGAGCGTTTGCCGCGCGGAAAGCGATTGAGCGCGCCGAAGCTATGTTGCAAGGTGAAATGACCTCGAATGCCGAGGCCGCGCTGTTCGGCAACTTTGTCGCAGAACTCCAGCGGAGCGCGAATTGAACGGCGCCGTTTCGTCGCGATATGCAGCCGCGTTGACGGACGTCGCGCTGAAACACAATGGTGGCGAACGGATAAAGGCCGATCTCGCCAATTTTGTAGAAGCGTTCACGGCATCGGCTGACCTCCGAAATTTTCTCGAAACACCCGCAATAGGGCATGAAGCAAAACAAAATGTGGTTCACAAACTCGCGGAGCGGATGGAACTTGCTCCGGAAGTCCGCAATTTCATCCAACTGTTGGTGCTTCATCGTCGTACAGACTTGCTTCGCGAAATCCAACAGGCGTTTGAATCTGACCTGAACGCCCGGATGGGCATCGCCGAAGCCGACGTGAGATCGGCCCGGGAGCTGAGCGCCAAGGAGAAGGAACGATTGACCGCTGCGCTCGAGCAGCGGACTGGCAAGAAAATCCAAGCTCGATTCGGTGAAGATAGGTCGCTGCTTGGAGGCCTCGTAGTGCGCGTGGGTTCTACGATCTACGACGGTTCTCTGCGCGAGCAGCTCACCCGGCTGCGGCAAAAATTGGAAGCGGAATAGGAGCCAGAAATGGCGCAAATCAAAGCGGACGAGATCACTAAGCTTTTACGCGAACAAATCGAGAACTACCAACAGACCGTGGCCGTCGAGGAAGTCGGTTCGGTGATCTCCGTTGGCGACGGCATCGCGCGCATTCACGGCCTGGAGAGTTGCATGGCCGGTGAAATGATCGAGTTTCCTCACGGAGTATTCGGCATCGCCCTCAACCTCGAAGAAGATCAGGTGGGCGCCGTCCTCCTGGGTGACTACACCGAAATCGTCGAAGGCGACACGGTAAAGCGCACGAAGCAAATCATGTCCGTGCCGGTCGGGGATGCGCTGATCGGACGCGTAGTGAATCCGCTGGGGCAGCCCCTTGACGGCAAGGGCCCCGTAGCCACGGATCAGCGCAATCCACTAGAGCGATTGGCGCCTGGCGTGGTCGATCGCCAGCCGGTCCGCGAGCCTCTCCAAACGGGCATCAAGGCCATCGATTCGATGATTCCCATTGGCCGCGGCCAGCGCGAGTTGATTATCGGCGATCGTCAAACCGGAAAGACGGCGATTATTCTCGACACAATCCTGAATCAGCGCGGCGGAGACATGATTTGCATCTACTGCGCGATCGGCCAGAAGCGTTCGACGATCGCGCAGGTCGTGAAGACACTTTCCGATTACGGCGCTCTCGACTACAGCATCGTTGTTGCGGCCTCGGCTGCGGAGCCTGCCTCGATGCAATACATCGCGCCTTTTGCCGCTGCCGCGATGGGGGAGTTTTTCCGCGATAGCAAACGCCATGCAATCTGCTTCTACGACGATCTTTCGAAGCACGCGCAATCCTACCGGGAAATTTCGCTGCTGCTTCGCAGGCCGCCGGGCCGCGAGGCATTCCCGGGGGACGTTTTCTTTTTGCATTCGCGCCTCCTGGAGCGCGCGTCCAAATTGAATGACAAGCTCGGTGCGGGTTCACTTACGGCCCTCCCCGTGATCGAAACACAGGCAGGGGACGTCTCGGCGTACATCCCTACGAACGTCATCTCGATTACAGACGGCCAGATTTACCTCGAAGCGGATCTTTTCAACGCCGGCATTCGTCCCGCCATCAACGCGGGTATTTCGGTGAGCCGCGTCGGCGGCAATGCCCAAATCAAAGCGATGCGGCAGGTAGCTGGAACGCTGCGCCTCGATATGGCCCAATATCGCGAGTTGGCGGCATTTACGCAGTTCGGCTCCGAGCAGCTCGATAAAACCACGCAAGCGCAATTGGCCCGCGGCCAAAGGCTCATGGAAATCCTGAAACAGGATCAATACCAGCCGCTGCCAATCGAAAAACAAGTTCTGCTGCTTTTCGCCAGCTCCAATCGTTATTTGGACGATATCGACGTCTCCGAGTGCCGCAGGTTCGAACTTGAGATGTACACGTTTGTCGAGACGAATCATCCCGGCGTGCTGCAGGCGATCAGAGAGAAAAAAGCGCTCGATGATGCAGTCCGGGCGGACGCCACCAAGGCACTGGATGCGTTTAAGGAGCGATTCCGGGCAAGCTTGCCCGAATCTAGTCAGGCAGCAACTTCCGCCCGCTAAACCCGCTGACTTCAATCAATGCCAACACTTCTCGATTATCGGCGCCGCATCCGCTCGGTGAAGAATACCCAGCAAATCACGCGTGCGATGAAGTTTATCTCGGCCGCGAAACTTCGCCGCGCTCAGGAGGGCGTGTTTGCTGCGCGCCCTTACGCCAAAGAAATCCTCCGCGTATTGCGTTCGGCGGCGGCGCGCATGGAGTCTACTGCACACCCCCTCCTTGAGCGGAGACCCGAGGAGCGTATTCTGCTGGTAGTAATGACAGGCGATCGCAGCCTGGCCGGAGCTTTCAATTCGAATGTGATCCGCCGCACGATCGCATTTTTGCGCGAAAATTCATCCAAAAAAACTCAGTTGATTGCAATCGGCAAGAAAGGCCGGGACACGCTGCGAAAGCGCGGCTGGCGCGCCGTTAACGAGTATTTGAATGTTTCATCGAAGGTGGAGTTTTCCACCGCGAAAGAAATTGCGAACCGAATTGCAGAGCTGTATGCGACTCGCGAAGTTGATGCAGTTTATGCGGTCTATAATGAGTTCAAGAACGTAATGGTGCAAAAGCTGATCACCGAAAAGCTCCTTCCCATCGATCCGGACGTGCTCGCATCGGCGTCGGAAGAGGCTGAGAAAACATCCACAGGGGCGCGCAAGGACGCCGAAGACTCCTTGCCCCATGATAGATATCCGAGCGGCCAATCGCTTGTGGATTATATTTACGAGGAACCGGTGGCCGAAATTTTTAGCGGCCTTGTGCCCCGCTACCTTGAATCGCAAGTATTCCGCATTCTTCTGGAATCGGCCGCCGCGGAACACGCCGCGCGCATGACCGCGATGGATGCGGCTACGCGAAACGCCTCCGACCTCATTGACAAGCTCACACTTCAGATGAACAAGATTCGTCAGGCCGGAATCACCAAGGAACTGATCGAGATTGTGAGCGGCGCGGCCTCCGCAATGTCGTGAGAATGCCGATCGTGAAAAGCGACGTGAGGATCGAAAGGTTTACGAGTTTCATCCAAGAAATTTACGGGAGCTGAAATGGCAAGCGATAACACGAAAAATGGGCACGTCGTCGAAGTCATTGGCCCAGTTGTGGACGTGCAGTTCGAAGAGCACCACCTGCCGCGAATCCACAATGCCGTTCGCATCTGGAGCGAGGGATTCGACATTCCAGAACCGATGGACATCGTCGCGGAGGTGGCCCAGCACCTTGGCGAAGACCGCGTACGGTGCGTCGCCATGAAGCCAACCGAAGGCCTAGTCCGCGGCATGAAAGCCCAGGATCTGGGTGAGCCTATCTCAGTGCCTGTAGGACGGGGTACCCTCGGCCGAGTTCTCAACGTTCTCGGCGAGCCGGTCGATGGCTTCGGGCCAGTAAAAGCCGACAAACGTTACCCCATTCACCGCCCTGCGCCCTCGCTCGAGGACCAATCCACAAACTTGGATATGTTCGAAACGGGCATCAAGGTCATTGACCTGATCGAGCCATATCTCAAAGGCGGCAAAATCGGCCTCTTCGGCGGCGCGGGCGTTGGCAAAACCGTGCTCATCCAAGAGCTGATCAACAATGTCGCGATGAAACACGGCGGCGTATCGGTTTTCGCCGGTGTTGGAGAGCGTACTCGTGAAGGCAACGACCTTTGGCTCGAGTTTCAGGAATCTGGTGTAATCGAGCCTGGCAATCCTGATAAATCCCGTTGCGCGCTGATTTACGGACAGATGACCGAGCCCCCCGGCGCCCGCCTCCGCGTCGGCCTCACCGGTCTAACTGTCGCCGAATATTTTCGCGATGAAGAACATCTGGACGTTCTGCTCTTCATCGATAATATTTTCCGCTTTGTCCAAGCCGGTTCGGAAGTCTCGGCACTGCTCGGCCGCATGCCGTCAGCCGTCGGATATCAGCCCAACCTCAACACCGAAATTGGCGAGCTTCAGGAACGCATCACCTCCACTAAGAGCGGCTCGATCACCTCGGTGCAGGCGATTTACGTTCCGGCCGACGACTACACTGACCCGGCTCCCGCGGCCACTTTCGCCCATCTCGACGCAACCACCAACCTCAGCCGCCAAATCGTCGAGCGCGGCATTTATCCCGCTGTCGATCCACTAGCCAGCTTCTCGCGCATTCTCGATCCGCGCATTTTGGGCCAAGAGCATTACACCGTCGCCCGCGCCGTGAAATCCGTGCTCCAGCGCTATAAGGAATTGCAGGACATCATCGCCATCCTGGGCATCGAAGAACTCTCCGATGAGGATAAGCAAACGGTCGCGCGCGCCCGTAAGGTCGAACGCTTCCTTTCCCAGCCTTTCTTCGTGGCCCAGCAGTTCAGCGGCCTCGAAGGCAAGTACGTCAAAGTTGAAGACACCATTCGCGGCTTCAAGGAAATCGTCGAGGGAAAGCACGACGATCTTCCCGAGCAGGCCTTTTACATGGTAGGCACCATTGAAGAGGCGCGCGAAAAGGCGGAGAAAATAGCCGCCGCGGCCTAGTCCGTTGGCTTCAAACCAAGGCTGAATGAATGCTACCTGAGAGCATCGAACTGCAAGTGGTCACACCCGAACGCCACGTCCTTCAAGCGGATGTGCAGGCCGTCGAGATACCGGGTAAGGAAGGCTATCTCGGCATCTTGCCGGGGCACGCTCCGCTCATCACCGAACTTGGCATCGGGATTCTGGCCTATCGCAAGGAATCAGAAACGCGTTATCTCACCGTCATCCATGGTTATGCGGAAGTTCTGCCAGACCGCGTGATTGTCCTCGCCGAAGTTTCCGAGCGAAGCGAGGAGATTGACCCCGAGCGCTCGCGCGCAGCTCGCGATCGCGCCCAGGCGGAGTTGGCCAAGGCCGGCGCAGGCACTCCTGAGTGGGAACGCGAAAAACTGGCCATCGAGCGCGCCGCAGTTCGCCTGGAAGCTGTTGGAAAGATGGGCAGCGCTACGAAGGCTCACTCCTAGATGGGCAGCGCAGGTGCGTCAAAGCAAATCCGGTTAAAATCCCGGTGGTCACCTTTGCATCAAATAGTAAGATAGTTTGTTGGCTCCTTTGCGCGATCATGGCTAATAGCGAACTTACAGTCTATTCAACCACCTGGTGCTGCGACTGCCGCCGCGTGAAGCAGTTTCTCCAGGAGCGCCAGGTTAGCTTTCGAGAAGTGAATATCGACGAGGCTCCAGAAGCTGAAGCGTTGGTTCTTCGCGTCAATAATGGCCGGCGGAAAGTTCCTACGATCGAGATAGAAGGACGATACTTTGCCTGCAGCCCGTTTGATCCCCATCGGCTCGCTGACGAATTGAAAATCCCATTGAATCCCCGGCGAGTGGACCGTTAATTTGCCGGGTTGTGCGGCGGAGCCGTTGGTTCCGCTGTCCCTGCTGACATTTAAGACTGCGCACCGAGGCCCACGCCGCGCGTCATCACTCCTGCGACTTGCAAGTCGTCGGTCAGTGCAACCAGATCAGCATCGGCTCCTACCGCAATGATGCCCTTTTTGCCCGCTACGCCCAGCCGCCGTGCTGGCAGAATCGTGATCATCCGGACTGCCTCGCGCAGCGGCACGCCCAGCTCCACAACGTTCCGTAATGCTCGATCGAGGGTAAGTGTGCTGCCCGCCAGCTTTCCTTCTGCATTTCGGCAAATGCCGCCTCGAACGTTTACGTCAAAATTTCCCAGCCGGTAATTGCCATCCCTCATTCCGGTAGCCGCGATACCATCGCTCACCAAGATGACGGCGTCGAATCCCTTGGTTCCGATTAGCACTTGAATTGCCGGCCCCGAGACGTGCACGCCATCCGCAATCACTTCGGCGGTTACTTCGGGGTCGGTCATTATGGCGCCCACTATTCCGGGATCGCGATGTGTGAAGGGGCGCATGGCATTGTAAATATGCACTGCGTGGCGTGCTCCTGCCTGAATTGCCGCGCGCGCTTGTTCATAGTTTGCGTCAGTATGGCCAAGCCCCACAGTGACTTTGGCCGCTAGCGCCGCCCCAATCAGGTCCATCGCGCCTGGCAGCTCGGGCGCGATCGTCAATATCCGAACAAACCCATCGGCGGCCTTCAGGAGCTTCTCAAGAATTTCCACCGACGGTCTGGCGATGGAATCAACTGGATGTACGCCCCGGCGGCTTGGGCTGATGAACGGTCCCTCAAGATGAATGCCGAGAATTTCGGCTGCGATCCGGCCGGGCTTCGGCGGCTCTGCTGGATTTTCATGGCTGCGAATGTAGTGCGCGATTCCCGCAAGGCTGCGGCACGTCTCTTCAATCGGTGCGGTAACCGTGGTTGCCACCATGGAGGTGGTTCCATGCCGCGCGACGGTCGCTGTTATTCGATCGAGCCCGCGGGCGTTGGCCTCCATTACGTCGTGCCCGCCAGCGCCGTGAATGTGCACATCCACAAACCCCGGGACAATGGTCATTCCCGCTGCAACGTAATCAATCGCGCCCGCCGGAACCCGAACCTCGTCCCGATGTCCTAATGCCGCAATCCGGCTCTCTTCGACGACGATTACCCCATCGTTGATCTCTTCCTCTGGAGTCAGTATTCGGCTCGCGTGTATGACGGTGGCCGGCATTTGACCTTTCGCCTGTCGAAACTCCTGCTGCGAACATGCTAGAGGAATTGCGGCGCAAAATCACAGCGGAGCTTGCATCCGTTGCCTTCTCCGCTACAATCAACCTTCACTCATTTTTGGAGGGAATCGATGGCAAATGAAAAACGCTATGTGGCCCAGAAGCGCCAGCGCCGGCGGCGCAAGACGGCGAAGGCTAAAGTGAAGCTGTATGAACAGGGAAAACTTCCGCACGATAAGTTGCCGTCTCTGGCCAAAAGGTTTCTCAGCCGTAAGATGCGCGCGCTTAGCAAATCCGAATAGTCCGCAAATAAAAAGGGCGCTTGCCGTTGGCAAGCGCCCTCTTCCTTTGTCCGCTGTTGCCCTCCCCGCCAGGGATGAGGCAGCAGGTTCGTCAGTTACCGGCAGCCTGTGCGTGAGCTGAACTTACTTTCGGCACGCTCAGGTAACCGCTGATTTTATCCTTGCCAATCGAATTGACGGTGAATTCCACGGGGGCCCGGCTGCCGTGCGTGAAGAAGTAGATCGGCTCGTTCGCCGAGCGGTTCTTCTTCTCGTAGCGGCCGTCATCCACGTAGATCGCCACCGTGTAAAGGTTCTTTTTCTGGTTCACGCCGCGGAGTTCCACCATCAAGTCTCCCACTTTTTCTCGCTTGTTTTTCTTGTCGATGGTGAACTCATAGTAATCGCGCTCGCCCAAACGCCGTAGCTCTTCTACCTCATCGTGATTCTTCGCGATCAGCGTTCCGAACTCGCCGCGAGTCATATTCAGGCTGTTTTTCGTCGAATCAAGGTCGGTCTTTACGCCAGTCACGTCCGTGCCAAGCTTATTGACATCGTCAACACTGGCCTTGGCAGCCAGTTCGCCATTGACGTTGTTCTGGAGATCGGTCAGTTCCTTCGCGTCTTCTTCCTTGATCTTTTTGCTTTGGAGTCGCGCGCGGCTCAGTTCCGTTTCAGTCAATTTCATCTTGTCGGTCACGACACTAAGCTCGCCCTGAAGCTGTGCGTTGGTATCTTCGGCCTTGGCCAGCCGCTGCCCGAGCACGTCGTCGTCCTGCCTGAACTGCTGGTCTTGCGCCGAAAGGCTCTTCTGCAGCGCCGCTGAACGGTTTGAGGCCGTCCAACCCACACCCAGCGCCGCCAGCGATACGATTGCCAGCGCAATCACGACGATTCCGATCCATCGCGGCGCGGGCGCTTCTTCAATTACTGTCTCTTGTTTTTCTTCCAGCATTTTTTCTTCTCCTCCGTGGAAACCCCTTGCTGTGGTCTGAGAATGCACGCGCCGAACCAAACTGGCAAATCCGCCAGTGGCCCTATAACGCTCCTGTTAACAGCAGGTTGTGGGCTAAAATCGGGAAATCACTGCGAGGAGCGATCGGGAATACCCTGCAATTTTTACTTGCGGAACACTGACTTCTACTTAGTTTTAGGCATTACTTTAGAGTTACCTTGTGATCGTCATGTTCTGTAGCCGCGCGATGCGCTCAGCCAGCGGAGGATGCGTGCTGAATAGACTCGAAAGGACTTGCCGCCCGGTAAACGGGGCCACAATGCAAAGAGCAGCCGTCGAGGGAGAAATATCCATCGGGATTCTCTTATTGTAAGACCCTAACTTTTCAAGGGCTCGCACCAATCCATAAGGGTGCCCCACCATCTTCGCGCCCGAGGCATCCGCTTGATACTCCCGTTGGCGGGAAATACCTAGCTGGAGCAGCAAGGCGGCCAGCGGTGCAAGGAAAAGCATTAGGAGCGCTGCGATGCCGCCGCCCTCGCGGTCATCGTCACGCCCGCCCCACCCTCCAAAGATCATGGCCCATCGGCCCATGGAAGCGACCCAAGTGATGGCTCCTGCGATCGTCGCCGCAATCGAGGAGGTTAGGATGTCGTAATTGCGCACATGCGAAAGCTCGTGGGCAATCACGCCTTCCAACTCTTCATCGTCCATCAATTGCATCAAGCCCTCGGTAACCGCTACGGAGGCATGGTTCGGGTTGCGGCCAGTGGCAAACGCATTCGGCGCCTGCTGTGGAATCACGTAGAGCTTTGGAACCGGCAGATTAGCCTTCGCTGCCAGCCGCTCCATCACCTCATACAGCCGGGGCGATTGCTCCCGGGTAACGGGTCGTGCGCCGCTGGACATCAGAGCGATCTTGTCGGAAAAGAAATATGCCGTTCCGTTCATGATGACGGCGAAAACCAGAGCGATTGTCATACCGCGCTGGCCGGCTATTGCCTCGCCTGCAAATAGCAGAAGCAGCGTAAGAGCCGTCAGCAAGAATGCCGTTTTAAGAGTTTTCATGGGAGTACCCTTTGAGCTTTTTTTCCTATGCCTTTTCAGCTTTCGCTTTTTTCTGCCCGAACTTCATCTCGCCGGTCTTCGCATCGGCATCCACTACCACGGCCTCGCCCGGTTTCACCTCGCCATCGAGAATCTTCAGCGCCAACGCGTCTTGAATCAGCCGTTGAATCGCACGTTTCATGGGACGCGCGCCATACGCCGGATCATAGCCCTCGCGGAAGAGCAGCGTCTTTGCGGCCGGCGTCAGACTGAGACTGATCTGCTTTTCCGCCAACAGCCTCACGACATGCTCCATTTGCAGATCGATGATCCGTTCGATTTGGTCTTTGCCCAAAGGCCGGAACAGCACAATGTCGTCAATCCGGTTGAGAAATTCCGGGCGGAAAAGCTCACGCAGCGCGGCCATGGCCTGCGCTCGGGCCTCCTTCGGGTCTTTCTCCGCGAGTTCAAAAATCGCCGAAGATCCCGCATTCGAAGTCATGATAATCACCGCGTTCCGAAAATCCACCGTGCGTCCCTTGCCGTCGGTTAGGCGACCGTCTTCCAGAATTTGCAGCAGCACGTTGAAAACATCGGGGTGCGCCTTTTCGATCTCATCGAGCAGCACTACCGAATAAGGCCTTCGCCGCACCTGCTCCGTCAGTTGCCCGCCCTCTTCGTATCCCACGTATCCTGGGGGCGCGCCGATCATCCTCGCCACGGAATGTTTTTCCATGTACTCGGACATATCGAGCCTCACCATTGCCCGTTCGTCGTCGAACAAGAATTCCGCCAGCGCTCGCGCCAGCTCCGTCTTGCCGACTCCTGTCGGCCCAAGGAAAAGAAACGATCCGATAGGCCGATGCGGATCGCTCAGCCCCGACCGGCTTCGGCGAATCGCGTTTGCCACGCTGCTAAGGGCTGCATCCTGGCCCACTACGCGCAGCCTCAAACGTTCTTCCATGTGGACCAGCTTTTGGACCTCACCTTCCAGCAATCGGCCCACCGGGATACCTGTCCACTTGCTGACGATTTTGGCGATCTCTTCCTCGCCAACCTCCTCCTTCAACATCGGATGATCTTTTTGCAAGTCCGCAAGGCGATCCTGTGCCGCCTTCAATTCCTTTTCGGCCGCCGAAAGCTTCCCGTACCGAATTTCCGCGACGTGCGAAAGATCACCGGCGCGTTCGTAGCGCTGTTCGTCCGCCTTCAGGCGTTCGATTTCTTCTTTTTGTTTGCGGATACGCGTAATCGCATCTTTTTCCGTCTGCCAGTGCGCCTTCAGACCATTGGATTGCTCGCGCAGCGTGCTCAATTCTTTCTCGATTTGACTGAGCCTTTCCTTCGAGTGCGCGTCGGATTCCTTTCGCAGTGCCTGCCGTTCGATTTCGAGTTGCAAAATTCGCCGCTCGATTTCATCGATCTCCGTCGGAAGCGAATCGATTTCCATGCGCAGGCCCGCCGCTGCTTCGTCGACCAAGTCAATTGCTTTGTCCGGCAAGAAGCGGTCCGTGATATATCGCTGAGACAGCATGGCGGCCGCCACGATTGCCGCATCCTTTATGCGCACACCGTGATGCACTTCGTAACGCTCTTTTAGCCCGCGTAGAATCGCGATGGTGTCTTCCACGGAAGGTTCGCCAACCTGCACAGGCTGAAAGCGCCGCTCCAGCGCTGGATCTTTTTCGATGTATTTACGGTATTCGTTGAGCGTGGTCGCGCCGATTGCGCGCAATTCACCTCGCGCCAGCGCCGGCTTCAGCATGTTGGAAGCATCCATCGCGCCCTCGGCCGCGCCCGCTCCCACCAGAGTGTGCAGTTCGTCGATGAAGAGAATAATTTGTCCGTCCGATTCCGTCACTTCCTTCAGCAGCGCTTTCAGCCGGTCTTCGAATTCGCCGCGATATTTCGCGCCCGCCACCATCGCCGCAAGATCCAGCGCCACGATTCGCTTCGGCTTCAGCACTTCCGGCACATCGCCGGCTACGATCCGCTCCGCCAGGCCTTCCACGATCGCCGTCTTCCCAACTCCAGGTTCGCCGATCAGCACGGGATTATTTTTCGTGCGCCGCGCCAGAATCTGCATCACGCGGCGAATTTCCTCATCCCGCCCGATCACCGGATCGAGCTTGCTTCTCCGCGCGAGTTCGGTGAGGTCACGTGCGTATTGCTCGATCGCGCGATAGGTAGATTCAGGATTTTGCGAAGTCACCCGATGGCTGCCGCGAATTGCGGTCATCGCTTGCAGAATCGCATCGTGGGTTGCGCCGTGGCGCGCAAGAATCTGGCTGGCCGCATCGCGCTGCGCCGCGGCAATGGCGAGCAAGATGTGTTCGGTTGAAACGTATTCGTCTTTCAGTCGCTCCGCCTCGCTGAAAGCATTTTCCAGGATTTCATTCGATGAACGGCTCAACGACTGTTCCGCCACGCCTGAAACTTTCGGCAAACGGTCGATCTGTTTTTCAACCTCGCCGCTCAGCATTGCCGGCGCCGCCCCCAGCTTATCGAGCAAAGGCCGCACCACGCCGTCGCCCTGCGCAATCAAGGCCCAGAGCAAGTGCAAAGGCTCAATCTGCTGCTGCCCGGAACGCCCGGCCATCTCCTGCGCCGCTTGCAGCGCTTCCTGCGCCTTCACCGTAAATTTGTCAAATCGCAGCATGACGTGATTTTCTCACCTTGTTTCCCCGGAAACAAAGGCCAGGGCGGGCCTTGGCCCTGGCCTTTTTGGTTGTAGAGCCGAAACTCCAACTCGATACATCCGAAGCTTCGAGTTAGTTATGATTTGTGACGTTGATTTTCACCTGTCTTGGCTTCGATTCGGCCCGCTTGGGCAGCTCAACTGTAAGCACGCCGTTCTTGTAATCTGCCTTGATAGAACCGCTGTCTACCGTGGTCGGCAGGCTAAAGCTGCGGCTGAACGAGCCGTAGGTTCGCTCGACTCGAAGATAGTTGTCTTCCTTCACTTTTTCCTCGAATTTTCGCTCGCCTTTTATAGTGAGTATGTTGCTTTCGATCCTTATATCGAGGTCCTTTTCGTTGACGTCTGGAAGGTCCGCTTTGAGCACCAACTCGTTCTCCGTCTCATAAATGTCGACAGCCGGAGCCCAAGTCGTGAGGGCTGATTGGTCGGACCGACGTGGCAAGGACCCTTCAAACAGCCGGTTGACCTGCTCTTGCAGGGTCGAAAGGTTGTGGAACGGGTCCCAACGGGTGATCGCACTCATCTTGACTTCCTCCTCATGATTCTAATAGTGTTAGCGCATATAGCGCACAAAGAGCATAAAATATGCGCATGATATTGTCAAGTATAAAACGAGCTTATCACTCGGCACCGAAGCTTAGAAATCGGGGCGTGCAGAAGGTCGAAATCCGTACAACTTGCAAGAACGGCAAGAATGCGGCACTCTCACTGCGCCGGGTCCCGAGCCCCGCGCACACCAGACGGCAGTCCTGAAGGGTGGACCACTGTCGGACCGGGCCGGCTCGTCATAAGGAGGTTCTGATGAAAATAAATAGAAGAAGGCTGTTGCAGGCGTTGGGAATGTCGCCAGCACTTTTAGCAGGATCGACTGGAGTCGCGGAAGGCAGGACGAAGAAAGAGGCCGGTGCTAGCGCGGAAGCTAAGCTGGTGGGACTGAATCCCAAGGGCATGCCGCCTTCGATCACACTCTTGCCGCTGGCGCCGCGCGTCAACTCCCTCGACGGCAAAACGATTTACATGGTGGACATTGGTTTCAATAACGGCAACGTGTTTTTCGAGCAGATGCAGCGGTGGTTCAAGGAAAACATGCCCAGCGTGAAGACGATCTACCGGCGCAAGGCGGGCGATTATCCCCAGGAGGATCCCGCGTTGTGGGCGGAGGTAAAGGCGGCTGGAGCAACAGTCATTATGGGCGTGGGTCATTGAAGCACGTGCGCCCCAGCGACCGTGGGTCACTGCGTAACGCTTGAGAAGATGGGAGTCCCGACGTCGCCCGTGGTGACGGTGGCGTTTGAACAAGAATGCAAGACGAACGCCGCCAAGCGTGGAATGCCGCGCCTGCGCCTGGTGTTCAGTCCGCATCCGGTATGGGGAAAAACACCGGAGCAGCTTTGGGGCTACATGAACGGTCCCGATCCGGCCACGCAAAAGCCGATGATGCAGGAGGTTATCGGCGCGCTGACGAAGCCTCTTACCGCGGCCGACACGAAGACGGGAAAAGAAACACCTTCGGTAGGCCCACCCACATTCGAGCCGGACACAGCGAAGAATCTCCAGGATTTCTACCGGAACAACGGGTATACGGACTTTCTACCGATCATCATTCCGACTGAAGAGGCTGTCGACGAAATGCTGAAGGGCACAAGTCATCATCCGGATGAAGTGGTCGGCAAACTGGGGGCGGGAGGCGGCACGGAGGCTTTTGCCGCCTGGACGTTTACAGTGAAGCATGCGGCGATCAACGCAGTGATGGCCGGCGCGAAACCGGAGCACCTACCGGTAATTTTGGCAATGGCGTCGTCCGGATACATTTCGCTGATTAGCTCGACGAACGACCTTGCGTACGGCGCGCTGGTTAACGGGCCGATCCGCAACAAACTCAACATGAATTACGGCATCGGGGCGCTCGGACCGTTTGCACACGCGAACGCCGCGATCGGCCGGGCGTGGACCCTTGTTTCCAAGAATTTGGGGAATGCGGGCATTCCCGGAGAAACGTACATGGGGGATATGGGAAACATGCTCAATTACATGAACCTCATCATGGCGGAGAACGAAGAGGCCAGCCCCTGGGAGCCGTTCCACGTGCAACACGGCTTCAAGAAAGACGAAAACGTGGTGAGCATGTTCAGCGGCCTCAGCGTCTCGGCAGGACAGGTCGGAAAAGGCAGCGGCGTCGGCGGGACTCCCTTTTTCGACAAGCAATACGTAGATTTGTTCTACAACTTCACCGGCTTCTTTGGCGCGCTGCTGCTGTGCGAGCCAATCTGCGCCAATAGCCTGAAAGAGCAGGGTTACGATACCAAGGAAAAGCTGATCGACTATTTTTACAAGAACACGACGCAAACAGCGAAGGAATACCGCGATCGGAACTGGTCGTATTTGTTCGAGTACGGGCGGGCGCTGAGGGGCGAGGAGCCGTTTGCGACATGGTACAAGCTGCCGGACGAAACCGTGATTCCGAAATTCCCGAATCCGAATCGCATCAGCGTGGTGGTGATCGGCGGTTCGACAGATCCCGTGTCGCAAGTGGCGAACTTCAGCTATGGAAAGAGTGTTTCGATCGATAAATGGATGTAGCTATCGGAACAAGGAAAGATGCGCCGGAAAAGGGAGCACAACCGAAAGCTCGCGCGGATGAGGGCAGTGCGAGAGGAAAGAAAAGCGGGGAGTCTTTATTGCCTCGGGGACATGCTCGGCACCTCGCGTACCATCGAGCAGGGCGGCGCTTCTGTTCCGAAGGAGAGCAATACCAAAATCTACGACGTTAAATTGTGCGAGTCTAAGAATTGCTCAGAATACGTTTCACGCGGACGAGGAGTTCTTGCGCGTCGAAAGGCGCGCGTATCTTCGCGTCATTGTCGAAATAAACAAATACATCGCGCTCGGCGTGTTTGGAGGGCACAGGGGGCATCACGCGGTCGCCATCAGGAGATTCCCTCCCGCGCGCCCATTCCGCGACCCGCGTCGCCCACACGTGAAGCGCGGCATCATCGTAGCCGCTCGCATAAAGTTCTTCCGAGCCGTGGAGCCGGCAATATACGAAATTCGAGGTCACATCTACGAGGCGGGGCCATTCAACCGTATCCGCACAAACCAGTGCCAGGTCGTATTCGCGCAGTAGATCGGTGAATTCAGGCACCACAAAACTTTTGTGTCGAATCTCAATGCAGTGCCGGATGTGACGGATTGCGTCTGCCTTAAGCCAGGCGCGGCCGCTGACACGTTTGTCATGCCGCCGGGCCAAGGCAATTGCCGCTTCCGTGTCCCGAGGTAGGAGTTTGAAAAATGCTTCGAGGCGTTTTGGGTCGAACGGAAAATTGGCTGGCAGCTGCCATAAGATCGGGCCGAGTTTAAGCCCCAGTCGCAGCAGTCCCGATGCAAAAAAATTGGCGAGAGGCTTGGCGACATTACCGAGGCGGAGCATATGCGTAAGGTAGCGTGAGCCCTTTACGGAAAAAATGAAATCATCCGGCGTATCGGCAAACCATTGGGCGAAATTTTCCGGGCGCTTCAATGAATAAAATGTGCCGTTAATTTCAATAGTGCGAAAGACGCTGGCAGCATAAGAAAGCTCGCGGCGGTGCGGGAGGTTCTCTGGGTAAAACTTGCCACGCCAGCCTGGATAGTTCCAGCCCGAGATGCCGATGTGGACCTTGTCGAGTAATGGCAAGCAATCTCCCTCGCCGAATATTCTTGGCGCTCATTCGAAACGTTCTGCTCGAATCTTCGCCTTATTCTCATCGCCGGCATCGGCAGCCTGAATAACTCTTTAGCAGTCCTTCGTAAGCTTCACCCTCAGCTATACACAGATTTCTCATATTTTATACAGTCTTCCGGCTATGCACGCCGGATGGTTCACCGGAAGATACTGGGAAGGTCGAAATCGCGGGAGCATAGACAAGATGGCAGAAACCACCTCAGACATACTAATCGACCGTCTCATCCACTGGAAGGTGTCCGAAGTCTTTGGGCTCCCGGGCGACGGAATCAACGGAATCATGGAAGCCTTGCGAAAGCGGCAAGATGAAATTCGATTCATTCACGTCCGCCATGAAGAGGCTGCTGCTTTCATGGCATGCGCGTACGCCAAGTACACGGGCAAATTGGGTGTGTGCGTGGCCACCTCGGGTCCAGGCGGAATTCATTTGCTGAATGGTTTGTACGACGCCAAGCTGGACGGTCAGCCGGTCCTCGCAATCACTGGCCACGCTTTTCACGACCTGATCGATACCCATACGCAGCAGGATGTTGATCTCGATAAGCTTTTCTCTGACGTGACTGTTTATAACACGCGGGTGATGGGCTGCGCGCATATACGGAACGTGACCGATCTCGCCTGCCGAACGGCATTAAATTTTCGTGGAGTGGCCCACCTCAACATTCCCAGCGATATTCAAGATGAGGAAAGCGACGAGCGTTCGAAACGGAATGTTCCAAATCACACAGGGAACGTTCCGGCTCGAAGCGGGCGATTGCCGGCTGAGCACGAACTTGCACAAGCGGCCGAAATACTAAATGACGGGAAGAAAATCGCTATTCTGGTTGGTCAAGGCGCTCTAGACGCCAGGAATGAAATAATCGAGATTGCGGAACGCCTGGGCGCTCCGATTATAAAAGCGCTGCTCGGCAAGGCAGTCGTTCCCGATGACTGTCCTTACACAACCGGAGGAATCGGACTACTGGGAACGAAACCCTCACAGGAAGCGCTGGAAGAATGCGACACGCTGCTGATTGCAGGCTCATCCTTTCCGTACATTGAATACTATCCGGCTCCTAGCAAAGTCCGCGCCGTTCAAATTGACATCGATCCGACTCGAATCGGGCTTCGCTACCCCGTGGAAGTTGGCATCGTTGCAGACTGTAGAACTGCCCTTGAAGGGTTATTGTCGCGGCTAAAGCGAAACAAGAATCGAGATTTTCTCAAAAAAGCTCAAAAAGGAATGAAGACATGGAATGAGCTGATGCAGGAACGCGGTTCGCGGCAAGACAAGCCCATGAAGCCGCAAGTTGTGGCCTTGGAATTGGGAAAGCGGCTCGATGACGACGCCATCATCTCCTGCGATTCGGGAACTATCGCGACGTGGTTTGCCCGGTACATCCCGGTAAAGAGCCGGCAAAAACATTCTCTCTCCGGCACTCTAGCAACGATGGCCAATGGCCTGCCCTATACCATCGCGGCCCAGATTGCGTACCCCGATCGCCAATGCATCGGATTCGTCGGTGACGGCGGATTCACAATGTTAATGGGCGAATTCGCCACAGCAGTGAAGTATCAGCTGCCAATTAGAATCGTGGTCGTCAAGAACAATACTCTTGGTCAGATCAAATGGGAGCAAATGGTTTTTCTAGGAAATCCAGAATACGGCTGTGATCTGAACCCGATTGATTTCGCGGCATTCGCCCAGAATTGTGGCGGCACTGGCTTTCGCATAGAAGACCCGCGCGATTGCGGGCGGATCCTCGATCAGGCGCTAAAGACAAAAGGCCCCGTACTCATTGAGGCCGTCGTCGATCCGTTCGAACCGCCCATGCCTCCCAAGGTGACGGTCGATCAAGCTGAGAAGCTAGCAAAAGCGCTTGCCAAGGGCACTCCGAACCGCAAAGAGATTGCTCTGACGATTGCTTCAGATAAGGTTCGCGAACTAGTTTAGGCAACACTGAACATGTGAGATGTCGCCAGCGAAAAACTCGCTGAGAAACGTCGACGAATGGCCCCCAGTGATTTAGTCGAGATCGAAGCGCGATCTTCACCGCAAGAATCGTTTGACCAATCAAAGGTAACTTCACTTCGGCATGAGCTATCCAAGCGAATAAGCGGTGAAGTTCGTTTCGACAGCGCCAGCCGAGCGATCTACGCCACCGATGCCTCGAACTATCGACAAATACCCATCGGCGTCGTCATCCCGCGAACCCAACAAGATGTAGTAGAGACGATTGCGATCTGCCGGAAGTATCAGGCACCCGTACTTTCGCGTGGCGGCGGCACCAGTCTCGCTGGCCAATGTTGTAATGCTGCCGTGGTGATCGATTGGTCGAAATATCTGAACAGAGTTATCGAACTGAATGTGGAACAGAAATTCGCGCGCGTCGAACCGGGAACGATTTGTGACGAAGTTGTGAAGGCAGGCCGTCCTTACAACCTGACCTACGCTCCCGACCCTGCGACGCACGATCACTGCTGCTTCGGCGGCATGCTTGGAAATAATTCGTGCGGCGCACACGCACAGATGAATGGCCCGGCAGTCAATAACATCGAATCACTCGACATCCTGCTCTATGACGGCACCCGAATGACGGTCGGCTGGCTTTCCGAAGCCGAATGGCGGCAGCGAATTTCGAACGGCGACCGCGAGTCTGAAATCTACAAGAAACTATGGGACCTGCGTGAGCGCTATCAATCCCTGATCGAATCGCGCTATCCGAAAATTATCCGGAGAATCTCGGGTTACAACCTGGACCAACTAATCCCCGACAAAAACGGCATGGTGAATATCGCCAGAGCTCTCATCGGCAGCGAAGGCACATGCGTCACCATCCTGGAAGCGAAGGTCACACTGATCTTCAACCAGCCGGAACGCGTTCTGCTTGTACTTGGCTATCCGGATGTATATCGGGCGGCCGACCATTTGATGGAAATTTTGGAGTTCAAGCCAATTGCCCTCGAAGGAATTGATTATCGCCTGCACGAGAACATCAAGAAGAAGGGTGGGATGCATAGCGAACATTTGAGCTTGCTTCCCGAGGGCCGGGGCTGGCTGATCGTCCAATTCGGCGCAGGCAAACAAGAGGAAGCGAAGGAAATTGCTGAACGGTTGTGCGAGAAGTTGAGGAAACAGGCTGACCCACCGAGTATGAGCCTCCTAGTGGACAAAACTCAGCAGCAGAATCTGTGGGACATTCGCGAGGCCGGGCTTGGAGCGACGGCATTCGTGCCCGGAGAAAAAGATACTTGGCCGGGCTGGGAAGATTCAGCCGTTGCGCCAGAAAAGGTGGGGAGATACCTGCGCGATCTTCGCGAGCTTTTTAACAAGTACGACTACAACCCGGCCCTCTATGGCCATTTTGGACAGGGATGCATTCACTGTCGCGTCGATTTCGATCTTGTAACCCAACCTGGCATTAAGAAGTATCGCTCGTTCATGGAGGAAGCCACCGACCTGATCGTCCGTTATGACGGATCGTTTTCAGGCGAACACGGAGATGGGCAATCGCGAGCCGAATTCCTTGGAAAAATGTTCGGACCCGAGCTGATCGAGGCTTTTCGAGAATTCAAGTCCATCTGGGACCCTGATTGGAAGATGAATCCCGGCAAGATAGTCGATCCGTACCGGATCGATGAAAACCTTCGCTTGGGAGCGGGATACAAGCCGTGGGAACCAAAGACTCATTTCAAGTTTCCTGACGACAAGGGAAGTTTCGCACGCGCGACTCTCCGGTGTGTAGGTGTTGGCAAGTGCCGCCGCCTTGAAGGGTCAGGTCAGCATTCCACGATGTGCCCAAGTTTTATGGTTACGCGCGAAGAGAAGGATACAACGCGCGGGCGGGCTCACGCGCTGTTTGAGATGCTGCAAGGAAATGTAATTGAAAAGGGGTGGCGTGATGACGGTGTAAAGGACGCACTCGATCTCTGCCTCGCCTGCAAGGGCTGCAAGGGCGATTGTCCCGTCAACGTAGACATGGCTACTTATAAGGCAGAATTTCTCTCGCACTATTGGCAAGGCAGACTGCGTCCGCGTTCCGCATACGCTTTTGGCTTGATTGATAACTGGGCTCGGATAGCGTCTATCGCACCGGGTCTTGCGAATCTGGCAACGCAGCTGCCGATCGTCAGTAGCATCGCCAAAGTGGCGGCTGGTGTGCCTCAGCAAAGAAGAATACCTGCTTTCGCTCCTCAGACCTTTAGGGCTTGGTTCAAGAAACACACGCCAATTACTAGTGGGCGAAAACGCGTAATTCTGTGGCCAGACACTTTCAATAATTATTTCTTCCCGGAGACGGCCATTGCGGCGACCGAAGTGCTGGAATCAGCAGGTTGCGATGTGCTGATACCGAAACGCCACCTTTGCTGCGGCCGGCCTCTATACGACTATGGATTCCTCGGTCTCGCAAAGAACTACCTCAAACGGATATTTTTCGATCTCGGGGCGGAAATCGAACGCGGAACACCCATGGTGGTGCTCGAACCGAGTTGTTGCACAGTGTTCCGAGACGAGCTGACTGGATTATTTCCCGAGCTGCCTCTAGCCCGTAAACTGAAGAAACAAACTCTAACGCTTTCCGAATTCCTTGAAGGCCAGGATTTCGCCGCTCCAACATTTAAGAGGAAGGCTCTGGTCCACGGGCATTGCCACCAGAAAGCGATTATGCGAATGAAAGATGACGAGTCGCTGATGGAGAAAATGGGATTGGAACACGAAGTCCTCGATTCGGGCTGTTGTGGCATGGCCGGCTCTTTTGGTTTCGAAGAAGACAAATACCAGACATCTGTGAACATTGGCGAACGCGTTTTGTTACCTGCCGTGCGGCGTGCCGAGCCTTCAACTTTCCTAGTTGCAGACGGCTTCAGTTGCCGGGAGCAGATCGCTCAACTCACCGAACGTGAGGCCCTTCATACCGCGCAGGTTTTATCGATCGCCATGCACAGTCCTGACATGGATGCGGAGGATTATCCCGAACGAAAAATCGTTCGAAAGCGTGAGGCGGCGCAGAAAAGATCGATGCAAAGGGCGGGTGTTGTGGTGGCTGCGCTCGGCATAGCGGCGCTCGGAGCAATATTGACGCGGAGGAAATGAGGATCGTGAGGAGAGAAACTGTCGTCGTCACCGGAGCTTCTGCCGGCCTTGGCCGAGCCATCGCGCGTGAATTCGGAAGGAGCGGGGCTCAAGTAGTTCTGATCGCGCGCGGGCTGACCGGCCTTGAAGCCGCCGCCGCAGACGTAGAGCGCGCCGGCGGAAGTGCGCTTGCAATCCCCGCTGATGTGTCGGATGCCGGAGCTTTAGAAGCGGCGGCAGCGACGGCAAAAAAAGAATTTGGGGCCATCGACATCTGGATTAATAACGCCATGGTGTCCGTGTTTTCTCCCATCAAGGAAATGAAGCCTGAGGAATTCAAACGCGTCACGGAAGTCACCTATCTCGGTGTTGTGAATGGCACCCTGGCCGCGCTTAGGCATATGTTACCGATTGATAAAGGAAAAATCGTCCAGGTTGGCTCTGCCCTGGCATACCGAAGTATCCCTCTGCAGTCTGCGTATTGCGCCGCCAAGCACGCGATTCTGGGTTTTACCGATTCCCTTCGTTGCGAACTTATCCACGACCGCAGCAACGTCAGTGTGACTGTGGTGCATATGCCAGCGCTGAACACGCCCCAGTTCGGATGGGTTAGGAGCAGATTACGGAATAAAGCGCAACCGGTGCCTCCGATCTTTGAGCCTGAGCTCGGTGCGAGAGCGGTCTTCTGGGCTGCTCATCATAATCGAGGCGAAATATACGTGGGAGGTTCCACCGTGAAGGCGATCGTCGGAAATAAGATCGCGCCGCGACTCTTGGATCAATATTTGGGCCGTACTGGATACGAGTCGCAACAAACTCCCGACCGGGAAGATCCGCATCGCCAGAACAATCTATGGGCTGCTGTCGATTCTACTCAAGATTATGGAGCCCGCGGCCCATTTAGCACTCGGGCGCGGAACTCCAGCTATGAATTATGGGCCGATCTCCATCGTCCACTAATCGCCGTTGGAGTGGGGATATCTGCCATTGCGCTAGGCTTCCTGTTTGGCAAACGCTGCAAGCGCGCACCAGGAAGTGAGGCCGTGCCGAAATTGTCCACAATCTCCGCTTAACTGCGCTCGATCGTCGGTTTGCAAAAGCAAACTGGCACCAAGGGGAAATCAATGGAGGCAATTGGGAAGCACAGATGGGCTATCGCCGAAGGTTATATTCCTGAATGGAGCCATGGCCCCGAGCCGAAAATGAAAAGCCACGAGACGGCATGCATCCTCAATGCCGGTGACGCGGACGCCCATGTTCGGATTACCGTGTTTTTCTCTGACAAAGACGCCGTCGGTCCATACGAGGTCACCGTCCCAGCCCGAAGAACAAAACACGTCAGATTTAATGATTTGAAGGTGCCGCAGCCGATTCCGAAGGGCACGGATTTTTCCAGCGTTATCGAGTCCGACGTACCTGTCGTGGTCCAGCATACCCGTCTAGATTCCCGCCAGGACGCGAATGCCCTTCTCAGCACCATTGCCTATTCAAGTACCGATTAGGAGGTGTGATCGGCATTTCCGGTTGGCCGGGTCGCCCAACCCAGGGGGT
>DATDIT010000101.1:0-20374 GCA_036520875.1 Candidatus Acidiferrales bacterium
CAGCACCGCGCTGCGAATCATGTGCGAGCCCAATTCCGCCGGCTCGCCCGCGTACCCGATGCGAATGCGGCTGAAGCTCGCAGACGGCGCCGCCTGCGCGATAAACGATCCCAGCCGCTCGCCCAATTCCAGATACGGCCCGATCCTCCGGTACTGATCGGGCGAAAGCGCCGGCATATTCACTGCGTTGCGAATTAATCCGTCCGCCAGATAATCGCGCACTTGTAGCGCAATTGCCGTGCCCACTTCCTCCTGCGCTTCGGCGGTCGACCCGGCAATGTGCGGCGTCGCGATCAGATTCGGCAAGCCGATCAGCGGAGAATTTTTCGGCGGCTCCGTCGCGAACGTATCCAGCGCCGCTCCGCCCAGATGACCCGAGCGCAACGCCTCCGCCAACGCTGCTTCGTCAATCAACTCGCCGCGCGCGCAATTCACCAGCCGCGCGCCCTGCTTCATTTTGCCCAACGCCTCCGCGCCAATCATCTTTTCCGTCGCCGCGCTAAGCGACGTGTGCAGCGACACCACATCCGATTCCCGCAGCACATCCTCCAGCGGAACCAGTTGCACCTCCACTTCGCGCGCCGCCGCGGGCGTCACGTACGGATCGTGCGCCAGCACTTTCATCTCCAGCCCGCGCGCCCGACGCGCCACTTCCATTCCCACTCGCCCCAGGCCCACCAGTCCCAGCGTTTTCCCCCGCAGCTCCGTCCCCGAAAATGCGGATTTCTCCCACTTCCCAGCCTGCGTTGACGCATTCGCTTGCGGCACCGCGCGCGCCATCGCCAGCATCAGCGCAAACGTATGCTCGGCCACGCTCACCGCGTTTCCTCCCGGCGTGTTCATCACCAAAATTCCGCGCCGCGTGGCCGCTTCCACGTCCACGTTGTCCACGCCCACTCCCGCGCGCCCGATCACACGCAGCTTCGGCGCCTTTTCGATCAGCGCCGCATTCGCCTTAGTCGCGCTGCGAACGATCAACCCTTCAGCATTGGCAAGTTCACTCACTAGCGACGCTGCCGCGGGAATGATCACTTCCCATCCCGTTTCGCGAAGCAGGGCGATGCCTCGTTCACTGATCTTGTCTGCTACGATAATTTTCATGGGGCACAAGGTTATCGGGCGCGCAGCCGGGTGTCAATTCGCCGAGCGGGCAAAATCCGCGCAATATCAAAGATCAGCCTGCGGAAAACCTTTTGCCCTCTGTCTTACGTCAAAGTGCACGGGACTCGCCTCCTTAAGCTCTACTTTGGCGAGATGATTTGGTATAGGATGTCCCGCGCAATATCCGGGGGGATCTCGTAATGCGAATGCTGAAACTAACCAACTGCTGCTTGGCCGCCGCAATTGCACTGCTGTTGACATGCGCCGCTTTCGCCAAGCGCACCAACCGCGTGGACGACAAAGCTCTGCGCGACGCCCGCCAGGACGCTGGCGAATGGCTGACCAACGGCCGCGATTACACCGAGCAGCGGTACAGCCCGCTGAAAGAAATCAACGCGAGCAACGTCTCCAAATTGGGACTCGCTTGGTATTACGACACCGACTCCGATCGAGGCACGGTTGAGACCACTCCCATCGTCTCCAATGGTGTGATGTACGCAACATTGCCCTGGAGCGTTGTCGTCGCCTTGGACGCGCGCACCGGCGCGGAAAAGTGGCGCTGGGATCCGAAAATCGCCCATACGAACTTTGCGCCCGGCTCGATGGGCAAGCCCGATGCCGATAAAGTTCGCGTCGGTCCAAGCGTCTGCTGCGGCCCTGCAAATCGTGGCGTCGCTCTTTACGACGGCAAAGTCTACGTCGGTACTCTCGACTCGCGCCTCGTCGCCCTCGATAAGAATACTGGCAAAATCGTTTGGCAAGTTCAGACAGTTGATAAGAACGCCGACTACAGCATCACCGGCGCTCCCCGCATTGCCAATGGAAAAGTCATCATCGGAAACGCCGGCGGCGAGTACGCCGTCCGCGGCTTTGTCACCGCCTACAACGCCGAAACGGGCAAGCAGGTTTGGCGCTTCTACACTGTTCCCGGCGATCCCTCCAAGCCCTTTGAGAATAACGCCATGAAAATGGCCGCGAAAACCTGGGCCGGCGAATGGTGGAAACTCGGCGGCGGCGGCAATGTATGGGACGGAATCACCTACGACCCCCAGTTGAATATGGTTTACATCGGAATCGGCCAGGGCGGCCCGTGGGTGCAAGGTTTTCGCGATCCAATGACCAAGGACAATCTTTTCCTTTGCTCCATCGTAGCTCTGAATGCCGACACCGGAAAGTACGTGTGGCATTTCCAAACCACGCCAGCCGACGAATGGGATTACGACGCCGTTCAGCAAATGACTCTTGCCGACCTCAAGATCGACGGAAGAATCCGCCACGTCATCATGCAGGCGCCCAAGAACGGTTATTTCTACGTGCTCGATCGCAGGACCGGCAAATTCATCTCCGGCGCACCCTACGTGAAAGTCACGTGGTCCACGGGACTTAATCCGGTTACTGGACGTCCCCACGAAGCTCCAGGCATGCGTTACGAAAAGCATCCCATCGAGGCTTCGCCCGGCCCGGCTGGCGGACACGCGTGGGAAGCCATGTCTTACAACCCCAATACCGGGCTCGTTTACCTTCCCTCTTTCGACAGCACCTTCAAATACATTGCCGCTGAGCGATTTAAGCCCGAGCTTGGCGCTTATAACTGGGGAATCGTATTTCGCCCCCCGCCTCCTCCGCCGGGTGCCAAGGCGGGCGAGCTTCCGCCCCCGCCTCCGAACGATGCCTTCCTCCAGGCCCGGGATCCAGTCACCCAAAAGGAAGTCTGGCGAGTTCAGGGGATGAACGGTGGCGGCACGGTCACCACCGCCGGTAATCTCGTTTTCGGAGCCTCCGACCTCGGAGACTTCATCGCCTTTAGCGCAGATAAAGGCGAAAAGCTCTGGTCCGCGAAACTGCTTCCCGGGATTGCGAACCCCGTCACCTACAGCCTGGATGGAAAGCAATACGTTTCGGTTCTTTCCGGACGCGGTGGAAAGGCGAGAATCTACACATTCGCTTTGGACGCCAGCGTGCCGATTCCGCCGCCACCGACTGCTCGTCCGCCTGTGGCCGGGGCCAACGCACCTGCAGCGCCGGCTCCGACTGCGCCGACCACCGCCAATCCCAACGGCACCGCCGAAACCCGCTAACCGCTCTGCCACATCGCCTTGATCCATGTGGATTGCGGGAGCTTGTTTACCCTGAGCTTCGAAGGGCTCCCGCTGTTTGCCGCTCGGGCTCGCCCGGGCGTGCTCTCGTATCGACCAAACAGAGACACGCGCGTCGCCTCGGCGTTGTCATTCCGTCTATAACGACGTCGTTATGAAATCAAGCGGAGTGTCCCGCGCTTTTGCTCTTGCGCGAAGCGCCGGGACACGCAGCGAGGAATCTCTCTTCGATGTACGCTAGAGTCGAGGTTGGCGATAAAATCCTCATGCCCGCCCTGAACACCACCCGAAGAAGGGAAAATCCATGAAAGCCATTCGCATGCATTCCAATGGCGGACCCGAATTGCTCGTCTACGAAGACACCCCAAAACCGAAACTACAACCGGGAGATGCACTCGTGCGAGTCTCCGCATCATCCATCACCAAAACCGAACTCACCTGGTCTGAGACGTACACCGCCTGTGACGGCACCCCGCGCCTTCCCACCATCCCCGGACACGAATTTTCCGGCGTAGTCGCAGAAATCACGGCCGGCGTCACCGACGTGAAGGTGGGCGATACAGTCTACGGGCTCGCTTCATTCTGCCGCGACGGCAGCGCCGCGGAATATGTCGCCATTCGCGCCGCCGATCTTGCGCCAAGACCGAAGACGCTCGACCACGTCCAAGCGGCGTCGATTCCCCTTGCCGCTCTCACCGCCTGGCAAGCGTTCTTCGATCACGCGTCCCTCACCAAGGGCAAGCGTGTGTTGATCCATGGAGCCGCCGGAGGCGTGGGAGTCTTCGCGGTGCAAATTGCGAACTGGGCTGGCGCGGAAGTGATCGCCACCGCGTCCGCAAGCAGCCACGATTTCCTCGGCGAGCTCGGCGCGCACGAGGTGATTGACTACAACAAGGTTCGCTTCGAGGACCAGGTTTCTGATCTCGACATGGTTCTCGACGCGGTCGGCGGCGATACCCTCGACCGTTCGTTCGGCGTGCTGCGCCGTGGCGGCACGCTCGTAAGCGTCGCCGCAGAGCCTTCCGCGGAGAAGGCAAAAGAATTCGGAGTACGCGCCCTGTTCTTCATCGTCGAGCCGAACCGCACCCAACTAATGGAAATCGCCCATCTGATCGACGCGGGAAAAATCAGACCGATCCTCGACACCGTGCTCCCACTAGATCAAGCGCGCCAAGCCTTCGAACGGGGCCTGACCAACCACGCGCGAGGAAAAATCGTCCTGCGCATCGCCGAACAAGCCGCCGCCCGCGCATAACGAGCGCATTCACGGTAGCCCCGACATCCGACGCGATCCCGATGCGCGAGCGGTCCTTCGCCGTTGCCGTTGTAGCGGCGGGTCGCTGAGTTTTTTCGACCCGGCAGCCCTATGCGGCGCCGGCCTGTCTCGCAAGCTTACGCTCAAGGAAATCTCGAATAGCAGCCGCAATTTCTTGATGGTGTGTTTCCAGCGCGAAGTGCCCGGTGTCATAGAAATGCACCTCGGCGCTAGGGATGTCTCGCTTGAACGCTTCCGCGCCACCCGGCAAAAAGAACGGATCACTCTTGCCCCAGACCGCCAGCAGCGGCGGCTGTTTCGTTCGGAAATATTCCTGGAACTTCGGATAGAGCGCGACGTTGCTGGCATAATCCAAAAACAGATCAAGCTGGATCTCGTCATTGCCGGGCCGGGCCAGCAGCGCAGAGTCGAGCGCGTATCCTTCCGGCGCCACCAACGTCTCGTCCTGTACGCCATATACATATTGGCCACGCGTCGCCTCGAGCGTGAGGAAATCGCGCAAGGCAGCCCGATTCTGCGCAGTTGGCTCGTTCCAATATTTCTGAATCGGATTCCAGCCTTGGCTCAGGCCCTCTTCATAGGCGTTGCCATTCTGCGAGATGATGGCCGTGATCCGCTCTGGATGCGCCAAAGCAAGCCGAAGCCCTACGGGCGCGCCGTAATCGAAGATATAAATCGCGTAGCGTTCCAGACCGATCGTCTGCGTGAATCGGTCAATTACCTTGCTCAAATTCTCAAAGGTATAGCGAAACTGCCCACGGTCCGGCGCATCCGAGAAGCCGAAACCCGGCAGATCGGGTGCGACCACATGGAAGCGGTCCGCAAGAGCCGGAATGAGATTGCGGAACATGTGCGACGATGTCGGGAACCCATGCAGCAGCAGGATCGTAGGAGAATCTTTCAGGCCGGCTTCGCGATAGAAAATCTTGGAACCATCCACGATGGCATGCTTATACCTCGTCATGATAAGCCTCCTTACAAGATTGGAAGCCGGATGATCGGCCCCGCTCAGTGCCGTTTCGCATCTTCATGACATCTGATTTGATAACTGATAAAAGGTTGCACTATCCGTGTCGGATTTAACGGGTGTCACTAGCTCGTTTTCAAGGCGCCTTTCGCATTGGCATCGCGCACGAAAAATGTAGCTCAGGCGTTCCCGGCGACGTCTGCCGGGAAGGCCTGAGGCTTTTCGTCCCGCATTGAGCTGGGCTACCTGTCCTTCGTTAGCCTCGCATGAAGGGGCAATCCCTGTGGAGTGCGGGAGCTTGCTCCCGCCGTCTGCCGACCAGGCTTGCCCGGGCGTGCTCCCACATCCAGCAAACAAGAGCACTGCCCTCCTCACCATTGTCATACCGAGCGGAGTGTCCCGCGATTTTGCTTTCGCGCGCGAAGCGCCGGGACACGCAGTCGAGGAATCTCTCTTCGATGTCAGCCAAACCAGTGCGCTTTGTTTCAAGGGAGGGTCCAGGTGCAAGCCCCCTGCTTTAGCAGGGGGGAAACACATCTCAAGCTCAAATAGGGCTTTACCCCCGGGCACTTCTCGATCGAAATTTAGGATCTTGATCGGTCGCCTGCGCCCACAGGCTCCGCGGCGGGAGGCTCTTGCGGATGGACGAATGGTGGCGGCTCGGGCGCAGCCACTTCCCAATCGCAATTTTCTCGGATGCAGGCCCGGAAATTCCCCTGCTTCGTCCGCTTCTCGACAATGAACGGCGCCCCGCACTTCGGGCAAGGTTCCGCAATCGGTTCGTGCGGAGTTGTAAAATCGCAACCCGGATAGCGGCTGCAACCGTAAAAAATCCGCCCGGCGCCGCGTCCCTTTGACGTGCCGCGCCGCACAAATTCGCCTTCATTGCATTTCGGGCACTTAATCCCCAGCGTGATCGGACGCGTGTACTTGCACTTCGGATAATTCTGGCAGCCGATAAAATCGCCGAAGCGTCCCGCGCGGCGGATCAATTCCCCGCCATCATCTGGACATTTTTCGCCGATGGGAACATCGGGCTGCAGCGCTTTCTTCGTCCCGCTGGCCAGCCGTCGTGTGGTCTTGCAATTCGGATAGCCAGTGCACGCGAGGAACGTGCCAAACCGTCCACGCTTTATCGCCATTACCTTTCCGCAATTGTCGCAATAAACGGTCCCGCCCTCTTCCACGTCGGCGCTGCCGTGCTCGGCAAGATCCTGGATGAAATCGCACTCCGGATAACGCGAGCAGCCCAAAAAGAATCCGTGACGGCTGATGCGTTCGAGCAGTTCGCCTTGGCCGCACTTCTCGCACTTTTTCCCAGTGGGAATACCCGCTTTGTACGACACCATTTTGTCGGACGCGGTTTCGAGATCGACTTCGAAGCGATCCCAGAATTCCTTTACCGATTTGCGCCAGGTAAGTTTTCCTTCCTCGATTTCGTCCAGTTCGTCTTCCATGCGAGCCGTGAAACCCACATCGAAAATATCCTCGAACGATTTAACCAGCAGATCGCTCACCTTTTCGCCCAACAGCGTCGGCGTGAACCGTCCTTGCTCTTTGTTCACGTACTCGCGCTCCACAATCGTGGAAATAATTGCGGCATAGGTTGATGGCCGGCCGATTCCCTTTTCTTCCAGCTCTTTTACCAACGTGGCTTCCGTGTAGCGCGGCGGAGGCTCGGTAAAGTGCTGGTCCGGCCGCACTTTTTCAAGGCGCAGCGTCTCGCCTTCGCTAACGCGTGGCAGCGTGCGGCTATCCGTATCTCCCTCGTCTTCTTTCTCTTCTTCGTCTTTCACCGCAGAATATGCGGCCAGATAGCCATCGAACTTGATCACGGACCCGGTGGCCCGGAACGTGTACCCGTTGGCCTCCACGTCAATCGTCGTCTGGTCGAAAACCGCCGGCACCATTTGTGACGCCACGAACCTCTGCCAAATCATCTGGTAGAGCTTGAACATATCGTCTTCCAGATATCGCTTCACGCTTTCCGGCGTGCGCGTCACGTCCGTGGGCCGGACCGCTTCGTGCGCGTCCTGCGCGTCCTTCTTACTTTTAAAGAAGTTGGGTTTCTCGGGCAGGTAGCTCGCGCCGTACGCCGATCCGATGTGCTCGCGAACCTGCGCCACCGCGTCGTTTGAAACGCGCACCGAATCGGTGCGCATATAAGTGATCAGCGCCACCGATCCCTCATCCCCCAGATCGACGCCTTCGTAAAGCCTCTGCGCCAGCATCATGGTGCGCTTGGCCGTATAGCGCAGCCGGTTGTAGCCCGCCTGTTGCAGCTTCGATGTGGTGAACGGCGGCGGCGGGTGTCGCCGCTTTTCCTTTTGCGCGACGCTGGCCACCTGCCACGTAGCGCGCTCGACCGCGGCCACTACGCGCTTTGCTTTTTCTTCGTTTGAAACCTCGATATCTTCGCCCTTGAATTTCGTAAGCTTGGCTTCAAACGTAGGCGGCTCGCCCGCCGCCAGCAAAGCGTGGATCGTCCAATATTCCTTGGGAACGAACGCGCGTATTTCTCGCTCGCGCTCCACAATCACTCGCAGCGCCACCGTTTGCACCCGCCCGGCCGAAAGCCCCCGCCGCACTTTGTCCCACAGGATCGGCGAAACTTTGTATCCCACCAGGCGGTCCAGCACCCGCCGCGCTTGCTGCGCGTCCACCAGATTCTCATTCAACTGCGTGGGATTCTCGAACGCGGCTTTGATGGCCTTCTGCGTGATCTCGTTGAACATCACCCGGTAAATCTTCGGCGGACTGAACCGAGCCTCGGCTTCCGCTTTGGTTTCCTTCTTCTCGGGCTTGCTGCTTTCTCCGGATTTTTCTCCGTCGCCGTTGGCGCTTTGTTCTTCGACGGCCGCCGCCATCACTTTTTCATACTTGCGCGGCTTGCTCAGTATCTCGCGCAGGTGCGCGCAAATCGCTTCACCCTCCCGGTCCGGGTCGCCCGCCAGGTACACGGCTTCCGCCTTGCCCGCCGCTTTGCGCAGGTCTCCGATTACCTTCAGCTTGCTGGGAATCACTTCGTAGGTCGGCTCGAAGATGTTTTCAGCCGTTACCGGAATCGCCTTCGCAACCTTCTTTTCTGCAGCTTTCCCTTTGGACTTGCGCTTCCGCTTCTTCCTGCCGTTTTCTTCCCCGGGCAGAAGTATCCCTATATTCTTCTTCGGCAGGTCCATCACGTGGCCATACGAGGCCTTCACGATGTAATTTCTGCCGAGGTACTTGTTGATTGTTTTCGCCTTGCCCGGCGACTCGACTATAACCAGCGATCTTGCCATGCTAACTTTCGTTCCCCTCGGTGGGACTCCGCTCTAGAAATTCATCTGTGGAACGCAGTCTTCCCCACCCCATCTGACCAACCCATCCTAACCTGCTGTCCGTCTGTTGATTACAACAGGACTTTCAGGAATTGCTTTCCAGGTAACTGGCGTACCACGCCTTTAAGCTCCAAGTCAAATAACCCGGCCAGCACTTCAGAAGAACTGAGGCCGGAAAGTTCCACCAATTCATCGATCTGCCGCGCTTCATCGACTCCAAGTAGTGCATATAAAGGCCTTTCGATCGGTCCCAGACTTTCCTCTACCAGCGCGGCCCGCTCTTCACTCGGTATATTCTCAACTGGCACCAGCTCCGCGCGCACCGGCGTCGGCAGCTCCTCCACCACATCTTCCCAGGACGTAACCAGCTTCGCGCCTTGCTTAATCAGCTGATTTGGACCAAAGCTCGTTGGTTGCGTCGCGTTCCCAGGAACCGCGAACACTTCGCGGCCAAACTCCATTCCCAGCCGTGCCGTAATTAGCGAGCCTGAGTACTGGGCCGCTTCCACAACCACCACTCCTAGCGCCATTCCCGATATGATGCGGTTGCGGATCGGGAAATTTTGTGGTGCTGGAAAGGTACCCATCGGGAATTCGCTTACGATCGCTCCGTGCTTCTCCATCTCCTGAAAAATCTTCTTGTTCTCCTTCGGATAGACGACATCTATGCCGCATCCCAGGATGCCAATCGTCCCTCCGCACGCCGAGGCCATGGCTCCTCTGTGGGCGCTGGCGTCTATGCCACGCGCCAACCCACTCGCGATCACCAGGCCGCGATCGGCTAAGTCCTTTGAAAGCCTCTCTGCCATTTGATTCCCGTAGGGCGTCGGGCGTCGCGCGCCCACCACGGAAATCACATGCTTGCCAAGAAGTTCAACTTTTCCAAGGACATACAGAAGCGGCGGCGGGTCGTAGATTTCTCGCAGCCGTGCGGGATACTCAGGCTCGTCCCAAGTGAGCAGACGGCAGCCCGCCGCCTGCACCTGGGCCAACTCTTTGGCGGCGTCGCTCAGCGGCCGCTTCGAATGTAGGGCCTGCGCGACGGCGGCCGGCAGGCGCTGGCCTTCCAGAGAGGTTAACGATGCGTTGAAAATTGCGTCGGGGCTTCCAAATTCGAGCAGCAACTTCCCGGCCGTGCGCGCGCCGAGCCCCGGAGTCAGCGCCAGGGCCAGCCAGCCTACGTAATCGTCTGGGTGCATTAAGAGGGAAACCAGCGGCAGAGGCTAAATACGCGGACTCAGTAGTGTCAAGGTAGGGAATATACGTACGGCACGCGGCGGGCCGCGCGTTTTGCTTTTTTGAGCGCGGCAAACGATCGCTAAGGCCTCGTTTCGCGACCGTTTTTGTCTGTTAACTGTTTCCAGCTAGACTGAATAGGTGCAGCAAACTCGAAGCAGTTTTTGCGAGATTTGGCCTACTCGCCGGGCGACTATTGTTATAAAGTTCTCGTGTCAAAAGTTCTCGGGGGCTTCATGAAAATTGGGATCAAATCCTGGAACGAAGATCTGAACGAAATAGTTTGGGAAATGGCGGCGATACTCGGCTGCATATTCGTGATAGTCGGTGTGATCGCGCTCGGGATGCTGACCATTTATATTCGCCATCCTAAATAGGTAGCACTCTCCGGACTATCTCGCTAGGGCCACTGACTTGAAAAAACTGCGCATCTCGATTGTCGAATTTCTGAACACGGCTCCGCTGGTGTGGGGATTTACCAACGGACCGCTCAGAGAAAAATACGATTTATCGTTTACGGTGCCGTCGCAGTGCGCCGAAGCGCTGCGGCGGGGTGACGCGGACGTTGCCATCATTCCCTCGATCGAATATCAACGCATGGACGGTGTGATCGCGCTGCCGGGAATGTCGATCGCGTCGAAGCGCGAAGTGCGCAGCCTGCTGGTCGTCGCGAAAAAGCCCATCGAAAAAGCGAAACGCATTGCGCTGGATACGAGTTCGCGCAGCACCATCGGCCTGGTAAAGCTGCTGTGCGCGGGCTACTGGAAAATCGCTCCGCAATTTGCCGATGCCTCGCCCGACGCTTCGGAAATGCTGAAAGATGCTGACGCCGCGCTGATAATCGGTGATCCCGCGCTGCGCATTTCGCTGAAAATGGAAGCGCTCGCCGGAAAATCTCCGAGCGGCGAACAGTGTTGCCAGGGCGATCCCGACGACATGCCTGTCCCGGGCTTCGAGACGCTTTTCGTTTACGACGTGGTCCACCAATGGCGCGAAATGACTGGAAAGCCCGCTGTACTCGCAATTTGGACGGGGCGTCGCGACGCAATCACGCCAGAGGTTGTTTCGGATTTCCAGGCATCGAAGCAATATGGCGTCGAGCGGGTGCGCGCAATCGCGGAAGCCGCGTCCATCACGCTCGACTTGCCGCCCGCTGCGCTCGAGCGCTACCTCACCGAAAATATTCACTTCGATTTGGACGAAGAAAATCTCTCCGGCCTCGAGCTCTATTTCGAAATGACCGCCGCCGCTGGCCTAATCCCCCGCGCCAAGCCGCTCGAATTCGCCAGCCCCGCCGCGCAATCCGCCGCCCACCGCAGTGCTTGAGTCCGCTTACGTGTTGCAGCTTCTTTCGCCTTCATAGCGCTGCGCTTTCCGCGATCGCTTCCGCGAGCAAGTACTGCGCAAGAGGCCGTATATTCAACTAGAGTGGTGTGAGAGGATTCTTGCAGACCCTTTAGCGACGGCAGTCCAGGTGGACGGACGCGTCCGATTTTGGGGAATCATTCCGGAACTTGGCGGACGCGCACTGCGGGTCGTAAGGCTGGCAGATCGTCAGACGGTGCACAATGCGTTTCCAGACAGGGATTTTAAAGTCCCCGTCGAATAGTTGAGGCGAGAACAATGAAGCTGCACTACGACCGCGAAAGTGATTCCCTCTACGTTGATCTGAACGCGAGACCAAGCGTGGATTCACGCGAGGTGCAAGAAGGCGTTGTCATCGACCTCGACGACAAAGGCCGAATCGTCGGCATCGATATCCAGCACGCCTCTCAAATTCTCGATCTTGCCACTCTCGAAACGGAATCGCTCCCTACGGCCAGCATCAAGCTGACCTAGCGGACGCGGCTGGTATTTGCGCCGCTTCCATCACGTTCGACTTGCCGCTCGCTGCTGAGCGTGACTGGTGCATCTGGCTGGGAAAGAATCGATGGGCGCACCGACACCGCATTTGGACGCGACGGAAGCTGAAATCATTCGGCGCGTTTGCGACGGCGACAAAGAAGCGTTCTATGGGCTTGTCCGGCCCTATGAGAGAGCGGTGTACACGGCCGCGGTGCTGATTTTGAACAATTCGGCGGATGCGGAGGAAGTGGCGCAGGAGGCTGTCCTAAAGGCGTTTGCAAACCTGGCGCGATTTAGGGGAGAGGCGAAGTTCAGCACGTGGCTGATTCAGATCACAATTAACGAGGCGCGGATGCGGCTGAGAAAAGATCGCCGCCATCTGTATGAGTCCGTCGATGAACAGCAAACCGATAAGGAAGGGGAGTATTTCCCAAAGGATTTCGCCGACTGGCGCGAGATCCCTTCCGAAACATTGCAGCGAAAAGAGCTTGGCCAGGCACTGAAGGCGGCGATCGCCGCTCTGCCTCTGAAATTCAGAGAAGTGCTGATCCTGCGCGATATCCAAAACCGCAGCACTGAGGAGACAGCGCAAATCCTGGGCATAACACAAGGAAACGTAAAAACGCGGCTTCTGCGCGCGCGATTGCAGGTGCGGGACGCGCTGGCCCCCGGGATTGATGGCAGTTGGAGCGCGGGTGCGTCCCAATATCGGAAGGTGCGCCCTTGGTAGAGACTGGTCCGATGAAAGATTTGGAACCAAATGGACCCGAGTGAGTCTTATGAGCGTGATTGAAATAAGCTGCGTAGAGGTTTGGCGCGAACTCTCGAACTATATTGACGAGAGCATTGACCCTGAGTTGCGCGCGCGGATGGAGGCTCACTTCAAAGTGTGCGCTCATTGTACGGCCGTTCTCGACGGAACCAAGAACGTTGTAAAGCTGGTGGCGGATGGCGTGGAGTATGAACTCCCTGAGGGTTTCAGCGAGCGCCTTCAGAACAAGCTGAAGAATAAGTAAGCCTTTTCAGGATGCGGTGGCCTTCAGACTTTCGCTGAGGAACCAGTGGCTTACCTTGCCAGCCATCTGCTCGCGAACGTCAGCATTATTTATCAGCAAAGAAATCTTCCAACGACCCGATGAATTCTTCCGCCACAATTCGAAGTACCTCTCGCGCTTGCGGATAACTTCGCCCCCGTTTAGAGGATTCAAAACAAATTCATGCCAGCCGTAGTCGTACGCAGTGTCGCCGAGAATCACGATCTCAATGATGATCACGGCGAGCCTTACCGCGTATTTCGCGAACAGTTCCTTTGATCGTTGCCTAAGTGCCTCCAGCGACGCCTCTTCATAAGAGCTCGGGCCACCTTCAGACATGTCCGTGAAACCATCTTCGTCGAAGACGGAGAGTATTCGGTCCACATCTCCTTGGTTGTAGCCCTCTCGGAATTCGGTCTTCGCAAGATTGATCTGGTAGGTATCGTCCATGGTCGGCAGCCTCCCGCAGGGAATGCTATTCACGCCTGGGCAGCAGCGCAAGCTGCGAAAAAAATATTCCGGTGAACTGTAACCTTTGCTTGCACGGCGACTCCTATTGCCCGTACGAGTTGAGCACCGACGGCTGTTCGCGGGTGCTCACTGATAGATGCTAAACCAAAAGGAGAATCAGAATGGTTGGGAAAATCGGAATAGCACTGGCGCTCGCAGGATTGGCGTTCACATTGGGACCGCAAACGTACGCGCAGGACAACATGAAGCATGAAGGCCAAATGAAGCATGAAGAAACGAAAACACTGGAAACTGGCACCTTCCACGGCAAGGTTCACAGCACTTCGGGCCGGGCCACGATTTACCAGGAGCAAGACGGAAAGGTCATCCTCCGCCTTACAAACTTCAAGACCTCCAACGGACCCGACGTCCATGTGGTTCTGATCGCCGCCAAGGACGCGGACGATGACGCGAATTTCCTGAAGAGCGACACACAACGAGTGGAACTGGGAAAACTCAAGGGAAATGAAGGCGATCAGAATTACGAAGTGCCCAGCGGCACGGACTTGAGCAGATATCAAACGGTTTCGATCTATTGCGAGCGGTTCAACGCTAATTTCGGCGCCGCGCCGCTAGAGAAGTTCTAACACCCACTCTAGATTTGAAGGAATCGGGCAGGCGGTCTGCCCGATTCCTCACCTTTGAGGAGAAATTATGAACGAGCAAATCAGTTCTTGGCTTTTGCGCAGGAAGTGGCTTTTGGCTGCCGTCGGCCTGCCAATTCTCATCGCGGCTTGGTGGGCTTTTCGTCCGGAAAAACTCTGGATCAACCAGAAGGTGAACGAGGCGGCCCCATTTGTTTCGACCGATGATCCTCAGCCGCTCTACACCGGCCTGCTACGAGGCAGGGCGCACCCAACCAGCGGCCGGGCGACGATTTATAAATCCGGTGATGGCAGGCAATACCTCCGGCTGACCGATTTTTCCACTTCCAATGGCCCCGACGTTCACGTTGTGTTGGCCGAGAGCGCTGATCAGAATCTTGCGCGAGACATCGTGAAGGGATCGCTTGACAGCGTTGAACTGGGACCTCTCAAAGGGAACCAGGGGGATCAGAATTACGATCTGTCTGGGCCTGTCGACTTGCGGAAGTACGACGCTGTAGTGATTTATTGCGAGCGTTTCCACGCTGTATTCGGCGTTGCGCACCTCGAACAGTTTTAGAGTGAGGGCTCGGGAGAACCACGGGACTCACGTGGTCAGGAGTGCTCGGGGATTTTTCTTGGCGATGGATAGAAGTTTTAGGTCGGCTCCGTGAGGGCGGCGGGTGCCCTGCTCCCAGCTCCGAATCGTGTTCGGGCTGACATTCAAGAAGGTCGCAAAGAGCACTTGGCTCGCGTTAAGCGAGCGGCGGATGGCGCGGATGTCCTTTGGCTGGAGTCTTCGCGGCCGTGGGGGAATCTCCGCGACGCGAAGATTTACTTCGCGCCCCTGCTCAAACGCGAACGCATCCTGAAGAGATTCGCGCAGGTCGTCGAACACCTTCACTTTGATTTTCTTGGCCATTACTCTCCCCCGCTAGCCCTTAATGCGGTCAACGAGCTGCTTCAAGAAAGCGCGCTGCGCGGCATTTAGGTCTTCCTGCTCGTCTTTATCGAAAAGGAAGAGCAGATGAATATGCTTTCTGCGCTCCAGATACAGGTACATATAGCGAAAGCCGCCGCGCTTGCCTTTGCCGCGGCCAGGATTTGAGACACGCGCTTTCCGGATTCCTCCGAGGCCCTTGACCATGTCTCCGCGCACCGGATCGTCTAAGAGAGCGCCTTGGATTTCGTCCGTACGGAATCGGACGTTTCTTTGGCGAGCTGGTGAAGCCGCCGCGTAAACGCCCGCGATTCAATGAATACCACATAGGGTTAATACCACAAAGTGGTATCAAAGGTCAAAAGTAACTGCGATTAATTCAGCCACCCGGACGCGCGTGAGGCTACGTGTACGCGGGGGCGAAACTTTGTGCAATCGGGTACTTGGTGGCGGGACAACAGGTGCGTTAGTGTACGCGCATGGCCGACCTGGCGGACGAAATCAGGCGACTGACGGAACAGGTTGCGGCGCTTACCGCGCGCGTCTATCGGCTTGAGCAAAAGAGCGGCGGCGTTCAGGTGCAGTCGCAGCAGCAGCCGCAAGCGGCTGGCGAACGGCAGCGCGAAGCTTCGATTTCGGTGCCGCCTCCCGCGGGAACGATGCTTCTACCGCCATCGGTGGAAACCGTTTCTCACGCAGGTCCAGCCGCGCAACGAAGCTCACCGCCCCCGCTGACACAGGCACATCCCGTGCCGGGGCCTGTTTCCGCAAAGGAACAGCCCGATCTTGAAAAGAAGATTGGGCAATACTGGCTAAACCGCGTCGGCATAGTGGCGATTTTGATCGGCGTTTCCTATTTCCTGAAACTTGCGTTTGAAAATGACTGGATTGGCCCTGCCGGGCGCATCGCGATTGGCCTGCTGGCGGGCATCGGGTTCGTTCTTTGGAGCGAGCGCTTCCGCAAGCGCGGCTATGCGGCGTTTTCGTATTCGCTGAAGGCGGTGGGCATCGGCACGCTTTATTTGTCTTTATGGGGAGCGTTTCAGATTTATCACCTGATTCCCGCGGCGGCTGCATTTGTGGCGATGATCGTGGTCACCGCATCGACAATCGCGCTGGCTCTCAGCCAGAACGCGGAACTTCTTGCGAGCTTTGCGCTGATCGGCGGCTTCGCCACGCCCATACTGCTTTCCACCGGACAGAACCACGAGGCGGTGCTGTTTTCCTACGTTTGTCTGCTGGACGCCGGGATTCTGGAGATGGCCGCCGCGAAACCCTGGCGACGATTGCTCTGGGGAAGTTTCGCGGGAACCATGATTCTCTACTGGGGCTGGTATTCGGATTACTACTCGCCAGACCAGCGCGCGCTAACGGTATTTTTCGCGGCACTCTTCGCGGCAATTTTCGCAGCCACTCCGGTGATGACTCGCTACGCGCGATCAACTCGATTTTCCGGACCGTCCATCACGCTCACGCTGCTGCCGCTCGTGAATGCCGCGGCATTTTTCCTGGCGCTCTATGAGATGTACCAGGACCAGACGGTCACGCTCACGTGGTTCGCGCTGGCGCTCGCCGCCGTTTATTTAGTGCTCGCAAACGCGTTCGCGAGACGCAATCCGGCGGAGGACGCAAAAGTCGTCCAGTTGCTGCACGTGGCCATCGCGATTGGGTTCATCACCATCGCCATTCCCCTGAAGCTTGACCGGGAATGGATCACCATCGGCTGGCTGATCGAATCGGCGGTGCTGCTCGTTGTGGGTGTGAAGACGCGGACTAACTTTCTGCGGTATCTGGCGGCCGCCGCGCTTGCTTTGGGCATTGTGCGGCTGCTGTTTTTCGACCGGTACAACACGGAAACGCTTATCTTCAACGCGCGTTTTGCCACGTACGTGGTGGCCATTGCAGTTTTGGGCGGAATCGCGGTGTTCGGGAAGCGGCATGCCTCCACAGATGAAAAGCCTTTTCTGCGCATCGCTGCGATTGGCGTGAACGTGCTGGCGCTGATCGCTTTGACGCTCGAGGCCTCAGACTATTTCGACCGAAAGATGTTCGCAGCGGGCGGTTACCATCCGTTCCACATTTATCGCGACTTTTCGCTGGAACGCGATTTCAGCTACTCCGCAATCTGGTTGGTGTACGGCGCGGTATTAATGGCGATCGGATTCCGGAACCGGTCGGCGTTCGTGCGCTGGCAGGCTCTTATTTTGATAGCATTCACCACCGGCAAGGTTTTCATCTACGATGTTTCTCAGCTTGGTGGCAGTTACCGGATAGTTAGCTTCATTGCGCTGGGCGCCGTGCTGCTGGGAATTTCGTTTGTCTATCAGCGCGACTGGCTGAAACTCTCTCCGCGTGGCCTGGACAAATCCGCGCAGGAGACGCCATGAGCAGAACCGCCTTGGGATTGCTGGCAGCGTTCGTGGCTGCGAACATCTCATTTGGCTATTTCAAGTACGTTCGCCAGGTGAAGCCAGCAGAGTCCAGCGGGCAGCATTACGTTGTGGTGGACGAAACTCTTTGGCGGCATGCGCGGCCAGATTTGGGCGATGTGCGCATCTATTCACAACAAACGGAAATTCCCTACAAGCTGATTACGGAAAGCGGCGGCACGGAGACCGAACAGAAAAGTTTTCGAGTTCTGCAACCGGGCATGGTTGGGGGGAAGACGCAATTCCTTTTGGATATGTCCGGCGTGCCGGAGTACGACCGCATCGAACTGAAACTGGCAACGAAAGACTTCGTGGCGCACGCGCGCGTGGAAGGACAGGATGATCCGCACGGCGCGCGGTGGTCCGATCTGGGGACCACAACTCTCTACGATCTGTCGACTGAAAGACTGGGCCGCAACAGCACGCTCCAGATTCCGCTTACGACATGCAAGTATTTGCGCGTAACAGTTGACCGGGCCGTGAAGCCTGGAGACGTCGAGGGCGGGACGGCCGGAGTTACCCGGGCGCAAAAAGCCGTGTGGCGCGATCTGAGCAGCCAAGCGGCTGTCTCGCAACAGGATGGAAGCAGCCAAGGAGGCAGCGCCGGCAGACAGGGCACGACCACGGTTTTGGCCTTTTGGGTTCCCGAGAATGTCCCCGTGGAGCGCGTGGTTTTTGCAATCACTCCAGCACAGCGGAATTTTTGGCGTGCGGTGGAAGTTCAAAGGGACCAGGGATCGTGGTCTGGATCGGGCGAGATTAGCCGAATTCACATGATGCGTGATGGGCAGCAGATTGATTCGGAGCAGACATTTCTGGATATCGAAGGGGTTGGGCCGTCCACGCTGAACATAAAGATTTACAACGGAGACGATGCTCCGCTGCGGATCACGGGCGCGCATCTGCAGCAGTACGAGCGCAGAATTTATTTCGATCGCCCGTCAGGCGCTGAGACGAGTTTTTATTACGGCGATGAAAAGCTTGGCGCTCCGATTTTCGATTACGCCAAGCTATTCAAGAAGGAGGCAAGCGCCGATCAAGCGGGGTTCCGGTTCGAACAAGCGAATGTGGCGTACACGGGGCGTCCTGACGAGCGCCCTTGGTCCGAACGGCATCCTGCCGTGCTATGGGTGGTGATTGTTGCGGCTGTTGCGATCCTCGGTACAATCGCGCTGCGCTCGATGAAGACCGCGACTCCCTAGTCGTTGCCGGCCCATCCCAAAGTGATAACTTTTCTAAACAGCCGGCGCCGGGGTGCCAGACTTTTCATCGAAAGCGCGCTTGTAGGCCAGCAAAATTACGAGAATCGCGCCGGCGAAGAGAGCGCCGATCCCGAGGCCGATCCACATGAGTGCAGGCGACACCACAATTGGAGCATCAGGCAGAAACATGGCAGCGCGCTGCGACTGAAGCAGGCCCTGAAAACGCACCCAGGCGCCGGGAATCAAAATCATTGACAGCGAATTCAGCAAACCAATCGATTGAAGGGTCACAGCCAACAGCCAAGCCCACGAGCGGAGCCGCAGCAGACCGATACCAGCGGCCAAGCTCACCGCGGCAAACGCGATAAATACCAAATCACCCCAACCGCCCGGCACAGCGAAGCTGAAGAAAAACGCCGGCAGGCGCATGAAAAGCGCGAAAGGCGTGAAACACCCTCCAATGATTAACAACCAGGCGAGGATCACGATAGCCAATGGCCTCTGAGACCTCGATTCCGGGGCCAACCCCTCCCGTGCCGAAATCCCTTTGAACTGATCCTTCACGCTGCGCTTACTGAAGAAATACAGCCAGAATGCTCCAAGCGCGACGAACAAACCGTAGAATGCAACGGTGCCAATCCGAAAGATGAGGGCGAAATTCGACGGGAGCGTTTCGCTCCGCGGCGGGAGCGGCACGAAAGGGATGATCACCATCGGAATCAGGCAAAAAAAGATCATGATTCCGCTGAAGACGAGCATCGATATCCGGGCCCATTGCTGAAGCCGGATCAGTCCGACGCCGGAGGCGATACCCCAGCCGACGAATGCGAGGTCAAGGACGCCGTCAAAGATCAAGGCGTCGCGGAATAATGGAGTGGGCATTGGGATGGGTCCGTGAGGAGCGAACTTCAGGGCTGCAACCCCAATGAGGCCACCGAGGAGAGCCATCGCGCTACCGAAGAAAACCAGGACTGCAGACAGGGTCACACCCGTGGAGCGTTCCATAAAACGCCTCCCATCAACCTTTGCCGCCGAGTATATATCGCGGCTGCCCGGATGCTTCTATTTTCGGCGATGAGACGCGAGAATGGGCGACGTTTGGGGCATTTGGTGCGAGAATATGCATGGCACTGGCGGGGCGATAATAGGAGAAAGACAGGAGAGCGATGGGGATTAGCCAGGAGGAAGCGCTGGATCTTTTTAACTGCGATGATTTGATTGGCATCGGGATGGCGGCGAACGCAGTGCGCCGAAAAAAGACGGACCCGCGCGTCGCGACCTATCAGATCGACCGCAACATCAATTACACGAATTTCTGCACCGAGTATTGCTCGTTCTGCGCGTTCTACCGCCCGCCGGGATCGAAGGAAGGCTACTTACAGCCGCTGGAATCGATTTACGCGAAAATCGAGGAGATGCTGGCGCTGGGCGGAACGGGCGTGCTGCTGCAAGGCGGCCTGCATCCGGACTTGAAAATCGATTACTACGAAAATATGCTGCGGTCGATTCACGAGCGCTACCCGCAAGTCCATTTGCACTGTTTTTCAGCGCCGGAAATTTTGTGCATCGCGGAAGTTTCGGGGCTGACGATTCGCGACACCATCATGCGACTGCGGGACGCGGGATTGCAGTCGATTCCTGGCGGCGGCGCGGAAATTCTGGACGATGAGGTGCGGCACCGCATCGCGCGGCTGAAGTGCAAGTCCGATGAATGGGAATCGGTCCATCGCGAGGCGCACGCGCTGGGCATGCGCACGACGGCAACGATGATGTTCGGCTGCGGCGAGGAGTATCGCCATCGCGTGAATCATTTCGAACGGCTGCGGCGCATGCA
>DATDIT010000102.1:0-3650 GCA_036520875.1 Candidatus Acidiferrales bacterium
TCTTACTGCTTGCCGCGCAAGATGACCTCACCGTGCGCTACCACCGCGTCATTGAGGGAGAGGCGGTACCGATACGAGCCGGGGTTCAGGCCGGGGCGCGTGGCTCCGCTGGATAGGCGGACGCCGGGGGGCGCTTGAAAAATGTTCGAGCCGAAGGGCGACCGCTGAGAATCGAATTCAATCTTCAGGTTGCCCGCGTTTGAAAACCAAACCACTTGATCCCCGGGATCAATCACTACCGCCTCGGGAAGCACACCCACCATCACCATTTTCTCAACGGCCACTCAAGCGTCCTTTCGTCCCGAGCCTGCGATAAGGTCCTACGAGGCGATTTCGCGGACGGCTTCGGCGATATGCCGCGCGGAGATGCCGAACGCGTCCACCAGTTCTTCCGGTTTCCCGGAATGAGGCATTTCCCTGACCGCGAGCAGCAGGAACTTTGAAGGCGTCGCGCCCGCTTGCGCCAGCGCGGAAAGCACAGCTTCGCCGATTCCGCCCTCCGCCCAATGGTCTTCCACGGTGACGAGGCGCCCGCCGGTGGCGCTGATCTCCGCGGCAAGCGCTTTACCATCAAGCGGTTTCACGCAATACAGGTCGATTACGCGAATCGCGGTGCCCTGCGATTTCAGCTCATCCGCTGCCTTCAGCGCTTCGTGAACCGTTATGCCTGCTCCAATCACGGTGACGCGGTCTTGCGCGCTCTTCCGGGGAACCTTGAAGCCGGGAACCGGAAACTTCTCCTCTTTGGAATAGAGGATGGTGGTTTTAGGTCGCGACGTGCGCAGGTAGTTGATGCCGCTGCGCCGCGCCATTGTTTCGGTGAGGCGCTCGGTGGACATCGCATCGCTGGGATAAAAGACGGCCGAGCCGTGAACGGCGCGAAACATGGCAATATCCTCCAGCGCCATTTGCGATGGGCCGTCCTCACCGATCGAGACGCCGCAGTGGGAGCCGCAGAGGTTGATATTGGCGCGGCTGATGGCCGCCATGCGGACATTGTCATAAGCTCGCGAAAGGAAGCACGCAAACGTATCGAGGAAGGGGACCTTACCGCGCGCGGCCAGTCCAACGCCGAGGCTCACCAAATTCTGTTCCGCAATGTAGCCCTGGAAAAAATGATCGGGATAAGCCTTCTGAAAGGTCTCCGAAAAGGTAGAATTCTTCACGTCTCCGGAGGCCGCCACAACATGCGGATTCACCGCGCCGAGCCGCTTGAGCGCAAATCCATACGCCTCGCGGGTTGCGACCGGCTTGCCGGCTTCGTAATCAGGCGCAGCGGGCGCCGGAAAATCGGGCGGTTCGGGCAAGGAAGTACGCGCATAGGATTTGCCTGGATCGCGCGGAACTTCGATTGCCCCTCCGAATTCCTTTTCGGCTCGCGCGAGCTCATCCTTTGAAAATGGCTTGCCGTGCCAATTCAGTTTGCCTGCCACCTCGGAGAAACCGTGGCCTTTGATCGTGCGCGCGAGGATGGCTTGGGGCCGACCCTTGGTAGCTTTAGCGCGATCTAGAGCTGCAAGGACGGCGGGCACGTCGTGGCCGTCAATCACTTCCGTGGCGAAGCCTTCAGACTCGAACTTCTGGCGGTAGACTTCCATATCGTGCTGGTACATCGTGGGCTCGCTTTGACCGAGGGCGTTCACGTCCGCGATAACCGTCAAATTATCCAGCTTGTAGTGTCCCGCGAACTCCGCCGCTTCCCAGATTTGGCCTTCCGCCATTTCGCCGTCGCCGAGGAGGACGTAAACGCGAGTGGGGCTTTTGTCCAGCCGCGCACCAATAGCGAGCCCCGCCCCAACCGAGAGGCCCTGTCCGAGCGAGCCGGTAGCAGCGTCGACGCCCGGAATCCGCGGAGTGGGATGGCCCTCGAGTTCGCTGGAAAATTGCCGCAGGGTCATCAGGCGCGATTCCGGGAAAACACCGGCTTCGGCAAGCGCGGCATAAAGGACGGGCGCCGCATGGCCCTTCGAGAGGACGAAACGGTCCGCGTCCGGCGAGTTCGCGTTCTTGGGATCGAATTTCATGGCGTAGAAAAAAATCCCGGCCATCAACTCGGCCGCGGACATACAGGACGTCGGGTGACCCGAACCAGCGGCAGTCGTCTCCATCATGGAAAGTATGCTGAGCCTCCGCGCCTTCTCTTTGATCGTCTGTACAGCGGAAGCGGAGGGTGCTGCTTGTGTGGTCGCGCTCATGGGAACGTCTCCTTAGTTCGTGCTGCTAGGCAGAAACTGGAGTTTACAACTTTGAGGCCGAGCCCGCGAGGCTGTTTTCCGGTACGGCATAGCCTCGATTTCTTTACACCCACCGTGGACGACTTTTCTTACACCAACAAGGATTTGCATTCCCCAGGTGCCTTCGGCTAAACATATTATGTATCCTCGTAGTGTGCCCAGACGCAAAGAACCGATCCATCCGCCGGTCTTTACGATCGGGCATTCGACTCGGCCTATTGACGAATTGGTCGAATTGCTGCGCGCGAACGGCATCAAACAACTGATCGACATACGCACAATCCCGAAGTCGCGCCACAACCCGCAATTCAATGGCGACGCGCTGGCAAAATCACTGCGCGCCTCGCGCATTCAATATCTCCATCTGAAAGAGCTTGGCGGGCTTCGACGAGCTAAGCCCGATTCGGTCAACCTAGGCTGGCGCAATGCGAGCTTCCGCGGCTACGCGGACTACATGCAGACACCCGAGTTCGCAGAGGCACTCAACCGGGCGATCAAATTGGCAGAAGCGCATCCTACCGCACTGATGTGCGCCGAGGCCGTCCCGTGGCGGTGCCATCGCTCCCTCGTCGCCGACGCGCTGGTCGTTCGTGGCATCAGCGCTCTCGAAATCGTCAGCAAGGCGGCGCCCAAGGAGCACAAGCTCACTCCGTTCGCCCACGTTCGCGGCACGAAGATTACTTATCCCAGCGACCAGCGCTCGTTGCTAAGTTCTGCGTGATTTTGTGAATGCCCCGCGGATCTGCAGTGTGGTTTAGTGCGGCGGGGGAGCTTCGCCTGCAGCTGACTTTGCCGGGCGCCTCATGATGAAGGCTATGGGGACCAGACACAGGACGATGATGGCCAGAATGGCCACAACGTCGCGGAACGCAAGAGCCGAAGCTTGCTGCTCCATCATCATCGTGAGCCGGCCATAGGCCTGATGGGTGGCGTCTGCAGCGCCGATGCCTTTGCTGCGCAGTGTGGCGGAAAGTCCCTGGACCATGGCGCGAAACCGCGGATTGCCATTCTGCATGTTGGCTGAGAGATAGACTTGCCGCGTCTGAGTGGTTCGCGTGACCATCGTGCTTACAACTGCGATGCCGCTGCTCCCGCCGACATTGCGTACAAAATTCATCATGCTCGAAATCTGATTGTTCTTTTCCCGAGGAATGCCCGTGTAGCACAGCACGTTCGAGGGGATGAATATAAAGGCCAGTCCTGCAACTTGGTAGGTGCGCAGCATTGCTGCGGTGCCGAAGTCCATCACCAGACTCAAATGCGTGGCCATATGATAAAGTCCCAGGGAGGTTGCGGCGTATCCAAACGCCAGCAGTATGCGTGGATCCATTTTGCCCGTTAGCGCCCCGGACATCGGCATGGTGAGCATCATCAGGAAACCGCCGAGCGCCATGCATTCGCCCGCCTGTGCGGCAG
>DATDIT010000103.1:0-7428 GCA_036520875.1 Candidatus Acidiferrales bacterium
AAAAGCAGAAGGCCCGCCTTGCAGCGGGCCTTCAAGGGAGAAAGCTCCTCGGCCAATGCGCGGTAGGCCACGGAACTCGTTCCTGAAACGCAGTCTAGTGTGGAGGTTTTGCGAAGTCAAGGCGAAACCCAAGCGTAGGTCCTTGCGATTAAGTGCCCTATTATCAGCGGAATATGCGTAGCGCGACTCTGTCGGGAAGATTCTTATCAACTAGGACCTTCTCTGTGGGTCCGGCGCTGTAGCCGTAGAAGTCCTCTGAATTGATTGGCTTGCTGCCCAGCCCGAGTTGCAAAATCTGCACGTATTCGCTGCGATCGAACACTTTCCCGGGCATCACGCGCTTTACCACAAGCCGCAAACCTCCGAACGAGAGCCCGGCGATAATCGCAAACAGACAAATGACGCCGGAACCGATGATCGATCCGACGATCATCACTTCAATTCGAGGCTCTTTGAACTGGAAGGTAGGCTCATTCCATGTGAGTTCCGTTCCCGAATGAACGGCGCTCAGCAAATTCCCGGCATCCGCTTCGCTGGGCGCGTCTGCCACGAAGGCGAGCAGCGTGATCGTGCGCTTGGCATATAGCGGCGGCGAACCTGCCGCCGGATTCGAGCCATTCACGTTGAATTTCTTTTGCAGCGCAGCCAGTTGCTGTTGCGCGAGTTGAGGAGTGGGGAAATCCGCGATCAGGAGTTCGGCGTCCTGTCCATTCAGGCGATAGTGCGCCAATTCGGCTTCCGCGCCGTCCTGAAAGCCCAGCGAATCGCCAAGATTGCCGGGGAAGAGTTGGTTGAGCGCCTGAGGGCCAAGGATGTACTTGTCGGATCGTGGGACGATATTGTTTTGCGGCAGATGCTCCCAGAGGGATGGCAGAAGTCCATCCTGCGCGTGTCGCGCGGCTGATGAAACCAGGGATTTCAATTGTTGCTCATGCTCTGCGACGCGGGTCGCGTGAATGTCCAAAACCAAATCGCCGGCAAGAGCGAGGGCGCGGTCCGCGGAAATTGAGGAATGTTGCGTCAAATCCGCTTTGGCCATATCGGGCTGGCGCAAAAAAGAATATGCCCCGTAGGCGCCGCTCGGATCCTTAAACTTATAGAGCGCCACATCGATTCGATCGCTTCCGTGAACATAGGATTGGGCCTCGCCCGAGAGGTATCCGTATTCCCGGAAAGCACTGGACTGGGCGTTGTTCATTTGCGCATGGTTCGCTGGCGCGCCTTGAGAGGCCCATCCTGAAAGGGTGGGCGGCAGAATCCCTTGGGCGAAGGTGGGCAGCGCGAAAAGTATCAACGTAGCAAGCGGCAAGTAGGTGCGACGACGCATAATTACCCTCAGGAATATTGCTACTCTATTAGACGCCGAATATTTTACTTGGGATTCCTGGCCGATGTCACTGGTCCTGCTTCGAGCCGGCATCTGAGGGGTGGATATCGGAAACCAACTTTTGCTTATTCGAGGCGAGGCTGTTCATATTCTGCAGGTAGGAAGAGATTCCGCGGTATAAGCCGTCGGCGATTCGCTGGCGCTGGTCCGGCTTGCGAAGCAGACGCTCGTCATTGGGGTTGCTTACGAAGGAAATTTCCGAAAGTACAGACGGCATGTTCGCGCCGATCAGCACCACAAATGGGGCTTTCTTCACGCCACGGTTTCTTTCCCGGTGACTGACGATCTGCATCCTTTGACTCAGCGTATCTTGTATATCCCCTGCAAGTTCCTTGGATTCCTCCACTTTCTCGTTTCGCGCGATCTTCTGGATCAGATCTTGGAGATCGTGAAGCGACTCCTCGGATGTCGCGTTTTCGCGAGTGGCCACCTCCATCGACTCGGTCGATGTGGCGAAGTTCAGATAGTACGTCTCGATTCCTCGCGCCTGTGGATCATTACTCGAATTCGCGTGAATCGAGATGAAGAGATCTGCATGTGCCTGATTCGCGATGGCTGTTCGTTCCTCGAGTGAAACGTACGTGTCGTCCTTACGCGTGTAGATCACGTCCGCACTGGGCAGTTTTTCTTCGATCAGTCTTCCCAGGCGAAGGGCGACGTCAAGGCACACATCTTTTTCCATCAACCCGTGCGGCCCAATCGTTCCCGTATCGCGGCCGCCGTGTCCTGGATCGATTACGATCCGGCTGATTTTCAGACCCAGAGCACGGGTCAAAGAACGCTGGCCGTCACGCGTCGGTTTCGGCTCCGTCGGTGGCAGAAGCGCAACGTCTTTGGCCGCAACTTTCTTTGCTAGGGCGTTGGTTTTGGTCACAAGTTTCGCGGCCGGCTTTGCGGAAGGAAGCTCGGCATCCGATGCTGGCTGGGAAACCACGGAAACTTTTTCGGCCGCCACTGCCGGCGCTGCTGACGTAAGTCCGCTGCCGGCGTCGGCTACTTTCACCGGTGCAGGCGTGTTCGTTGGTGGGGCCGCGGCATTGTTTGCCGTTTCCGTGCGCTGTGCGCGAACGTCGATGACCAGCCGATAAGGCTTCGCCAGCAGGTACGCCGAATAATCCTTTGCGCCATCCACGTCCAGCACCAGCCGCACCACGCCCGGCCTATTCGGCGCAATGCGCACCGATTTCAGCAAGCCGGCCGTTTCGTCGAGCGTTATTGTGGGTTTTGGGCCTAGTCTAGCCTTGGAAAGGTCAAAATAAATGCGATCGGGCGAGGCGATGTGGGCGGACTTGTATTCGACAGTGTCACCGAGCATCACCACCACGCGTGTGAATTCTTGCGAATTCCAAGTGTGGACAGCCTTGACAGTTGCCATGCCCTCGTCCGCTACGCGCGGATCGGCGTGCGGACCGCTCTCATCGGGCGGCTCGTCGGAGGGCTTGGCGCGAACGTCTTTTTCGGCCGCGTCCTTTGCGTCCACTTTTGCACTTGCGGAAAGGGAGGCTGTGGCAGGCGCCGGCTTAGCGGAAACGTCACTGTCCTTAGCTTCCGCCTTCGCGTTTGCAGCAGCTGAACCGGTAGCGGGCGTGGGCGCGGCGGAAGCGTCTTTCAATTCGGCGGCCTGGATATCCTTCAGCGCCGCGCGAACTTGCTTGGCCTTTTGCGAATGCGGGAAGCGTTTCAAATAATCCTGATACGTTCCTTCCGCATCACTGGGCGCGTCCAAGTCGTCTTTCTGGATGCGCGCGATGGATAGCAGGGCTTCGCCGCGATAGCTGCTGCCGGGATATTGCTTCACTAGAAAGTTGCAAGCGTCAATCGCGGACTGAAAATATTTAGGGTCGTAGAGGCGGCCCATTTCCTCGTACAGTTCGGCTTCGGCAACCAGAGCGGGAGTCGCTTCATCGGCGCGGAAGGAAATCAGGTAAACCTTGTGGTAGGCCGCGACAGTCTGCTGGTATGCAGAAAGCGAGCGGTCCTTCGCCAGGTAGCCTTCGAGCATGGTCCGCAGCCGGACGGCGCGCGCAAATTGGTCGCTGGCCTGGGAGCGGTCGTCAGCACGAGCGGGAAGCACGAGGCAGATCGCCAGGGCGATTGCTAGGGCCGCGCCTGCGGCGGGAAGCGTCTTTGAGATCGCAGATTTAGACGTGGTCGGCACCCAAGCGCCTCACTGGTTCGTGAAAACTACGCGGCCGTTCGCTTCCGTTTCCTGCCGCACCGGTTTTCGCGGCGGGCTCCATAGCTGTGGATCGCGTCCTGAGCCGGGCCGGAAATAGTTGTCCGTCACCTTTCGGACGTAGCTTCGTGTCTCACGGTAATCGGGGATGCCGCCGCTCAGATCCACGGCGCGCTCACCCGCATTGTAAGCGGCCAGCGATTTCGACAAATCGCCGTTGTATCGGTCGAGCAACGACCTCAGATACGTCGTTCCGCCCTCGACGTTCTGGGCCGGATCGAACGAATTATTGACCCCGAATCGCTGCGCCGTTTGTGGAACCAGCTGCATCAATCCCACCGCACCCTTGCGCGAAACCGCCTGCGGATTCCAACCCGATTCCGTGGTGATCACCGCTTTTACTAAGGCCGGATCGACTTGGTGGCGTTCAGCCGCTTCGCGCACGATGCGATCCAGCCGATCATCCTTCGAGTTTGATGCACCCGAAGGGTCTAATTGGAACGAGTTAGCGGCACCGTTTTGCACCGTGGCGGCGCCGAACTCGCCTGTCACCGGCCCTGGGGGAGAACTGATAGTACTCCCCCTTCGCCTTTTAGGCGAATCCTTGTTTACGTAGACAACTTTGCCATTCCCGTCAGTGTAGGATGCAATTTGGGCATGGGACGGAGCGGGCTGCGAGAACCAGAGTCCCGCCGCCAGAATTACAACGGTGATCCGGCCTGTGGCCATCGGTAGACGCTCGCTCCCGGCCCTAGGGGAAGGCGAGGGGCTCGCTCGCGCTGAAATCTCAAATGCTGTGAAGACACCGGAAGGCCCTGTTTGACAGGGATATGCCGGCGTAAACTTCTGGCGCTATGGGAATTATAGCAATCGGTCTAGGAGGGGATAAACCTGGTCGAGGGCTTTTTCTATGCCGGATGTGTCTTTTCCGCCAGCCTCTGCCAAATCCGGTCTGCCGCCGCCCGAGCCGCCTACCACCTTGGCTAGTTCCTGGACGATTTTTCCGGCGTGGAGTTTAAAAGTCAGATCCTTCGTAACCGCTGTGATTAGAGCAACTTTGCCGTCTTCGGCAGCAGCGAGGACGATGACGCCGGAGCCGAGCTTCTGGCGAAGCGAATCTGAAAGGTTCCGAAGGGATTCGCGATCCAGGCCGTCCACCTGAGCGGCCAGAACGCGAACTCCTTTGACGTCGCGGGCGCGTTCAAGCAAATCCTGAGCCTGAGAGCCGGCAGCCTTTCGCTTTTGCGCCCCCACTTGTTTCTCCAGGGCTTTGATTTGGTCGAGCTGGCGCTCGAGGGCCGGGATGATTTGGTCCTCGGAGGCGTTGAGGAGCCCGGCGGCGGTGCGCAGGGTGGCTAGGGCGCGCTGGTATTCGGCCAAGGCGCGGTCGCCGGAGATGGCTTCGATTCGGCGGACGCCAGCGGCGGTGGATTGTTCGCCGACGATTTTGAAGACGCCGATCGCGCCGGTGCGGGCGACGTGGGTGCCTCCGCACAGCTCCTTGCTGTAGAAGCCGCGGGGCGAGGAGTCGTCCGGCATGGTGACGACGCGAACGTTGGCTTCGGGATATTTGTCACCGAAGAAGGCGAGGGCGCCGGAGGCGAGGGCGTCGTCGATATTCATGATGTCTGTACAGACTTCGAGATTCTTGCGGATTTCTTCGTTTACTTGCTGCTCGATATCGGCAAGCTCGCTGGGATCGACGGCGGCGAAGTGCGAAAAATCGAAGCGAAGATGGTCGGGAGCGACGAGCGAGCCGGCCTGCTTAACGTGCGTGCCGAGAATATTGCGCAGCGCAGCGTTCATCAGGTGCGTGGCGGTGTGGTTGCGCATATTGCGCGCGCGGCGCTCGGGATCGGCAACGGTGGCGACGCGGTCGCCAACGTGCAGATCTTCTTTGGCAACGATGCGATGGGCGATGAGTCCGGTGACCGGGTAGTAGGCGCCTTTTACTTCGGCGACTTCCAGCGTTTCGGAATCGTCGTAGAAGCCGCCAGTGTCGGCGACCTGGCCGCCGGATTCGGAATAGATGGAGGTGCGGTCGAGTACGATTTCGGCTTCGGTCCCTTTCTTGATTTCGTTTGCCGGGCCTTCCTTGGTGATGATGGCCTCGATGCGGCAGTCGCGCGTGTCGGTGCCGAAGTAGAAGTCAGGCTCGGTCTTGAATGTGTCCGCGAGTTTTGCATACGCGGGATTGGCGACGTCCTTGTGCGCACCTTTCCAGGATGCGCGAGCCCGCGTACGCTGCTCTTCCATCGCGCGGTTAAAACCGGCCCAGTCAACTTTCACTCCAGCGTCGCGCGTAACATCCTCAATGAAATCGCGGGGCAAACCATAAGTGTCATAGAGTTTGAAAGCCTCTGCGCCGGGGAAGACGGCGTGAATCCCCTCCTGTGCCAGCCTGGTGACCGCGATTCCAATAGCTGCTCTACGGCGTTCAGTCGAGCCGCGGTTCAAGTCGTTGAGCAGATCCTCGAAGTGCTTCTCTTGCGCTTTGTCTATCGGCGAGGATTGGAATGCCCACAGATGCTTGTTCTGCTCTGCTAGGCGAGCAACGATCGGGCCGAGTGCTTCAGCTTGCCGCTCAAGTCCCGATTCCATCATTCGCGTATACTTTGCCTCCTCCTCCTCAAGCACCCGCCCCACGCGGTTCGCGTTGTCGTCCAGTTCCGGATATGCGCTTTTCATCTGTTCGAGGACGACGCCGGACATCAAGGGCAGAAATGGGGTCGGCGCTCTGAGCAGTTTCGCGTGGTAGAGACTTCGGCGGATAATCTTGCGAAGTACATAGCCGCGCCCCTCATTGGATGGAGTCACCCCGTCAGCGATAAGAAATGTAGCGGCCCGCGAGTGGTCCGCGATGATGCGGAGTGCGGCCTTGGCCTCCGGGTCTTGCCGCGCACGGCTGTGGGTTAATTCGACGGCACGCTCTATTAAGGGCTGGAACAGATCGGTGTCGAAATTGCTGATTTTGTTTTGGAGGACGGCGGCGAGGCGTTCTAGGCCGGCGCCTGTGTCTACGGAAGGCTTGGGCAGGGGATTGAGGTGGCCGCTGGCGTCGCGGTTGAACTGCATGAAGACAAGATTCCAGATTTCGACGTAGCGGCCGCAATCGCAGCCGAACTTGCAATCGGCATGGCCTTGATCGGAGGCGGGTGGTCCCATGTCGTAGAAGATTTCGCTGCACGGGCCGCAAGGGCCTGTGTCGCCCATGGCCCAGAAATTTTCTTTCAGGCCGGGGACTGCGATGACGCGGTCCTTCGGTGCGCCGACATTCAGCCAGAGTTTGGCGGCTTCGTGGTCGGAATCGAGTTTCTTGCCGGGAGAGATTTCCGCGCCGCCGAAAACGGTGAAGTAGAGTTTGTCGAGCGGGAGGTTGAAGCACTTTGGCTGCGGTCCGGTGATCAGTTCCCATGCGTACGCGATGGCGTCCTTCTTGAAATAATCGCCGAACGAAAAATTGCCGAGCATCTCGAAAAAAGTGTGGTGGCGGTTGGTGAAGCCGACATTTTCAAGATCGTTGTGCTTGCCGCCGGCGCGGACGCATTTCTGGCAGGAAGCGGCGCGGTTGTAATCGCGCTGTTCGAGACCGAGGAAAACGTCCTTGAACTGGTTCATTCCGGCGTTGGTGAAGAGAAGTGTGGGATCGTTCGTGGGGACGAGCGAGGAGCTCCGCACGACGCGATGGCCGCGTTCCTCGAAGAAGCGGAGGAAGGTTGCTCGGATTTCGTTACCGGTCAATTGGTCCTCGGAGCTGAAGATCCATTGTCGATGAACACAGCGCGCGATGGTTCACGTCAGCCATATTAGGGAGAGAAGGGATGCAGTGCAAGGGATGGCGGCGTGGACTATCTGGAGGCTAGAG
>DATDIT010000104.1:0-17815 GCA_036520875.1 Candidatus Acidiferrales bacterium
CGGTCGATCCCCAATGCGATGCCGCCATGGGGCGGCGTCCCATAGGTGAGCGCGTCGAGAAAAAATCCAAAGCGCTGCCGCGCCTGCTCATCGCTCAGGCCGAGCGCTTTGAACATTCGCGCCTGCACGTCCTGCCGGTGAATTCGAATGCTTCCGGAGCCCAGCTCGTTGCCGTTGAGGACCAAATCGTAGCCTTTCGACCGGCACTCCCACGGCGCGGTCTCGAGCTTGTCGATATCCTCCTCGTAAATTCCGGTGAAGGGATGCTGCGCGCTCACCCAGCGTTTTTCGTTTTCGCTCCATTCAAAAAGCGCGAAGCCGGTAATCCACGCAAACTCCCATTTATTGCGATCGATCAAATTCAGCTTGTCGCCAAGGTGAAGACGAATTTGCCCGGCGACATGTAGAGAATTATCCGAGTGAGGAATTTGTTCCTTGGCCGCCGTAGCTACGATCAAGTCGCCTGGCTTCGCGCCGAGAGCCTCGGCGAGTTTCTTCAAGCCGTCCGCGCCGAGATTCTTTTCGAGAGGCGACGAAATCCCCTCCGCCGTCACCTTCGCGGTGTAAACGCCGCGCGCGCCCGCCGACTTCGCAAACTCGGCTAGCTCATCGAGCTGCTTGCGCGACCAAGCCGCCGCGCCGGGAGCGACTACTGCCTGGACGTTGCCTTCGAAATGCAGCACCGCGCGAGCTTGTTCAAAGTATTCGGTAGCATCGCGCAGTTCCATGCCGAAGCGCAGATCAGGTTTGTCCGAACCGTAGCGTCGCAGCGCTTCTTTGTAATCGAGGTGGCGGAACGGCCCTTTCGCCTGCACGCCAACGACGGCCCAGCAGCGCTCCATCACCCGCTCGATTACGTCGAAAACGTCTTGCTGGCGAGGAAAAGACATTTCCAGATCGAGCTGCGTGAACTCAAGCTGGCGGTCCGCGCGAAAGTCCTCGTCGCGAAAACACCGGCAAATCTGAAAGTAGCGATCCATGTTGGAAATCATCAATATCTGCTTGAAGATTTGCGGCGACTGCGGCAGCGCGTAAAACTGCCCATGATGAATGCGGCTCGGCACCAGGCAATCTCGAGCGCCCTCGGGAGTCGAGCGGGTAAGAATCGGAGTTTCAATTTCGAAGAAGCCCATTTCATCGAGCGCTTTGCGAATCTCGAAGACCACCCGGTGCCGCAGTTCGATGTTGCTATGCAGACGCGGGCGTCGCAGATCGAGATACCGATACCGCAGACGCGTCTCTTCGCTGGCGGTCAGTTCGTCTTCGATCAAAAACGGCGGCGTCTTCGAATTGTTCAGGATGTGGAGACGCGAGGCGACCACTTCTACTTCGCCTGTCGGAATTTCGGGATTCGATTTCTGGCGGCGAATCACGCGCCCTTCGACCGCGACAACAAATTCAGAGCGCAGATCCTCGGCCTTCGCGTGCGCTTCCTGATTCAGCTCCTTGTTGAAAACAATCTGCGCGATTCCGGCTCGGTCGCGCAAATCGATAAAAATCAGCTGGCCCAGATCGCGACGCCGATGCACCCAGCCCATGAGGACGACGTCTTTATCGGCATCGGTCGCGCGCAGATCGCCGCAATATTTTGTCCGCTTCAAATTTCCCAGCGTGTCAAGCACCGGCGCCCCTTCGTTCCGATTCAAGATATTCGAGCAGATCGTTTTCGTTGAGCTTCTTCTGTCCGCCGTCGGCGAGATTCTTCAGCGTGTACGTGCCGGAGGCGACTTCATCTTCGCCGATGATGACTGCGTACCGTGCGCCGAGTTTATCAGCTAGACCGAGCGACTTCTTGAACTTCATTTCCTCGGGCGGAAGTTCGACGGTAAGGCCACATTCGCGCAGTTTTCGCGCGATTTGCACCGCGCTTGGATAGGTTTTAGCGGTCATCCACGCGATGTAGACCGCTAAGCCGAGTGGTTTTGGAGAAGTTTCATTTTCTTGCAGCGACAGAATGGCGCGATCGGTGCCGATGGCGAAGCCGATGCCCTTGGTCGCAGGGCCACCAAGTAATTCGACAAGACCGTCGTATCGGCCGCCGCCGCAGACGGCGTTCTGCGATCCCAGTCCAGCGGCTGTCACTTCGAATGTGGTGCGCGTGTAATAATCCAGGCCGCGGACGAGCCGCCAATTCTCTTCGTAGACGATGCCGCGCAAGTTCAATTCTTCTTTCAGCTTTGCGAAATGCTCGCGGCACTCGGCGCAAAGTTGATTGGAGATGCGCGGCAGCTTTTCGATGATGGGCTGCTCGGCCGGCACTTTCGAATCGAGGACGCGCAGCGGATTTGTCTCAATTCGGCGCTGGCTGTCCGGGCCGAGATTGTCTTTTACTTTGCGCAGTTCTTCGCGCAGCAGTTCCACATATTTCGGCCGGCACTCCTTGCATCCAATCGAGTTGATGTAGAGCGCCGTGCCCGTCAAACCCGCGCGCCGGAAGAGCACGACGAGCATTTCGAGAATTTCCGCGTCGATGGCCGGCGCGTCCGATTGACCAAGCACTTCCGCTCCGATTTGATAGAACTGGCGATAGCGTCCTTTCTGCGGCCGCTCTCGTCGAAACATCGGCCCGATGTAGTACAGCTTCACATTTCCAGGCAGCGTATGCATTCCATGCTCGATGTACGCCCGTGCCACGCTCGCCGTGGCTTCGGGCCGCAGGCTCACGGATGACTCGTCGCGATCCTCAAAGGTGTACATCTCTTTGCCGACGACATCGGTATTGGCGCCGATGGAGCGCGCGAATAGCTCCGTTTCCTCGAAGATGGGGAGGCGGATTTCGCCGAAGTTGTAAGACTCGAAGATGTTGCGCGCAGTCTGCTCGAACCGATTCCAAAGCGCAGAATCGGGCGGAAGGATATCGCGCGTGCCCTTGATGGCGCGGAATTGGCGCTTTTCAGCCACGGTGGCGGCGCCTCGCTAGGGGGTTCAGATCGCGGGCGGAGTCTGAAGAATCCCCTTCGTTTTTGTGTCGAGTAGACGTGGACGCCGACCTTTGTTTTCTATGAATTACATCACATTCTACTCGGCAGCTAGTGTCGAGGAGGATTCGCGCGAATGGATCGAGGCCCCTCGTTTCGAGTCCCTTCCGCCGCCGATCTCTCTTAGCGTAAAAAATCATCGGACCATACTAGAGACGCAGGAGAGCGCATGCAAGCGGTTGATGGTGTAAAGAATTTGCGAGGCATTTGAAACATCTATCCTGCCCATCAAAACGTTGCATTTTACTGGTACGACACTTCCAGATAATCTCCGGCCCTCGGGATCCACCCCTGTCAAAGGAGAGACTGATGGCCGAAGAAAAAAAGACGGGCGAAATGCAGGCAACGTTAGGCTTGACCGGGCTAACGATGAATGCCATGGCGCTCATCGCACCCGGTGCATTCTTGTGGCTTACGTTTGCACCCCAGATGACTGAGGGCGCAACGGCGCCATCGATGTGGATTGGTATTTTGTTCGCACTTTTGCTTTGCCTTGCCACCGCCGTCTGCTACGCGGAGATGGCGAAGCTGTACCCCGGCACGGGAAGTTCGTACTACTTCGCCGAGCAAGCGTTTCTCAACCACGACAAGGCGTGGCGCTACGCGCGCTTGATGAAATTCGTTGTGGGATGGGGCTCGCATCTTTATTACTGGATTTACCCTGGAGTGATGGTCGCCGTCACCGGGGTCTTCTGCGGCTACATCACCGGTACCCTGTGGCCCAACTTCATGAGCGCGACGAACCCGGGCCCCATGTTCATGATGGCTGTGGCCATCGTGTTCTCATTCGGGGTGGCCTATATCGCCCATCGAGGTGTGAATGGCTCAACGGCCGTCAGCATAGCCATCAACGTCATTCAAATCTCAGCGCTTCTGGTTTTCGCCGTGATGGCCTTCAGCTACCGGATTAGCCATCCGCCCGGCAGCGTTGCACGCCAGTGGGATGCGACGACGAGCGCATCGTACGATTACGAGTTCGCCACAACCAGCCAGAACATAAACGGTACGGCTACCGACGTAATCACCCGGGATAAGAACATGGTGCCCGTGCCAAAGTTGGATGCGGCCGGGAAGCCGGTGCCGTTCCACGTTCAGTACCCGTTCACCGATTCGAGTGGGAACTTCGTAAGCCATCCGACTGCGGGTTCTGTAATCGGAATCCATAAGTTCCAATGGATGTTCGTTCAGGCCACGGTCGCTATTCTGATTCTGGTCGGATTTGAATCGGTCACGTCGATGGGCGGTGAAGCGAGAAACGCCAAACGGGACGTGCCGATAGCCGTCATCACTTCGCTACTCGTCCAAGGGGCGTTCTGCTATCTGGTCGAGTATTTCGCCGCAAACTACGTCTTAAGTACGGGCTACACAGCCCAGAATGCCGCCGGCTCGTCCGCACCCATCGGCGACCTTATGGTTATGGTCGGCGACGCTCTCTTCAAGGGTCACGGTCGGGCGTTTATGATGTGTGAAGCCGTCACAGTGTTTCTGGCGTTGATCGGGACGACGCTCTCCTGTATCAACACTGGAGCGCGCGTGACCTACGCGATGGGCAAGGACAACGAAGTGCCGGAAAACTTCGGCCTTCTCCACGACAAGAACCTGAGCCCCCACCGTGCCATCTGGGCGCTCGCGATCATATCCGCGGTCACCGGTTGCGTTGCTCTGTTAGTGCTTTTCGGCGACGCGAGCGCCCTGTCGGACGCTACGATCCAGGCTTTACCTCACGGTTTCTGGTCGAGCTTTGGCTACATGTCTCACGACGCGATGGCAAAGCTGCCCAACAGCTTACTCACCATTACGCTAGCCTCAAACTTCGGTACGTTCCTACTGTATATGCTGAGTTGCATAACCTGCATCTTCTGCTATCAGGGGCACCCGAATTTCAGTTTCCTCAAGCATATGCTTATCCCTATCTTCGGCGTGGCGGCAAATCTGATCTGTATGGGAGCCTACATCGTGCTGCCGTTCATGGGGTATGGCACGAAGATGGAGCCGTTTTTCGCCTTAGGAATTGCGGCGGTCTGGGCCATTTATGGTGGCATCTACTTCGCGCTAAACAGCAAGAAGCAAGGGAGGACAACGCTCGTCACCACGCGTGCCTGATTCAACTTAAACCGTTGCATATCCGAGGGCGGGCGAAAGCCCGCCCTGTTTTTTTCGAGTGGACATGAGGTCTAATGTATCGAGGCCATCAAGCGGCGGTCGCGGCAGGAGTTGGCGGTGTTGCCCAAGGCTACCATCCGGCCGAAATATCCATGGACGTTGAGTTCGCAGAGCTTTCCGACGTCGGACGAGTTCGCCCGGGAAACGAGGACTATCTCGGGCATGTGGTTCCGGCGTCACCGGATGAGGTACGAGCACGGGGTTGGTTCTTTGCGGTTGCAGACGGAGTAGGAGGGCATGATCTCGGCGAAGTCGCCTCGAAAACGGCCGTCGAGAGCGTGACGGCAGGCTTCCGGGAGTGCACAGCGGGAGAGCCTCACACCGGACTATTGACGCGGTTGGTGCGAAACGCGAATACACACGTGCTGGACGCCGCGCATTCGGCCGGCAACATGGGTGGGGGCTCGATGGCGACTACCGTCGTGGCCTGCGCCTTGCGTTACGACCGCGTGACCGTGGCACACGTGGGCGATTCGCGTTGTTATTTGATCCGCCGCGGGCAATCTAATCTGCTCACACGCGATCATACGATGGTGAACGATCAGGTTCGACTGAGGCTCCTTTCGAAAGAGGAAGCGGCTGCATCCCAAAATCGACATTTGCTCAGCCGCTCGCTGGGAAGTGAACTCACCGTAAGCGTGGACGTGAACGAGCACCAGGTATTTGCGGCCGACGTCCTTGTGCTTTGCTCGGACGGGCTATACGGCTCGGTGAGCGGGTCGGAGATGGCCGCGCTGACGAGCCACGGCGGCGACCTGGCGGCAGCCGCGCGGCGGCTCGTGGATATTGCCAATCAGAGAGACGGTAGTGATAATATCAGCCTGCAATTGATCCGCGTTCGGAGCGTCGAGCGCGTGGGTATGTACCGCGGTCGGCCCTACAGGCTCCCGTAATAGCGGGCTTGCCTTGCGGTTTCCGGCAAACGCGCGCTGACGAGGTTCCCGTCCATCCCGGCGACCAAATCGATCACTACAGGATAGACAGCGTCGCTGCCCGCAGCGGCATGGCCTCGATTTTTCGGGCCACCGATCTGCGCACGGGCCAACCCGTAGCCATCAAGGTCCCTCACCCGGAAATGGAAATGGATCCGGTTTTCTTCGATCGATTCCATCGCGAGGAAAAAATCGGGCAAACTCTGGACCACCCCGGGGTGATGAAAGTCTTCTCGGACGGCGAACACGCCCAACTCTACATGGTGATGGAATGGGTTGACGGCAAACTGCTGCGCAACATTCTCCAGGAACAGAAAAAACTTCCTCCCGAACGTGCAATCAAAATTGCTTTGGGCGTTCTCGATGCTCTGGGTTACATCCACAGTCATGGAATCGTTCATCGCGATTTGAAGCCCGAGAACATCATGGTGGACCCGGAGAACCACATCAAATTGATCGATTTCGGCATCGCCGGGCAGCAAGGCGCCCGGAGGCTCACGTTTGCGAAGCTCTCGCAGGTGATGGGCACGCCTGATTACATCTCTCCGGAACAGGTGAAGGGCAAGCGCGGCGATGCGCGCAGCGACATCTATGCGATGGGCGTGATGCTTTACGAGATGCTTACGGGGACGACGCCCTTCCAAGGTCCTAATCAGTTTGCGATCATGAACGACCGCCTGCTGAACAATCCCATTCCGCCGCGCGAGGCCGATCCATCGATTTCACCGCAGTTGCAAGAAATCATTTATCGAGCGCTCGAACGCGATCCCAAGAACCGCTACCCCAACGCCCGCGAGATGATCCTGGATCTCGAGCATCCGGAAAAAGTGGGCGTCGCGGAACGGCCGGAACTGCGCGACTGGAAAAAAAGGCGGACACCTTGGGTCCGAAAGATTTTGTTTTACATCATGCTGGCGCTGATTCCTGTGGTCGTCTTCGGGCTGATGCTGCTGTTCGTAAAGCGCTGAATTAGACAACTAACGGCGCTCCGCGTTAACAAATCCTTCTCTAGTATCGAGTTGACTGGTCAGAGACAGTAGTAATAGTCCTTAAGGCGCACTCAGACCAATTCAGTTAAGTTTACATGTGGGCCAGCACTGGGAGTGATACCAGCCTACTACACAGCAATTTGCCCGGGGAGGGGCTACGTTGCGCAACCTCAAGCTGGTTCTCGCGAGTTTGGTGTGCTTTGCCGGGCTGGCAGGCTGTAGCGGTTCCTCCGGCGGAGGATCCAATGCGCCGATTAGGGCTGCGATTAGCGTTGTCTCAGTCTCGGGAACGATGCCGACCTCAGCTACAATCACTTGGACAACCAACGTGGGCGCGAGCAGTCGGGTCGACTACGGCGCGACCAGTGCGTACGGGTCAAACGTCAGCGATTCGAGTTTAGTGACCAGCCACTCGTTAACGCTGACCTCGCTGATCTGCGGTACGACCTACCACTATCAGATCACATCCACCGTAACGGCGGGCAACTCCGCGACTACCAGCGACGCCACGTTTACCACAGGCGCGTGCCCGGCTATTACCGCAGTCTCGGTATCGGGGACGACGGCGACTACGGCTACCATCACTTGGACGACTAATGTGGGCGCGAGCAGCCGGGTCGACTACGGCGCGACCAGTGCGTACGGGTCAAACGTCAGCGATTCGAGTTTGGTGACTAGCCACTCGCTGTCGCTGACGTCGCTGACCTGCGGTACGAGCTACCACTATCAGATCACGTCTGCCGTCGCGGCGGGTAACTCTGCGTCTACCAGCGACGCCACATTCAGCACATCCGTCTGCCAGATCAGTATTAGTGGAGTTTCGGTGACGACGGCGGCAAACTCCGCCACGGTCGCCTGGGTCACCAATGTGCCCGGGACCAGCGTCGTGGGTTACGGCGCCACGATTCAGTATGGATTCAGCGCGAATGATTCAACTTCGCTAACCAGCCACTCCCTCATGCTCGGCTCGCTCGCGTGCAACACCACCTACCACTATCAGATCACCTCGGTTGGATCGTCAAACTCTGCAACTACAGCGGACGCCACGTTCACAACCGGTGCTTGCGGTGGGCCCGTGTCGGACGACTTCCACGGCCCCACCTTGAATCCGATGTGGAGCTTCTACGCGCATTGCTGCGGCTTCGTGAAGATGAGCGGCACGGATGCGTTGCTGGTTGTCCCCAGCGTCACAGCTCACAACATTTATGATCAAAACCAAGGGGTCGGACTGCTGCAGACGATTGCCGATGTCGATTTCCAAGTCGAGACCAAATTTGATTCGATGGTTACTCAGGGTGATCAGGAAGAAGGGATACTTGTCCAGGAGGACGCGCAGGATTATATCTGGTTCGGCGTTTATAATGACGGAACGACGGCGCGATTATACGCCGTCGTCACGCTTGGCGGCACGCCGACCCTGGTGTACGACAATGCAATTACGATTGCCGGTGGAAGCACGTCCTTCTGGATGCGCGTCAACAGGAGCGGCGCAAGCTGGACGCAGAGCTGGTCCACTGACGGTAGCACTTACAATGCAGCTACGTTGACCCAAGCGCTCACCGTCAGTGGAATCGGACCCGCGGCCGGAAATGCGTTTGACGCGAGCAACGACCCTACGCCCAGCTTCACTGGTGCAGTAGACTATTTTTTCAATACCGCAAGCCCGATAACTCCCACCGATTCGGGTCTGCCTCAGCCTCCCAACCAACCTGTGTTCAATGTTTGGTATGGCGATAACCAGACTTTCGGACAGAATGGCATCGCGCAGCAATGGGTAAATATACTGGGGAATGTGTCAGCGCCGAGCGGTATTGCGTCCGCCAGTTATACGCTGAATGGGGGCGCACCGCAGTTCCTCCGTGTCGGCCCCAACGACCTCCGATTAGTTGACACGGGAGATTTCAACGTCGAAATAGACCACGCCAGCCTCAACCCAGGGGCAAACACGGTGGTGATTTCGGCGACCGACAACCTTACTAACACAGTAACGCACACGGTTACAGTGAATTGGGCGAATACGGGGCAGGTTTGGCCGCTCCCGTATTCCATTGACTGGTCTACCGTTACGAATATCTCGGATGTTGCGCAGGTGGTGGACGGCCAGTGGGCCATTCAGCCCGATGGTAGTGTTCGAACGATGCAGGTCGGCTATGATCGGCTGATCGCTCTGGGTGATGTCACGTGGACCGACTATCAGGTCACCTCGGAAATAACCTTTAACACTTTCGACTGCTTCCAATTTGGGGTAGGCCTCATTGTCGGGTGGCAAGGGCACGTCGCTAAACCGTCCGAACCGCTGCAACCCGACCAGCCTCGTAGCGGCCATCCCTTCTTTGGCTTAGGCTGGTATGCGACTACGGGCACAGAGCTCGCCCCAAATGCTCAACTAAATATCTACGCCAACAGTCCTTCGTTCCCCGAAACTGTCTTGATCCAGGATAACAGCGGATGGACTCCTGTTCTGGGTCTGAAATACGACCTCAAGTTTGCGGTGCAGCGGAATTCCAACAATACTTCCAGTCATCTGTCCCTCAAGATCTGGCCGGCCGGTACTACCGAACCTGTCAGTTGGACTCTCCAGGCCGACGGCGATGCGAGCACGGGGTCAGTTCTCCTTGGCGTGTACCAGGCTGACGCCAGCTTTGGAAAAATCACAGTCGAGCCCCTCCCATAAGCTCGGAACGCTCGGATGAAACGATATCTTATCTCTGAGGAGCGGCTTGGCTCGGTACTGACGGGAGAGCGTTGCCCGGGATGTGGCCTGGAGGTGTCCACTCGGTGCCCATATTGTCGTCGGTGATGACGCGCGAACCTGCGGTCCGCCGCCGGATGCTATCGCCGTTTTCCATCATTGGCCGCGGGTCCTGCCCTTCAACCGTAGGATGTTCAGCTGTCTTCACATAAGAAACCAGCTCTTCCATGCGTTCCTGGTCTCGCGGCAACCGAAGGTCAAAGACGGGCTTGCCGTCGATGCGATACGAGGTTAGAGTCTGCCGCCACCGCTCTGCGTCAAGATTCAGAGGGCTGTCGCTCACCGCCTCGAAATTAGCGACGCGCAAAACGTATGGGAAAACTGCGGCCCCTGTGCGCAACGCTCTCTCCGAATCAGTCGTATTGTAGTAGTACACTCCGCCAGGCTTGAGATGGCGCCGAATCAGTTCCAGGAATTCGACGGAAAGCAGATTGGTTGTGTGCTCCCGCCAATTGAAGCTGGTGTTGTTTAATATCACGTCAAACTTTCGGCGAGGGTTGCGCACCAGCCACCGCCTGCCGTCGTCGATTACGATCTCTACCTTTGGATTGTGAAGTAACTCCGCTACGTTAGAGTACTTTGGGATCAACTCCAAATAACCCGGGTTGATTTCAACAATCGTCAGCTTCTCGACCTCCGGATGATTGGCCAAAACTTGGGCCCAAGATCCGGATGACAGTCCAATCTCCAATATCTCGCGTGGTGCTGGGTGAAACGCGCTGATGGCGAACGCGCGAAACACGTAATTCCTGTCGTTAACCAGGTCTGTATTGAACGCGCCATCATAAATACCGCCGCCGTATATGGTGCCTGCCGGGTCAACAGTAATGACGCCGCTTTTGTTTTCCACGATGTGAGCGAATCGGGCGCCCGGCTGATAGAGGTCCTTGTACTGAAGCCGCGCGTAAACCGTGTCGAACAAGGGACCAGATGCGAGAGCGATCAGTACGGCGGCCGCCGCCGTTACTCCAATACCTAGATTTCGTTGGGCAGGTGACGGTTTCCCTGATATCCAAAGCGCGAATCCGAGGGAAACACCGAAGAGAGCCAATAGCACCGAGATCTGTCGGATACCAAACGCATCCATCAACACGAAACCCACCAGAAGGCTGCCCAAAACGGAGCCAACAATGTTGCTGACGTACAGATAACTCAATCGGGCCCCGGCGCGCTGATCTGGCTTCACGCAAATATGAGACACGAGTGGAAACGTCGCGCCCATCAACCCTGCTGTGACGGCCACGAGCGGTAGAGTCAGTTGATATTTCACATATAGGACCAGATGGGCCACGATGGGAACCAGGAGATAGCCTAAAACGTTAGCAATAATCACCAGCCCTGCAATTGTCCGCAGGTAGCGATCTCGGTTCTGCCGAACCTGGTCTCGGCAAAGCAAACGGGCCAGCAGCGAGCCGAAGGCAATGCCAGCCAGAAAGAAGCCCAGCACATACGCGAAACTCTTGGCTGAGCCTGCCGACACAAACGAATAGAGGCGGTACCATACAATCTCGTAGGACAACGAGATGAAACCAGCAATCCCCGCGACCACAATTCCGACCCAGAAAGGGATCAGTTGTAACCGCTGTCCGATCTCGTCGAACGCCGGCTTGCCCGTACTCGTGCGCCCACGACGGACATGGTACGCCAAGACCGTGATGCCGATGGTCGCGTTGATTGCCGCCGCACTCACCACCGATGCCGACATGCCTAGATGTCTCATGCTTACTTTGCCGGCGACGATGCACGCCGTCGCCGATCCAAGCGTATTGACAAAATACAGCACGCCGACCGACCGCCCCACATTCCCCGAAACACGAACCACGTGTTCCACCAGCAGCGGCAGAGTCGCTCCCATCAGAGCGGTCGGGATCACTACCAGCACAAACGCGATCAAGCCGGTCTGCACCGTCGAAAGACCGCCGGTCATGTTGGCCACTCTGTGAAACAAGTGCAGCGACGAGATTCCGTAGGCGGAGACGCCTAGTTCGGCGAATCCGAAGATGGCCAGCAGCGGAACACCTGGCTTTTCTGAGATATAGCCGCCGAGCAGGCTTCCCACCCCCAGACCCAGCATGAACGCGCTCACCACCACAGTCACAGACTCCACATTGATCCCGTAGATTGCAAATAGCGCACGTTGCCAGACGATCTGATAGATGAGCGCCGGAAAGCCCGAAATAAAGAAGAGGACGTACAGCCAGATCATTGACCCATCAAGATCACGTCTCTGCTTTGCCGTTGTTGTCAAAGTAGCTCCATTGGAGAGTTAACTCCCGGCGCACACCCAACTCGGACACATTCCTCGTATGTCCGATACGCCTCGCAATGTTTGGATTAGGGTCCCTGTTCGGGTTGACGTCTCTGTGGGTTGGGTGGCTGTATTCTAGAGTGCCGAGGCCGTATCGGCAATAGCTTAGAATGTGAGCTCGCCAAAGGTTGCGGACGGCTGCCCTTTCGACGCGCGCTCCGAACCGGAGTGCGGAGTGATTGAGATTAGTCTATGGTAGAAAGTGCGTCGGCATGTTCGCGTTGTCGCAGGTCCGGCAAGAAACCCGCTAGCAACCCGATAGCCGGCAAGAAAGCGCAGATCCGGTAGACGGTATAAATCCCGTAAGCATCGGCCACGCCACCCAATACGGCGGCGCCTAGTCCCGCCACGCCGAAAGCGAAACCGAAGAACAGTCCTGAGATCATCCCTACCTTGCCGGGCACGAGTTCCTGGCCGAACACCACGATCGCTGGAAAAGCCGAAGCCAGCACCATGCCGATGATCACACTCAGTACTCCGGTCCAGAAAAGGTTCACGTGCGGCAGCAGCAAAGTGAACGGCAGCACGCCCAGGATCGACACCCAGATCACATATTTGCGCCCGATACGATCGCCGACTGGTCCGCCCAGAAACGTGCCGAGCGCGACAGCTGCCAGGAACACGGATAGGTGCACTTGGGCCCCGCGAATGGATACACCAAAGCGCTGAATCAGGTAGAAGGTGAAGTAGGTCGTGAGGCTAGTCAAATAGACGTATTTCGAGAAAATGAGCACCAGCAGGATGGCCACGCCGCGCTTGGCAGCGCTCTGCGGCAAAGTGACCCTTTCGAGACTCTTGCGGTCTTCCTCGAGACGCGCCAGACCGTGGTTGCGATACCAAACGGCGACGTTCCACAAGACGGCGAATGACAACAGCGCCAACAACCCGAATAGAGCGAGACTCGACTGTCCGAAGCGCACCACAACCAGCGCGGCTGCGATCGGTCCGATCGCGGACCCGAAGTTGCCGCCCACCTGAAACAGCGCCTGTGCCATACCGTGGCGCTTGCCCGCCGCCATGCGCGCTACGCGCGAAGATTCCGGATGAAAGATCGATGACGCTACGCCGAGCAGCGCCGCTCCGGTCAGCACCATCCCGTAGCTGCGCGCCATCGATATAACCACCAAACCGGCGAGCGAGAAAAGCGTCCCGCCGGGAAGCGCAAACGGCGCGGGCCGCCTATCCGCCTGCAGGCCCACCAGAGGCTGAAGGAGCGACGCCGTAACCTGATAGACCATGGTAATCGCGCCGACTTGCCAGAACGTGAGCCCCAACCCCGAAGCCAAATTTGGATATATCGACGGAAGGAGTATCTGCATCATGTCGTTCAGCAGATGGCAGAAGCTTATGGCGAGAATCACGCCGAATATAGTTCTGCTGGCGGACGATGGCGTGGCGACGCCAAGCTGAGCTTCCGGCGTGAGTATTTCCTCTTTCCTCATCGGGCCTCGGCACGATACCACAGCGACAAACGACACACGGCGAAGTCCTCGGAAACTTTTGAAACGAAAACAGGTAGGGGTGGTGCCGGCGGCGGGAATCGAACCCACGACCTAGGGATTATGAGACCCTCGCTCTACCACTGAGCCACGCCGGCACGCAAACGATTAACGATTATCGATGCTAAGGGTTAGGTCAACGGAGTGTCAAGGCGCGGTTGCCGCCACAAAGGGCCCAAAACTCTTTTCTTTGCAAAGGTTGCGACCTGAAAAATTAGGAAGAAGCAGCCGAGGCATGAGATCCAGATGCGGGATCGGAAGCGTGGGCGCGACTCTCAGCGTGCACCTCAGCGGCGCGCGTTTCCACGGGATACCCGAGGCGCTTCTGCCGGTTCCCCACGCTCGCGCGAATGAAGGCTGCGAAAAGCGGGTGCGGCGCCAGCGGTTTGGATTTGAATTCCGGATGGAACTGGCAGCCGACAAACCACGGATGATCCGGAATCTCGATAATCTCCACGTAGATGCCATCGGGCGTGCGCCCCGTAATTCGGAAGCCGGCATCGGTTAGAGTTTTCTCGTAATCGCAATTGAATTCGTAACGATGGCGATGGCGCTCGGAAATTTCAGTGGCGCCGTAAGCCTTGGCCGCGAACGAGCCGGGCTCCAGTTTGCAAGGCCACGCGCCCAGGCGCATCGTGCCGCCCATTTCGTCCACACCAAGAAGCTCGCGCAATTTGTAAATCACGCGGTTGGGAGTGGAAGCGTCGAACTCCGTGCTATCGGCGCGCTCGAGCTTTGAAACCTGCCGCGCGTACTCGATTGTGGCGCACTGCATGCCCAGGCAGATGCCGAAGAACGGAATTTTGTGCTCGCGCGCGTAGGTGATGGCGTGAACCATTCCTGCGATGCCGCGCTTCCCGAAGCCGCCGGGAACCAAAATGCCGTCCACATGGCGCAACAGCCGCTCGGCCGCTGCCACGGAATCGATGTCTTCCGCTTCGATCCATTCGATAATTACGCGCTGGCGGTTGGCCAGACCGCCGTGGACCAGCGCTTCGCGAAGGCTCTTGTAAGCGTCCTCGAGTTGAACGTACTTGCCCACCACTCCAATGCGCACTTCACTTTGCGGCTCCTCGAGATTTTCGAGCATGGCCAGCCAGCGGCTCAGGTTGCGCGGCGGCGCTTCCAGATGCAGCAGGCGCAGAAGCTGATCGTCCAGTCCCTCGGAGGCAAGCGTCATGGGAACTTCATAGATGTTGCCCACGTCCGGCGCGGAAATAACGCAGGATTCGGCCACATTACAGAAAAGCGCGATTTTGGATTTCAAGTCGACATCCAGCGCACGGTCGCTGCGGCAAATTAAAATATCCGGCTGAATTCCGATGCTGAGCATTTCCTTCACGCTGTGCTGCGTAGGCTTGGTCTTCAGTTCGCCTGCGGTGGCGATGAAGGGCACCAGCGTCAGATGCGCGAACACCACATTTTCCGCGCCAAGCTCCAGGCGCATCTGCCGAATCGCTTCCATGAACGGCAGAGATTCGATGTCGCCCACCGTGCCGCCGATTTCCACGAGCACGATATCCACGCCGACTGCTACCTTGCGAAACGCGGCCTTGATTTCGTCGGTCACGTGCGGAATTACCTGTACCGTCTTGCCGAGGTAATCGCCACGGCGCTCTTTGGCGATGATGGATTCGTAGATCCGCCCGGTTGTCCAATTATGGTCGCGCGTGAGATGCGCGGAAGTGAAACGCTCGTAGTGGCCAAGATCAAGATCGGTTTCAGCGCCGTCGTCGGTAACGAAAACCTCGCCGTGTTGATAAGGCGACATCGTCCCAGGATCGACGTTGAGGTACGGATCGCACTTCTGGAGGGTGACGCGAAGGCCGCGGCTTTCAAGAAGGCAGCCCATCGAAGCCGCTGCTACGCCTTTTCCGAGAGAAGAAACCACGCCGCCGGTTACGAAGACGTACTTCGGGCCGATCGGCAAGGCGCTAAAAATCCTCCGGGTGGAGTCGGCGTACGAAGTATTATCGGCGGAAAGTTTACGCCTGTCAAATCGCGATTTTAGATGGTAATGGTGTCACTTGAGAGACAGCTCTCGATAAGCGCAATCGAGAATGCCGAAAAATCGGGCCATCTTTCGAATGTGACCGCGTTCTATGTCATTCTGTTTAGGAAAGGAACGATATACCATGTCGTTGTAGGTGAAGACCCTGCTGTGGTTGGCTAGCCTCCAAGAGAAACCGGGAGCGCACACCTGCATCATCCGAAGCACTTCTCCAAACAGGATTGAAGCGGACACCGCTTATGCCGCCGCGCCTACGACCTTTGCCACGGCGAATCTGTCAACCACATTATCACTGGCCTTGAATCGCTTGTTTTCGTCTAACTTGGCAATTGCAATGGCAGACGGCATTTTCTCGGGGCTTTCAACTGGAAGCATGCGAAGGAATGGCTCTTGTATCTCTGTGTTATCAGAGCCAAGGGCAAATGCTGCCTCCTCCCAACGCCGCTCTTCATCTGGATCAGGTGCGTAATAGAACTGCTCGGTTTCCCGTTTGAATTTCTCGAAGTCGCTCGATTCCGATGAAATATCAAACAGTACTGTCTTGTAGCGATTGCGGAATCTGAAGAAAGCCTCTTGTGGCGTTATTCCAGTTTCGGCGATAGCAGCAGGGCGCACGCCGTAGACGCACCATTCCTGTTCGGCTTCCTTTACGATTAACGCTCGCCCCGACACCGTTACGCCCGCCAGAAATCCGTTCCCGGATACGGCGTCGCGGAAGGTAAACATTAGCGGATAGTGTTCCATCCGTGGGCCTCGACGGTTGGTTAGATGCACGTTGGTTGTTAAGTGTCGCCGAAATATCGCCTTAGGCCAATAGTACGTCGGTCTTCCACACCGTATCCGCCAACCCCGCTGCCATCGACGGGTGATCCGAAGCGTCGAATGTACGCGGCAGAAGTTATACCAAGCGAAGTGCAAACACAAGGACGCTTTCTCCTATCCACTTAGGGAGGTCGCATGCCAGGAAGATACGATTATTCAATGCGACGGTGCGCAGGAGCCGGCATATACAATCCGGCATGCGCCGGGAGCCCGGCGCGCTCGAACTGAATTGTGGTGTGCGTAATGTGAAAATCGCGCTCCAGCGACTCGCGAATGTTCGCGAGAATTCTTTCACTTTCTTCCATGTGCATATCCGGGATGCGAACGTGGCAAGAAAGCGCGAGTAGATCGGTCCCGAGCGTCCAAATGTGAATGTCGTGCGCTTCCTGGACGCCTTCCACGCGGAGGACCGCCGCGGCGACGTCCTCAAGACGAAGATTGCGCGGCAGTCCCTCGAGCAGGATGTGGCCGCTCTCACGCAGTATCCCGGCGCCCGACCACAGGACCATGGCGCCGATGGCGATGCCCAGCGCCGGATCCACCCACTGCGCGCCGGTGAAGCGGATCACGATCGCTCCGGCAAAAATCGCGATATTGGAAAGCGCGTCACCCAAGTTGTGCAGCCACACGGTGCGGACGTTCAAATCGCGCCGCCCCCGATGGACTGCCAGAGTGATGCCTCCGTTGATCGCCAGGGCCAGAAGCGAAACCCACATCATCAGCCCTGTGCCCACCGCGACTGGAACGCGTAGCCGCACCACAGATTCGCCAATCACGAAAATCGCCGCGAGCGCCAGCACCATCGCGTTCACAAACGCCGCGAGAATTCCTGCCCGGTGATACCCGAAAGTCTTTTCAGGCGTCGGCGGGCGACGCGCCCATCGCAATGCCAGCCAGGAAATCACCAGCGTAGGAACGTCTGTAAGATTGTGGACCGCGTCGCTTGCCAGGGCGATGGTGTGTCCCACGTACGCCGCAATGAATTCGACGGCGACCAGAACAAGTGTCGCTACCACAGCCGCGCCTAAAATGCCGCTGACCGCTTCGCCCATGCCGAATCCGTGCGTGTGGCCATGGGCATGACCATAACCATGACTATGCTGAGCGGCGGAGCTCTTGCCGTCGGAGTTCATTGATGGGATTTTACGCGCAGAACCGCTCGCCGCACAGAAGTCTGTGTGTGGAAAGGTGGGCCCTGGTTCACGATCTTAGAACTTCGAAGGGCGGGGAGTCACGGGTCGCAGCCCTCCACGGTTAAAGCGAATTACCGTGCGTGGCGTGCGGGGGGCATAAGGTATTTGCCACTGGATGTTGCCATTCTGTCAGAATTGAGTTACCTTTTCTATTATGAGAGGTATAAC
>DATDIT010000105.1:0-49100 GCA_036520875.1 Candidatus Acidiferrales bacterium
ATTTCGTTACCGGTCAATTGGTCCTCGGAGCTGAAGATCCATTGTCGATGAACACAGCGCGCGATGGTTCACGTCAGCCATATTAGGGAGAGAAGGGATGCAGTGCAAGGGATGGCGGCGTGGACTATCTGGAGGCTAGAGGCTAGAAACTGTAAGCGAAAAGGTAGCCGGGTTCAACATCGCGGCCGCGATCTCAACCGTGCGTGCAAATACTTGCTGCGGGTGAGGCGGCGCACTGGAAGGCGCTTCGCGCCGTCTTTTTGTGTTGGACCTGAAGGTCCGACCCCCTAAAGAGGCGCTTGCGCCGTTGTTTTATGGCGGGGCTGGAAGCTGGCCTTCCACCTTTGATGCGAAGCGGTGGAAAGCGCTACGCGGGGTCGCTTGGCGGTCTGCCCACGAAAACCCTCACCCCGTGAAGGCGGGGTGAGCTACATAAACCAAAGGCGCCAATCGGGAGATTGGCGTTCCCAGGAAAGGCAAACCCGCGGGGCAACGCGGGCTAAAATGCTAATTGCCTGGAAGGCTGCACACGAAGTTGGCTGCCTGATTGGTGCTGCCGTGTCCGGTATAGTGAGCCGTCATCGGATAGGGGCAAAGTGGCCGGGTGAAGGCGACGCTTCCATTAGTGATGTGCGAAGCGACGATCTTTTGCGGAGCGCGGCCATGCTCGACCCAAGCCGCGAGAGGACCGAAGGCGTCAAAACTGTTGGGGCCCGGACCGCCGCTGCAATGGCCCATTCCAGGAACCATGAAGAGGCGGGCAAAATCCCCGGCGCCCTTTATGCGAGCGACAAACGCAGGTGTCTCGTGACCTGGGGCGGTCGCCTTTGTGCCCGTGAGGGCGGCTACTACTCTCTCGTAATAGCCAACGGTTTCAAGCGGAGAAACCCCAGGATCGGCCCATCCATGGTAAAGCAGCAGCTTTCCGCCGTGGGCTCGGAATGGCTTGAGGCCCGGATCCGTGGCGTTTATTTCAGAGGCCAGCTTCTTATCGGTGAACGGCATATCTTGATCGTAGTTCCAGGTGAGAAAATTCCAATCCGGGTTGTCGAATACGAAGTACTTGAAGAATCCGACCGCGCCGACAGCGGATGTATCCGTGAAAGGCTGAGACGGGTCGGCCCAAGCAATAGTGAATGGTTTCCAGCCAAGCTCGTCCCCCGGCACGTAGCCTGGATAGACCAGATGGCCGCGCGGATCTCGATACCCGTCATAAATATCTTTCAGTGTTTGAAGTTGCGGCGCCGTCAGACATGAAGGTGTTTCGGAACGCTTGCACAAAAGCGTCGAAGGATCCTTGCCAAAGCCGCACTTCAGTGGATCTTCAAGGAAGCCGTCTCGGACGCCATCAATTGGGTCACAGTTCGCCAGAGAAGCCTTGTTTATTTCGGGAAGCTTGCTCGGAGGGAAATAGCTGCCGGGAACTTTGCGGGTCCGCAGCGCGATCGCGAAATGGGCCGCTTGGAGGTGCGTATAATCGATTACAGGCGCGCCGGCCAAAATCCCGTTGTAATCGTCAGGATAACGCTGCGCTTCCATGAGAGCTTGCCGGCCGCCCGTGGAGCAGCCGTTGAAGAACGCAAATGCCGGAGCGGTACCGTAATACAGTGGAATGACCTTGCGCGCTACAACAGTCATGTCGTGGATGGCGAGGTAAGCGAAATCGGTGACTAGTTCGGGATGACGGAAGGCCCACTTGGTGTCATTTTCGCCGGCCTCGTGCCCTGTATCAGTGCTGGCTGTCGCGTATCCTTCCTCGAGGGCGGTAGCCATTGCGGGATAGCTGATCGTGCCGGCCTTTCCTCCATTACCGACACCCTCGAAATTGCCATTCCAGCCAGACACTGGCATCCACACTTCTAACTTGATCGCCGGCGGTACCGTGATGCGGACCCGGCAGAAAGCGGGCAGTTTCGTCGGTGCCGTTCCTGCCAAGGACTGCGAGGGACCTTGCATATCAGCGCCGGGCCCCTTCGGCACCGGAAATTGGCCGGCAGGCACCTCAGTGGCAGATACAATGTGGGTGTTTGGCAGCTTTAGCGAGGCGATGTCTTCACACGAACGTGCGTAAGCCGGTGCGAACGCGCCGAGCAGTGCAAAAGTGACCACCATTACGACTGGCGAAAGCGCTGCTACGCGACCGTTCATGACCACTCTCCTCAAACCGGCTGCGCGGGATATAGGCATGTTGGAAATCCAACTCGTGCACCATACGCCCTTTGTAACCTGCTCCACAATGAATAATGAATTTAGTAGACGAGAGGCAAAGGCAGCCGGCGTGAAGGCGCGGCGCTACAAAGCGGGGGCGCCAGTGCAAGGCGGCGCAGTGGAGGGCATCGGCCTCAAGAGAAACTTCGGCAAGGTGTGGCATTGGCGTTATGATCCTCGCGTTCATTTGGCGTGTTGGCCAGCGTGTGGCGCGCCTAAAGCGTCGAGGTGGATCGAGTACAGGTCGCCAAGTATGTTTGCCGGGCACAGCATGCTGCGCCCCTACAAATGCGAGAGCGTCCGCAGCCAAAGCGATAAACAGGGACATACGGGGGGAATGACATTGAAAACTTTGAGTAAAGGAATTGCGATTTTGATCACTTTGATTGGCATGTCGGCGATTGCACGGCCGACGCTTGCGGCTTCGGGGAAATGCGATCGTGCGTGCTTGATCGGCGAGATGAATAGTTATCTTGCGGCTGTTGTCGCACACGATCCTTCGCGGGTGAAATTTTCTCCGGATGCGAAGTTTGTGGAAAACACGGTGCCTATGAAACCGGGCGATGGGCTTTGGAAGACGGCGACCGCGCCGCCGAAAAACTTCAAAATTTACGTGCCCGATCCAGTCTCGGAAGAAGTTGGATTTATTGGAGTGATGACGGAAAACGACAAGCCTATCGAATTGGGTATACGCTTGAAGATACGCGACGGAAAAATTACAGAGGCGGAGCATGTGATCGCTCGCGATATCGCGCCGACAAGCTTGCCAAATCTGGTAACACCAAGGCCCGGTTTGCTGGCTACGGTGCCACCTTCGGAGCGCACGCCCCGAGCGCAAATGATCAAGGACGCGCTTTCGTATTACACGGCGATCGTTACGAGCAATGGCAAAGCGGCGCCGTTTGCCGACGACTGCGTCCGGCGCGAAAACGGAAGGCAGACAACCGGCAATCCTCCACCGGCAAAGCCGGGGGGCTTTGCAACCATGGGTGCAATGGGCTGCGCGGCGCAACTGGATACCCACATAATGAGCTACATCGCGCGGATCGAGCCTCGGCGCGTGGAGATTGCCGACCCGCAGACTGGGCTGGTGTTCGGTCTTTCGCAGTTTCGTCACCCGATGAAAGAGAAGTCCGTGAAAATCGTGGGCGTGCCGGGCGTGGAATCGGTGCCGATGAACCGCGATCCGTGGGACAGCGTGAACGCACACATTTTCAAGATTCGAGACGGGAAGATTCATGAGATCGAAGCCTTGGGATTTCCGAAGGCTTACAATTCGAAAACCGGCTGGGAGTAAATCGGCGTGGTGCTCAGGAGGTTGGAATTCTAGTGTCCGCTTTGTGACGAATCCCAGCCCGAGCCGGCGGTCGCGGGCATCATGCGCATGAACGCGTTTATTGCGTGGATCTGACCGCCGTAGACCTTGAAGATTTCCCACACGACTAGCGCGTTTCCGGGACCGTAGGCTTTTACCACGTTGCCGAAGTCCATGCGCAGGAGGACCAGGCCAAGCTTTTGATCCACTGCTATGAGGCGAGTGGTGATGCCGGGATGCTTTATGATCGTTTGCGTCTTGATGTTTTCGCAGCCCGCGCGCGCACAACCGGGACCGGCGGTGTGGACTCCATTCTCGATGCGGTACGCGCCCGGAGCGAAAGGCGCTTTGACTTCGACGAAGCTGCCGACCTTCAGTCCCGCAGGATAGTGCATGGCAATCGCGATCGCCTTTTTGCGGGAATTACGCTGAGAGGGCGAGGGAACGAATGCCATGGTCTTGTCCGCCGCCTGAAGCCCGGGAATATTTAGAATAGCGCCCTCCTTTTGGCTTCGCGTGACCATGGTCTCAATCTCGCTGATTTTGTCTTTGTCTATCTTTAGCCGTAGGACCAGCAGGGCGGGCTTACCAGCGTCCTCGACGACCACTTGTGAGGCCGCAGTGTGCTGCGGGACATCAAGGACGTCCTGGCGGTACGAGTCCAGGGCGGAGATTGTTTGCCAAAGACCATCGCCAAGCTTGGCGACCTGGCTGTTTTCTGTGAACCGCAGATTGGCAGTTACCGGGAGAACGGCCGGGTTGTGAGCGACCATGGCGTTCAGATACTGGGAGACGAAATTCCGCAAGCAATCTCGGTCGCAGGTGTTTGCCGCGGCCGGTTCGCTGAGCGCCAGCAGCAGCGCTGCCAGCACTGCTAAGGCGGTGATTTGGGAAGTTCGCGAAACGAGTGAGATTTTCATGGCCGCACCTTTTGTCGCGGGCGAGTCTAGCACACGGAAATGCAGGCCAGACATGGGATTGACGAGGCGATGCGTTACGGGCCATACTGAACCATATGGTTCAGTATTCGATTGCCGCTAGAATCGATCGCGTGGCCGCTGCTATTTCCGATCCTACGCGGCGGGCGATCGTGGAACGGCTGGCACTCGGGCCAGCGCGCATTTCCGAGATTGCCGAGCCCTTTCCGATGTCGCTGACCGGGTTTTGCAAACATGTGAGAGTGCTGGAACGGGCTGGGCTTGTCCGGCGCACTCGGCGAGGCCGCGACAACACTCTCGAGTTGACTCCGAAGCCTCTGCGCGATGTAACTACGTGGACGCTGAAATACGAACAGTTTTGGAGTGAACGTCTGGATCGGATGGCGGAATTTTTTTCTGAAGAAAAGGAGAAATCACGATGAATCTTACCGAGGTGACCGTTACGCGCACAATTCCGGCGTCACCGGAGAACGTATTCGACTTGTGGATCAACCCGAAGAGTCCTGGGGGGCCGTGGTTCGGAGGGGAACGGGTGATCGTGAATCCGGTTGTCGATGGCCTGTTTTACCTTGCGGCGAAGCATGAAGGGCGAATTTGGCCGCATTACGGGCGCTTCCTGCGGCTGGAGCGGCCGCGGGTGGTGGAGTACACATGGATGTCCGAGGGGACGAAGGGCGCGGAATCGATTGTGACGCTCACGATGGAACCGCGAGGAAGCGAGACTGAAGTGACGCTTCGCCACTCCGGCGTGCCGGACGATGAGATGGGGCGGCGGCACAAAGATGGCTGGACCTGGATTCTGAATACCCTGGCCGAGGGCTTGGCTGCGCGGCGGTCGGCTTCTTCGTCGGACTAGGGCTGAGCGGTTCTACGAGCCTACAGGCGCAAGGCTGCACTCCCCCTGCATAGAGGCGGATGGCGGACAGGTAGCCGAGCACGTTTGCCGGGCACGATGTATCGCGCCCCTACGATGCAGAAGCGTGGACGCAGGGTGGGCGTATGCAAGGGCGACTAGCCGGGTTGGGCGTCGCTGCTACTGCTGGGGCTGATTGATCATGAATGTGGACATGTGCTCGAAGAATGCGCGAAGGAGTTGTTCTACGTCGGCGGGCAGCGCGGCATCGACTAGGGCCTTGCCCATCAGGTGCATCCAGCGGTCGCGGGCGGCCTGATCGATTCGGAAGGGAAAATGGCGGGCGCGGAGGCGGGGATGTCCCCGTTCCTCGACGTATTTCTGCGGGCCTCCGAAACGATAGATCAAGAAATCACGAAGACGCTGCTCGGCGTCTTGAAGTTCGTTGTGCGGGTACATGGCGCCCAGAATATCGTCCTGCGGGACCTGGCGATAGAAGGCGGCGACCAGGCGCGTGAAGCCTCCCTCTCCGATGATTGGGTAAATGTCGGTTTCTTCCATTGGTCGAATTGCGACAGTTTAGCATTTTGCGAATCGCGCCGGTTTCGCGTTGTAGAAGTGTGCTCGGGTGAATGGCACAATGGATTTGTGAGTGTACAGAACACCTCGGAAAAGGCTGGATTGCCGGATCGTGCCGCCGCGAAGAGCGAGGGAATTTCCCACGCTTGGCGGGCGCTGCGGCATCGAAATTTCCGGCTGTACTACGGCGGTCAGAGCATTTCGCTGATTGGGACATGGATGACGCGGCTGGCGACGAGCTGGCTGGTTTACCGGCTGACGGGTTCCGCGCTGCTGCTGGGAGTGGTGGGATTCGCCGGGCAGATACCGACGTTTCTTCTGGCGCCATTTGCGGGCGTTTGGATTGACCGGCTGAACCGGCGGCAGGTTTTGGTGATCACGCAAATTTTGGCGATGCTGCAGTCGCTCGCGCTGGCGGCCCTGACGCTTACGAAACACATCACCGTGCTGGAAATCATCTGGCTCGGCGCATTTCAAGGCGCAATCAATGCGTTTGACATGCCGGGACGGCAAGCGTTCCTGGTGCAAATGGTCGCGGATAAGGCAGATTTGGGCAATGCGATCGCGCTGAATTCGTCGATGGTGAACATGGCGCGGCTTGTTGGGCCGTCGCTCGCGGGGGCCGTCATTGCGATTTCCGGAGAGGGCTATTGTTTCCTAATTGACGGAATCAGCTACATTGCGGTGATCGCGTCGCTGCTGGCGATGAGGATCGAGGCCAAGAAAATCGAGCGGAGCGCGCATTCGGTGCTTGTGCAATTGAAGGAGGGTTGGAGGTACGTCTCCGGATTCGCGCCGATTCGAACGATTTTGCTTTTGTTTGCAGTCGTGAGCCTGATGGGCTGGCCGTTCACAGTGCTGATGCCGATTTTTGCCGCGAAGGTTTTGAAGGGTGGGCCGCATACACTGGGCTTTCTGATGGCTGCGATGGGAGTGGGCGCGCTGGTTTCGGCCGTATCGCTGGCAGTGCGAAGAACGGTGTTGGGACTTGGCAGGATGATTCCGCTTTCCGCCGGAGCCTTCGGAATCGGGCTGATCTTTTTTGGGTTATCGAGAAACTTGTGGATATCGCTGGCGCTGATGCTGGTGTGCGGTTTTGGATTGATGCAGCAAATGGCCGCCAGCAACACCATCATTCAAACGATTGTCGAGGAGAGCAAACGAGGGCGAGTGATGAGTTTTTATACCATGGCGTTCGTGGGGATGGCTCCGTTTGGGAGTTTGCTCGCGGGCGGCCTGGCGAACTTGATCGGCGCGCCGCGGACGGTGATGCTAACCGGGGCGTGCTGCGTGGCTGGAGCCATCTGGTTCTTTTCACACTTGAGAATGATTCGTCAGCTCATCCGGCCAATCTACATGGACCTGGGAATATTGCCGCCAGCCGACGCAGTTATACAGGACAGCGTGGCGCGTTGAGACTGCTCGGTACCCTGTCGAAGCGCCTCTCTTCGATTTGAGCCACGACAACATTTTCAATCCAAGAGAGGTCCTTCGGCTGCGTTGCGCGCCCCGCGAAAAACGCGGGAGAGGCAAAGACGCGCGCAACTCCGCTCAGGATGACGATGTGACAAGGATTGCGGTTGACCTAGATGCGGGCGAGTGGGCGGAGTTCGAGGATACGGAGAAAATCTTTACACGGGGGGCCGAAATCGCGCAAGTACTTGTTGGTGTAAAGAAAAATCGTCCACGGTGAAAGCCGGTTTAGCCCGCTTTTCGGCGGGATTTCTTTGGGGCTTCGGCTGCGGCGACGGGCTGCTCGGCCTTGCCGGTTTTGGGGACCACGCGCAGCAGGGTCTTCTTCTCGCCTTGCGAAGGCTTTTGCGCCAGGCTTTGCTTTAGCGCGGCCATCAGGTCGGCGGGAGCGGTCTGCACGATTGGCGCAGACACAACAACGTCCTGCCCCTGAGCCTTGGCTTCAATCAACGTTCGCAAGCCTTCCTGATAGGCATCGTGATATTTCTCCGGCTGGAAGGGCGCTGCCAGGCTTTCGATTAGTTGGGAAGCAAGAGAGCGCTCGAGATCCTTGATCTCGAATTTATCCGAGCCTGCTTCGGCGGGCTGCCGAATTTCATTGGTGTAAAACATGGTGTGAAGAGTCAATCCGTTTTTGCGCGCGCGGATGATGACGATGTATTCGCGGTTGTGCATGGTTACTTTGGCGATTCCCGCGTAGCCGGATTTCTGCATCGCTTCGAGCAGCAGTTTGTAGCCCTTCGCACCAGCCGGTTCGGGCGTGGCGTAATAGGAGGCGTCAAAATAGAGCGGATCGATTTCGTCGAGCTTGACGAACTCGAGGATTTCCATTACGCGGGCGGATTCAGGCTCGATCTTATCGATTTCTTCTTCGGTGAAGAGGAGATATTGGTCTTTTTCGTACTCGTAGCCCTTTTCGATTTCATTGCGCTCCACATTGCGATTGCAAGTGGGGCAAAAGAGCGGCTGCTTCAGGCGCGAGTGACAGACCTTGTGGAGCTGATTGAAGCTGATGCGCTCCGTGCGAGCAGCGGGGGACAACTGGATCGGTATGGCAACCAGGCCGAACGAGAGTGAACCTTTCCAAGTGGCAGGCATTTGCTCTCCCTTCGCCAGAGCGAGAAGTGAATGGTACGACGGCATTTGAGGCGGAACAACCAAAGAAATGGCCGTGCGCCTTTAGCGACAGGCGAACGTAGAGCGAAAATAGAGGGCGCCAAATCCTTTGGTTCCTGTTTGAGGACGTAGTAATGCTGAGAATCGATTTTCGCGCATGATGCGAGATGGTGCAAAGTGGTGTAACATGGTGTCCATGGCTGACGCAGAGAAAGTTGTCCGGCAGAGTGTCTCGATTCCTGGGCGAATCGCGAAACGAGTGCGATCGCTGGCCAAGACGCAAAAGAAAAGCGCAAACCGCGTGCTGGTCGACTTGATCGAGGCGGGACTCGAGTCCAAGGATTCGCAGCGAGAGCGTTTCTTCGCCATAGCCAACAGGCTCGCCGAAACCACCGAACCCGGAGAGAAGCAGCGCCTCAAGCAGGAGCTTGCCCGCATAACCTTCGGTGAGTGATGCCGAAGATCGAGTGGACGAAACTCCCGCCCGCTCTTAGAGATCATTTATTTGATCGATTAGCAGAACGCAAGATTACCGCGGAAGACCTCTACCAACTCAAGTTGTGGCGCGATACGGAGCCAGACGCGCCTGAAGGTTCTTGGTTCAAGGACTTTGGATCTTTCAAGATTTGCGGCGAGGGGCGCTTTCCGAAGACGTTCCTCCTGCGCGGGCAAGCAGCAAAAGGCAAGCCTCTCTAAATTTGCTGTCTTCAATCAACTCAGAAACTATTCGTCGGCGGGAGGGTCGGGGAAGGCGAAGGCCGGTAGGTTGCCTTCGTGTTCGCGTGTAGCCAGGCGAAGTTCGGAGCGAATGATATCGGAGGAAAAGCCGGCGCGGAGGAGGCTGCGGTGCAGAGAGGCTAGCTTGCGTTGATCGAGTCCGCCGCGGAAGTGTGAAAGATGGCGTTTGAGGCGGGCGCGAACAGATGCGGCTTCGTCGGTCTCCGCGAAGACGGCTTCGAGGGCCACATCGATGTGGTGATCAGGAACGCCGCGAGCGCGGAGTTCGCGGGCGATGCGGAAACGTCCTTGACGGCGTGAGTTGGCGTGCTGGCGGGCGTAGTCGAGGGAGTAGCGGGCGTCGTCGAGGTAGCTTTGTTCGCGGAGGTGGGCGATCACGCGATCGATGTGAGTTTTGTTTTCGGCGCGGCGTCCGAGATATTCGCGCATTTCGTGGATGGAGTGCGCGCGGCGCATCAGGGCACGAAGAGCGGAGGTGTAAAGCTCCCCTTCGGATGAAAGTTTGCGGGGCGGGGAATGAGAGCGCACGGTGAGAGCATAACAGGAACGGGGAGCGATGCAGCAAGACCCGGAACGGATCACTTTTCTGGGGGTGCTCTTCGTCAGAAGACCAGGCTATCGAAAAACAAAGGGCCGACGAGACGGCGGTGGTACAAGAAAACCACGGCGGCATTTCCGTTGCAGTAGGAGGTGACGGGCTGGCGAACGTTGGTCGTATTAAGCGTTAGCGTTTGCCGAGGCGGTCAAATTCAGCCATGGAGCGTTCCATTTCCTCGCGAGCGGAATCGGCGGAGGAGCGAATGCCCTGGACACGAAGGTGGAAGTCGTCTGGATTCGAGGCGCGCATGAGAGCTTCCTCGAGAGTAATCAGGCTGCGCGAATACAGATCGAAGAGCGATTGATCGAATGTCTGCATGCCGTATTGGCTGGTACCAGCGGCGATGGCGTCGCGAATCATGCGAGTTTTATCGGGATTGATGATGCAATCGCGGATGTAGCCGGTAGCGACCATTACTTCGACGGCCGGTACGCGTCCTTGGCCGTCGCTTCGGCGGACAAGGCGCTGACTGATGACGGCCTTGAGCGTGGATGCAAGCTGCAGACGGATTTGTTTCTGCTCGGGCGGCGGAAAGACAGCGATGATACGTTGAATCGTTTCCGTTGCGTCGAGCGTGTGCAAAGTTGAAAGAACGAGGTGTCCGGTTTCGGCCGCGAGCAAGGCCGTGGAAATAGTTTCGAGGTCGCGCATTTCGCCGACGAGGACGACGTCCGGGTCCTGGCGGAGCGCGGCGCGCAGCGCGGTGGAAAACGAGGCGGTGTCAACCTCGACTTCGCGCTGGTTGATAAAGCCCTTTTTGTCGCGGTGCAGATATTCGATGGGATCTTCGATGGTGATGATGTGCTCGGCGCGCAGAGAATTGATGCGGTCGATTAGCGCGGCAAGGGTGGTGGATTTTCCGGAACCGGTGGTGCCGGTGGTGAGAATGAGGCCGCGCTGCTCCTCGCAGATCTGGCTGAGAATGTGCGGGAGCTCGAGCTCTTCGATGGTGCGAATTTTCGTTGGAATGACGCGCAAAACCATGCCGACGTTGCCGCGCTGCTGGAAGACGTTGACGCGGAAGCGGCCGAGGCCCGCCACGCCGTAGGCCATATCCAGCTCTGCCGTTTCCTTGAACTTTTGCTTTTGGCGGTTGGTCATCATGCTGAAGGCCATGGAGAGCATCTCTTCGGGCGTAATTCTGGGGACGTCGCTGAGGCCGTTGAGAAGCCCGTCAATGCGTAGGTAGGGATGATTGCCGACTTTTAGGTGCAGATCGGACGCCCTGGTATCGACTGCGCGACGCAAGAGATCGTCAATGTTGATGGCCATAGCAATAACCCCGCTGGAATGGATGCTGAAGCCAAGCTAGCATGCGTTCTAGTACTCGATCAATGTGAGTGAAGGACAGGATTTCTAGGTGCGCAACGCCTCGAAAGCGCCTGCGAGGGGCGGCGGTCAGGAGGGCCGGCTGTAAAGTGGGAAAAGGCGGCCATAGAGAAATGCCGCGATGATGCCGCCAAAAAGGGTGCCAACCCAGTAGACGCCTTGATTTTGCCAGTGAGGACCGGCCAGGGCCGGACCAAAGGCTCGAGCAGGGTTCATCGCAGCTCCGGTGAACGGACCGCCGAAGATCGCGCCCATTACAATGGTTAGGCCAACCGCGAAGCCTGCGACGTGGCGCGGGGGACCGTTCAGATCGTCGCCGGCAGTGGCAAACACGACGAAGACGACGAAGAACGTCAAAACAGCCTCGAGCGCCATAGCCTGCAAGCGAGTGAAATCCTGTGCGAGAACGGGAGTGCCGAGCGCGATGGGTCGCCAGGTTGTTTCCGGGATGATGATTTTGACCAGATAGGCGGCGGCGCCCGCACCCAATAGTTGAACGATGGAATAGGCGATGGCCTGGAAAGTGCCGAAGCGCTTGACAACCCAGAAACCGATCGTGACGGAGGGATTGAAGTGGCCTCCGGAAACGTGGCCCAGCGCCGTAATCATGGCGGCGTAAGCCAGCCCGTATGCTGCAGCGATTCCCAAAGCGCCGATTCTGCCTTGCGACGCAGCGCCGAGATACTGGTCCGCGCAGACGGAACCGACGGCGATGAAGATGATGGCAAAGGTACCGATAAATTCTGCGGCGAGTTTCTGGGGAAGGCTGTACACGAAATTCCTTTGTAAAGAAAGGGCCGACTGCGGGTACCAGGGAATTGTTTTTAGACGCGCGGATTCTACTCGATTACAGAACAGGGGTCCAGGGATGGGCACGCGCCGCGCACTGGCACCGTTCCGTAGAGTGAAGGTTAGCGAACGGCGACGCCACTAGTAACGCCTACCGGGGAAAGCCAGCCGTGGCGGTCCGGCACTTTGCCGCTAGTGATCGAGAAGAATGCGTCCTGAATTCGCTTGGTGATAGGGCCGCGCGCGCCGGCGCCAACCTTGATGCGGTCAATGGAACGGATCGGCGTGATTTCGGCGGCAGTGCCCGAAAAGAAAACTTCATCGGCAATATAAAGCATTTCGCGAGGCAGCATTTGTTCGGTAACGGAAATTCCGGCCTCGCGGCAAAGCGTGAGCACGGAATCCCGGGTGATGCCTGGCAGAGCGGAATTGGCGAGCGGCGGCGTATGAATCGCGCCGTTCATTACCACGAAAATATTTTCGCCCGAACCCTCGCTGACGTAGCCGTTCACGTCGAGCGCGATGCCTTCAGAATATCCGTTGGCCTTGGCTTCCATGCGGATGAGCTGCGAGTTCATGTAGTTCGCCGCGGCCTTGGCCATTTGCGGCAGTGTATTAGGAGCGGCGCGATTCCAGGAACTGACGCAGACGTCGACACCCTTGCTCAGCCCTTCCTCGCCGAGATATTCGCCCCACTCCCAGCAGGCAAAGTAGACGTCGATGGGGCAGTTTTGCGGGTCGACGCCCGCATCGCCGTAGCCACGGAGCACGATGGGACGCAGGTAGCAAGGGCTGACTTTATTTTCGCGAACGAGATCGAGACTGGCTTGACAGAGAGCATCCAGCGAAAAAGGAACATCCATGCGATAGATATGCGCGGAATTCAGCAGACGCTGCATGTGCTCGCGGAGGCGGAAAATCGCGGGTCCCTGGGCTGTGTCGTAACAGCGAACGCCCTCAAAGACGGCGGAGCCGTAGCTGACAACATGCGAGAGCACGTGAATGGTGGCCTGGTCCCAACCAATGAATTTTCCGTTGCGCCAAATCTTTTCGGTCTTGGGGAAGCTCATCGTCTCTCCGAAGCGCTTAAGCGCGCTCTATTTCGCAAGTAGCCAGACGAAATTATAGCACACGGATTTTGGCGACGAGGGAACGTGCTACGCGTAAAGGTCGCGATTATGGCTGCCAATTTGGCCGTTCGTGCCACGAGAATACGCGGCGAACGAAGCGCAGCATCTTTCGCGGCGGACTCGCGTTGCGCTTGCTATACTACGGCACCGAGATGGGTTCCCAGTCATTGCGGCGACTGCTGATTTGCGTGTGCGTTCTGGCGGGTTTGTTCCTAGGCTTTCCCGCGCGGGCAGCGGCGCCCGGGCCCGCAGCTTCGAGGGCAGATTCGACAACAGAAACGGTTGTCCGCCTCCAGATTGACGGCGAAATCGAGCCAGTGCTCGCCGAATACCTCGTAAATGGAATCGAGCAAGCGGCTCGAGATCATTCCAGTCTGATTTTAATCACGATGAATACGCCGGGCGGTCTGGACACTTCCATGCGGCAAATCATTCAGGCGATTCTACAGTCACCGGTGCCGGTTGTTACCTATGTGTATCCGACGGGTTCGCGCGCGGCTTCGGCAGGATTTTTCATTTTGCTTTCAGCGGATATCGCCGCCATGTCGCCCGGAACGGACACTGGCGCGGCATCACCGATCATGGAAGTTGCGGGGCAGACAGTTCAAATTGACGAAACGCTCCGCAAAAAGATTCTCAATGAAGCAACCGCGTACTTGCGCAGCTATGTGAGCAAGCGGGGACGCAATGTGGCGCTCGCGGCGACGGCAGTAACCGACGCGAAAGCGTTCAGCGAGCAGGAAGCGCTGGATGGGAAGCTGATCGATATTGAGGCTTCCTCTCCCGAACAGTTGCTGACTGAACTCAATGGCCGGACGATCATGCGCTTCGATGGATCGACCGCGCAACTGGCACTTTCGCATCCGGTGATCGTCACTCGCGAAATGACGGGACGCGAGAAATTTCTCTCTCGCATCGTGGAGCCGGATGCTTTCTTCATTCTGCTGATCGTCGGCGTGCTGGGACTCTACACGGAGTTCACGCATCCTGGTATGTTCGCGCCCGGGGTGATCGGCGGGATCGCGATATTGTTGGCACTCTTCGCGATGCATATGCTTCCCGTTAGCTTCACGGGGCTTCTCCTCATCCTGCTGGCATTGGTGTTGTTCGTGTTGGAGGCGAAGTTCCCGACACATGGTGTGCTCGGTGTGGGAGGAGTAGTCTCTATGATCCTCGGAGCGCTGATGCTGGTAAAGTCTCCGATGACGGGCATGGGGGTGAGCTTGGGTACCGCGCTTGGCGTGGCCATTCCGTTCGCGGTGATCGTGATTATCCTGATGAAGGCTGTGTTGCGCTCGCGTTCCTGGAAGCCAGCCACGGGCAGGGAAGAGCTTCTTGGCGAAGAAGGCGAGGTCACCGAGCCGGTCGATCCGGACAGCCGCACCGGAATGGTGCGCATCCACGGCGAGTTGTGGCGGGCGGCAGCGCAGCCGGGGCAGAAAATTCCGCAAGGCGCGCACGTAAAGGTCCGCGCCGTAGATGGCTTAACGCTAACGGTGGAACAGACGAAGGCGTAGGATTTTCTCGAAGAGGCGTTCTGATCGGATTTTTTCCCGGCATAGATCAGAGGAGGCGGTGATGGACATGAATTTTGTGTCGCTTTTGGGCCTGGCGGCTGTGGTTATTTTTCTGTTTTGGATTTTCAATTCGATTTATGTGATCAAGGAATGGGAACGCGGAGTGGTGTTGCGCCTGGGGCGGATGCTGCCAGAGGCCAAAGGCGCCGGATTGCAGCTGGTCCTCTATCCGATCGACAAGCTGACGCGGATTTCTCTGCGAATCGAGACGCTGGATGTGCCGCCGCAAGACGTGATCACGCGGGACAACGTGTCTGTGAAGGTGAATGCCGTTTGCTACTTCCGGGTGATCGACGCGAACATGGCGCTTTCGCAGGTGCAGAATTATCTCTACGCCACCTCGCAGCTCGCGCAGACCACACTGCGCAGTTTGGTGGGGCAATTCGAATTAGACTCGATTCTCTCCGAGCGCGAAAAGGTAAACTCCAGGTTGCAACAAATCCTTGACCAGGATACCGAGCCTTGGGGTATCAAGGTAACGAAGGTTGAGGTCAAGCAAGTCGACATTCCGGAGAATATGCAGCGCGCCATCGCCCGACAGGCGGAAGCGGAACGCGAGCGCCGGGCGAAAATTATTCATGCCGAAGGCGAATTCGAGGCCTCAACGAAACTGGCCGAAGCGGCGGCCGTTTTGGAAAAGGAGCCCGTTTCGATTCAGTTGCGGTATCTGCAGACACTCACCGAAATCGGAGTGGAAAAGAACACAACGGTGATCTTTCCGCTGCCGATCGACATGATGTCGCAGTGGATGAAGACTTTGGGAGGGAGCAAGTAGAGCATGGCTGGCGGAGGAAAACGCGGCGACCGGGTACTCGAAAGCCGGCACCTAATCGTGCTGTTTCTCGGTATCGTGCTGCTGTGTGGCGTTTTCTTTACGCTTGGATATGTGATCGGCCACAATCAATACGACGGGGCGGTACATGCGGCGGAAGCGCCCGAAGCGAGCGCGCCGATCGTCCATAAAGCGTCGAAGCCTGCCGCTCCCGACAGCACTTCTGCCACGACGCCGGGACCGGCTAATAGCGAGTGGGATTTCTATTCCAAGAACGCTAGCAACCACTTGGAACCGGCCGAGAAGCTCGCGCCCGCTGCCGCCCCAACCACCTCAATTGCTGCGCCGGCCGATAAGGAAGCTTCAGCGCCTCCTGCGGCGACGGAAAGTGCTAAGGGTGCCCCAGTATCATCCCGCTTTCAGCCTCCGAGAATGCTGAAAGGTTCATTGGTGCTCCAAGTCGCCGCCGTAACGCACCAAAGCGACGCGGTGGCAATGGCCGACGCATTACAGCGAAAGAAATTTTCCGCTTTCGTTCTCGCGCCATCCGGCGATAATTTTTACCGCGTGCAAGTCGGCCCCTATCGGGATCAACGAAACGCCGAGTCCGCACAGAAGGCGCTTGAGCGCGCAGGTTTCAAGTCTATTATCAAACGCTGAATGAATTTTTCTTGGCACAAGCGGGTGTTGCTCGCGCTTGCGAGCGGCCTGGCACTGGCGCTTTCCTTTCCAAACTTTAATTTATCGCTCTTGGCGTGGATCTCGATTGCGCTGCTGGTCCTCGCTTCCTATCAGGCCCGACCAGCGGTTGCACCACTGTACGGTTTCCTTCACGCCTTGGTTTTTTACCCCGTGTGCGTTACCTGGATCGACGTAGTGGTTCGTCAGTATGGCGATGTGCCCCCGTTGATTGCGGCAGGACTCCTTGGGCTGATAGCTATCGCCGGCGGAATCATTCTGGCGCTATTTTCGCTGGGTATTGCGCTCGCGTCACGCAAGAACGCTGCACTGGCGTGCATTCTTGCGCCTTGCTTGTGGGTGACGCTGGAATTCGCACGCGCACATTTGCCGATCATCGGATTTCCTTGGAACCTAGCAGGTTACGCGGCAAGCGGCAGCTTGGGGCTACTGCAATTCGCGACGCTAACCGGAATCTATGGCCTGAGCTTCCTCGTCGCGGGTTATGGGGCGCTGCTTGCGTACGCGATCATCTCGGGGAGGCAGCGCCCGTGGAAGATTCTGATCTCCGTGACCGCCGGACTAATTTTCGTGGCCGCTGGCGGAAGCCGTCTTGTCCCTTCGGCGAAGCCGCGTTACATTGCCCACTTGGTCCAGACGAATTTTCCACAATCATACGAATATCCCCCGGATTGGATGGCCACACATGCGCGCGATCTCGACGAATTGGGAAGAATCAGCGTGGATGCCGCTACGAAGCAGCCAGGGTTGATCGTCTGGCCTGAGGTTCCAGCACCGTTCAGCCTGGAAGATCCGGCGTTTGCCAACCGCGCCCAGCGGATCGCCCGCGAATCCGGCAACGATTTCTTGGTTGGTGCGGAAGACTGGAAAAAAGATGCCGCGGGCAAATGGATCGCAACAAACAGCGCCGTGCTCCTAAATCCGTCAGGCGAGCGCGTGTTTACGTATGACAAGATTCATCTGGTTCCCTTCGGCGAATACGTCCCGCTCCGCAAGTGGCTCACGTTCGCTGGAAAGTTGACCGCTGATATCGGCGATTTCACGCCAGGAACAGTCCATCGAGTGGGTAGGCTGCCAGGCGGAACATTCGGCGCGTTTATCTGCTACGAGGCGATTTTCCCCAACGAAGTGCGGCGATTCACAGTGAACGGCGCGGAGTTGCTGATCAACATGTCGAATGACGGTTGGTTCGGGCGCTCCTCCGCGCCCGCGCAGCACGTGATGATGGCGCGCGTGCGCGCGGTCGAAAACCGACGCTGGTTGCTGCGCTGCACGAACAATGGATTCACGGTCGCGGTTGATCCTTACGGCCGCATCGTTGCCGGGCTGCCGACGGATATTCGGAGCGAGCTCGATGCTCCGTATGATTTTCGCAGCGGGGTCACGCCCTACGCGCGATTCGGTGACTGGTTCGCGTGGCTCTGTTTAATTGCTTCAGCAGGGCTGCTAGGAATGTCGCTTGTTCAGCGGAGCGAGAGCGGCGGCCACTAGGTGTTTGTCCCACAGACGGGGCGGTACGGAGGAAAAACGAGTTTCGATTTTCTATTTTCAGCTTTCCTGTGTAGGATTTGAATATGGCTGAGCACATCGAAGACCTCGAACAACGCTACGCCGAGCTTCAGAAACGCATTGGGCTCGTGCGGAGTTATCTTTGACGCCGAATCCGCCCGTAAGCAGATTGCTGAACTCGAAGTAAAAATCAACGCTCCGGATTTCTGGCAGGACCAGGAAAAGGCCCAGGCGCTTCTCCAACAGCGCAAGCAGCTGGAAGACCGCGCCAACGGCGAGAGCGCGCTTGAGAGCAAAGCAAGCGATCTCGACACGTATTTTCATCTGGCGCATGAAGAGTCGAATAGCGAGCAGCGCGAAGCGCTTCTTGAGGATATTGCCAAGGAATTGGCTACAGCGAATACGTATGTTTCCGATCTGGAAACGAAAACACTGCTAGCGGGCGAGAGCGATCCGCTGAATGCGCTCGTAACAATCAAACCTGGCGCCGGGGGAACCGAGTCGCAGGACTGGGCCGAGATGCTCCTGCGCATGTACCTTCGCTGGGCGGAGCAGAAAGGCTTTCAGGCGACTGTGATCGATTCGTCTCCCGGTGAAGAAGCAGGCATCAAGTCGGCCACTGTGGAAATCAACGGCGAAAACGCCTATGGGATGCTCGTGGGAGAAAGCGGCGTGCACCGATTGGTGCGGATTTCTCCGTTTGACCAGCAGGCGCGCCGGCATACATCGTTCGCGTCAGTTTTCGTAATTCCTGAAATCGACGATCGCATCGAGATCGTTATCAAGCCCGAAGATCTCCGCATTGATACATTCCGTGCGGGCGGCCATGGCGGGCAAAACGTCAATAAGGTGGAATCGGCCGTTCGCTTCACGCATCTGCCTTCGGGCATCGTCGTGCAATGCCAGAACGAGCGCAGCCAGCACAAAAATCGCGAGCTGGCGATGAAAGTCCTGCGTTCCCGGCTCTACGAATTGGAACTCGAAAAGCGGCGTGGGGATATGCGCAAACTTGACGCCACCAAATCCGACATCAGCTTTGGCAGTCAGATCCGCTCCTACGTGATGCAGCCGTATCAGATGATCAAGGACCACCGCACAAAGCTCGAGCGCGGCGACATCCAAAAGGTACTCGATGGCGATATCGACCCGTTCATTCGCGCGTATCTCCTTTACCGGCGGGACGTTGAACAGGTAGCGCCGAAATAGTCGGCGGGTTTCGCGGCGCCCTTTTCGGCCACCGTATACGCCGTTTAGCCATGATTCAAGCGTTTTGGGCACAGAAGATTGACAGCGCGATTCATCGCGTGCTAGCGTCTCAAAGTTAGCCTGGAAAGCGCATTATAACTTGCACCATTGCCGTCATTCCGCTGGAGGATACTGCTTTGGCACACGACGAGAAATTCCTGTTTACGTCAGAGTCTGTTACCGAAGGGCACCCCGATAAAATAGCCGACGCCGTTTCGGACGCGGTGCTCGATACCGTGATGGCCCACGATCCCATGGGGCGTGTGGGCTGCGAAACGCTGGTCACCACCGGGCTGGTTATTGTCGCCGGTGAAATCACTATCAAGAAGGAATTCGCCGGCGTCCTCGATTACCAGACGATTGTCCGCAAGGTGATCGATGAAATTGGCTACAACCGCGCGAAGTACGGTTTTGACGCCGAAACCTGCGGCGTCATGTCCGCCGTGAAAGGCCAGTCGCCCGACATCGCTATGGGCGTTGACACCGGCGGCGCGGGAGACCAGGGAATGATGTTCGGCTACGCTTGCGACGAAACTCCCGAGCTGATGCCCATGCCCATTCAGCTTGCACACAAGCTCACTCAAAAAATTGCTCAAGTTCGCAAGCAGAACGAAGTGGATTTCTTCCGGCCCGACGCCAAATCCCAAGTCTCTATCGAGTATGCCAACGGCCGCCCGGTTAGAGTCGATACCGTCGTTATTTCGACGCAGCACAGCGACAAGGTTTCCAACAGCGACTTGCGCGAAGCTGTGATCGAGAAAGTCATCAAGCCGGTGATTCCCGCCGAAATGTTCGATAAGACCACGAAAATCCACGTCAATCCGACAGGCCGCTTCGTTACCGGCGGTCCCATGGGCGACGCAGGGGTCACTGGTCGCAAGATTATCGTGGATACGTATGGCGGCTATGGCCGACACGGCGGTGGCGCGTTCTCGGGGAAAGATCCCTCGAAGGTTGACCGCTCCGCTTGCTATATGGCTCGCTACGTAGCGAAAAATTTGGTGGCAGCTGGGCTGGCCCGCAAGATCGAAGTTCAGTTCGCCTATGCCATTGGTGTAGCGGAGCCGGTCTCGGTAATGGCGGATACGTTTGGCACAGGAACAATTCCGGACTCGCAGATCACCGAGCTAATTCGCGCTTTCTTCAAGCTGACACCCAAGGCGATCATCGAAACGCTCGATCTCCGCAGGCCCATTTACCGCCCGACCGCTGCGTACGGTCACTTTGGCCGGACAGGCCCGGGTTTCACCTGGGAGCGCACAGACAAGGCGGACGCCATCCGCAAAGAGGCGGCGTCGCAAACTCCGGTGGCTGCGGCGCGTAGTTGATCGCTTGTCTCGAAGTAACGCAAGGGGATGCGGCGGCGGGCGCTCTTTCTCGTCGTGAACTCTCTGGGTTCTCATCCATCGGATTTATAGCTAGCACTTAAATCAAAGGAGTATCTAGTGGAGACAGCGACGAAGGTTAACGGCCACGTAAAGGATCTTTCGCTTGCCGAAGCGGGGAAGCGCAGGATCGAATGGGCCAACCAGCACATGCCCGTCCTGCAGTTGATTCGCAAGAGATTCATCAAGGAGCAACCGCTGAAGGGCATCCGCATGGCGGCGTGCTTGCACGTCACGACGGAAACGGCGAACCTCGCCATCACGTTGCGTGATGGCGGCGCCGACCTCGTTGTCTGTGGCTCGAATCCTCTTTCCACGCAGGACGAAACGGCTGCTGCGCTCGTGAAGGAATACGGCATCCCCACTTTTGCGATCAAGGGCGAGGATCACGACACCTATTATTCCCACATCAGCTCTGCTCTCGATCACAAGCCGCAGATCACCATGGATGATGGTGCCGATCTCGTCACTCAGCTCCTAACCAAGCGCACTGACCAGATCAAGGACGTCATCGGCGGCACAGAAGAAACGACCACTGGCGTGATCCGTTTGCGCGCAATGTCAAAGGACGGCACGCTGAAATTCCCGGTGATCGCCGTAAACGATGCGCTGACCAAGCACTTTTTTGACAATCGTTATGGTACGGGGCAATCAACACTCGACGGCATCATCCGCGCCACGAACCTGTTGCTAGCCGGCCTGAAGCTGGTTATCGCGGGCTACGGTTGGTGCGGACGCGGCGTGGCCATGCGTGCCAAGGGCCTCGGGGCCGATGTGATCGTCACCGAAATCGATCCTACAAAGGCCATCGAAGCGGTGATGGACGGTTTCCGCGTGATGCCCATGAACGAAGCTGCCAAGATTGGCGATATTTTCGTCACCGTCACCGGCAATAAATCCGTTCTTGCGCATGAACACTTCGAGGCAATGAAGGATGGAGCGGTGGTCTGCAATTCCGGCCACTTCAACGTCGAAATCGATATCCCGGCGCTCGAAAGGCTCTCCAGCGCGAGAAAGGAAGCTCGTCCGTTCGTCGAGGAATTCCTGATGAAGGATGGTCGACGCCTCTATCTTCTCGGCGATGGACGCCTGATCAATCTCGCCGCTGCCGAAGGCCACCCCGCCTCGGTAATGGACATGAGCTTTGCGAACCAGGCGCTCTCGGCCGAGTACATGGTGAAGAATGCCAAGGATCTCAAGCCGCAGGTTTATTCCGTCCCGGAGCACCTCGATAAGCAAATCGCCAAATTAAAGTTGGATTCCATGAACGTGCTCATCGACAAGTTGACACCAGAGCAGGAGCACTACTTGGCGTCATGGGACGAGGGCACGTAGAACAAGCCGAACAGCTTCCTTGGGGGCGTGGCCAGCGCCGCGCCCCTCGACGTTTTTGCCTCAACTTGGTCAGGAGCCATTTCACCGTGGACGATTTTTCTTTACACCAACAACTACTTGCGCGATTTGAGGCCTCGGTGTAAAGATATTGTCTGTATCCTCGTAGTGCGTCTTCACAGCGCTTCTTCGCGGTCACAACCCGGCGGCGCTCGCCACTAGCTCCACCGAGGACGTGAGTTGGATCGTCTTGTGCAACGTCCTGTATAGAGGGCAGCGCATGGCGTAGCTTCCGTGCACACGCTCCACCGTTGCACTGATCTCCTCGGGGGCGGCCAGGCGCATCGCCACGTGGATCCGGCGGATCACGAGCACGCGCTCCTCAGTTTCAACCTCTCCTGTTACCTCGCCGGCTAACCGTCCATTGCTGGCGTCGATTTGGAGCGCTTCCAGCGCTCCTCCAAAGGTCCCCAGCATTCAACCGGCGGTTGCGGCGATCACATAATCAATAGTTGACGAGTGTGATTCCGTCAATTTGGCTGGATCCATCTTGTAGTGCTCGGCAATGGCGCCATGCACGCTGAAAATAACAGGCTGCGGCTCTCCAGGCAGGTATGCAATGCGAATCGGTCCCTGCTTTCGTTCGATTCGCGCTTTCGACACATAGACAACATCACTCATGGCTCCTCCATCGGGAATATTTTCGCTGTGCATTAGCAGGTTACACCGTAATGCGCAAAAGTTCGCAGCACGCTTCTGCTCGCAAAGGGCGGGCTGAACAATCCGCTATCGCCGTAAGGTCGATGGCATCACCGAGACAATCTGTGAGGTTGCGATGTAAAATCCTCGCCCATGTCGCCGCGTGCCGTCTTCGTTGCTTTGGTCTGCAGTCTTGCTTTGGCAGCGAGCTTCAGGCTGCCCGTGAACGCCGCTTCGCAGGCCGGCGGCCAAGCAACGCCGCAAGCCGCTGCGCCCCAGGGATCCCAGATTCATTTCGAAGGCGAAATCCTTCACGGTCAGATCTACGAGCACGATATAGGACACGGCCTCGTCTTTCGCCTGACGCCCGCCACTTCAAACGAAGGCGGCGGCTGGGTTATCGGGATTCTGCCGGCAGTCGAGCCTGCCGATGAAACGCTCGAATTTTCCGAAATTGCCACGCCGCCCTACCACTCTTATAACGACCGTTACCTCGCGGCGGCCTTCGGGTATTCGGCGCGGGAAGCAGTTCAAGTTACGGTGCGAAAGTTCTATTTCGTACAATCCGTGGAAGACCAGCAGCGCGCAGCGGATGTAGTGAATGCGACGTTCTATCCCGGCACCGCTTCCGAGGCAGAAAAAGTCCGCGCTGCGGGCGAAGCTGATAGCGTCAATCTCGGGCGGGGACAGCTGCGGATCATCCATTCCAAAGTTACACCGGGCAAAGCCGGCGTTCCGGACACGATTGCGTATGTGAAATTCGAAGTTGTGCTGGATTTCTCGCCGGGGTTTAGCATGCGGCAGGTACTTACGCCACGGGCCGAGCCCGCGCGCCGCTAGTTGTGGCTATCAGTTTCCAGCGCGGGGTCGCTACACTTCTTGGCTTCGGTTTTATTCTCATCGTGCAAAAGAGAGTCCGCGAGGATCGATCGACATGCGCGTCTGTGTGACCGGAGGCACGGGCTTTATCGGCGGCGCATTGGTCGATCGCCTGTTGCGCGAAGGTGCTTCCGTCCGAGTGCTGGCCAGGCCATCGCCTCGAGCGGACGCATTGGCAAAACGCGGCGCAGAGGTCATTCAAGGCGATCTCTCAAATTCGGAGGCGCTCGATGAAGCAGTGCGCGGAACAGAAGTTGTGTTTCACGCCGCGGCCATGGTCGAAGGCTATGGCAGCCGCAAAGAGTTCGAAGAGGCGAATCTTGGTGGAACTCAACAGGTTTTCGAGGCGTGCATTCGTCAAAGCGTTCCGCACGTGGTCTATCTGAGCTCGATTGCCGTCTACGGTTTGATCTCTCGCGGTGAGCGAATCGATGAACTTACTCCGTGGGATGAGTCTCCGGAAAAGCGCGATTCTTACGCGCAATCGAAGATTGCGGCAGACCAATATGTCAGCAAGGTCCGTCTGAAGGCCGATATCGGCGTGACGATCATCCGACCGGGGATCGTCTACGGACCCGGCCGCCGGCTTCCATCTGCGCTGCTGGGCTTTCAGGCCGGAAGAACGAACGTGGTATTTGGAAGGCGGCGTCTCCGTTTCCCGATCACGTACATCGACAATCTTATTGATGCGATGATGCTCGCCGCAAAAACAGATGGCGGCCTGCGAAGATACATCGTCATTGACGACGATAGTCTCACACTCGATGAATACCACGCGACGAGGGCCGCAATCGATAGGACGCGAGCGATCTTCTTGCCCGGCTGGCCACTCGTTCTCGGCGCACAGGCCATCAATCTGTTCGCATGGATCCTGCCACTAGGGTTTGGCTGGCATCCAGCAGTGGTGTGGTCTCGTCAAAGTAGGCGGGCGCTCCAGGATCGATGGTATGACACTAGCCTTATCCGCAACGAACTTGGCTGGAAGCCTCGCGTATCGCTGCGGGAAGCCGTCGAAAAGACCGCAAAATCTTCGAAATAATACGGCCGACGCGCCCCATCCGCTCAAGCTCCAAGATATTTCATGCTAAACTTTCAGTAGCAAGCCGCGAATTCCTTGCTCAAATTGCAAAGCACTGCAGGAGGCGTTGAAGCTTTTTGTGATCGTTCAATACATCGTCCTGGGCATTGCCGCGATCCCTTTCATCTACTACCTTCTGGCGCTGTACAGTACCGCCCGATTCTTTTCCGTAACGAAACAGGCAGTGCCCAACACCGATTTTCTGCCGCCAATAAGCTGTCTGAAGCCTATTAAAGGGCTGGATGAAGAGGCGTACGAGAATTACGCGAGTTTTTGTCGCCAGGATTATCCGGAATACGAAATCGTTTTTTGCGTTGATCGCGACGATCCAGCGCTCCCGTTGCTTGAAAAATTGATCCGCGAATTTCCCGAACGGAAAATCCGCCTGCTGTTCGGCTCCGGCCGCAACGCAATCAACGACAAGTGCGGCCGCCTTTACCGCCTGACCAACGAAGCCGCGTACGACATATTCGTCATCACCGATGGGGACGTGCGCGTGCGCCCGGATTATTTGAGAACTGTAGTCTCGCCCTTCCGCGATCCAAAGGTCGGAGCGGCCACGTGTTTGTACGTGTCCACTGAGGAAACGAATTTCGTACAGGAACTGCAATCCATCGGCATGATCTCGGACTTTTTTGCTCCCGTTATGATTGCGTGGCAACTGCACGATTTGAATGTGACGTTCGGCCAAACGATTGCTACCACGCGCAAAGCGGTAACGGCCTACGGCGGCTATCAAGTGCTCGAAAACCGCCCAGCGGACGACGTCTATGCGGGTCGCCTCGTAGCAGAGCAGGGATTTGAAGTAAAACTTTTGCCATACATCGTTCAGTCGGTAGCCGATTTCAAGTCCATGAGCGACCTGCTCCACAAGCGCACGCGTTGGATGACGATTCAGCGCCTCATGCGACCGTGGGGCCACCTGGGGCTGATTTTCACCTTTGGATTGCCCTGGGCCCTGCTGGCTGTGGCCTTACATCCGAGTGCCCCGATTGCAATCGCGTACTTGGGCGGTTACGCAGTGTGCAGAGTGGCGATCACCTCCGCAATCGCGCGCGGTATGAAACAGCGTGGTCTCTGGAAGAAAATGCCCCTGATTCCTCTCTGGGACGCGATGGCCTTCGGTATGTGGCTCGCCAGCTTCGGCCGCAGAACCATCCGCTGGCGCGGCGTGGACTATTTCCTCCGCGATGGAAAGCTGGTCTCCGCGAAGCAGGCGGCGGCTTCGGCACAATCATGAGCGCGAAAGTCGCGGTTGCGGGCGCGGGAATTTATGGCACGACTATCGCCATCCGGCTCGCGGAACACGGGCACGACGTGCGCCTCTTCGATCCGCTGGGAATCCTCCGCGCTGCATCGGCGATTAATCAATTCCGCATTCACTCGGGGTACCATTATCCTCGCAGTCCGGAAACCATTGCGGAAACACTAGAAGCACGGGCGGAGTTCGCCAGCGCTTTTGCGCCGGCAATCGTGCGAAATAGCCGGCACTACTATGCGATTCCGCATCAAGGCTCACAGACACCTCCCGATCTATTCGAAAAAGTAATGGCGCAATATAGCCTGGCGTTCAATCCGTGCCACCCCGAATGGATGAATTTCGATTTCATCGACAAGTGCTACGAAGTTGACGAGCAGATTTACGACCCGGACGTATTGCGCGATCTGATTGAGCGCCGCATCAAGGACCTTGGTATCCCTTTCGAGCAGCATGCGTTCACAGCCGAGATGCGGCCGGATTACGATTTTGTGGTGTGGGCAACATACGGGCTGGGGCCCAGCCGCGGCCTTTTTAAGATCGCGAAGTATCAAGTGGCGGAAAAAATTCTAATCGAGCTGCCGGCGCACCTGCGCGGGATTTCGCTCGTAGTCGTGGATGGACCGTTTACCGCCTTCGACCCTTACGGAAGTTCCGGGCGTTCGCTTTTTGGTTCGGCCAAGAACACCAATCATTGGACGACCACGGATCCCAACCAAGCCGTTCCCGAGCCTTACGCGAGCCTTCTGAATGGCCCGAGCTTTGCGCCGGTCGACTTCAGCCGCTTCGATGCGATGAAAAATGATTCCGCCCTCGCCGTCCCCGCGTCGAAAGACGCTGTCTATCTCGGCTCGCGATTCACAATTCGCGTGGTGGAAAATAATCCCGCTCAGGATCGACGAACCCTGTACGTACAGGAGCCGGCGCCGGGCGAACTGCACATTTTTTCCGGCAAGGTTGTTGGTGCGGTGAAAGCCGCACGGATTGTTTGCGAAAGAATCGCTGAAATGCAGCGACCCCTTTCGCGGACCTCAGGGCCGTCGTAAACGCTGTGCGTTAGCGCCGCGATCCCGAGATTGAAGGAGCGGGTGCACCCAGTTGGCGGTGTCGATCGTTGCGCACATTGCGCCAGTTGACTTGGGGCAGGAACAGTGACGCATCGATCCGATCGCGATAGTCAATGGCGATATTCAAAAGCGAATCAAGCAGTGAATCGGAAAGGTGATGAGGCTGCAAACCGAGATCAATCAGTTTGGAATGTTTCGCGTTGTAGTAATGAGCTTCCGCTTCCACGCGAGGATCGGGAATGTGATCGATTTCAACTTTCAATCCCATTTTCTTTCCCGCCGCCTGCACCAGGCGGGCTAGGTCCAGCACTGAAAATTGTTCGGTGAATTGGTTAAACACCCGGAACTCGCCCGCCGCCGCCGGATGCGCGCAGGCAATCTCGACGCACCGCACCGTATCTCGAATATCCAGAAACCCTCGTGTCTGCCCGCCCTTGCCGTACACCGTCAGCGGATGCCCCACCGCAGCTTCCACGCAAAAGCGATTTAGCACCGTGCCGAATACTTCGTCGTAATCAAAACGATTGATCAAAGTCTCGTCGAGAGCAGTTTCATCGGTCACGGTCCCATAGACCACGCCTTGGTTCAAATCGGTGGCACGCAGCTTCCATATTTTGCAGCAGAACATGATGTTGTGGCTGTCGTGCACCTTGGACAAATGATAGAAAGAGCCGGGCTGCTTGGGATAGGGCAACACGTCCTTCCGGCCGTTATGCTCGATCTCTATGTAACCCTCTTCGATATCGATGTTCGGCGTGCCGTACTCGCCCATTGTGCCGAGCTTGACAAGATGGCAATCGGGCGCGAATTCGCGCAGGGCGAAAAGCAAGTTCAGGGTCCCAATTACGTTATTCACCTGTGTGGAGGCCGCGTGCCTGCGGTCAATCATGGAATAAGGCGCCGAGCGCTGTTCGGCAAAATGAACCACTGCTTCCGGCCCGAGTTCCTTGATCGCTTCAGCCAGAAATTCGTAGTCGGTCACGTCGCCAATGCGGAGGTCGATGGTCTTGCCAGTATGCTCGTGCCAGGCTCGTATGCGATCGGGCAGCGCACGGATGGGCGTCAAGGTCTGCACGCCGAGCTCGAAATCCCACTGCCGGCGGATAAAGCTATCGACAATCGCGACCGAGTGGCCCTTCTGCGACAGGTACAAAGCCGTCGCCCAGCCGCAGTAACCGTCGCCTCCGAGCACAGCGATCTTCATGTTCTCTCCTCGATGCAGCCCCCTAGATCAGAGGCTCGGAATTGCGACAGCGGACCCGGTGAACCTTGCGAAATCCATTAGGGTATTCTATCGCCCCGCCCGGCAGTTCGCGGAGGCCCGGTTCGGTCCGCTTTAGCGCTGCGGCGGCCGCGCAGTTCGCGCACATTGTACACAGGCTTGTTCTGCGACTCGTAGTATGTCCGCGCAAGCAGTTCGCCGATTAGGCCGATGGCTATGAACTGGATTCCGCCCATCACCAGAGCCATGCCCAGAAGCATCAGCGGACCGTGGTTCGCGAGTAGTCCTTCGTCTAACAAGGCTTTGCGGGCAAAAACCCACAAGCCGATGCCAAAACCGCCGCTGAGGCACGCAAGTCCCGCCAAACCGAACAGCTGAAGTGGCTTCGTCGAATAATCGAGCAAGAACTTCACGCTTACCAGATCGAGCAGCACGCGAATCGTACGCGAGATGCCGTAATTCGATTTCCCGCTCTTGCGCGGGATATTTGTGATCGGCACTTCGGCCACGGAAGCGCCCGCCCAACTAGCCAGTGCTGGGATGAAGCGGTGAAGTTCGCCATAAAGATGAATCTCGGAAAGAATTTCGCGGCGATAGGCTTTGAACGTCGTACCGAAATCGTGCAGATCCACCCCGGAGAGCTTCGCCATGATGCGATTCGCGATCCGGCTGGGAAGTTGACGCGTAAGCCAATGGTCGGTGCGCTCGACGCGCCAACCGCTCACGATATCGTACCCTTCCTTCATTTTTTCGATGAAGCGTGGAATTTCCGCCGGTTCATGCTGAAGATCCCCGTCCATGGAAATGATCATTTCGCCCCGAGAATGGTCGAAGGCGGCCTTCAGCGCGGCCGTTTGGCCGAAGTTGCGGCGCAAGCGAACGACAGTAACGCGCTCGTCGTCATCGGCGATCTCCGAGAGTATGCGGAAGGTGCTGTCGCGGCTGCCGTCATCCACAAATACAATTTCGTATGGTTCGCCGATGGCGTCCATCACGTCGATGATCTTGACGTAAAGCGGCGTCACGCTTTCCTGCTCGTTGTAGAAGGGCACAACGACCGAATATACCGGCGAACTTTCTTCCCAGCTCATAGGGCTAATCCTGGAAGTATATCAATCGGACCCGAGCGTGCGACAGGTTTTTCTGGCAGCCGCTACTCGTTCCGTAAGCAGGCGGCCCCGACGGTGGGAGATTCGAACACGCTAATACGTCGAGATATTCGGTTTTTCGAGAGGATGATTCGTCAGCAGAACTTTCCCGCCACTCTTGGCCACTGTCACCACTCGTGCCGGTGCGACCAGCTCCTCGTAGCGGGGTAAAGCTGACGTGAACGTGAGCAGGTAATCGCGCCCCGGCGCCGCCCAAAGGCTCTTAAACTGTGAATCATCAATGAAAGCCTGTGGTGCGTCGGGTGCATTTGCGCCGTATTCCAAGTTCGCTTTGCGAGTGGAGAGAAGCAGCCCCGTGCGATTCGTGTAGAAAAAAACCGATGAAAACTGGTAATAAAAGCCTTCGGCGATCAATTGGCCTTCGGGCGCCCGCATCAGCGCATTTGCGAGAGATCGCGATGACAAGTAGGGATCGAAGACCACCATAGCTTGCCTCGCCGCCTGGAAGAATATGATCATCATCAAGCCAGCGGCCCAAAAAGCCCGGTGAGCCTTCGCCTGAAGCGTACCGACCACCCCTACAAGAAAAGCAATCCCCGCCATAACGAGCGGCACGCGAAGATAAGCGAATGAGTCGAACGTGAGATCTTCCATATGCCCTAGCGAGAGCGTGTAGGCCTTGGGATGGTGACCCAGAGCGGAAGAAATGTCTCCGGGCGTTGCTAATCCATGAACATGGGCGAGGATTGCAAAAACAGCCGCTGCCGCGCATGCGGAAATTACACAAAGGGCGCGTGTTCCCCATTTCACCCACCTACCTCCCGTCGCCATCGCCGAGCCGATTAAGAGCGCCACGGCGGGATAGGCGGGCATCGAATAGTATTCTTGCGTGGTTGAAAATGTGAAAAAAACAAGGATAAAGCCTACCCAGCAAAGTGCTAGCAGTCGCGTCTGCCCCGCACGATCAACTGGCTTGAAGGAGAGCTTCGCAACGGCGGAGAAGTAGACGCTCCAAGGGAACAGCCACACCAGATGAAAAAGCCAAAAGTACAAGCGAGGTACGGTGTTGTAGTCGCGCGGGTATCGCAGGTTGAGGAAACGCAGAAGCTGCTCGTTGATAAAGAAAAACCACAAGAATCCGTGGTATTGCCCAGGCCCGCTGTGCAACGTAAAAGCGAAATACGGAGGATTGCGGAGCGTTGCCAGGATATGCCACGGCGCAGCAATCAGCAGCACCACCACCAAACCGCTAAAGGGATGCAATCGCTTCCACGTTCTTGCAGAAAATAGCTGGCGCGTCAGCAAAAGGTATACGGCAGCGGCGCCCACTGGGAAAACAACCGCGATCAGGCTTTTCAGCAGCAGCCCCGCGCCTAGACTTGCAGCCATCAAAAGCGCCCACACGCCGGGATGTGGCTCGTCGCCATCGAGCGCCCGCAGGAAAGCCCACATGGCGAGCGCAACGGTAAGAGTCAGCATCACATCAGGAATCAAAATGCGCGTGAAGAGAAAAAGCCCGACGCAGGTTGATATGCACAATCCGGCCCACAGGCCGGCGCGCTTGCCAAACGCCCAGGCGCCGAAAGCGGTGGTAAGCAAACACAAGCCGATTGCCGAGAGAGCCATTGGCAAGCGCGCGGACCAATCGTGGACACCAAAGATCTTGTACGATCCCGCCACCGCCCAGTAAACCAGAGGCGGTTTTTCGAGATAAGCGATGCCATCGATACGAGCTGTCACCCAGTCGCCGGAAGCCAGCATGTTGCGCGCGATCTGCGCCTGCACGGCATCCACATCGTCCATCAAGGACGGTGGAGAAACAATGCAGCCGAGATACACAGCGCTGGCGAAGAGTAGGACCGCTAGGTAGACGTAAGAACGCTTTCCGCCGCCCTTTGGCTCGGTGCGAAAAGCGGTTCCGTTTGAATCCGCCATTTCCTCATCCACAGGAACAAGATCATTAGACCCCAAAGGTGGTAGCCAAGATTGGCGCGCCTATCGAGGTGCGCGCTCACGGTTGCATCGATCGCGCTCTTCTTGAAAAGTCCAGGGTGATCCGCCATTCCCTCATTCAAGGCGCTGAGCATCAGGCCGCGCAGCGGGCCGCGCAGCCATTCATGCGACGGAACGTCTAGCCCCGTTTTTTTCTTGGTCAGCACGGAAGCCGGCAGTTTGTCCTTCATCAACTCTTTGAGAACGACTTTCTGCCTCGCTCCCTCAATCTTGAAACTGGCTGGCAGCGAAGCTGCGAATTCGACAATGCGATGATCCAGAAAAGGGGGTCGCACTTCGAGCGCATGAGCCATGCTCATGCGGTCCACTTTGTTCAGAATGTCGTCGGGGAGGAAGTATTTTTGATCGAACCAGAGAGTTGCAGCCAGGCTATTATCAGTGTCGATCAAACGCTCGCGCAGTGTCTGCAGCATACCGTGCAGCGAGTCCGGAAGCGGCGACTGGAGCAAAGGCTTTTTTTGCGCGTCCGAAAACGTGCCGTTCCAATAAACATGGGCCTGATCGGGCTGGAGTAAGCAGCCTTCGAGGAACCGCTTCAGCTTATACTCCAGGCTAATTTTTTCGTCCGAAACCGGCCAGTGGCTCACAGCGGCCAGCGCCGCTCGAATGGCGGCGGATGGGAATTGGCGTGCGATTCCGGCCAAGTGGTTCGCGCGATAGGTGAGGTAGCCGCCGAAGATTTCATCAGCGCCTTCTCCGCTCAGACTCACGGTGACTTTCTTCTTGCTCATTTTTGAGAGGAACCAAACAGGGAGCGCACCCGCGTCGGCCGTCGGCTCGTCGCAGTAATACGCGAATTCCTCGATGGCGCCGGTAAGGTTTTCGCCAGGATTCAAGTCAAATTGTTCGTGATCCGTCCCATAGCGCGCTGCAACTTCGCGGATGTAGGGAGTTTCGTCGAACGCGCGGCCTCGAAATGAAATCGAAAGAGTTTTTAGTTTGGAACCGGATGCCTTTGCGGCGTAGTGAAGGATCGTTGAGGAATCGATTCCGCCGCTCAGCCATACGCCCAGCGGTACGTCCGACAATAGATGTTCGCGTACGGCTTGCTCAAGTAGAAAATCTAACTCCTCTTTTGCCGCGTTCAGCGTAAGCTGCCGCATCGGAACGAAAGGCAGATCCCAGTAACCCTCCGAGTGAATCGCGCCTCCATACCATTCGAGCCAGAAGCCCGGAGGGAGCTTTTCTATTCCCTCCACCAGCGTCCAGGGACACGGAACGTAATTCAGCGATAAGTAGCAATTGAGCCCAGCCATGCTCAACCGGCGGTCGAATTCGGGATGGACAAGGATGGCTTTCAGCTCTGAGCCGAAGAGCAAGTCTTTTCCATGCCGCGCGATGTAAAGAGGCTTGATTCCCATCCGATCGCGGGCCAACACCAGACGCTGCTTGGTTTCGTTCCACAGAGCAATCGCGAACATCCCTCGCAACTTACGAAAGCAATTGGTATCCCATTCCAAGAAGGCGTGAAGCACCGTTTCCGTGTCCGTGCGCGAGTGAAATCGATGCCCCAGTTGTTCCAGTTCACCGCGCAACTCAAGGTGATTGTAAATCTCGCCGTTAAATACAATCACGACATTGCCGTCCTCCGATTGGATTGGCTGATCGCCAGCCGCGAGATCGATAATTTTTAGGCGTGTCGCAGCGAGCGAGGCGACGTTGGAACGGAAAACGCCCTGCTGATCCGGCCCACGATGTAGAATCGTAGCGGCCACGCGGTCGATGCGATCGGATTCGGGCGACCAGTCTTTATGTGTAAAGCCGGCAATCCCACACAATTCCGAAACCCCCTAACAAGAGCGACAGTGCGTACACCCCTCCGACGTCCTATTCATATCGCAGAGATTCAATAGGCTGAAGCTGAGCGGCGTTTTTAGCCGGCAGGTACCCGAAGAGCGCGCCCGTGGCGCAGGATACTACAAACGCCAGCACCACGGAAATCCATGAAATCGGGATCTGTAACCCGCCCGGAACAGGCAGAAACCGGAGCAGTGTCTCGATCAAGAAGGGAATCGTCACCGCGATCGCAATTCCCGTGATCGCGCCGATGCCGCTGATAAGAATGGCTTCAAGCAGAAATTGGCAGAGTACCTCGCGACGCTGAGCGCCTACCGCTTTGCGAATGCCGATTTCTCGCGTTCTCTCCGTTACACTCACCAGCATGATATTCATGATGCCGATGCCGCTTATCAGCAGAGCCAGCATGGCAATCAGAAGAAAAACGATCGTCAACGCAAATGAGATTCGGCGAGATGTTTCCAAAATCGATGAAAGGTTTTCGACGTCGTATTCTGCCTCGGGCCGGTGCCGCTCCCTCAATACCTGCGCTGTCGCGCTCGTGACTAGCGGCACATCCGCAGCGCGGTCCGCCTGGGCGTAAAGCGTTTCGATGAAAGCTTCGCCCGTGTAGTACTTCACCAACGGAAATGGAACGAGGACGGTATCTGTCCTGATCTCGGATTGTCCGAACGTTCCGATTCGCTCTGTAAACATTCCAATCACTGTAAAAGAGAGTTCACCGACATGGATACTTTGCCCCACAGGATTCCCGCCTGGCAGGGCGATTTGTGCCAAATGCTCGGATACCAGACAAACCTTGCTTACGGTCGAAAAGTCTGCGTCATCAAAATACCGGCCCTGCAGAATGAGGAGCTTGCGAATTTGTTGAAAACCTTGCGTCACGCCAACCAAGCTGACGGGCCAGGCCTTCCCATCGGCCATCACGCTCATCTGCACGTCGTTGGTGCCCGCGACCCGCTTGACCTCGGGGACGCTATCACGAACGGCCTCAAGATCTCCGAGGGATATCTGGTCGGACGGGGTGACCACTTGAGAGTGGTTCGATTGTTCCAGGCCGGCATAGACAAGGTTCGATCCCACGCCTTCGATCTGAGCTGCGATATATCTCTTCCCGGTCAGCGCTACCGTGATCACCAGAACGATGCATGCGCTCCCAATGACGACACCCAGCATCGTGAGGCCCGCGCGCAACCGATTGGCGCGCAGGGCCCCGACTGCCAAATCCCAATTTTCCGACCAACTTATTGCCGCCTTCGCCAAAACTGCTCCTTCAACCTCCCGGCCCCCAAGAAATGGATGCCATTTTTCAACGGGACGACGCCTCCAATGAATCTCAGCGCTCGAAGCCCATTTCATCCACAAGAGCAGCCGCGCTAAAAAATCGCCGATTCTACGGTAGCTACTTCCGGTATCGCAATTCGAATGTGCGTACCTTCTCCTTCCTCGCTGCGAATGTCCATCTCGAATTGGTCCCCGTATAACAGCCGCAAGCGCTCGTAGACGTTGCTGATACCGATTCCCCCTCCGTAAACCTCCGTGAGGCGCTCACGCGACATACCTACTCCATTGTCGTCTATCTCGATGCCGAGGCGCCCATCCTGCCGGTGAGCGCGAAGGTATATCCTTCCGCCCTCCAGACGAGGCGCCAGCCCATGCTTGATCGCATTTTCAATGATGGGCTGAAGAAGCATGCTGGGGACGAACACGTCCATGGCATCCTCGTCAATTTCCTTGAAGATCTGCAGGTTATCGCGCCCGAAGCGTATCACCTCGATATCCAAATAGTTGTCGATGAACTCGAGCTCGTCACGCAGTGCTACAAACGTATCGTGCTGACGCAGCAAGCGGCGCAAAATGTTCGAAAGCTTTAGCACCACGCCGCGAGCCATATCGGGGTCAAAGCGGATCAGCGAAGATACGGTATTCAGCGTGTTGAAGAGGAAGTGCGGGTTGATTTGGCTGGTCAGTGCATTCATCCGCGCTTTCAGCAGGTGCTGCTGATTTTGCTCAAGGTTCATCTCGATCCGGGTGTTATTCCATATCTTGACTGCCATCGCGACGCACATCACCGACGACAACACGACCAGAATTGCGTAACCCGAGTTGGTAGGATGCAATGAAAACAGCCAGTTCGCGGGCACGTAGCGCGCCAGCACGATCTGAGCCGCTTCAAAAGCAGCCGATGCAAACAAGGGAAGCATCGCCCAGTTGCCCTTCGCATATCGCATCAGTCTCCAGAGCCATGACGGAATGCTCAAAAATTGAAATGGGCCGAAATGCCACACGTCTTCCTTGTCCGGCATCGATTGCCGGATCACGCCTGCGAGCAATCCCACAAGCGCCGCTAGCGGACTAGATAGCCACTCGTGATTTCCAAAAGCAGGTAGGCTGATGAGCGATCCGCCGAGCAGCCCGACGATCCGCCCGCCAATCAGCCCCATGAGGAATGATCCTTCGAGTGTCAAATCCAGAAACGGATACCCGAAGATGCGAAGGATCACCCCGATCGCCAGCGGAGGAGTCAAAAAAAGCAGCAACATTACTTTCTGGTCCGAGTCCCGGTTCTCGGTGAAAACGAGATTCCGGAAAGATCGGAATCGAACCAGCAGCGCGGCAAGCGCCGCCGCCCATCCGACCTTCAGGACCAGCATGAAGAAGAGGTCCGTGCCCTGTAAGTCTAAGCGTGTTGGCATAGTGCTGCGGTACGTCGCCAGAAAATCCTAGTTTACGGTAGCCAATGCTGACGGGGATGTAAAGAGAAGCTGTCGCTGCTGTGACAGGTTCCGCGCTATTGCTGTTGCTGCTGTTGGGCGGGCTGCTGCGGACGTTCGAGCACCGAAATCGGCACGGATGTCCCCGCTGTAATCTCGCTGAGTTTCTCGCAGCCGGAATCGTCGAGCGCCGGTCGAACCCGCACGTCCACGGAGAGACTTTGGCCCGCGTGCCCCTTGTACACTCCGCGGACCGGCGCAACATCCCCGTAGTCGCGCCCATAGGCGATCCGGACGTGCCGCAAACCTACGGGCTTGCCGAGCGTGGGATCGAACGGTGTCCAGCCGTTATTCGGCAGTAAGGTTTCCGCCCAGGCGTGCGTGGCCTGGCCGCCGATCACGTCTTCCTGCTTAAAATCCAGCGAAGCGTCGCTTCCGGGTACCAAGTACCCAGAAACGTAGCGTCCCGGGAAACCTCGCATTCGCATCACGCCCAGCAGCAGGTGAGCGAAATCCTGGCAGACGCCGGCTCCAATTGAAAGCGAGTCTTCAATTGACGAATGAACGTGCGTCGCGCCTTTCACGTAACGAAAGCGCTGGTAAATGCAATCCGAAGCCGCCTGTGCGAATCCCAACACGGTTCCATCACTACTTTCTTCGGCGGCCGCGATGATCTCTTTCAAAGCCGAAAGGTGCGGTACGTAGCCGGTCGGGGAGAGGAAATCGAAATGTTCCTCGTCCACTTGATGATGCCCCGAATCGAATTCCGCCAGCGTGAACGGCTCGGCGGGCACCGCAGCAGTTTCATGCGCAAGAACCACGGATTCCGTCTCAACCTTTAGATGCCGATGCTCTGCGAGCACATTAAATTGGTGCACCCAATTTCCGTAAGCGTCGCGATAAGCCGTGCCTTTGGAAACAGGCTGCGTCGTCAGCCGGAATGAAATGCAGCTTTGCCGCTCGTCGTGTAAAGGGCGCAGCCGCACCTCGTTATAGCTTTCCGAAACGGATCCGTCATACATAAACTCAGTCGTATGAAGCAAGCGATATCGATTCATGCCACCACCGCGTAGTAGAAATAGGTTCGCGCGATATCTCCCCCGATCGAGCCGCACATGCGCAGCACATCGTTCAGATAACCGTGCAATCCCTGCTGAAAAATCTCTCCAATCCGGTCATAGCTTAATCGTTCCACAAGGCGGCCGGCGAGCCGTTCCGCCTCGTTTGCGTATGATCCGCGGCCCGAACCACTTACAGCGCGCAAAGCAGCCTGCACTTCGGCCGCGCTGAAGCGGATTGAATGGGGATGCTGCGGGTGCAGTATCAGCATCTCGGCCACTTTTTCCGGTTCAATTGGAGGATGATACTGCCGGTGATAGGCCTCGTACGCGCCCACCGAACGCAACACAGCCATCCACTGATGATTATCCAGGGCCGCCGCGGCCGGTGGCCCATCGAGAAGATTGTGATATTGCACGTCCACCAGTCGCGCGGTCATTTCCGCGCGCTCCAGAGCCCAGCCGGCCCGCAAAAATTCCCAGCCTTCGTCGTGCGGAAGCGTCGCATCCGTCACTCCATGAAAGCGATGCGCGCCAAACTTTATTTTGTCGCAGAAGCGGTGCGGCCCGGCGGCGACCTCATCGCGGGGGATATAGCTGTTGGCCAAATAAAAAAGCCCGTTAACGTCCTCCCACATTTCGCGGGAAATGCGATCGCGGATGGTGCGCGCGTTCTCGCGTGCTTTTGAGATGCATTGCACAATGGCGCTCGGATTGTCAGGACGGAAGGCCAGAAATTCAAAAACGTTTTCGCCGTTGGCTTCAGCGTAGAGCTTCCGAAAACGATCTTCTTCGCCCGCCATCACGATCAGCGGTTCCCAGCGTAGGTGATACGACTGTTGGGATTGTTCCAGCAGCATGTGATAGTTCACGTCGAGAATGCGCGCCGTTCCTTCCGCCCGCTCGATGTAGCGCGCTAGCCAGAAGAGCGACTCCGCGATGCGCGAGAGCACTAGTTTTCACCTCGCAACACCCAGGTATCCTTGCTGCCTCCGCCTTGCGAAGAATTCACAACCAGCGAATCGCGCTGCAGGGCCACTCGCGTAAGCCCTCCCGGAACGATTGTCACTTTCTCTCCGTCGTACAGGCAATAAGGCCGCAGGTCGACATGGCGTCCGCCAATACACCGCTCGCCCGAGTCGTAGGATGGCACGCGGGAAAGCGGCACAACAGGCTGAGCGATATAATTCCGCGGATTGGCCTGGATTCGTTCCCGGAATTCAGCGATTCGATTGCGTTCAGACGCCGGTCCGATCAACATTCCATAGCCCCCCGATTCTCCGACGGTTTTGACTACCAGATCTGAAAGATGATCGAGTACATACGCCAACTCATCTGGTTTTGCGCAGATGTACGTTTCAACGGACCGCAGCACCGGCTCCTCGCCCAAATAATAGCGGATGAACTCCGGCACGTAGGCGTAGATGGCCTTATCGTCCGCCACTCCATTGCCTACAGCGTTGGCCAGAGCCACGTTGCCTGCCCGGTACGCGCCCATCAAACCCGGAACGCCCAGAATGGAATCACTTCGGAATGTCAGCGAATCGAGGAACTCGTCATCCACGCGCCGGTAAATCACATCAACCCGCGTCAGTCCGCGGATCGTCTTCATGTACACGACGCCGCCGTCGACAATCAGATCGCGGCCCTCGACGAGCTCGATCCCCATCTGTTGTGCGAGAAAGCTGTGCTCGAAATATGCGCTGTTATGTATCCCCGGAGTGAGCAGTACGATCTGTGCTTCGTTTTCGCCGCGGGGAGATAGGCTCCGCAAAATCCTCGATAATTCCCCGGTGTAGTGATTTACCGGCAGCACTTCGCAATCCTGAAAGGCGTCGGGAAACGTGCGCGTCATCACGATGCGGTTTTCGAGCACATAGGAAATGCCGCTGGGCGTTCGTACGTTATCCTCCAGCACGCAAAATTCGCCGGTTTTAGAATCGCGCACCAAATCAATCCCGCAAATATGCGTGTGAATTCCGCGCGGAACCTCTACGCCGATCACCTCTCGTCGAAAATGAGGGCAGGAGTAAACCAGCGAGCGAGGGATCCGCCGGTCCTGAAAAATCCGCTGTTTCCCGTAGACGTCCTGAAGAAAAAGATTCAACGCCAACACGCGCTGGGAAAGTCCGCGATCGATGCGTTCCCATTCCGAATGCGGCAGAATGCGCGGGATCAAGTCAAACGGAAACAGTCGCTCGGTGCCCCGTCCGTCTCTGTACACCGTAAAGGTGATTCCCTGAATGAGGAACGAAAGATCGGCCAGTTTGCGGCGCTCCTCGAACTGCTCCGGAGCCATCGCGGCCAGCCTCTGGAAGAGCTTGAAATACTGCGGACGCGGATGGCCCGACGTCGCAAACATTTCATCGTAGAAACTTCCCGTGTCATAGCCCTCAAACAAACCGAGCTTCGCCATGTACGCCGGAGCGGCTCCCATGGCCGTACTCTATCAGTGAATATCCATATGGTTCGTACGAAAGAATCTATGGAATCCATCAGCGATTTCGTCGTAGGCGGGCTGCCCGTCATCACGCGAGCCGTCCCGGCCGGCCCGCTTTTCAAGCCTGCTATAATCATTGGCTTACATGAACCGCAAAAAGAGCACGAATAACGCGAGAGTTGTCGCCACCGCCGGCTTGCCCACCCGATTCGGTCGTTTCGAGGTAATAGGCATCAAGGGATCGAGGCCGCAGGACGAGGCGGTGGCCGTTCAGCACGGTCGATTGAAACGCGGCAAAGCTCCACTGGTCCGGATTCATTCGCAGTGCCTGACGGGCGACGTTTTTGCTTCCCAGCGCTGCGACTGTCGTGCCCAGCTCGAGCTTTCCCTTCGCAAGATCGCGAAAGCTCCATCCGGAATTGTCCTCTATCTGCCGCAAGAGGGCCGCGGCATCGGCCTGATTAATAAGCTGAGAGCCTACGAGCTCCAGGATGAAGGACTCGATACTGTTGAAGCGAACCGCCGCCTCGGATTCGCCGCGGATTCCCGCGATTACGATTTCGCAGCCGCCGCTCTAAAGGCTCTCAATGTCCACTCTGTTCGGCTGCTTTCCAATAATCCCGACAAAATCCAGCAACTCGAACGCAGCGGAATCCGTGTGGTCGAGCGAATTCCGTGCCGGCCACGCACCAATCATCATTCGCGTGCCTATCTCCGCACCAAACAAAGCAAGCTCGGTCACCTGCTTGCAAACCTGTAGGTCGGAAGTATTTCGCACCGAAATCGAAGACCCGCTAGCCGCCGCCCACGAAATGCACGATCTCGAAGTTGTCGTCCGGCTGGACTGCCGTTCGTTTCCATTCTGCGCGCGGAAGAATCTCAAAATTACGCTCGATGGCCACGCGATCAATCGCCATCCCGATGTTATCGAGCAACTGAGCCACATTCAGGCCATCGGGAATTTCGCGGTGCTCGCCGTTAATCGTAATGGTCACGGTCTACGAACCGGGAGGGGAACTCACCGCCGCAGGTTTATGGCGAGAGCGCATCGCGAAGCGGAGCTCGTCCCTGCCGGCTCGTCCGCTTGCCTCAATCACCAACGCCAGCTCGCCTTTTCCAAGTGGTGGAACGGGAAACTGAATTCGCACGCGGCCCTGGTCGTCACTCGTGCCCTCATGACGAGCGTTGAGCAGTGCGCCATCAATCCTGGCTTCTACCTGAACACCTGTCTGCGGCCGCTGATCTGCTCTGCCCCGAATTTCCACTTCCAAAGACACATTTCCCGCCGAGAGCCACGCTTGAGCGTTTAGAAGCTGGATCTGGATCCCGCTGGCAGGCGGCTGTTCAACTGGCGCGGCAGGCCCCGCAGTCAGCGCCTTTGACCGGAGTTCCTCGATAATCGCGCGGTGCTGTTGCTCCACGCGTTGCCGCAACGCTTCCGCAGTAAATTCCTCGGACGCCGCAAATTCCGCATAGTCCGACGATCTCCTGTGGATCACGCGCCCTTGCTGATAGACCGCGGTGTCGATGGCGAGACGGTTCGGACCCCGATCCTCTGTCTGCACGTGGTAGACCTGATCGCCCAGTCGCACGTCGGTGTTAAACCCGGAACTCATTGCCTGCCGATTTCCTCCTGGAACCTGTTTCTCAGGCTGTTCGGGCGCATAAATTTCTGGGAGTTCATTTGACCGGCGTACAGTCGGACGCTATTATAGCAACACGACTAAAATGAACGGAAACTACCTAAATAATTACGGACCGTTATTGCTGATGTTTATACTGGCCGCTGGTCTAGCTGGAGCGTTGATCACCGCGTCAAACGTCATCGGCCGGCATAAGCGCACACGTGAAAAGGACCAGCCCTACGAATGCGGCATCCGTCCCACGGGCGATGCCCGGCAGCCTTTTTCGGTGCATTTCTACATGGTTGGGCTGATCTTTATTTTGTTTGATATCGAAGCGATCTTTCTCTATCCGTGGGCGCTCGTCTATCGGCAGTTGAGCGTTTTTGGCTTTGTAGAGATGGTGCTGTACATTATGATCCTCCTGGTCGGATATATTTTTCTATGGAAGAAGGGCGCTCTCAACTGGGATCAGGGTTAGCCGCCCGTCGGGAATCGGACTAATAGTGGAATCTCAGGAACTCGATAAAAATCCTGCCGTGCGGAAGCTCAGGGACTCCATGCCCCGAGCCATCGCCGAAGTGATTGAGTCCAAAGGCGAAACGACCATTGTCGTTCCTGCGGCTGACTTTCTGCGGATTGCCGAATACCTCGCTACCGAATCTGCGCTCCTTTTCTCATTCCTTTCGGATATCAGCGTAGTGGACCGCTTTCCGCTCGAGCCTCGTTTCGAAGTCAATTACCATTTGCTCTCCATTGAAAAGCAGGCGCGCCTAAGGCTCAAAGTCCGGTTGCCGGGTCGAGATCCTATCGTGCACTCCGTAACGGCGGTCTGGCCCACCGCGAATTGGCACGAGCGCGAAAATTTTGATCTCTTTGGCATTCGCTTTGAGGGCCATCCGGATCTTCGTCGCATCCTGATGCCCGATGAGTGGGAGGGATACCCCCTCCGCAAAGACTATCCTGTTACAGGCTTTCGTTAGAAGGTTAGAGACGGCTTGAAACCATGACGACCACCACAACAATTGAGACGCCCGTCGGCCCGGCGCAGCCGATGGTCCTCAATATGGGGCCGCAGCATCCGTCCACGCACGGAGTTTTGCGGGTAATCCTCGAGCTCGATGGCGAAATCGTCCTCAAAGCCGACCCGATCATCGGCTATCTGCATACCGGTATCGAGAAATCTTGCGAGGACAAAACCTATTCGCAGTGCATCACTCTTACCGATCGGATTGACTATCTCGCGCCGCTCTCGAATAACCTCGGCTTCTGCCTCGCCGCCGAAAAGCTGATCGGCATCGAAGTTCCCAAGCGCGCTCAGTACATCCGAGTTCTCCTCACGGAGCTGACTCGCATCACCTCTCACCTCGTTTGGCTCGGCACGCATGCGATCGATCTCGGCGCGATGTCGGTCTTCCTTTACAGCTTCCGCGAGCGCGAAGAGATCATGAAGATTTACGAGTGTGTCTCTGGCCAGCGGATGATGACCAGTTATTTCCGCATCGGCGGCCTCGCGCTCGAGCCTCCTCCCGGCTGGCTGGATCGCGTCCAGCGCGTCGTCGATTCGCTCCCCGGCCACATTGACGAATATGAAGATCTTCTGACGCGCAACCGCATTTGGCTCGGTCGCACCAAAGGCGTAGGTTATCTCAGCGCGCAGGACGCCATCGCCATGGGCGTTTCAGGCCCTCTTTTGCGCGCTAGCGGCGTGGCCTACGATGTGCGCAAGGCCTTCCCTTACTCCAGCTACGACGAATTCGACTTCAATATACAGACGCAGACGGCCGGCGATTCGTATGCTCGATACCAGGTACGCGTTGCCGAAATTCGTGAGAGCATCAAAATCGTGCGACAGGCCATGGAAAAGATCCCCTCGGACGGTCCGTTCCGCGCGGAGGCGCCCGGCATCATCCCGCCGTCCCGAGAAGAGATGAAAACCTCCATCGAGGGTCTGATCTACCATTTCAAAATTTTTACTGAAGGTTTTGCGCCGCCGCCGGGTGAGGTCTACCAGGCCATCGAATCGCCGCGCGGCGAACTCGGGGTGTTCATGGTAAGTGATGGATCGGCGAAACCTTACCGCGTAAAGTTCCGCGCGCCTTCGTTCGTGAATTTGCAAGCGCTACCCAATCTGTGCGAAGGGCGTCTCCTGGCCGACGTGGTCACATGCATCGGCACCACCGATATCGTCCTCGGCGAAGTGGATCGCTAAACTCCGGTGAATAAAATTTAGATGATGGAACTGCCGCCACAACTGGACGCAAAGTTCAACGAGCTGGTCTCGCGCTACCCCGTAAAGCGCTCGGCTCTGATTCCGATGATGCTGTACGCGCAGGACCATTACGGCTATCTGGGCGACGAGATTCTTGATGAAATTGCCACGCGTCTCGACCTGAACAAGATTCAGGTCGAGGAAACTCTCGCGTATTACTCGATGCTCCGCCGCAAACCCGCCGGGCGCTACCACATTCAGGTTTGCACTAATATTTCCTGCATGCTTCGCGGCGGCAACGAGCTTTACCAGCACGTTCAGAAGCGCCTCGGCATTGGCAACAAGGAAGTTTCCGCAAGCGGCACCTTCTCGCTCGAAGAAGTCGAATGCATGGGCGCCTGTACCGGCGCCCCCGCCATGCAGGTGAACTACGACTTCCACGAAGATCTCGACCCGGACAAAGTCGACGCGATGTTCGAGCAACTTCAAGATGGAAAAGTCCCGCAGCCCTCAGCGGTCACCGCCGGTTCGTTGCACGGCCGTCTGCCCGCCGAAGTTCCGGTTATCAGCAAGCGATTCGGCATCCCGAATTCGCGCAAGCTTGACGTCTATCTGAAAAATGAAGGCTACCAGGCGCTCGAGAAGGCCCTCAAGCAGATGACGCCCGAGCAGATCATCGACGAAGTGAAGAAATCGAGCCTGCGGGGCCGCGGCGGCGCAGGTTTTCCCACTGGCATGAAGTGGGCCTTCGTTCCCAAGGGCAATGAAAAGCCCAAATACATCCTTTGCAATGCTGATGAAAGCGAGCCGGGAACCTGCAAGGATCGTCCGTTGATGGAAATGGACCCTCACCAGTTGATCGAAGGCATGGTGATCGCCGGCCGTGCCGTCGGAGCGAATCGCGGCTTCATCTACATTCGCGGCGAATATCGCTACATCATCGATATCATGGATCGAGCTCTCGCCGAAGCTTACGCGCAGGGCTACCTCGGGAAAAATATTCGCGATAGCGGTTTTGATTTCGAGCTCTGCACTCACACAGGTGCTGGCGCTTATGAATGTGGCGAGGAATCAGCGCTCATGGAATCGCTGGAAGGGAAGCGTGGCTACCCGCGCATTCGTCCTCCGTTTCCTGCTGTCGTCGGCCTGTACGGTTGTCCAACTGTAATCAATAACGTCGAGACGCTGAGCACCATACCGCCGATCATTCGCCAGGGCGGTGATTGGTACGCAAGCTTGGGAACTCCGAAAAATGGTGGCACACGCCTCTATTCGATTTCGGGTCACGTGAATCGCCCTGGAATTTACGAACTTCCTCTCGGCTTTCCCTTGCGCCGCCTGATCGAAGAAGTAGCAGGTGGCGTGCGCGATGGCAAAAAGCTCAAGGCCGTCATCCCGGGCGGCAGCTCCTGTCCCTTGCTCAGCGCCGACGAAATTGACGTCGCCATGGACTACGACTCAGTCGCGAAAATCGGCTCCATGCTCGGCTCCGGCGGCACAGTCATAATGGACGAAGACACTTGCATGGTGGATATGGCTCGACGCATCATGCATTTCTATGCGCATGAATCCTGCGGCTGGTGCATCCCTTGCCGCGAAGGCACGGCTTGGCTGCGAAAAATGCTCGACCGCTTCCATGAAGGTGCTGGCCGCGCGGAAGATATTCCGCTGATTGACGAGCTCTCGAAAAACATGCTCGGCCGCACCTTCTGCCCGCTCGGCGATGCCGCAGCGCTGCCGACCATCAGCATCGTCAAGAAATGGCGCAACGAATTCGAGGATCATCTCCACGGAAAGTGCGCCTACAACTCCGCGGAGCTGGTTGCAGGTGCGCGGTAGTGGCAGTTAGGAAAAATTCGTCATCCTGAGCGGATTGTCCCGCGCCTTATCTTTTGCGCGAAGCGCCGGGACACGCAGTCGAAGGATCTCTCTTCGGCTTCGGCACTGAGAAGTTGTACCAAGGAATATGGCGGAACAAAAACAAATCGCATTCTCGATCGACGGTCGGCAGGTCACCACCACCGCCGGCACGTTGGTTATTGAAGCCGCCAAGACCCAGGGCATCGAGGTCCCTTCGTTCTGCTATTATCCCGGCTATTCGCTCCAAGCGGCCTGCCGCATGTGCCTGGTCGAAGTCGAAAAAATGCCCAAGCTGCAAACCGCCTGCACCCTCGTCGCCACCGATGGCATGGTGGTAAAAACCACCACGGATCAGGTGCACAAGGCTCGCAAGGACATGATTGAGTTCCTACTCTCGAATCATCCGCTCGATTGCCCGGTGTGCGACAAAGGTGGCGAGTGCGAATTGCAGGACATGACCTTCCGCTACGGCCTCGATAAGACTCGCTTCGTCGAGGAGAAGCTGCACTATCCCGAGGAAAAGTGGTCGCCTCTTGTCTACTACGATGCGCCTCGCTGCATTCTCTGCTTTCGCTGCGTGCGCGCGTGTGATGAAGGCATGGACGTGAAAGCCCTCGGCGTCGGATCGCGCGGCGTGCAGTCCGTAATTCTCCCCAATAAGCCCGGCGAATTGGCCTGCGAAGAGTGCGGCATGTGCATTGATATCTGCCCGGTCGGCGCGCTCACCAGCGGCACCTACCGCTATCAGACGCGTCCGTGGGAGATGACCTATTTCCCCACGCCATGCACTCATTGTTCGAACGGCTGCAAAACCACTCTCAGCATCCGCAACAACGAAATCTTGCGCGCTAACAATCGCGACCATTCTGGCTTCAACGGCGAATTTCTGTGCGCCAAGGGCCGCTTCGGATTCGATTTCACAAATCATCCCGAACGAATCCGCCAGCCGCTCGTTCGCCGCAATGGCAAACTCGAATCCGCCAGTTGGGAAGACGCACTCGAGGAAGTCGCACGCAGGCTGAAGCAGGTTCACAAAAATCACGGGCCGTCCGCCATCGGCGTGATCGGTTCGAATCACACCACCAACGAAGAAAATTATCTCCTCAATCGCTTCGCGCGCGTCACCCTGGGCACCAACAATCTCGACCACCATCGCACCGCGGATTACGCCGGACTTGCCGCCGCGCTTGGCCCGCGAGCAAAAGATTCGCGTGCCGCCATGGCGGATATTTACAATGCTCCCGCCGTCTTGCTGATTGGAAACGACGTCACCCAGCAGAATCCTCTAGTCGCCTGGCAGATTCGCACCGGCTTCCGTCATCATGGTTTGCGCCTCTACGTACTAAGCGGCGGCCCCAGCAAGATTCATCGCCAGGCGAAAATCGCTATCGAGCTGCCCGCTGGCACCGAGCGCCTGGCCCTTCGCTGGCTTGCCACCGAAAAAGGCCAATTCGATCCGCAGGTCACCGAATCCTTGGTGCAGCTAAAAGCCGCTCTGGAAGCCGAAAACGACGTAGTCGTCCTCTTCGGCGCGGATATTCAAGGCTCTGCTATTCGCGACCTCATTGCTCTCGCCGCGCGTTTTGGCGGCACAACAAAATTCATGGCCCTCGGCGATTATTCGAATTCCCGCGGCGCCGCGGACATGGGAATCCTCCCTGACCGCCTACCCGGCTACGCGCTACTCTCCGATGCCGCCGAGCGCGCGCGATTCGCCAGGGTCTGGGGCGGCGAAATTGCGGACGCGCCCGGTCTCACTGCCGCCGCAATGATCGAAGCAGCATTGGCCGGAAAACTGAAAGCGCTTTACGTAGTCGGCGCGAACCCTCTGAAAACTTTTGCTGCCGCGCAACCGGATAAAATCTCCGGCCTCGATCTGCTCGTCGTGCACGACATGTTTCTCACCGAAACCGCACAGCGCGCGGACGTGGTCCTTCCCGCCGCCTCCTCTTACGAAAAAGAAGGCACTCTCACTAACACTGCCGGCGAGGTCCAGATGACTCACCGTTCCATCGATCCGCAAGGGCCGCGGAGCGATTTCGATCTTATTCGCATTCTTTCGCACCAGCTCGGCACGCTGGGGTTGGGCGTGCCCATCCAGCTGCGTACGCCCGAAGCAGCCTTCGACGAAATCAGGCAGCACGTATCCGGTTACAATCTTTCGTATCCCGCTTTGCTCGCGGGCGGTTCGGAAATGGCCGCTGCTGCTTGCCAGGCTGAGCCGTCGTATGACCCGCCTCCGGGCGCGGTTTTCTCTTCACACGATTATCTCTTTACCAGCGGTACCCTGGGCCGTTACTGTTCCAGGCTCACTTCCACCAACGAGGCGAAAGAGCGGCCGTGGAGTTCATCTCCCAACACCCAGTCCTGGTGGCATCGCTAGTCAAAATTGCCGTCTTGCTGTTCATCGTGATGACGGCGCTGGCGTATCTCACCTGGTTCGAACGAAAAGTCGTCGCGCGCATCCAGTCGCGCTGGGGGCCGTATTACGTCGGCGCCCACGGATTGCTCCAGCCTCTCGCCGATGGCCTGAAGTTTCTCTTTAAAGAAGACGTCACTCCACCGGCCTCCGACCGTTTTGTCTACCTGCTCGCGCCTTTTCTGGCCCTTTCTCTCGCCCTCACGGCGATTGCGCTCATTCCCTTCGGTCCGCCCAGCGTTCGCTTTCCCAACGGTCAATCTGTATTTATCGTCTCCGATATTGATATCGGGCTGCTGTTTCTTTTCGCCATCACCTCGATCGGCGTCTACGGTGTCGCGCTCGCCGGATGGTCCTCGAATAGCAAATACCCGCTGATGGGCAGCCTACGCAGCTCAGCGCAGATGATTAGCTACGAGGTTTCGCTCACCATGTCCGTGGTGGGCGTGCTGCTGCTCGCTGGAACCCTGAATTTCAACGAAATCATCTCGCGTCAAAGCGGCCACTTTTTTCTGCACTGGAATGTGATTCATACCGGCTACGGATATTTTCCGCAAATCATAGGCTTCCTCTGCTATCTCACCGCCGCCATCGCGGAGACCAACCGCATTCCCTTTGATTTGCCCGAGGCGGAAACGGAACTCGTTGCCGGATTTCACACCGAATATTCCAGCTTCAAATTCGCCATGTTTTTCATGGCCGAATACGCCAACATGCTCACGGTCTCCTGCCTCGCCACCATTCTTTTCTTCGGTGGCTGGCTTTCACCACTCCCTGATAGCTGGCACTGGCAGCTCTATTTGCCCGGAGCCGGGCTACTGCTTCTGGGCCTTTACACCGCGTATGACACCGTGGCTAACATGCGCGGCATCGCTCAGCTTCAGTTTGCCGTCGTCACCGCCTTGGCCCTCGGCGGCGGAGCCATCTGCTTGATTCCCGTCGTCATGCCCATCATCCAGGGGCCTTTCTGGTTCACGACCAAAGTCCTCGTATTCATCTTTTTCTACGTTTGGGTCCGCGGCACCCTTCCGCGGTTTCGATACGACCAGTTGATGTCGTTCGGCTGGAAACTTCTCCTGCCTGTTTCTCTGGCCAATCTTGTTATCACCGCCTTTGTGATTATTCTGCCGAAGCTGGGGCACCCATGAGCGTGCCATTCTTTGTATTCTTCGCGTGCGCCGTACTTGCCATTGCGGGAGCGCTCGTGCTCATCGTTTCGCGCGAGCCGATTCACAGCGCGCTGGCGCTGGTCCTGGTCATGATTTCGCTTGCCATCCTGTACTTGCTCCTCGGCGCTCCGTTCATCGCCGCCGTACAAATCATCGTCTATGCAGGCGCCATCATGGTTTTATTCGTTTTTGTCATCATGCTTCTGAACGCCGGTGTGGAAGAGCGCACCAATTGGAGCAAACTCGCGAAATATGCGGGCCTGCCGCTGGCGCTGTTCCTGCTGCTTGAAATTGCGCACTGGCTGTTCCGCGCGCCGGTAGGCGCCGCGATTGCCAATGGCGTGGGCGCGCCAGGACCAGCCGCCTCCACCACCGAGCTTTCTCTCGAGCTTTTCCAGCAATATCTATTCCCATTCGAAGCGACCTCGATCCTGATTCTGATCGCAATCCTGGGCGCTCTGGTGTTAGCGAGGAAGGAAGAATGAGCGTCGTCCCCATTTCCTGGTATCTGGTGCTGAGCGCCATCCTTTTTGGGCTGGGCGTGATTGCCTTCGTCTTCAAACGCAATATCATCACCATTTTCATGTCCATCGAGCTGATGCTCAACGCCGTGAATCTCGCATTCGTCGCCTTCGCGCGCGCGCGCAACCAGCTTGATGGTCTTGTTTTCGTTTTCTTCGTGATCGTGGTCGCGGCCGCGGAAGCTGCCGTTGGCCTCGCGATCGTAATCATGCTCGCGCGCAATCGCGAGTCGCTTAACGTGGAACGCATTAACCTGCTCAAGTTCTGATGCCCATTCTTGGCCATCTCTGGATCATTCTCGCGCTCCCGCTCGCGGGCGCCGCGATCAATGGCCTGTTCGGTAAGCGCTGGCCGCAATCTGCCGTCAACTCGGTTGC
>DATDIT010000106.1:0-29431 GCA_036520875.1 Candidatus Acidiferrales bacterium
CTTGCGTGGCGCCGTAGGTTGCGTTGGCTTGAGAAGCAGGTGCCGCCACAAGCGGCATGCTCGCGGCACCGTATTTCGCCGAGATGGCTCTTATCATGTCTTCTGCGGTTAACCCTTCCGTTGCGGAGCTGTCGTAGGTCACTACCATCTTGTAGAGCGCGCCATTGTAGAAGGAAAATAGAATCTGCTGGACCGGATCGACGGGGGTGGAAGATTGATAAGATGGCATGGGCCACCACGTCAGCTCCTGGACCAATACTGGACTCTGGTGGACTACGCTGGCATCCGCCGGTTTCTCGTTAACCTGCTTTGAAACCGCGATCAAACTTGTTCCCAGCGAAAAGTTCCGGTACCTAGAAAGGTCCTGGGCGCAAGCCAACGGAACGGAGAGCAATATCGCGGCAACGCAGATCACTATGTTTCGTGCGGTTTTCATTTAGGATCTCCTTCAAAGGATAAGCGGAGCGGGTGCTGGACTAACTCGCTGTCTCTGCCAGAACCTCTACTCGGGCGCTTCGTCTGCGCTCGCTCAAGCCGCGGCAAGGCTCTGCTCCACCCCGGTATCGAATGTCCTCGTGCGGGAAAGAGAAAATGCTTTTCCGTGCGTGCCGGGAGCACGCGTAAACTGTGGTGTAAGGCACCCCGAGGAAATGTTTCGGGGTCACGCGCGTCACTTCCAGGGAATTGGACTGTCCTAATTTCGGATTGGCCAGGATTCGCTTGACGGCTCGGCGTACAGTCGCCATTCCGTCATTACCGAAGACAGTCGAGCTGATTTCACCCGCGAAGGAGAAAAATGTCCACCCTGCGCGCCCGATCTCTCGATTTAACTTGTCTCCATCGAAATTCTTGACCACCTTCCAGCCGGGCGCAAAGGGCTCACTATCGAGCTGCAGGTTTATCGGCAAAACTGCATTTTCCATCATCAGGATCGTTCCCGATTTCATTTCGTTTTCCATTAGCATTTCTCCCCTGCCCTTCGCGTTTCTGGCCGCCGTCAAGCTCACGCCTTAAGAGTGGTTGACTTGAGGCAAACCGAATCCAGCCATCGAATCATCCTGCGAGTGCGGGCATTTGGCACGATTGGGTTGAAAGACCACGAACAACGCCGCAGCGGAAATCCATTCATGATCTTCGTAGCCACACGACCCTCGTTTCTCTTACCTGGCTTCCGGCGATCAAACGATAAAGCGCGGTCAGGGCGACACCGCCCGCCATTGCAGCCACGTCCGTGAAAATCATCCTCCCGTGGACGAGAGAGCCGAGGGTACTCGTCATGAACCCTCCTCCAATTCCGCCCGCTGCGCCCATTACGACATCCATCACCAGATCGCGCCCATGACCTGCCATCATCTTTCCCGTCAGCCAACCTGCAACCAAGCCGTCTATGACCCAGAGCAGTGCATGCATACATTTCTCCTTTGCCGAGTCCTCGAATGGCGAGGGTGCTTCCGCGTCGCGCGAGCCGTGTTGGCGGCTATTCTTTGACGGGCATTGAGGGAACGGAATTGTCCCGCCCTGCAGAGATCTGCCCGTTGCCTTTAGGCGGTTACGGCAGCCGCGATCTCGTGGAAGGTTGAGTCAGCGACATCGAAGGTCTCGGTCTCCACGTCCGGTGTTCCTTCAACTAACGCCGCGAGGATTTCCGTCACGTCGGGGTAACTTGGACGGTTGTGCGCGTCCGCACTTTCCGCCCGGTCCCACAAGCTAATCGTGAATACTTCTCTCCCGGACGGTGCAACGAACGTGAGTTCGTTTCGGAATCCCTTTTGTTTCCGAAGAGCGGGAATAACATCCTTTTCGATTCTTTCCTTAAATTCGTGAATGCTGTTCGGCTTAAGATGCATGTGCACTCCGCGTGCAAACATGGGGTCTCCTTTTTCAACCGAAGAGGAGGTCCAGAGAAGTTCTTTTGGTTCATGTCAGCTGAAGATCCCTCAGTGCTGTTAACCACAGTGGGTTAATTAACTTGATTTGTCAATCTAATTCTGGAAGTATCTTTCATGAGTTAATTCCGCGGAGTTAATCGTCGGGAGGCACCTGTGGACGTTTGTCTGGTCATCAAACAGCGACTGGAAGAATTGGGGCTGGAACAGAAGGACCTAGCGACTGCTGCGGGGGTTACGGACTCATACATCTCTCAGTTACTGACCCGGAAGAAGCTGCCTCCTGCACCGGATCGAACAGATATTTACGACAAGATCGGGAAGTTCTTGAATCTGCCTGCCGGAAAACTATCAGGACTGGTTGAACACCAGCGCAAGGACGAATTGAAGAGAAGTTTAGGGGGCCCACCCGCGCCCTTGCTTAAGGAGGTCCGCGAGCTTATCCTCCGCAAATGCGCGCCCGCCAAACAACGGCAAATCCGCGCGATTTTCGAGAGGCACCCTTTTGGCGAACTTGAGCGACTCGTTACGCAAAAACTCATGGCGGTGGTCAAGAGAGTCGCGAAGGAAGAATTGGAAAGTGAAAAATGGCTTCAACTCGTAGCCAAGCTCAGCGGTCGAAGCTACGAACAAATGCGCGTGATCATCCTTGAGTTTCTGGATACAGATTCGTTTAGCGTCTCCGTGGAGAACTGCGTTACGTTTCTGGATCCGGTGATCGAATCCTGGGATATCGACCTCATGACGTTTGCCATGGATGTCGTATTAAACCGGAGCTTGGCTCAAGGCTACCCGAAGAGATTTGAGTTCGTCGAAAAAGATGCCGAGCCGCCTTTCGAGGAGGAGCAAGGGCTCAAGGAATTTCTTCGGGATCGCTCCTTCAGCGGTGATACAACCGAGGAAGAAATTGAGTTCTTGGGGAGCTTGAGGTTCAAGGGTAAAAGCCCGACAGCGCTCTACTATTACCGGGAATTGCAGAGCCTCAGAGACCCGCTTCACTTTCGAAGGCCCGCCATTCAGGCGAGGCAGACGAAAAAAATGGGCCGGTCTCAGCCGGAGGGTTCAATTGTTCCGATGCAAAAACACCTGGACGCCAGGGGCATTGAGAAGCAGTTGCAGCTTGACGGCAGGAAAAGAGCAACAAAGCGCTGGGCGGAGAACAAGCGCCGCACGGGCCGCACTACTTGATTCCCTCTCAAGCTCGGACTGACCGACACCGGTACCCTCTCGTGACCTGGGATAACGAACTTGCCACCCGAGCAGTGGTCGGCGAGATCGTGATGCTCCGAAGGCTAGCCGCTCCTTAAAGGTGGTGTCGTATGAGGCCAGGGAAACGGTTTGGGCGCCGTACGTTTGGCCGCGATTGGAGTTTTCAGTACCCGGGTACTGTTGACGGGGTGGCCGCCTCGGCTACATAGTGGATTCCTGCTTGCAATTGTAAGCGGAGCGGCAAGGCGGCACGCTGAGGCGGGATCGGTGAATTCTTCCACGTTAACCTCCAAGAAACTGGCCGGAGACGTGCTCGGGTGATTCTCGGGCTTTCTGCTATTCTCCTCGGAACGGCCCCGATTAAATACGGAGCATAGAATTGGAAAGCTACGTCACTTCCACGGGGATAATGATTCAGGCAAGCTGCTTCCTGCTGGCAGCTTTCTTTGTGTTTCTCTACCGCCGGAAGCGGCAGGGGTATCTTCTCGCCTGGTCGGCCGCATGGCTGCTGGTGGCCTTGCACTTCCTGTTTAGCGCTTTGGGCGTATGGCTCCACGGAGACCAAAAGTGGATGGGTTGGCTGGGGGCCTTAAACGAGTCCGTGTTTGCGTTCGCGGGCCTAGCCTTCTACTGCGCCTCGCGCTTGTACGCGAGCCTGAAGGTGCCGAAATGGGTAGGCGCCGCGGGTTTGGTGGCGGTGATTTGGTCGGTTGCGCACGCGCGTTATTCCCTGGATGTGCCGGCCGTGGTGCTGGGCGTGGGCGTGATTTTCCTGCTGGTTGCGCACACCTTCTGGCACGAAGGCCGCAAACAAGAGGCTCGAGCGGATGTGCTGCTCGGCTTCACGTTTGCCGGCTGGGGACTGCTCTGCATTTCAACCTTGCTGCATTCCCGATGGGTCTTCCTACAAAAATTGCATCTTCTGCCGGTAATTATTTTGCCCGAGCTTTTCGCGTGCGTACTGATGGTGATGTCCGTCTACGAAGAGGAAAGGCGACGGGCGGAGCGAAACATGCTGGCTCTTTCCAATCTGAATCTCGTCACGGGGAGCTTCGTGGGAGGCGAGATTCAGAAAATGCTGGCACAGGCGCTGGACCGGGTGCTGAACGTCGTCCGCGTGCCGGCGGGGGCTCTTTGCCTGCAACAGGGTGAAAGCAGCGGCGGCGCTTCCGTGATCGTCGCCGGGCTCAATGATTCCTTTTCGTCCGCCATTCAGGAATCGGATCTGAATGAATACTTCATCAAGCTAGTGGCGCGGCTTGGCGGGCTGGTGGTTTTTCGGGACCTTTCCCGAGATGCGAGCTGGCGAGCGCTGGAAGAAGACGAAGCCTTCCGGCGTATGCGGCAAATGCTGCTGGATCAGGGACTGCGGACGGTCGTAGGAATTAGTTTGCAGGCCAAGGAGCGAGTGTTTGGAGTTCTGCTTCTGGGCACGCCGGACAATCGCAGCTTCGGACCTGCGGAACGGCGTTTGCTGCTCGCGCTGGGACAGCAGATCGGCATGGCGGTTGAGAATAGCTCTCTGATTCGTCAAACGTCGCGACGCAGCGAGGAGTTACACATCCTCAACGAAATCGGCCGCGCACTCAGCTCGACTCTGGATCTGGACAAATTGCTCGAGCGGATTTATTCCGAAATGCGCCGCGTGGTCGACGCGGGCAGTTTCTTTATTGCCTATCACGATCAAGAGAGCGGCGAAGTCCGCTTCGAAATCGAGGTGGTGGATGGAAAGCGGCTGCCGAAGCGGTCGCGTCCGGTCGGCAACCGAATGGCGGAATACGTTGTACGCACCGAACAGCCGCTTCTGATTCGCGAGCGCTTCTCCGAAGAAGCGGAGCGGCTGGGATTCGAAACGCGGCAGAACGTGGGTTCGCTATGCGCAGTTCCTCTGATTCTTTACGATCATCCCGTGGGCGTGATGGCCGTCCACAGCCAGAAGGAACGCGTATTCGACGAGGGCCATGTGGAGTTTTTGCGCGTGCTGGGCAGTGAAGCGGGCATCGCGATAGAAAATGCCCGGCTTTTCACAGAAGAGCAAAAAAAGTCGCGCCAGCTCACGCTCATAAACAATATCTCGAACCATGCGATCACCAGCCTAGATCCTGAGGAGATGCTGGGTAAAATCGCGGCGGAGATGGAGAAGCATCTCTCCTACAATCACATAGGAATTGCGATTCTCGATTACTCGGCCAAGGAACTCGTTGTCCAGGCGGATGCGGGCCTGCGTCGCGAAGCTGTTGGCCGGCGTCTCCTGCTCGGAGAAGGTCTGATCGGGCAAGTTGCCCGCACGGGACAGATGGGAATCGTCCGTGAAGCCGGTCCCTCCACTCCACGGATGGTCCTGCCAGATTCGGCGGCGTCGGTTGCGCTGCCGGTAACTTATGGGGAGCAGTTCCTGGGTGTTCTCTACGTGGAAACGTCGGAGCCATGCGACTTCAGCCAGCAGGACGTCGCGTTGTTGCGCACTCTCGCCGATCTTTTTGCAGGCGCTCTACACAACACGCTTACTTTTCAGAAAGCTCAGGAACAAGCCATTACCGACGGTCTGACGGGCGTGAAGACGCATCGCTTCCTGATGGAGGCGTTATCGTCGGAATGGAAGCGGTCCACACGCGCCAGCAGGCCGCTCGCGCTGGTGCTCATGGACCTTGACCGCTTCAAATTCGTGAATGACTTTTACGGCCATCTCGAAGGCGATGTGGTGCTGCAGCGCGTGGGACATATCCTGGAGCAGAATTGCCGGCGGTCAGACGTGGTGGCCCGCTATGGCGGGGACGAATTCGTGATACTCATGCCGGAGACGACGATCGAACAGGCTCGCCAGTTCGCGAACAAACTTCGCGGCTGGATTGCGGCCGATCCGATACTGCGCGATAAGAACATCACCGCGAGCTTCGGCATCGCCGCCTTCCCTCTGCACGGCAGCACCCCGCAGGAGCTGATTCAAGTTGCGGACTCGTCGATGTACCTTTCCAAACATCAGGGAGGCAATCTGGTCTCCAGCGCCGAGCAGGGCGATCCCAACGACAGAAAAAGATGGAAGAAAGATGTGCTCGAAGCGTATTTAGGCGTTACACTCAAGCGCCTGTTTTCCACGGGGCCGGAAGCTTTCGAGGAAATCTATCGCCGTCTCGAACAGTTTACGCGTTCGCTTAGGGAGCAAGGAGGAGACTCAGACGGCAATGTTCTGCCGCCGTCCGTAGTCGAGACTGTCACGTCCCTCGCATACGCAATCGACGCCAAGGACCACTACACGCAAGGGCACTCCCGAAAAGTCTCCGCATATTCCGTGATGATCGCCAACGAACTGGGTCTTGCCGAAACGGAAATCGAGGAAATCAGGCTGGCCGGACTGCTGCACGATATCGGCAAGGTTGGAATCCCAGAGTCGATTCTGAACAAATCGGGGCCGCTTGACGCGTGCGAATGGGAAACGATGAAGACCCACACCGACCTCGGCGCGCGAATTCTGGAAACTCTTAAGCCGATGGCGCGCATCCGGGAGATGGTGCGACACCATCACGAGTTTTATGACGGCACCGGGTATCCTTGCCGCCTCGAAGGCGAAAATATCCCTCACGGCGCGCGCGTGATTGCAATCGCGGATGCCTACGACACCATCACTTCCGCCCGCACCTACAAGAAGGCGCGCACCGCCGAAGATGCGTTCGCTGAGCTGGAGCGCTGCGCCGCGAACCAATTTGACCCCACTCTTGTTCGGATCTTCATCGAAACCATGCGTCGTGCGCCCCGGCCCACGCTCGAAGCCGTAGCCAGCGCTTCGGCTCGCACCGGAATTTCCTCGCTTTGATTGGTTCCTTGTTTTCCTGAGTGCTCCAATAGCGCAATTTGGCTGATCGCCAAAATCGCAACGGCAAAAGCCACGGCGATGCCGCGCCCTGTGGCCGAGGGTGAATGGCAAACGCGACGCCAAGCATGTTTGCCGGGCACGATGTATCGTGCTTCTACGACGGCAAAAGGCGAAGAGCCAATCGGGAGATTGGCGTTCCCGGGGACGGCAACCGCAACGGCAAAGGCTGCGGCGCTGAAGGCCGCGGCGCTACGTTGAAACCTGATGCGCCCGAAGGCGTAGGCGAATAGCGTACGTGGAGACAAGCATGTTTGCAGGACACAGCAGCACCCAAGGCAACGGCTGATGGCGCTACTTGGTGGGGACGTGGGTGCGGAGGAGGGAGGTGCGCGGAGTGGCGCGCGGCTGCTGAGCCTCAGGTGATAATTCATACTTACCGAGAGAGGCGGGCAGCAGCCAGACTTGCGCTGGGCCGTATGGCTCGCTCTCTCCGGCCCAGAGGATGGTTCCGTTTCCTTCGAGGAAAATCAGCACGTCGAAATGCTCGAGTGAGGTGGCGCACTCGATGCGTTCGCCAAATTCCCACCGCTCCGTGGCGAAGTATTCACAAGCCGCAAGGCGAGTCTCAGCAATAGGGCCGCGATGGGTTCGCGCCGGCTGGATCTTGCCTCCGCGTTGTTCTCCAAACCGAATCACATCGAGGGCTTTTTCGACGTGCAACTCGCGGGAGCGGCCTTGCGCGTCACGGCGATTGTAATCGTAGACACGATAGGTGAGATCAGAGTTCTGCTGGATTTCGCAGAGCACCAGGCCGGGCCCAATCGTGTGCGCGGTGCGAGCTGGAACGAAAATGGCGTCGCCTTCTATTAAGGGAATATGCTCGAGGCAATTTTCGGCGGTGCCATCGGCGATGGCGCGCTCAAAACTTTGGCGGGTTACGCTCGGCCTCAGGCCGACGAGCACCTCGGCATCCGGTCGCGCGCGCATCGCATACCACATCTCGGTCTTGCCGCGGCCACCGGCGGCCTGCTCGTGCCGCGAGGCGTAATCGTCGTCTGGATGGACCTGCACGGAAAGCTTATCTTCCGCGAAGATAAACTTAATCAGCAGAGGAAAGGCACGGTCGTCACGCGGGATAGTGCCTTTCCATTCGGGGGACATTGTGGGCCAGACATTGCCAAGTTTCTGGCCGGCGTAGGGGCCGTTTGCGAAGCGGGACTCATCGCCCGTCATCCAAGCCTCGCCGATCGGCTCGGCGAGATTCGCCATCGCAGGGAAAAACGGCGCCAGCGAAAGCGATCCCCAGGGACGCGGGCTGAAAACGGGATCCAGACGCGCGGGGCATGGGGATGCTTTGCTGATCGTTACCTCGCTTGGCCGAAGAAGCGGCCGAGGCGTCGCAGACCCTCGTCGATGCGGTCGAGGGATGTGGCATAGGAAAGGCGCAAAAAGCCGGGGGCGCCGAAGGCTTCGCCGGGAACAAGGGCGACGTGTTCGCGTTCGAGGAGCAACTTCGAGGCCACCATGTCGTTAGGCATCTCGGCATTGTAATGCGCCGAAATATTCGGAAAGACGTAGAAGGCGCCCTGCGGAGCCGTGCAGGTGACGCCGGGGATCGCGCGCAGGCCGGTGACGATACGCTCGCGACGCCGCGCATACTCTTCGAGCATTTTGGCCACTGAATCCATCGGGCCGCGCATGGCGGCCAGCGCCGCGTATTGCGTAATGGAGGTCGGATTCGAGGTGGACTGGCCTTGCAGCTTGGTGATGGCGACGATCAGCGGCTGAGGAGCAAGGACGTAGCCGAGACGCCAACCCGTCATCGCAAAAGTTTTCGAAAACGAACCGACGACGATGAGATTATTTTTCGAGCCGGGAATGCTGGCGATAGAAAACGGCTTGGCATCGCCGTAGGTGAAGTGCGAATAGCACTCGTCGGCGAGCAGCCAAATGCCGTGGCGCTGGCAGACGGCGAGAACCTTCGCGAATTCGTCTGGCGGAATCACGGCGCCCGAAGGATTGCTTGGGGAATCGGCAATCACCATGCGAGTACGCGGCGAGATCAACTTTTCCAATTCAGATGCACGCAGGACGAAGTCGTCCTCGGCGTGCGTGGTAAGAATGACCGGCTTGCCACCGGCATATTTCACGATATCGGGATAGCTTACCCAATAAGGCGCGGGGATTATGACTTCGTCGCCGGAATTGATCAGGCAGCAGACGGCGTTGAAGATGGAATGTTTGCCGCCAACGTTGACGACGCACTCGCTGGGCTGATAGGAGGAGCCGAGCTCGCGCGTGTGCCATTCGCAGATGGCCTGGCGCAAGGCAGGAATGCCGGGCACGGGCGTGTACTTGGTGCGATTTTCGTCGAGTGCCTGGATCGCGGCGCGCTTGATGTGCTCAGGCGTTGGGAAGTCGGGTTCCCCGGCGCCGAAGTCGGCGACGTCCACACCCTTGGATTTCAGTTGTTCGGCGGCCGCAAGCACCACCATGGTGGGCGACGGGCTAATGCGATTTACGCGATCGGCGAGTCGAAAGGTCTCTTCTGTTTTCACGGCTGTGGCCGGTTCCATTTCCTATCCTTTTGCGTGGGTTGCAGATGAACGATCGAATCCATTTTAGCTCATCGGCTCAGAACCTTGGAAATTTTAGCGGCTAAATGCGTGCGACCAAATTGGCTGGGCGGTCGAGGGCGGCACCGCCGATCCATATTTGAACTAGGTGACTTTTGCCCGCAAGCGTTCCTCGACCAGCGGGGGCACCAGACCCTTTACAGGTCCGCCGAGCCTGGCGAGCTCCTTCACGAGCCGCGAACTGAGATAGCTATAAGCCTCGCCGGGGAGCATGAAGACGGTTTCGATCTGTGGCTCGATTTTGCGATTCATCATAGCCATTTGCAATTCGTACTCGTAATCGGAAACGGCGCGAATTCCCCTTAAGACCACCGTGGCGTTGCGCGCCCTCGCGTAATCCATCAGCAAGCCCTCGAAGATTTCCACTTCCACATTTTTCCAATCGAAGGTGACGGCTTCGAGCATTTCGACGCGTTCCTTGACCGGGAAAAGAGGATCTTTTTCCAGGTTGCGGGCCACCGCGACGATCAGCTTATCGAAGATCATGGCGCCGCGAGCGATCAGGTCCAGATGGCCATTGGTCACCGGATCGAACGAGCCAGGGTAGATCGCTGTGACGGGGCTACTCATTTGGGAGGGCATCCGGTGAGAGATTCTAACCTAGAATTGCGCCGCAAAGGCGGGAGTGTTGCGTCGGCTGCGACTTTTGGGGCCAGGACGGAACGGGCGGCGGGATGCGACCGATGTCGCCCACGAACTAACCGGCCATTGCGGCGATTTCTTTTTCGTCGATGTCAAAGTTGGCGTAAACGTGCTGCACGTCGTCATGGTCCTCGAGAGTTTCGACCATGCGAAGCATTTGCTGGGCTTGGGCGCCGCTGAGCTTGACGTTATTTTTCGGCACCCAGGCGACCTCGGCGGAAGACGGCGTGATTTGCGCGGCGGCGAGAGCCTCGCGTACCTTTTCCATTACTTCGGGAGAGGTGGTAACTTCCCACGTGGAGCCGTCGTCGCGGAGATCTTCTGCGCCGGCATCGAGAACGACGCCCATCATTTTTTCCTCGTCCGCCTGATCCTTGGGGACGACGATATCGCCCTTGCGCTCGAACATCCATCCGACGGCGCCGGTTTCAGCCATGTTGCCGCCATTTTTGGAAAACATGTGGCGAATTTCGCTGACGATGCGATTGCGATTGCTGGTGACGACTTGGACGAGGACGCCGACTCCGCCGGGACCATAGCCTTCGAAGGTTACCTCGTCGAGAGTTTCGCCCTCGATTCCGCCGGTGCCGCGCTGGATGGCGCGCTCGATATTGTCATTGGGCATGTTTTCGCCCTTGGCCGCGAGAATGGCGGTACGGAGTCGGGGGTTGGTATCCGGATCGGAACCGCCGGTGCGTGCGGCAATGGTCAATTCGCGAATGAGTTTGGTGAAGATTTTGCCGCGGCGCGCGTCAGTGGCGGCCTTCTTGTGTTTAATTGTGGCCCATTTAGAGTGTCCGGACATAAGGCGACCTTTTAAGAGGTGGTATAGCAGGAGCAACAGCTTAGCCCTTGCCGCGACAGTTTAGCAGCCGGGTCGGAAACAGGCAAGGAAGGTTGGATCGCAGGACGTCGCAACGGCTCCATAAATCGCTAAGGGCTCAATCCGTCGACAGCGATGAGCTTGCGAGTGAAGAACCGGAGATACGGAATCGGATTGCCGCACTCAGTTGGACTGTTTAAGATGCTGCGATGTCTACTTGGCGCGTCGTGATTCTAGCTGTGGTGCAAGGCCTAACGGAGCTGCTTCCGGTATCGAGTTCCGCGCATGTGGTGGTGGCCGAAAAGCTCATGGGGATGGACCCCTCTTCGCCGGAGATGACATTGCTTCTGGTGATGCTCCACACGGGCACGATGGTGGCAGTAATCGTGTACTTCTGGAACCAGTGGCGCAGGGCGTTTTTTCAGAGCGCGGCGGCGTTCAAGCGGTTTGCCGTGTTGTTGATTGTCGCCACGGCCATTACGGGCGTGGTCGGAGAGACGCTGGCCAAACTTATCGAAAAATTTTGGTTTCGCGGTGCGCCGCACGCTGAAGTTGAAGATTTGTTCAGCCACCTGGAACTCATTGCTCCAGCATTAGCCGCGGCGGGTATTCTCATCTTGATCGCCGGCATATTCGAGAAACGCACATCGTTGCCAGGCACAATAGGGGACGTTGGTCTGAACGCCAAGCAGGCCGGCCTGATCGGTTTCGTGCAAGGCTTGTGCCTCCCCTTTCGCGGATTTTCGCGATCTGGGGCGACAATATCCACAGCGATGCTCCTTGGCGTGGTCAAAGTGCGGGCCGAGGAGTTCAGTTTCGCGCTAGCTGTGGTGTTGACTCCACCCGTAGTGGGCCGTGAGGTACTTCGGTTGGTGAAAGCCGAGCATTTGACTGCGGGTCTGGGCTTATCCTCAGCATTAGCCCCTGACATTTTCGGAGCGTTCTGTGCATTCGTGGCGGGCTTGTTGGCGCTGAAATGGCTCAGCCGGTGGCTCGAGGGCGGGCGGTGGTACCTATTTGGCATTTATTGCCTCGTTGCGGCAGTCGCGGTGGCCGTTCTGCATCACATGGGTTTTTGACAATCATCCTCGGGTTTAAAGGGTTTTGTTCATCGCCAGCGCGTCCAGAGGCCCGGGATAGTAGCCCCTAATCACGGCACGCGTGCAATATCCCTGCTTTTTCCAGAAGGCAATCGCGGATGCATTGTTGGTTGCGGTTTGGAGCGTTACTTCGCGAACGCCGGTCGCGGCCAGCTTTCGCTCTGCTTCGTGCAGCAGCGTGGCACCGATGCCAAGACGACGGTAGGATTCGAGGACGTCGATGGTGACGATGTAGCCCCAGCGATCATCGTGGGCGGTAAGGATGAATCCAGCGGTTTGGCTGTCCGTTTCGGCTACAAGGCAGTCGGCGCCCGGAAGGTGAAGGTAATTGCGGAGGTCGCGGCGAGAATATGCAATTCCAGGCTGATAGCATGCCTGGTCGATTGCATAGAGCACCTCAAAATCTTGGGGCTGATATTTTCGGAGGCCAAAAGTCGGGGGCACAAAGGCGTTTGTGCCACAAAAAAACGCCCGGCGGAAGACGAAGATGGCCGAGCCACCGATAGCGCAAAAGCGCCGCGCTAGTCTTATTGCTGTTGTGGCGGCGGCGCAGATTGCTGCTGTTGCTGATTTGCCATGTCCGCCGGCTTGGTCTGATCGACAGAAGCAGAGGCCGCTTTGTCATAGCGCGTGAGGAACGGCTCGAATGGCGTAATCTCGAACGGCATCTTTTCGCGGGCCGAAAGCAGGGCAACCGGCTTGGCCTTGAGCAGTTCGACGCGATCCGTCCAGGGGTCTAGCTTGAGTCGCGCCCCAATGGGAAGCGCTGCAATCTGATCGAGTTTATCCGGCGCGAGCGCGGGCCCTGCGTTAAGCAGCTGGTCGGAAATAAACACGCGATTACCGATATGGGGACTGATCAGGGCGGGCAGAGCCTTCGATTCGGCGGACAGTTGCTTCAGGAATAGGCCAGCGCTGCCAAGCTTGTCCTTGTAAGGAGACTTCTTGAGAATTTCGACGGCCTTTGCTCCGGCGGCCTGCAAGTCTTCAGGGTTGTCCCTAAATGAGAAGTGGCTCAGCGCCTCCACGGTGGAAACGTTTGTCATGTCGTTGAAGCCCCACTGATCGGTTGAAGGCTTGGTGACGATAAGGTCAGCGAGTTCCTGGGCGAGCATGGTGGCCAGGCTGGCTTCATCTGGAAGAACGTCAATGAGGCCGCGGCTGAGCACAATGGTATGGCCGATCGCAAACGATTCCAGTGTGCTTGTAAGCAGCACGCGGCAATGGACCTCCGGCTGAATATCGAGGTTGTTGGTTACCTCAAGGTTGTTCACAACGGTTTCGAGGACCTTATCAACGTCGGTAGGCGGCGAAAGCAAACCGACGCGCTGCAGACGATCGAGGACGTTCATTTCCGCCTGGTGCTGCCACTCTCTTTCGGCCTCAACGGGAGAGCGGTCTTGATCCGTGGGCGCCTGATCTTGAATCGCATTGGGAGATTCAATGGTTAGTTGGCTGAATTCCTCCTCGCGGCCTATGCCCTTGAGATCGTAGCCCCACAAGCGCGTCTGAGATTTGAAACGCACATGATTGCCGAGAAAATCCTTCAGATTGGATTCCTGGCTGAAAATAAAAGAGGGGAGCCAAAGCCCGGGCTGAAGGTTGGTGCGCCAGCTATCGAAGTGCAAGTTAAAGCCGTTGAGCCCCGAGACGGGTGTATAGACGCCGTTGAAACGCACGATTGTGAAGCCCTGATCTTCGGCCCATATGCGGCCTTTAAACCGGCCTCTGCCGGACTTCGGCAGCGGCGTGAGGTCGAAAACCAGGCAACGCACTTCGCCGAGGAACTGCCGGCCGATGTAGTCAAATTGATAGTGCTGGCGATCAAATGAGCTCGTATCCAGGTAAATCATCTGGAGGAAGCCTTCGGGGACGTACGATGCCTCAAAGAATCCAGTAAGGTGCGAGAGCGGATTAAGCTGGTCCAGCTTGCCCTTCTTCCTCGAAAGCATGGAATCGTCCACGACGCCTTTATCAAGATCGGCCTGGCCGAGGTAGTAGTGGTCGCTGACCGGAATGGCGCCCATGTCTTTATCAGGTTTCATGTCCTGGATATAAGTTTCAATGATTGGTTTATAGCGGCGAATTGTCGCGTCTTCGCTGTGCTCACGAGCGATGATTTGGTCGATGGCTTGGTTGACGGTGAGGGGCGATGTCTGCTGAGCCGCGGCCGGCGGCTGGGCGGGAGCCGCAGCCGACTGCGTCTGAGTTTGTGCTCCGGCCACGCCAGCGAGGGCGCCCATCAGGCCTATAGCTAGCGAGAAGGCTTTCCAGTTACGCATTACGTTCCCCCTTCAATACGCCAATGCGAATGTAATATGCGCGATCGCGGCAAAGTCCACCGGGCGCCCATCCTGCTCAGCAGGTTTAAAACGAATCTGACGCGCTGCCGCCTCAGCCGATTCGTCCAAGCCATAGCCGAGACCTCGAACTACACGCTCGACTCTAACTTCCCCAGAGGCGGTAAAGAGTACCTGCACAAGCACGTCGCCCTCAATCTTTTTCGCGATGCCTTCCTGAGTGTAAACGGGTTTCGGCACCGACAAGATCTCGACGGGCTTGGTGTTCGCGGGCGCGGCCGTGTGCTTTACTTCAGGAGTAGATGGCGCCTTCACGTCAAATCCGCCTTGCTGAACAACGCCATGACTTCCGCCGCCGGGACTGCCCGTAGCCACGCCATTGCCGAATCCGGAACTGGCCACAATGCCGCGGGCTCCCTTTGCGCCGCCTGTGCCGTTTCCATTGCCTGGACCAACGGGCATATCCCAGGCGCCGACTTGGGCGATGTTGGGATTACGGTTCGTGTTCTTGTTGGTTGGCACGCCGTTGGGATCTCCAAAGCCGCCTGTCTGCACCTCTTCCCGAGGCTTCCTGAGAGTTGGAGGCGCCGAGCTTCCGAGTGAACGGTTCGGATCGGGAAATACTTTTGCGACCTGAGTCATATCTGGCGCCTGAACCTTTCGGACTTGCCTCACGACGGGCGCGGTGACGACGGGATTATAGATCTTCGGTTTCGGAAGCTCGACCGGTACGGGCTTCGGAAGCTCCTTTACAACCTCGCGCTTCACGACGACTGGCTTCGGCGGCGGCTGAGGTTTCCACGCCTGAATTACGGGCGCCTCCAAAGGCATGACCCAGTAGTGCTGCACGGCCTCGAATTTTTGTGGCATAAGCAAGGGAAGTATCACGACCACGGCCAGTGCGATGAACTCCAGGCCGAACCCCGCGCCGAAAGATCGCCATCGCCGTTTCCCATCGGGAAGGAGCGTTTCACGGAATACGGTTTGTTTCTTTGCCGGTATCATATGTTCACCCCGAAGTGCCTTGATGTCGGGGGAGCTTCGGACACACGAGTAGCCCCCAATATAGTCGTACTAGAGCGGAGGGCTGGGGCGAATAGAACTCACGTACCATTCTAATCCTAAGGGTGTTGAAAACGATAACCAAGTTGCGCGAGGTGACTCGAAGTGGTCGCAGAATCATTGGAAGGCATCTCTGAACGAACGCGAGCGAAACTCCTGTTGCAGATTGCCGTGGGCGACGAACGGTCGTCGCGCCGTCCTTCATTTCAAACTTCCCAAGCTCACGCAAAGAATAGCCGCCGTCCGGTCTAGAGTTGGCCTAAAACGCTAAGGCGGTCCGTCCCGCGAGAGAATACATGAATCCGTGCAAAAGCTTTTCCAAAGGCCCTTATGTCGAGTCGAACGAGAGCGCCCTCGCGGGCGCCCTCCTGCAAGTTCGCTTTCTATCGCTTAGTGCTGTTCAATTACGACGAACTGTGTTGCGCCGCCTCGATTGACAAGCAACAACACTGGCTGATTCCCGGCCGCAGCGATGGCTTGTTTATACTCCTGGATGTTCGCTACAGGCTTGTGATTGACTTCCTGGACGACGTCTCCGCGATTCAGTTCGGACGCTGCTGGGCTGGATGGGTCGACCGAGGTAACCACAACACCTTTGGTGCCGACAGGCAATTGTAGCTGCTGAGCGATATCGGGGGTCAGATTTTGCACCTCGATCCCTTCGAGACCGCCCGGGGCGCTTTCCTTGCCCGTGCCCTCTTGCGCAACCTTTTCGGGCAATTCGCCCAGCGTGACGTTGAAGTCCTGAGTTTTGCCGTCACGCGAGATGCCCAACTTTACACTGGTGTCCGGAGCCATCTGAGAAATACGGAGGCGAAGATCGCGATCGGAGGCAACCGGTTGGCCGTTGAGAGTGAGAATCACGTCGCCCCTCTTTAGGCCCGCCTTCGCGGCAGGCGTATCCGGTTCAACTTCGCCGACAAGCGCGCCCCCGCGTGTATTGACCCCAAATTGTCTTGCGAGATCAGGCGTTAATTCCTGGATTTCTATTCCCAGATAACCCCGCACCACTTTGCCATGGCTAACAATTTGATCCATCACGGAGTGGGCCATATTGATCGGAATGGCGAAGCCAATACCCTGGTTCCCTCCGCCTCCACCGGTGAGGATGGCGGTATTAATTCCAATAAGATCGCCATGCAAGTCGATCATGGCGCCGCCAGAATTTCCTGGGTTGATGGCCGCATCGGTCTGAATAAAATCCTCGTAATTTTCTATTCCTAGATTGTTGCGGCCGGTGGCGCTGACGATGCCCATCGTGGCGGTTTCACCGACCCCGAAGGGATCTCCAATCGCGAAGATCACGTCGCCCACTTTCAACTTTGAGGAGTCACCTATAGTGAGAGTAGGAAGATTGGTGGCATCGATTTTAAGAACGGCGATATCGGTTTTTGAATCGGTGCCGACCAGCTTGGCTTTGAACTCGCGCTTATCGGCGAGATCAACCTTGATATCCGTGGCGCCATCGATCACATGGTTATTGGTGACGATGGTTCCATCCGAGGTGATGATGACTCCGGATCCTAAGCTCTGTTCGCGTTCGGACTGCGGCTCCTCTGGGCCAAACTGAGGGCCAAAAAACTGGCGGAACATAGGGTCGTTAAAAAAAGGCATCATTTGTTGTGGCTTGCTCTTCACAACTTTCGAACTGTGAATATTAACCACGGCCGGCAGCGCGGGCTTCAGCACCGACGCGAAGCCGTTAGTGAAGTTTCCGAGTGGAACAGGCGCCGGATCGCGCGCCAGCGTGAGTGCGAGCTTAGGTGCGCCGAATACGTCCCGGCCCGTCCAGCTCTTTAGTCCTATTGCGAGTATTCCACCGGCGATAACGGCCGTAACCACAACGAGCGTGGCCACCCAACGGGGGATATGTAAATGAGAGCTCTTCATGAGACTTCTTCCTTTCGGAGTCGCGGACGGCGCTGCAAGTGTAAAGGCGCCAACAACGTTTGCGCTCGTTATTAAGATGCGCCGAGAAGGCGAACTCGCCGCCCAGGCCTCCCTTGGCTGCGTCGCAACCCAGGATTCTGCCTGGTCACCATTATAATAGATGCAGGCTTTGTGAACCGGGTGGCGCGGCTCTTTCTACCGCTAAATCAATTTCATCCGGTAAGGTTTGCCCGATGCAGGATATGTGATTTAAGGACGGCCATTTGTCGTGGTAGTCGTAGGGCTAGTATCTCTAGACAAGCCTGGCAATGAAGAAGGCAGCGGCCGCAGCAAGTCCGCCAACCAGCGCAGTCTGCATTGCGCCGCGCAGAGGTTTGACGCCAGTGTAGTGAGCCTTGATTGCGCCAAACGTGACAAGCGCCAGCAAAGTCACAATCACCGAGGTCCAAAGCGCAGGTCGGATACTCGCCATCAGGATGTAAGGCGCCAGGGGAATCAAACCGCCGACGATGTAAGATGCCGCGATGGTTCCGGCGCTCCGGCCGGCGCGCGCAGGGTCGGGCGGCTCAAGGCCGAGCTCGAAACGCATCATGAAATCGACCCATCTTTTCTGATTCGAAGTAATGGTGGCGACGATGGGCGCCATCTGCGCCTCCGAGAGCCCATAATCGCGAAAAACCTTCGCCACTTCCTCGGTTTCGATTTCGGGGAGCTCCAAGGTCTCCAGATATTCCCGATCGAGCTCGGAGGCGTAGTGCTCGGAATCGGTCTTCGCCGCCAAATATCCGCCGAGCCCCATCGCGATTGAGCCAGCGGCTATTTCGGCGAAGCCAGCAGTAACGATAATGGTGTTGCCATGGGAAAGAGCCGCAGCCGCCCCGGTGAGCCCCGCAGCGAGAGCGAACGGGACGGTGAGGCCGTCGGACATTCCGATCACAATGTCCCGCACGGCTGCCGTAGCAGTAAAGTGCTTTTCTACATGCTCGACGGACGGCATGGAACCTCCTGTGAGGTGCTCGGTTAATCTGCGGCGCCTGTTCCACCGCTTCCTGCAAGGCGCGTATAATTATGGCGTAGGAACCTGAAATTCAGGAGGTAGATAATGAGTTCGACATCCGCACAAGGAGCTGCTCCCCAAATGAGCCACACTTTGCCACCCCTGCCGTACTCCTTCGACGCGCTCGAGCCTTACATTGACGCGAAGACGATGGAAATTCATCACGATAAACATCACGGCGCATACGTCACAAACCTGAATAAAGCTCTCGAAGGCCACGCTGACCTCCAAAGGCTCGCTGTGGAGGAACTGCTCGCGCAGATCGGCAAGGTTCCCGAGAATATCCGCACCACGGTTCGCAATAATGGCGGCGGCCATATGAATCACTCGATGTTCTGGAAGATTATGAAGAAGGGCGGCGGAGGGGAGCCCTCGGGCGAACTTGCCGATGCTATCAAAAAAACGTTCGGTACCTTCGCTGAATTCAAGACAAAATTCAATCAGGCGGCGACCACGCGTTTTGGTTCGGGATGGGCCTGGCTGTTGTTCCGAGACGGCAAGCTGGCCATCGAATCAACGCCCAATCAGGACAATCCGATTTTGGACGGCGGCAAGGCTTTCTTTGGCCTGGACGTTTGGGAGCACGCCTATTACCTGAAATATCAGAACCGCCGGCCCGAATACATTGAGGCTTGGTGGAATGTAATTAACTGGGAGCAGGTCGCCCAGAACTACACGGCAGCCAAGAAGTAACACCGAGGACACGACGGAGTGGCTCCGCGCCGCTCATCCGGGGGGAGTCTCAGGCTCAGGTCGAGGCTCCTCCCATCCTCAACGAGCGTTACAGCGTGTCCGAATGGAATGGTTCACCCGCCGGTTCGTTGACACTCCCCAAGCCGGCTGATAAGTTTCCTTGTAGTGCTCACGCGAACATATCGGGCGCGGTCGCGCGTCCCATGGCTTGTCTTGATCGCATCTTGGCTATTTTCAGCGGGTGGATGCGCGATGAACCAGACCGTAGCAAAAAAGCCTGCAGGTCCACCAGTTCCGCTTCATACCGCCACTCGCGACGATTTGATCGCGCAGTATAACCGTCAAGCCGAGGCGGTGACTTCGCTCAATGCATCGGTGACGATGACTCTCACTGCCGGATCAACCTACAGCGGGGTGATTAAGCAATACCACCAGGTGAATGGATTCATCCTTGCGCAGAAGCCCGCGAAGATCCGAGTGATTGGACAAGCGCCCGTCGTGGGCACAAATATTTTCGACATGGAAAGTGACGGGCAGACATTCAACATTTTTATTCCTTCTCAGAACAAGTTCCTTACGGGGCCGGCGAATCTGGAGCGGCCTTCGGCAAAGCCCATTGAGAATCTCCGCCCGCAACATCTCACCAGCGCGATCTTCTGGCAGCCCATTCCGGATAGCGCGCCGGTTCTGATGGAGAATGCAAGCGAAGCCGGTGGCGAATATTACGTGCTGACCGTGGCTCGGATCGCAGGCCGGTCCGGAGGGGCGCCGTCAGAAGTTTCCCGAACTAACTGGGAAATAGCGCGCAAAGTTTGGTTCGATCGCACAAACCTGAGGGTATCCCGTCTTCAAACTTACGATGCGGGCGGGAAGATCGCTTCTGACGTTAGATATACTGGCTGGGATGTGTTTGATTCCGTGAATTATCCCCGCCAAATCGGGCTTAGCAGACCGGCTAACGACTACGCCCTACAAATCGGCATCACGAAGGCGACATTCAACGAACCGCTGCCGGACGATCGGTTTGTGCTGCGAAAACCGCCCGGAGCGGAACTTGTGAACGTCGGGGAAAGTTCCCCGGGAACCAACACGCCGGCTGTATCTTCAGGGGAAAAGAGGCAGTGATCGGGCATATGATCTTGCGGAGTGCCCTGCACCGGCCGGTTCGCACGATCATTACCGTGATCGCCGTGGCGGTGGAAGTCACGCTGGTGATTATCGTCGTAGGCCTCACCAGCGGCCTGCTCACCGAGTCCGCGAAGCGCACCGAAGGAATCGGCGCGGATATCATGGTCCAGCCGCCCTCCGCTTCGATCTTCATGGCTTTCAGCGGGGCTCCGATGCCCATCGCCATCGCCGACAAATTGCGGCAGCTCGAATACGTGCAAGCCGTGGCCCCGGTGCTCGTACAATTTAATTCCGTGAATGGCTTCGATCTGGTTTACGGTATCCAGCCCGACACTTTTCGTGCGGTTTCCGGAGGCTTCACCCTGTACTCAGGCACGCTCTTGCAAAATCCGAACGACATTCTCGTCGACGACGTGTATGCGCGGGCCAAAAAAGTGAAGGTTGGAGACACCATCCGAATACTCGAACACGATTTTCATTTAGCGGGCATCGTGGAGCACGGCAAGGGTGCTCGGCTTTTCGTCCAGATGTCCACTCTGCAGGAAATGTCGGGCGCGCATGACAAGGCATCGGCGTTCTTCATCAAATGCGACCGTTCGGATCACACGCCCGCCGTTACGGATGAAGTCCGCGGTTTGCTGCCCCGGTACGAGATTCGGCCGCTCAAGGATTTTTTCTCGCAGATGACGTCATCCAACCTTCCCGGCCTGGCCGCCTTTATCAACGTAATGATCGCCATAGCCGTCTCAATCGGATTCCTGGTTACTTTCCTCTCGATGTACACAACCATTATCGAGAGAACTCGCGAGATAGGAGTCCTAAAGTCACTCGGCGCTTCCAAGAGTTACATTGCCGAAGCGATTCTTAGCGAGACGACCCTGATGTGCCTGGCAGGCGTTGTGGGCGGGATCGCGCTAAGCTTCCTGGTGCGGTACATCATTCTGCAAGCTTTCCCTTCGCTTACCATTCTGATTACCTTGAAATGGATTCTACTCGCGGGCGTGATCGCAGTTGCCGGGGGCCTGCTTGGTGCTTCCTATCCCGCATGGCTCGCCAGCCGCAAGGATCCTGTTGAAGCTCTCGCGTACGAATAGGGTCGGGTTCTCGCGTTCTGATACTCGAAAATTCCTCACGATTTTACTTTCTTACACTTACGGACTCCGCTCTTGACAAAGACAACGGGGTATCATAATTTCGAGTCGTCATGAAACTGCTGCGGGCGCATCATAGCCACCACCATCATGTGAAACCGTGCCCGCGGCGGTGTGGCTAGCTGGAACGAAAATAGCTGCACTTATCGGCCCGCTGGCGCGGAATGCGCCCGCGGGCTTTTTGTTTTTGAGGATGAAGTTGCCGCCATTACAAGACCGCGGCACAGGGCAAGCGGTCAGAAAGGCTAAAAGAGAACAAATGGAACTCGATTTCGAGAAGGAAAATGGGTTGATACCGGCGATCGTGCAGGATCACGCCAATGGCGACGTCTTGATGCTTGGATTCATGAACCGCGAAGCGCTGGCCAAGACGCAAGCAACCGGATTTGTCACCTTCTACAGTCGGTCGCGCAAAAAGCTTTGGACCAAGGGCGAAACCAGTGGGCAAAAACTCCTGCTGCGCGAACTGCGCACCGATTGCGACCAGGATGCGCTGCTCGTGCGCGCGGAACTGGAAGGCGGCGCGGTGTGCCACGAGGGCTACCGCAGCTGCTTTTTTCGGCGTATCACGCGCGATGGTGTCGCGAACGTCGTGGAAGAGCGCGTGATCACTCCCGAAGAACTCTACGGCAAGGGGAAAAAGCAATGAGCCGTCTGAAACTCGGCATCCCCAAGGGCAGTTTGCAGGATTCCACCGTGGAACTTTTCGGCAAAGCCGGGTGGCGCATCTCGGTCAGTTCGCGCAGCTATTATCCGGGGATTGATGATCCGGAGATCGAATGCATGATGGTCCGCGCGCAGGAGATGGCGCGTTATGTGGAAAGCGGCGCGCTCGACGCCGGCTTGACAGGCAAAGATTGGATTCTCGAGACGGGCGCGGAGATCGAGGAAGTGGCGGAACTGGTCTACTCCAAAACGAGCCTTGGGCGAGTGCGCTGGGTGCTGGCCGTTGCGGAAGACGCGCCGATGCAAAGCGTGCGCGATCTAGAAGGGAAAGTGATCGCGACGGAAGCGGTGCGGATGACTGAGAAGTATCTGGCGAAACACGGCGTGAAAGCGCGCGTCGAATTTTCCTGGGGCGCCACGGAAGTAAAGGTGCCCCAACTGGCTGACGCGATCGTGGAAGTTACGGAAACGGGTTCGTCGCTGCGCGCGAATCACCTGCGTGTGCTCGATACGCTGCTCGAATCTGCCACCTGGTTCATCGCCAACCGCGCCGCGTGGAAAGATCCCTGGAAACACGAAAAGATGGTGAATATGGCGATGCTTCTCGACGGCGCCATCAAAGCCTACAACCGCGTGGGCCTGATGTTGAATCTGCGGCGCGAGGACCTGGACAAAGTACTCGCGGCGCTGCCCGCGCTGCGCAATCCGACCATCGCGCAGTTGAGCGATCCAGGATGGCTTGCAATCAACACGATTGTGGAGGAAAAAACAGTCCGGCAATTAATCCCCAAGTTGAAAGCCGCCGGTGCCGAAGGAATCGTCGAGTACCCGCTGAATAAGGTCGTGTACTGATGCGCATTCTGCAGCTTACAGATGCCACGGCGAAGAAAATCTTGGCTTCGCGAAGTGCGAGCGGCAGGAATGCCGCGCGCACTGCCACGCGGATCGTCAACGATGTGCGGCGTCGGGGGGATGCAGCGCTATTTGCGTGGACAAAGCGGTTCGATAGCCTCTCGCTCGATTCAAGTAATGTCTGGGTGTCGCGCGCGGAATTGTCCAGCGCCCGCAAGAGCGTTTCGCGCGAATTTATCGCCGCCATGGATCACGCGGCACGAAACATTCGCGCCGTGGCGCGCCGCCAGAAACCGCAGGAATGGACCATACAAGTTGAACCCGGTGTGCGCGCCGGACAGCGCGTGCGGGCAATTGATACCGTCGGCTGTTACCTTCCGGGCGGACGATTTTCGCTGGTCTCCACGCTGCTGATGACGGTGATTCCTGCGCAAGAGGCGGGCGTGCGCGAAATCGCAGTGATGAGCCCGCAGCCCGGTGCCTCGCTGCTGGCCGCGGCGGAGCGACTCGGCGTCAGGCGTATCGCGAAAATCGGAGGTGCCCAGGCGATTGCCGCGCTTGCCTATGGAACGCGCTCAATACCCCGCGTGGACAAAATCTTCGGGCCCGGGAATCGATTCGTAACTGCTGCGAAGCAAATCGTCAGCGGCGATTGCGCCATCGATATGCTGGCAGGACCGACCGAGGCGCTCGTGTTCGCCACGCGTGGGAATCCGCGGTTCATCGGTTCGGATCTGATTGCGCAAGCCGAGCATGATCCCGACGCGATTTCGTTGTTCGTCACCACGTCTTCAGCTTTGGCGCGCGCCGTGGCTAGCGAAATCGACCGGCAGCTTGCGGAATTGCCTAAGACGAACCTTGCATCGCGGTCTCTTGTGAAGAATGGCGCTGTGCTAGTTGCGACGAATCTCGCGGCCGCTGCGGAATTCGTAAACCGGTTCGCGCCGGAGCATTTGAGCCTGCCGGACGGCAGGAACGGCTTGCTTGCGAAAATCGATTCAGCTGGCAGCATCTTCCTTGGCGACTGGAGCGCCCAATCTTTCGGCGATTATGCGAGCGGAACGAACCACGTCTTGCCGACCGGAGGCGCGGCGCGCAGTCGTGGCGGCCTTTCAGTTCTGGACTTCTTGAAGTGCATCAGCGTGCAGGAAATATCGCGCCTTGGCGTGACGCGTCTCGCCCCCGTGGTCGCCGAATTCGCGCGAGCGGAAGGCCTGGAAGCGCACGCACGCTCCGTGGAGGTGCGCAAGTGACGGGGCCGATACCAGTGCGGCGCGCTGTGGAGCGGATGCGGCCCTATCATCCTCCGCTTGAAGGGCGCATCGACAAACTGCGCCTGGATTTCAACGAAAATCCGATCGGCTGCTCGCCGGCCGTCCGGCGCGCGCTGGCAAAGCTTAGCGCTGCGTCAATTTCGGCATATCCCGAACAAGAAACAGTCCGGCGAAAGGCGGCGAAGCATTTCGGAGTTCGACCCCAGGAACTTCTGCTCACAAACGGCACGGACGAGGCGCTAAGCCTGGTTGTAAGCACGTTTGTTGAGCCTAAGGACGATGTTTTGCTTGTCGAACCAACATACGCCATGTACCGGTTCTATTCCGAATTGGCGGGAGCGCGGATCATTGCGCCGCGATACGACGACGCAATGTGTTTCCCGTGGAACAACGTGCTACAGGCTTTGCGCGCCGGGCCGCGAGTTTTCTTTCTGCCCAATCCGAACAGTCCTACTGGCAATCTGTTATCACTGAAAGAGTTGCAGCGAATATTAAAGGCCGCGACGCGTACGATGGTCGTGATCGACGAGGCATACTTTGAGTTTTCTGGCGTAACCGTGATTCCTTGGATTAGCCGCCACAGGAATTTGATCGTAACGCGCACCTTTTCGAAGGCAGCGGGCCTCGCCGGATTGCGCCTGGGCTGCATTTTTGTCCATCGTGAGTTATCCGCGGTCATGCGCAAAGCGCAATCGCCCTATCCCGTGAGTGCTGCCGCAATCGCAGCTGGGGAAGCAGCGATGCGCGATCGGGTGTTCATCGCGCGAACCGTCCGTGAAGTTCGTCGCGGCCGGCAAGCGCTCGAGCGGGGACTCGCCCGGCTTGGCGTGCGCTGCTTCCCGAGCGGCGGTAATTTCGTACTCGTATATTTCGGCCAGCATGCCAAGGAAATCGTTGCAGCTTTGATGCGCAAAGGCACACTGGTGCGCGATCGCTCCAGCGACTTTCGCGGTGAAGGCTACGTCCGCATTACGCTCGGGACGCTCGAGCAGACGCGGCGACTTCTGCGGGAACTGGAGTCCGCGCTATGAGGAGGGCGAATCTGCGCAGAAAGACAAAGGAAACGGACATTCGCCTGCGCCTGAATCTCGATGGGCGCGGCAAGTCGCGCATAAGCACCGGCGTCCGCTTTTTCGATCATATGCTCGAGCAGATTGCGCGGCACGGCGCGCTGGATATGGAGCTCGCCGCGCGCGGCGACCTCGATGTGGATCAACACCACACCGTCGAAGACGTGGGAATCGCGCTCGGGGAAGGCGTCAAGAAAGCTCTCGGTTCGAAGCGTGGAATTTTGCGCGCGGGATATTTCCTGATGCCGATGGACGATTGCCTCGCCGCCGCAGCCCTGGACTTTTCCGGCCGAGCGTTTTGCGTGTGCAGTTTTAAAATCTCAGCGGCGCGCGTGGGCGATTTTCAAACGGAGTTGATGGAGGATTTCTTCCGCGCCTTCGCGCAGTCTGCTTCGGCGAACGTGCATCTGAAGCTGGTTTACGGGCGGTCGTCGCATCATCAGGTGGAGGCCATATTTAAGGCCTTTGCGAAGGCGCTGCGTTTTGCCGTTACCCGCGATAAGCAACTGAGGCGCGTCCTGCCGTCGACGAAAGGCGTGCTATGAAAGTTTCGATCGTCGATTACGGAGCCGGAAATCTTCCATCGGTGGAACGCGCGCTGCGAAACCTGGGCGCGGAAACCGAGCGGGCGACTGAACCTCAGCAGATCGCCGCCGCGAAGGCGATTGTGCTGCCCGGCGTGGGGCATTTTTCGGCCTTTGTAAACGGCCTGCGCGAGCGCAATCTCACACTCGCGCTACGTGACGCGTATGACTCCGGCGTGCCAATGCTCGGAATCTGTCTCGGATTGCAGGCGATGTTCGCGTCGAGCGAGGAAGCGCCGGGCGCGCCTGGCCTCGGCTTTTTCCCGGAGGAAGTTCGCGCTCTGCCGACGAACGTCAAGTCTCCGCACATCGGTTGGAATCAGTTGCGCCTGATGCAAGCGAGCGCGTTGCTGCATGGCATCCCGGAGGACGCCTACTTTTATTTCGCGCATTCCTATGCAGCGCCGGCTGCGACTGAATCCACGGTTGCGGCATGCGATCATGGCTTCCCATTCGCGGCTGTCATCGAGCAACGAGGGCTGGCCGCTGTCCAGTTTCATCCTGAGAAATCCGGTGAGACCGGCGCTCGCGTGCTGCGCAACTTTCTGGAGTCAGCGCAATGACGCTTGCTCGCAGGATCATCCCGTGCCTCGACGTGGATGCGGGCCGCGTGGTAAAGGGAGTTGAGTTTGAGGGCTTGCGCGACATGGGCGATCCGGCCGAGCTTGGCGCTCGCTACAACCGTGAAGGCGCGGACGAACTTGTCGTGCTGGACATCAGCGCGTCTGTTCAGGGGCGCGCCACTTTTCTCGATACAATTCGCCGCGTCGCTGAACAGTTGAATATCCCGCTCACGGCCGGTGGCGGCATCCGCAAGATGGAGGACGGCCGCGCGGTGTTGCGCGCCGGTGCAGATAAAGTGACGGTGAACACGGCCGCAGTCGAGCGTCCGGAATTGCTTTCGGAGCTGGCGCAACAGTTCGGCTCGCAGGCGGTGGTCCTCTCGATGGACGTCAAGCGCAAGGGCGATTCGTGGGAACCCTACACGCGTGGCGGGCGCGATGCGACAGGGCTCGATGCCGGAGCTTGGGCTGCCGAAGCTGTCTCCCGCGGCGCCGGTGAAATTTTGTTGACCTCAATCGACCGCGATGGCACCTGCAGCGGGTTCGATTGTGAACTTACCGCCAAAATTGTGGCGACCGTTTCGGTGCCGGTAATCGCTTCCGGCGGAGCCAATACATTCGATGATTTTCTCTCAGTGTTCAATCAAGGTAGCGCAGATGCAGCCTTGGCCGCTTCGATTTTCCACAACGAGACTCACTCCATCGCCAAGCTCAAGCAATATCTGGGCGCGCGCGGCGTGCCCGTTCGCCTCAGCCGATGAAATAAAAATCCGATGATCATTCCCTGCATCGATCTTCAAGGCGGCAAGGCCGTGCAGTTAGTCAGAGGACGCCGGCGGGCGCTCGCCGTGGATGATGTTCTAGGCTTGCTCGAACGATTCCGCGACTATCCCATTTTGCATGTGATTGACCTCGACGCCGCCATGCGAAAAGGTTCCAACGGTCGTTGGATCAAACTGCTTTGCCGTCGTGCAAAGGTGAAGGTACGCGTTGGCGGCGGCATCCGCACCGCAGCGCGCGCGGCAAAAATACTTTCGTGGGGCGCGGAGAAAGTCATCATCGGCAGCGCCGCTTTCCGAAATGGCAGGGTCGACCGCGATTTCTTGAAAGCGATGGTCTCGAGCGTGGGGCGCAAGCGCGTGATGATCGCGCTCGATACTGAAAGAGGTCAAATCGTCGTGCGTGGCTGGCGCGAACGCCTGAGGCTGAAGCCGACCGATGTGATTCCGGAGCTGGAACCTTTCTGCTCCGAGTTTCTTTCCACATTTGTCGACAACGAAGGAACCATGAAGGGCACGGACCTCCGCTGGTTCCTCAAACTTCGCTCCGCCACATCGCTTCCGATTACCGCAGCGGGAGGAATTCGCACCATGCGCGAGGTGAAGACCCTGGAAAAAGCCGGCATAAATGCCGCCGTCGGAATGGCAATTTATACGGGCAAGCTCGCAGGAGACAAAACGGGCCTTCGGCAGCGCCGATGCATTCGTGCCCCAGCTTAAGCGGTTTATCAGCGCGCTGTATGGCGACAGACACATCCACCGCAGCGCCCGTCGCGCAACTTCGTCCGCTGGTGTATAGTTTTTTGTGGTGCGGCATCGTGAACGGCGGTCGTTTTTTCGCCTCGGGATAACCTCCCAGTCGCTGTGCGTCGCGCTTCCTAGAACATGAAAACAAAATTGCGAGTGATGAAATTTGGCGGCACGTCCGTGGGCGACGCGTCGTGTATCAATCGCGTCGGCGAAATCGTGAAGCGCGCGGCGCGCGAATGCCCAATTGTGGTCGTGGTCTCGGCCATGAGCGGCGTCACCAATCGGCTGATCCAGGCGGCGAGCCGCTCCGAAGCTGGAGACCGCGAGCATTCCCACGCGATTTTCGCGGAGCTGCGCAAGCAGCACGCAGCAGCTCTGGAAACGCTTGTTCGCGATAAGGAAAAGCGCCTTCGGCTGGCAAGTTGCCTCGAAAAACTTTTCAGCGAGGGCGAGGAGCTTTGCAAAGGCACGGCCTTGCTTCGCGAACTCACTCCGCGCACCCTCGATTCCGTTTCGAGTTTGGGTGAGCGCCTTTCGGCTCCGATGGTCGCTGCGGCTCTATCCGAGCACGGCGTGCCAAGCGATTCCGTCGAATCCACGGAGCTGATCGTCACCGATTCCTATCATGGCGGCGCGGACCCGTTGATGGACCGCACGCACGCGCGATCGAACACACGTCTGCGGCCGCTGCTCGATGCCGGAATTGTTCCGGTCGTGACAGGTTTCATTGGCGCCACCGATAGCGGCATTCTCACCACGCTCGGCCGAGGCGGATCGGATTATTCCGCCACAATTCTTGGCGCAGCGCTTAGCGCCGACGAGGTAATTATCTGGACCGACGTGAACGGCGTGCTCACCGCTGACCCCCGCCTCGTTCCCGAGGCGCGCACGATTCCAGAAATCTCCTACTTGGAAGCGTCCGAGCTCGCCTACTTTGGCGCGAAGGTGCTTCACCCCAAGACGCTGCGCGCCGTGGCACAGGCGGGCATCCCCGTTTGGATTCGAAACACCTTTGCGCCCGAGCAGGCCGGCACGAAGATCACTCCGAGGGGCCGCAGCAATGGCGGCGGCGTGAAAGCGCTCACGGCCATTCGCGACGTCGCGCTGATCACGGTCGGCGGCCCAGGAATCGTCGGTGCGCCGGACGTGGTGGGCCGCACATTCTCCACCACCGCCGAAGTGCACGCGAGCATCCTGCTGATTTCGCAGTCATCGTCGCAAAACGATATCTGCTTGATCGTCGCTGCCTCCGACGCCAAGCGAACCGTTGAGGCTCTCCGCAAGGAATTTGCGCAGGATGTAGCGCACGAAAAAGTCGAACACATCACCATGGATCCAAGCATCGCAATCGTAGCCGTTGTGGGCGAGAACATGCGGGGCACGCCTGGCGTCGCGGGACGCACCTTCAACGCCGTGGGACGCGAGAACGTCAACATCATCGCCATCGCCCAGGGCTCCTCCGAGAGCAACATTTCTTTCGTCGTCTCCGAGAAAGACATGAAAGT
>DATDIT010000107.1:0-52900 GCA_036520875.1 Candidatus Acidiferrales bacterium
GGCCGCTTGGCCGTGCGAATCAGCTCCAGCGCCTTTTCGTACGCCTTCTCCGCCGGAGAGTGATCGGGACGGTAACCGCGCGTCTTCGGCGCCGCCGCTTCCCAATCGAATTCACACGATCCCTGTTGAGCGTCCTTGGTAATGTCGACGAGCACTGGCCCCGGGCGTCCGGACTTCGCTATATACATCGCCTCTCGAATCGCGGGAGCAATCTCGCTGGCGTGCGTAACCAAATAATTGTGCTTGGTGATCGGCAGGGTGACGCCGGTGATGTCGGTTTCTTGAAACGCATCGGAGCCGAGAAGTTTGCTGCCGACTTGTCCCGTGATGCAGACAATCGGCGAGGAGTCCATCATCGCCGTGGCGATTCCGGTGACCATATTGGTCGCGCCAGGCCCCGAGGTGGCTACGGCCACGCCGACTTCGCCGGTGGCCCGGGCATATCCATCGGCCATGTGCGTGGCGCCTTGCTCATGGCGCACCAGGATGTGGCGAATGGAGCTATGGCGCAGCGCGTCGTAGGCGGGCAGGATGGCGCCGCCCGGATAGCCGAAGACGGTCTTCACGCCCTCACGTTCCAAACATTCCCACAGAATCCTCGCGCCGATCATCGTTTCCTTTTTGCTTTCCATCGCAGTCCCCTCTTCAATTCTTCAATGACCACAAAAATAAAAACCCACCTTGCCAGCGTCTCTGGCAGGTGGGTCTCATGAGCCTTTTGGATTCTTACCGCTCAGCTCAGTGATGCCCTCCAGCCCGGAGCGCGCGTACGAGTCCTACAATTACGAGTTTTATCGAATTTGCGTCTTTTCTCATGCGTCCGCGTCTGGAGAATCAGCACCGCTACGTTAACCTCCGCGCCTTCGCCTGTCAAGAAGCTCTTGCTGTGGATGATTCCACGGTCCGCTCGTCAAAGGGGCGCATCGGCGTCGTTTCGCGTCAAAATCGGACCGCCAAGGCCCCCTTAATGTTTCGAGTTATTCCTTTTCCTGCACCAAACTCGAACCTTCCGATGCTGCAGACTCAAAGCTTTGCGTGCGGTAAAGCCGAACTTTCGTAGCAGCCTTCTGGTACCCCCGTTCTATAGGAGAGCTCTTGCCGGTCCGTAGAATGGTCGTGCAGCGCCACTTTGGCACTGGAGGCGATAATGAGTGCGGCGTCCTGGCCCAACCTGCGATCTTCAAGCCGAGCTCCCGACAAGGCAGCCCGCGACGCCCGCGGCCGAAAGCGGCTGAAAGTCACTCTGCCGCTGCATATTCGGCCATTCGATGCCCGATTCGCAGAGATCGAAGACGTCGGCCAAGTGATTGATTTCACGCGTGATGGCATCTATTTCATGACGTCCATGCCCCATTATGCGGTAGGTATGCGCCTGATGATTACGTTTCCCTACGGCGACAAAGTCTCCGCCCATCGGAAGTTTCTTGGCTCGATCGTCCGCCTCGAAGACCGGGGCGCCAACCACGTCGGCATAGCTGTAAGATTCTTGTTGTAGCCGCTCTGTCGCCGTGATTGGCTTTTGGGCAAGCCATCGGGGATTGCACTTGTTATTGATGCCGCATGACATTCAGAATACTTGAAACAATCGGTTTATCCGAATGGAAGGCGGTTGGCAATTCTATGTACGATCACGGCAACCAAAAGCATCCACGCGACACCACCGGCGGCAAAGCAACGACCAGCGAGGTCGAGCGGAGGAACGCGGACCGTCATTTCTTCACCGCGTCCGCTGAAGTAATCGAACTTGGCTCCGGCGCCCGTTTCTCCACCCGCACAACAGACCTCGGACCGGGGGGATGTTTTGTTGACACCATGGTTCCCTTTCCGGTAGGTGCTCAAGTTAAGGTTGCCGTCCGCAAGAATGACACCCAATTCGACACCCGTGGAACCGTCGTCTATTCCCAGCATGGGCTGGGAATGGGCATCGCATTCGAGGCCTTGGATGCAATCCAGCGTGCCGCGCTGGATAACTGGCTTATGGAATTGACAGGGACGCGGAAAGGAACCTCTGTAGAAGTTGTGCAACCTGCTCGCGAAGGGGCCGCCCCAAGCGCTGGCAATTCGGCCGCTCTAGTCCGACTAGTTCGGCTGATGATCGGGAAGGGTATCCTTACCGAGGCAGAGGGATCCTCCGTTCTGTTTGACCCTATGCTCTAAATTTTTTCAAGGCGCCAGACCAAGCAGGAGCCGCAGTTTCGGGGACACAGGCTGATGAGCGTCAGAATGCAGGTGTTTCCCACTCCCGGAAAAAATTCCCTGTTCCGTGTCATTTCGGGGTACTACTTCTTCCTTAACCCTTTTAGTATCAGCGGACCACGTTCCCATTAGGGCTGGCATTCCCCGTGCAACCTAGACACTCATCAAAAGGGGGACTCATGGGTGAACGCAGGAAGGCCCGGAGGTACGAAGTATACTTGCCGTTGCAGGTTTGCCGATCGCGCCGCCGTCCGGCGGAATTCTATACGGCCCATCTTCGAGACATCTCGCGGTCCGGTTTGTATTTCCACTCAGAAGAACCAATCGATCCAGGAGCACCCATTGAACTGACGTTCGCCCTGCCCACGGACAAGGACCGAGGCTCGTCAGTTCTGGTTCGAGCGAGCGCTAAAGCTCTACGGGTATCGCAGCTTCCCGGCGAAGTGGCACCGATTTACGGGGTGGCTGTCACGATCGACCGAATCGATTTTGTCCGACCGGTTGCCGCCCACGCGGCAGCGTGATTGCTTCGCCGAGCGAACAACTTTAGACCTTCATTCTTAATACTAATGGTGGCGGGGAATCTTGATTTAAGATTCGACACGGCACCAAAATGCCTCCGCCTTCGGAAGAACCACTTCGTGCCTCCGCCGAGTCCCTGACGACGACCGAGCGCGAGCTCGCTCTCTTGCGCGCGCTTTCCGTGCTTCCCCGAGGCGCCGCCCTACGTATACACCTAGTTAATCAACTTGAAGGGTATCGTTGGGAACACGCTGACCATCGAGTGATCTACGAGGCTCTGGTCGAAACTGATATCGCGGATACCGAAACACTGCGGCGGGAGCTTTCCGCTGTAGTCACTCGGATGGGGTTTCCTGATATTCACTGGGAGCGATTCTTCGGTGCCACGCCTGCCCCGCCAGATCGTATTTTTGAATTAGTTCGCGAGCTGAAAGCTGGAGTTTCCAAGCAGTAAGCAGGCTCGCAATCGGATACGAGGAGCACGCCCGGGAAAGCCCGGGCGGCAAACAGCGGGAGCAAGCTCCCGCACTCCACATGAGGCACCGCTTCGCGCTAGGCGTATGGCGAGGGGGAACCAAGCGTGTTTGCCGGGCATCCGCCGGGGCGGATTGTGCCGCTGCGAATGCGACAGAGAAAGCGCAGCGAAGACAAAATTGGGAGCGACGACTACAGTTTGAAAGATGTGAGCTTCGAGAATAGCCGGGCGCGCGCGGTGATTTCACTGCGCTTTACCTTCGCGAGACGCTCGACACCAAAACGTTCTACCGTGAAGCTGGCTAGCACCGAACCGTACACCATGGCCGAGCGCAGCGTCTGCTCGTTGATCTTGCCTTTGCCCGCGATGTAGCCCATGAATCCTCCCGCGAAGGTATCGCCCGCGCCGGTGGGATCGAAGACTTCTTCGAGCGGGTAGGCGGGAACCGCAAATACGAAATCTTTGTGCACCATGATGGCGCCATTCTCGCCGCGTTTGATAATCATCGTCTTCGGACCCATTTTGAACACCAGCTTAGCGGCTCGGAATAGATTGTGTTCTCCGGCCAGCTGTCGCGTTTCATCCTCATTAATCATCAGAATGTCCACATGCTTCAGCGTTTCCCGCAGTTCCTCCGGAGTGCCGGAAATCCAATAGTTCATCGTATCCAGACCCACGATTTTCGGCTTGGGCCGCACCTGCTGGAGGACGGAACGCTGCAACGTCGGGTCAATGTTGCCGAGGAATACGTAGGGTGAATCGGTGAAAGACTTCGGCAGTGTGGGGCGGAATGTGGCAAACACATTGAGGTCGGTCACCAACGTGGTGCGCTCGTTCATGTTCTGACTATATTTGCCGGCCCAAAAGAACGATTTCCCTTTGGCGTGCTCGAGCCCGGCAAGATCGATTTTACGGCCGCGAAAGATAGCCTCCTCCTTGGCGGTAAAATCCTCGCCCACCACACCGACGAGCCGCACGGGAGCAAAATGGCTAGCCGCAAGGGCGAAGTAAGTGCCGGTGCCACCAAGGGTACGGTCAACCTTACCAAATGGTGTTTCTATTCCATCAAACGCGACCGACCCTACAATCAGAAGTGACATGAAGTCTCCAAGTTTTTAGCGGACCGCTCGGCGGTTCCGCATTTTGACAAACGCCAGGCATCGCTCTAAGCAACTGCGAGTAGATTTTCCTATGAAATGTATTTGCCGGCGATTGGCGCCAGCCGCTTTTTTGCCGAGGCCGGAATTGCCTTACGATCGGTAAGGATCGCGTGCGCGAGCGCGGACCCGCACTTGCAATCGCGGTCGTTCCCCAGAGCACGGACGGCTTCTCGGATGGTGCGCTGCACGTTGTCTGAATTCTTGGTCATATTCGCAAGGATCTCTTCGAGCGTGACCGAATCGTGTTCTGGGTGCCAGCAATCGTAATCGGTGATCAAGGCGAAGGTAGCGTAGCAAAGTTCGGCCTCGCGGGCGAGCTTGGCTTCGGTTACGCCCGTCATTCCAATTACGTCGAAACGGAGCTGCCGGTAGGTATGCGACTCGGCTAGGGTTGAAAACTGCGGGCCCTCCATGCATACGTAAGTGCCGCCGCGATGCACTTTCACTCCGGCGCGGTCACAGGCATCGGCCAGTTGGGCGGAAAGCCGCGGGCACGTGGGTTTATCGAATCCAACATGGGCGACAACGCCGGCGCCGAAAAAGGTAGACGTGCGCCCACGCGTGCGATCGAAAAACTGATTGGGGATCAGAAAATCGAGCGGTGGAAGATCTTCCCGGAGCGAGCCCACTGCGCTCACGGAAATGATGCGTTCCACGCCTAGCATTTTCAGGGCGCAAATGTTGGCGCGGTAATTGATCTCGCTGGGCGACAAGCGATGCCCTCGCCCGTGCCGCGAAAGGAAGGCCATGCGGCGCCCTTCAAGCGTCCCGATCACGATGGCATCGGATGGGTCGCCAAAGGGCGTTTTCACGCGCAACTCCTGCGTCTCTGTGAGACCCGCCATGTGATAGAGACCGCTGCCACCGATGATGCCTATGGTGACCGGCTCTCTCTTGGCACTTCTCTTCCCTTTCTTGGTTTTCGGCATCCCCACTCCTGAATTTCAATCGATTTGCGCGGGTTCTGCTTCCCACTTGCCGTCGCGCTCGCGAAGGTACGCCGCCGGTATTTTGACGTCGTGACCGAAAAGTGCGAGCCAGCCTTCGCGAATGACCTGCGGGACCCAGCGCTTCTTGTTCTCAAGCGTCGTCATGGGGTAAAGATCGTAACCCATAATCCATGGAAGAGGCAGGTGCGCTGTGGTGGGGATTAGATCCGCGAAAAAAAAGGCCGTCTTTCCGCCGCTGCTGAGCTTCACGCACTGCATGTGCGCGGTGTGACCAGGCACTACAATGAGTTCGACACCCGGCAGAATGGTATGGTCGCCTTCGAGGAGAGATAGCATCCCGGCGGATTCCAAGGGAACGTAGTTTTCGTCAAAATAGCTACCGCGATCGCGCTCGCTGGGATTTTTGGCGTGCTCGAATTCCCCGCGGTGTACCACGTAGCGCGCGTTGGGAAAAGCGGGCAGCACTTTGTCTTTCTCGAGGAAGGTATTGCCACCGCAGTGATCGAAATGCAAATGCGTGTTCACAACGACGTCGATATCCTCGGGGCGCAAACCGTATTCGCGCAGGCCATCCGCCAGGCGGGATTGCTCGATTCCGTAAATATCCTTCAGCTTGCTGTTCCATTTGTCGCCCGCGCCGGTTTCTACGAGGATGCGCTTACCTCCGGCGCGAATCAGAAGACAGTTCATGGCCAAGGTGATGCGGTTGCGCGCGTCGGGCGCGATCTTTTTCTCCCAGAGAGTGCGGGGAATCACCCCGAACATCGCCCCGCCGTCGAGCATCACGTGCCCGGCGCAAATAATGTGGAATTCGATGTCGCCCAGGTTCATCCGGCCCCCGAACATGGAGTTTGTGGCGCGATCGTCAAAAACAAGCACACAAAACTAACAGGCGAGGATGGAAAGTTCAAATCGCCTGGCTTACCATGCTGCCTCTTGATTTACATCCAAGAGAGTTTCCTCGACGGATCTCCCGTGCTCGACTAACCGTCGAGCCGGGACCCTTCCTTGTGTCCCGGCGCTTCGCACAAAACCAAGGCGCGGGACACACCGGTCGCTTCGATGCCTACCCGAACCGGCTGGTGTAAACTGCGGTAGAAGGCCTCGGCCTCTTTGTTGAGGTGATCCAGCCGCCGCTCCACCACTTCTCCTGTCGTGTCATCCAGCATGGCAATCTGCTGATAGCGCGCGTGAAAATCACATCCTAATAATCAACATTGCTCGGCTCCTTTACTCCGAGCTTTGGTCAGTTTAGCGACTACCAAGTCCACTCGATCGCAAGGAGCCGACGCCGTTATCCAATCAACAATCGCAGCGACGAGAGGCCAATTGGGAGAGTGGCGTTCCCTGGGAAAAGCAACGACGCCGGCAGGATGCCGGCACTACAAGAGCTGTTCGGCGGCGAGGAAGTATCTTTGCCGGGCATGGCATGCGTGGCCCCACGACGGCAACGGCGCATCGGAAAGGCGCCCGTCTGAAGGCGGCCGCGGACGCCGCCAAATGGGTAGTAACTGATTGAGACAGGGGCTTCGATTTGACGATTAATCCGCGTGGCGACGCGTTCTATTCTTGTGACCATCAGCAGCGAGGAAAAAAACGTGTCAAACAGCTCACTTGCAGTTCATTCCGGATCGAAAACACGGCGCAGCACTCGGGTCAACCGCGCCATTCAACTGGCCGTGGAGGGCGTGGACTCGTTCCGCGGTCCTTACCACGAGGAAGTATCCACCATAACGCTCAATGCCCACGGCTGCATGTACGAATCGAACCACGAGGTGTTGAACAACGCGTTCGTGGTGCTGCAATTGAACGGCAAGGATGCGAAACCGGTTTCCGCTCGCGGCCACGTGAAATGGACGCAGCGCCCGGTTCAAACCGGCGGTCCCCATCTGACCGCGATCGAACTCGACGCGCCCGGCAACATCTGGGGCATCGATTCGCCGCCCGGCGATTGGCTGCCCTTTTGCGGCCCTCTCAATCCGGAACCGGAGCTCAAACACAAAGCGGTGGCGGTTCTACGGCCCGAGCCAACTTCTGTAGCGAAGGAAGAGCGAGGCAAAGGAGTAACCGTCTCGCAGCAACCTTCCAACGGGCGGCCCATTGGACAGTTAATGGGCGGCTTTCAGCAACAGATGGAGGCGATGCTTTCCGACGCGGCGGAAACCGTTGTTCGGGATAAAGCAGACGATCTGCTCGACGGGATGCGCGCCGCCCTCCGGGAAGAGGCCGAGCGAATTGTCGGCGAAGTTATTTCCGCGCAGACAGGCCCGTGGATCGATCGCTCTCTCAAGCACTTGAGCCAAGCCGGCGAGCGAACTGCACAAGCGCGCCACGCTGAGTGGACCAAGAAAATCGAAGCGGACCTACAAGACGCCCTCACGCAGGTGGAAACGCGCAATCGCGAGCTTGAGGAAGTTTCCACGACGCTGACGACCATGGCTCAAAGCCGGCTTCAGGGATTTCTCGATAGTTCCCGGAAGGACGCAGTGGATCGCATCATCGCCCGCCTGAAACAAGAGTCGGGGCCGGTGATCGACGATGCCCGCCAGATTGTAGCGGATCTGACCAAGCGCCAAGAGGAGTTCGAAACGCTTTGCCGGCAGTCCGTGGAGCACTCCGCGGGCCGGCTGGAAGAGACTTGCGCGCGGCTAGACAAGCGGCTCGAAACAATTGTCCAGAAAGGCCTCGATAGCGCCCGTCAGGAAATCGAGCGCGCCGCCACCACCGCTGCGGAGTCGGCCCTCGAGACTGTTCGCGCTTCGGCCCAGCAGGAGGAGGCAGAAACCCAAGCCCGCCTAAAGGGCGCGTTGGAGCCTGTCGCCGAAAGCGCTCTTGCAGGCTTGAAGGAAAAGGCAGCGGAGATATCGCGTCAATTCGCGGCGGAGATGTCGCGTCACAGCCGCAGCCATCTCGAATTCGTGAGCGGCGCGATTTCTCAACTGGCTCAAGGACTCGGAAAACTTTCCAAGGATTAGGCGGACCCCCTCAGGGCCGTTCCCAGGCGGAGCGATGGAAAGTCAACTCGAATCGGTGGGCGTCCTACTACTGGCAGCCGGAAATATTTCATGCAGCGTTGAATCGTGCGAGGATGTCGTCTCCGCGGAAGTCGATTCGCACCTCTTTTGCCTGAATCATTTCCTTTCGGATTCGTTTCAGGAATTGCAAGCGCGCCACAAAGGCTTGCTGCAGAAGCCGGACGCCGGGGGCGCCGCCGCTTTCAAGGAATTCCTGTCCGCGTGGGCGCGCCAAGCTGAGGATCTTGCTGACGATGCGCGCTTCGCGGATCAGCAGATGAAGACGCGCCTGCAAGCTGTGCTCGCGTGGATATCGTCAACGGGTAAGTCCCTGCGGCGAAGCACGCGCACGGCCACCGCGGTGCCCGTCTGGCTGCGCCGAGAGGATCCACGGCGAACGTGGGAAGAAGATACTTGGACCTCGACGCTGAGCCGCCACGGGGCCGGTTTCGTATGCCGGCATCCGGTTGAAAAGGGTGGCATGGTTATAGTGACGCGCAAGGATAAGGGCGGGCGCGCATCAGCCCGCGTGATCTATTCTCGTATTGACTCCGAAGGCCAGCGGCAGATCGGCGTCGAACTCGTCGATCGCGACGACTTCTGGGATTAACTGGTCGATCCGGCGCTGGACAGAATCTCGCTTACGGCGGCGTATGGGTCTTTCTTTCGCGCTGCCACTTGTGACGCCAACGCTTCGAATTTCGCGTCCGTCATTCCGCCGGCCGCCACTTGCTCGAGCAATCGTGACCGGACCAGCCGCATCAGCCATTCTTTCCAATAGGCTACTTCGCGGCTGCCGTGGCTTGGCGCGTTCGAAAAATGCTCGCGGAAACGCGCGATCTGCCTTGCGAGTTCATCTATACCGGTATTTTCAGTAGCCACTGTGCGGACAACCGGTGGCCGCCAGCCCTCTCGCTCGGGCATTAGTTGCAAAATAGCGCGAAGCCGCTCTTCGAATTGCCCCGCGCCTTCGCGGTCGCTCTTATTGAGAACAAAAATATCGCCGATTTCCATCAGGCCGGCCTTGAGGCTTTGCACGTCGTCGCCCATCCCGGGGACTAGCACCACTACCGTGCAATCCGCGAGCCGAACGATTTCAATTTCGCCTTGCCCCACGCCAACGGTCTCGACGAGGATCATGTCTTTCCCCGCGGCGTCCAAAAGAAGCATCACGTCGCCCGTGGATTGCGCCAGGCCTCCCAATTGGCCGCGCGTGGCCATCGAGCGTATGAAGACGCCTTCGTCCGATGAATGGCCCTGCATGCGGATGCGGTCTCCCAGAATCGCGCCTCCTGTAAATGGGCTGGAGGGATCGACGGCGATGATGCCCACTCCTTTTGCCTGAGCGCGATAGTGCGCTGCCAAACGGTCTGCCAGCGTGCTCTTCCCCGTTCCCGGTGCGCCGGTGATTCCTACGCGGCAGGCTCGTCCAGTGTAGGGGAACAGGCCACGCAGCAGGACTTCGGCTTCGGTGGTGCGATTCTCGATCGCGGACACGGCGCGCGACATGGCGCGCACGTCGCCCGCACGAATTTGCGCCATCCAGTTTTCAATCTCTATCATGGAGACTGGGACGTTGGACTTGAAAGCGCTCCCGCCTTAATTGTGAGGGCCATTTTCCCGGCTCGAATTGGGGCGGCCGGAGCCTGACGCGCCTCGCCCGGAGTTTCCTCCAGTTTGTCCGCCGGAATATTCGTCGTAAGCCTTGATAATGCGCTGGACCAAACTGTGCCGTACCACATCGCGTTCGTCGAAATAAACCAGCTTGATGCCTTCGATCTTGCCGACGACTTCGATGGCCTCCACCAGGCCTGAACGCCGCGTGTCCGGCAAATCGATTTGCGTTATGTCGCCGGTGATCACGGCCTTGGAATTGAATCCGAGGCGCGTGAGGAACATTTTCATCTGTTCGCCGGTTGTGTTCTGCGCTTCGTCGAGGATCACGAACGAATCGTTGAGGGTGCGGCCGCGCATGAAAGCCAGCGGAGCTACTTCGATGATGTCTTTTTCGAGAAACCGCTCGAGCTTATCCGCTTCCACCAAGTCATGCAGCGCGTCGTAAAGCGGCCGCATGTACGGATCCACTTTTTCCTGGAGCGTTCCGGGCAAAAATCCCAGCCGCTCGCCTGCCTCTACCGCCGGCCGCGCCAAAATAATTCGATTCACTTGTTTGGAAAGCAGTGCAGAAACCGCCATCGCGACGGCAAGGTAGGTTTTGCCTGTGCCGCCGGGACCAATCGCGAAAACCATGTCGTAGGTTTCAAGGGCCTCGATGTAACGCCGCTGGTTCGGACTTTTCGGTGCGATGGTCTTTCGGCCAAGCGTTCGGGTCCGCGTAGGAGAGAAAGTGCCGCGCAAGGTTGCTGCCGGCTCGCCCAAGGCCGCGTGCAGCAGCGATTTCACTTCCTGGCTGCTGGGAATCTGCCCGTGGCGAATTCGCTCGTTGTAGGCGTCCAGAATGTGACTTGCCCGCTCGACTTGCGATGCTTCGCCTTCGATTTCCAGGTCATGATCTTTCAGGTGCGTTCTGACTTGCAGCGAGGATTCCAGGAATTTCAGGTTTTCGTCGAGCGTGCCGAAGAGCTCGTTGATTCCTCCGGCAATTCGGACGGTTTGCTTCATCAAGTTTGGTCGTCGCTCACGTAGCCTATCGCGAGCCATTCACCCGGTCAAGCGCGCCAAACCGGAGGATATCAGTAGGGGCGGTGGGGATCGGACCAAAAGCGACACCCCTTGGCCGTTTACGGGCGCGACGCCCGCGCAAGAGGCGTCAATTTCCTCCTCGTCCCGGCCGTGAACATCTACCGCGTGTCAATGAACGGCCGCGACTTCGAATATATGGGAGAGGACCCGTATCTCGCCTCGCAGATTGCCGTCGGATATATCGAAGGCGTTCAGAGCGAAGGCCCCGCAGCTTCCCGTTGAAAGCTTTCACAGTAACCGATCGAAGCCGCCAAACTGGCGCCGCGCTGGAACCCGCGGCTGGCCGCCCTGCACGCCCGCGAGCTGGAGCGCGGACGTTGCAACCGCGCCACTGTCGCTGTGGCCCGCAAGTTGGTGGCGTATTTGTTGGCCGTAGACAAAAGCGGCCAGCCGTTTGAACTGCGTCCGCCCGCATGCATCGTACCCGCGGCGCAGCAAGCCAGCTGAGAAAACGGTGCGATTATTACTGCGAACTCGTCAGCGATCTTCCGGCCGTTCCGCGCCTTCGCGGGGACTGGGCGAAGGAGTCCACACTCCCGGTGCTCCCATCCGTCTGTTTCGCAGCCGGCCAGTTTATTTCAACTCAATCTTCGTGGACGGCGCTCTATGACTGTTCCCGCAAAATGGATGTCTGGTCAAGCTGACGCTTTGACCGCAACCAAGATCGAGGACGCTTCACAGAAAAAACCAGACCTACCTCGCTTCGGAAAACCCCAAGTGCAGGGAGAGCTCCGTCTCTCCTTGACTTTTGCTTATCTTGGATGTCCCCAGGTTTTCCTGATTCATTCGTTGTCTGAAAAGGAAAAATATTTGTGTTGGCGCTAAACCGCCGCCATCAGTTCATCGATGGCGGCCGTGAAGAGCCGGTCGTGAAGGGTCACATCATCCAAGGTGGTCGTGGGCGACATGAGCACCATGTTGTGGAACGGTGTGATCAATACGCCACGGTTAAGCAGGTATAGGTGCAAGTAAGACTCCAGCTCGCGATCGGCGGAAGCATGCGCTTCCGTACCGTTTTGAGCGGGCTTCGGTCGAAATCCGTACTCCACACGGCATCCGAGTTGGACCACATTCCAGGGTAGCTGGTGCGATTCAATTAGTCGCTGGATCGAGCGATGCAACTCACTGGCAAGCGGAATCATCCGGTCAAAGGCTTCGGCCGTTAGTACCTGTTCGAGTGTTGCGCACATCGCCGCAGCCGAAATCGCATTGCCGGCCAAGGTTCCGCCAACGCCGCCTGTATCTTCGTAGTCGACCCCTTGCTGCAAACTCAGATCCCGCACGACGCGGGCATTCATGCCGAGAGCACCGCTTGGAATACCTCCGCCAATGGATTTGCCGATGGTCACGATATCCGGATCCAAGCCCCAGGCCTGGGTGCAGCCACCAGCGCCCATTGAGAACGTGTGCGTCTCATCGATAATGAGCAGGGTTCCGTGCCGTCTGCTGATCGTTCTCAGGGCGTCGTGGTAGCCCGCTATCGGCAACACGATTCCCATATTGGTCATAGCGGGCTCGGCCAGGATGCAAGCAATCGACTCGTCGGCAAGCGCGTGCTCAAGTTGCATGACATCGTTAAATTCAATGGCGCGAGTGGTGGTGGCGGGATCAACCGCAGGCCCGACATTGCCCTCGCGAGGGCGTGTTTGCCCGTGGGGGTCGCGCACGGCGAATGCTTCATCGACAGTCCCATGATAACAGTAGCTAAATACCAGGATCTTCTTGCGTCCCGTAATCTGGCGCGCAAGACGCAATGCGCAGCGGTTGGCGTCGGTCGCCGACAGCGTAAACTGCCAGTGATCCACCCGAAACCGGCGGGCGAGTTCTTCCGCCGCCCGTATGCTGTCTTCTGTCGGTAGCATCATCGTGATGCCGCGACCGAGTTGCGATTGTACGGCGTGTACTACGGCGGGCGGGCTGTGACCCCCCATCGCCCCCGTATCACCGAGACAGAGATCAACATAGGCATGATCGTCCACGTCGACTAAATGCGCGCCGGCGGCATGTTTAACATAGAGCGGAAATCCGCCCGGCCAGCGCGCCATCCAGGGCATGGGGACTCCCCCCACCATCGAGCCCGAAGCGCGTTCGTGTAATGCCCGCGACCTGGGATGAAGCGCTGCGAACTGTTCCAGTTCCCTCGCCGTCAGGCGCCGCAGCCGTGCTCTGTCCAATCGGGCGATGAATGTCATGGGACTGCCCTTGCTCGGGACATTGAAAATGAAAGCGTTGACATCACTGTGCGTCGGGCCTACAGTATGACGGTATCAGTTGTTTAGTAAAGACACAACAACTGATTCCGTATATTTTGTCCTGGTTACTATGTATTCCATGGAAGAAGTCCCAATTTGAATGCTTTATCAGGTGCGCGGAACGGTATGGCGAGTATCGACGGGTCGACAATCAATGACGACAATGCAAAAACCCGATGATGACCAGGTTATTCGGGGCAAGCGCGCACTCGATGCTACCGATATAGCGATCATTCGAGAGCTGCAGAAAGATGGTCGCCTGCCGTATAGCAAACTGGGACCGAAGGTGGGTCTTTCGGAAGCGGCGGCCCGGCAGCGAGTCCAGCGACTTTTGAAGCGTGGGGTCATGCAGATTGCCGCGGTGACGGATCCCATTCAACTCGGTTCGAAGTTCATGGCCATGGTGGGGATAAAAACCACCGCTGATTCACGCAAGGTGGCCAAGGCGATCAGTGCCCTTGCGGAATCGATTTACGTCGTCGCAACGGCGGGTGCGTTCGACGTGATCGCCGAACTGGTTTGCGACAGTCACGAGCATTTACTGCGGGTAACGAATGAAGAGATTCGCCTTCTTCACGGGGTGTCGGACACCGTGGTGCTGATGTATCTCGGCACCTACAAACATGTGTTTACGTATTCGGTAGATTAGCGTTCGGTGATATTCCCGAGACGAATTTCCGAAAGCTCGCGGCATTCAAGCCGTCAGAGAAACTAACTTAGCATCATGGAACACGGCAAAACTGAACTGGCCCTTCTGCGAAGGGTTCGACTTTGATTGCCGCGCCGATGGATCCCGAGAATTCCGCCACGGGAGGCCTCGACCATTGGCGTGACGGCCACCTTCCGGTATTGAGGTAAAGACATGACATCCGCTCCACATTGGGTCGCTTTGGCAGCAATCGAACTCCTGGGCGCGTTGGCCGCCGGACATGACCGCAGTTAGCGATGCGCTGATCACCGGCGTGGGCTCGCCTCACGGCATCGGGATCGCGATCGCCCGCTGCCTCGCCGCTTCCGGGCTGAAGCTCGCGATAACGAGCGTCAGCGCGCGCGTCCACGAGCGCGCCTCGGAGATGCGCGAGAACGGGTATCAGGTGCGATCCTTCGTTGGTGATCTCACGGATTTCGCCGTGGCACAGAGGCTCGCCGCCGAGGTGGGCTCTGTCTCAATACTGGTCAACAACGCGGGCATGGGATCGATCCGCGAACCGGCCGTCGCCAAAGCCTTTGTGGAATACGAGGAGCGCGACTGGGACCGCATGATAGCCGTCACATTGAAGACAGCATTCTGCGCGACGCGCGCCTTTCTGCCTGGCATGATCGCGGCCCGCTATGGACGGATCATCAACGTCGCCTCCGTAACCGGACCGTACGTCGCCAATCCAAACGAGTCGGCGTATGCCACCGCAAAAGCCGGAATGATAGGACTGACTCGGGCGCTCGCGATGGAAGTTGCCCGAGTCGGCATCACGGTGACCGCGGTAGCGCCGGGATGGATCGCGACGGCAGCCTCTACCGCGGGTGAGCGCGCGGGCGGCACTCACACCCCGACCGGCAGGCCGGGTACGCCCGAAGAGGTTGCGCACGCGGTCGCCTTCCTCGCCTCATCCAAAGCAAGCTACATCAATGGCGAGACCCTTGTTATCGACGGCGGCAACATCATTCAGGAATACAAGGGTCCGCCCTCAGATTACTACTGAGTGTATAGCATCAGGAAGCGTCTACTTGCGGCGACACGAGCACTCCTTCGGCGCGCAAAGTGCTGTGGCGGCGGCCGTAGAAGTGGTACACGAACATGCCAATGGCCAGCCAAATAAAAAACCGCAGCCAATTTTCCACCGTGAGGCTGGCCATCAATACGAAACAGCATACGACCGAGGCGATGGGAATCCAAGGGCTCGCCGGAACGCGGAAGGCGCGCGGGCGGTCGGGCTGCTTTTTGCGGAGGATCAACACCGCGAGCGAGACGAGGATAAAGGCGAACAGCGTGCCGATATTGGAAAGATCGGCGAGCGTGCCGATGTCGAAAATTCCGGCGGGAATGGCCACGACGATTCCGGCGACCCAGGTGGCTACGTCGGGCGTGCGAAATCGTTTGTGGACCCGCGAAAAGGCTGGAGGAAGCAGGCCATCACGGGACATGGCAAACCACACGCGCGCCTGGCCGAGCTGAAAGACAAGAATCGAGGAGATCATTCCCAGCAGAGCGCCGGCGGTGACCCAGCGATTGACGCCGTTCAGGCCGATTGCCTCGAGCGCATGCGCGACAGGCGCGGCATTATCGAGCGTGGACCAATGCTGAATGCCGGTGAGCACCAGCGCGACGGCGATATAAAAAAACGCGCACACGAAAAGAGAAACGAGGATGCCGATGGGCAGATCGCGCTTGGGATCTTTACATTCTTCGGCGGCGGTGGAAACGGAATCAAAGCCGATGTACGTGAAAAAAACGATAGCGCCGCCTGTGAGCACGCCCTGAAAACCGTTGGGCGCGAAGGGATGCCAATTCGTCGGATGAATATATTTACTGGCAGCAATGCAGAAAATCACGATGACCACCAGCTTGATGGCCACCATGATGTTGTTGGCTTCGGAAGATTCGCGAATGCCGATGACGAGCACTACTGTCAGAAGCATCACGATCACAAAGCCCATGATGTTGAAGTGCAGCGCCCATCCGGTTTCTGGGGAATACGCGGGTGTGCTGAGGGCATCGGGAATACGCAGGTGGAAAGAATCGAGCAGGCTGTTGATGTAAGCGGAGAAGCCCACGGCAACGGCCATGTTGGAGACGGCGTATTCGAGGATCAGGTCCCAACCGATGATCCAGGCGATCAATTCGCCGAGCGTCGCGTAGGTATAGGTGTAGGCGCTGCCGGCAATGGGAATCATGGAGGCGAGTTCGGCGTAGCAGAGGCCGGCGAGCCCGCAGACGACGGCCACGATCAAAAATGAGAGCGCGATGGCGGGGCCGGCACCGGGGCGCCCTGCGATGCCGATGGCGTGGCGGCCGTGCATGAGCACCGCGAGCAGCGGCGCCTTCAGGATTGACGGAAACTCGACCTGTTCACCCGCAGCGGCCGTGCCGGTGAGGACGAAAATGCCGCTGCCGATGATGGCACCGATGCCGAGGGCTGTCAGGCTGACCCAGCCCAGCGATTTTTTCAGGCGCTTATCGGGCCGTTCGGCGTCGGAGATAAGCTGGTCGATGCTTTTTGTGCGGAAAAGCTGTGGGTCCAATCGGCACCTTTCGCGCGCACCGCGGAAATTCTATGTTGCTGCCACCAGCCGGCTGTGCTCATCATGATCAGAGCTCATGCCTTTGCGCCTAGTCAATTGCATGATTTCTGCGCTGCGGCGGGTGAGTATCTGGACTCGTCCGAGATCCCACAGTTGCTCGTGACTCTTTGTGCTGCTGTCGTTTCCGAAACGATCCCACTATTCGGTTTTGCTCATCACTGCATCTTCGACCGAGCGTTGGCCTTTTGCGGTTCAACTTGGCTATCCGCGATATTGGAGTTGCCGAAATAGTGGATTTTAGAATCTCGACACGCGTACAGCCGCGGCAAACGCACGGAGTCGGCAAGACCTTGCCGAGGCTCCCGACGGGCATCTCTTGACCGATTTCTTTCGCTCGGCGGCCCGTGCACTAATACCATCCGATCGGCTTCTCGTCCAAATTCACGAACACCTGCTTCGTCTCGAGATATTCTTCAAGCCCCCAAGGGCCCAACTCACGGCCGAACCCCGACTGTTTATAGCCTCCCCATGGGGCCTCTACGTAGGTTGGCTGCATGTGATTCACCCAAATGATTCCTGCGCGAAAAGACTTCACCACGCGGAAAGCCCTGAAGATGTCTCTGGTCCAGACGGCGGCGGCCAATCCATAAGGAGTGTCGTTGGCGATACGAATCGCTTCCTGCTCACCATCAAACGGGATGACTGACGCGACGGGTCCGAAGATCTCTTCGCGAGCGATACGGGCGCTATTCTGCACGTCGTAGAAAATGGTCGGCTCCACGTAGTACCCTTCGCTGAACTGCTGAGCGCGGCTACCTCCAGCAGCTAGCTTCGCTTCCGTTTTCCCAACTTCGATATAGGATCTGACACGCTCATACTGCTCTTTGCTTACCAACGGGCCCATCTTGGTGTCGCGATCTAGCGGCGGACCGAGCTTTATGCGTTTGGTCTTCTCTGTCATAGCCTCGACGAACTTCGAGTAGATGCTTCTTTCGACAAGGATGCGGCTGCCGGCGGAACAGACTTCGCCTTGGTTGATGAAGATCCCGAATAGAGCGCCGTCAACGGCGGCTTCCCAATCGGCATCGGCAAAAAAGATGTTGGGTGACTTGCCTCCGAGTTCGAGCGACACTCGTTTCAGCGTATCCGCCGCGCTCTTGGCAATGAGCTTACCAACGGCCGCGCTTCCAGTGAAAGCAATCTTATCCACCGCGGGATGTGCGACGAGGGCAGCGCCAGTGGTTTCGCCAATGCCGTTGATTACGTTCACCACACCGGGGGGTAACCCGACTTCTTCGAGCCAGCCGGCGAATTGGAGCGCTGTGAGGGGCGTTTGCTCGGCCGGCTTAAGCACACATGTACAGCCGGCTGCCAGAGCGGGTGCAACTTTCCAGGCTGCCATCAGTAGGGGGTAGTTCCAGGGAATGATCTGGCCCGCAACACCGACAGGTTCTCGTAACGTGAAGCTGAGGGCGTTGGCCGGAACCGGAAGCACACCGCCCGTCACTTTGGTCGCGAGTCCACCGTAGTATTCAAAGCAGGTCGCCACATCGGCAATGTCGAACTCCGCTTCGACGATCGGTTTCCCCGTGTTGCGCGATTCCAATTCGGCGAGCATGGTCGCATTCTGACGAACTTTTTCGGCGAGCTTAAACAGAATGCGACCCCGATCCTGTGCGGTCGTCTGTGGCCAAATGCCCGAGTCGAAAGCAGCACGCGCCGCTGCTACGGCGCTCTCGACATCGGCGCTGCTGGCGCTAGCCACGCGCGCGATGATCTCTTCGGTTGAGGGGTCGTAAACGGGGAATGTCTCTCCCGTCGAGCTATCGACCCATTCGCCATTCACGTAGTTTTTGTAGACGCTTACTTCCGTTTTTGGCCGGCTTACCATGGAGAAACGCCTCCTATGCAGCTCTTGAACTGCTTATGCCAAGGGCTACGGTGCCGATTCGGCGACAGCGCCGCGGCCTGCTACTTTGCGTTTACCGTAGACGAAGAAAAAGAATGCTGCCATTCCGACAAAGCAAAGGGTTCCGCCAAACATCCATACCTCGTAAGAGAGAAGAGATTTGATTTGCTGCGCTGGAAAGAACACCACCGCAATTCCCACTATCGTTGTTAAACATCCGCTGAGGCCGGCCAGGATCAGTGTGCCCTGGCTGTAATGGCCTCGGACGAATGGTCGACTGAGTGCGATCCTGAGCAGGGCAAGAAACATGTATATAAACGGGATGAGTTGCAGGACCACGGACAAGGAAAGCAATCGCTGAAACGACTCCTCAACGCTTGAGCCGACCAGTGCGAAGTTGAGGACAATGAGTACGAGAGAAACGGCTGCGTGCACAACGAGAGCAGCGTATGGGGTCGCGTATTTCGGATGAAGCTTTCCAAGCCAAGCCGGCATGTATGAATCGAGGCCGGCCACGAAGGGTATGCGAGCGGAGCCACCGAGCCAAGCTGATCCGATACCCGCGATGGACAGGCTCAGGAGAAACGAAAACGGAACCACGATCCACGCTGCATGAACGCGTTCCGCCATGGCGCTGACTGCCTGGACAACTCCTTGTAGGACACTGATCTTTGTTTTGCTGATTGCTATCAGCAACGTCAGAGTGGCGCCCACATAAAGAATCCCCGACAATATCCCGCCCCAAGCCACGGCTCCGGGCAGAGTCTTTCGCGGGTTTTCGATCTCATCGCCCATGACCGAGGCGAGTTCCAGCCCCACAAGCGCATAGCAGATAACGCCAAAAGAATTCAGCACCGAGCGAGTATCGGCGGGGAGCGCGAAGTCCGCGGCAGAGATTCCTGCCCTGAAGCGAACCGCAACGATTACGCCCAAACCGATGAGGACAAGCGCCGCAAATCCTGCGCCAAGAGCCCCGAGATTGTTGATCCACTTGCCCACATTCAGACCAGCAATGTTCAGAACCACTAGAAGGACCAGCAAAATGACGGAAACGCTCAAGGCAAATGCTTTATTATCAGCCAACGACGCATATCGCGGACCGAACATGAACACCGATACGCCCACGAAATAGAGCATGACCGTCGGCACATACATCATGTTGTTGGTCCAATAACACCAGCCCGAAAGGAAACCGTTCCAATCGCCGAATACTTCCTTGGTCCACAAATACACGCCACCTTCGCCAGGGTATCGGTGAGCAAGCTCAACGACCGCAATCCCCTGCGGCCAGAAGAACAACCCAAGTGCGAGGATCCACAGCCAGGTGGTAGTAGCTCCGTTGGCCGCGATAGAGGGAATGACATTCAGGTTGAAGATCGCCACAACGAAGAGCAAAACGAGGTCCCAGCGTCCCAGGGCGCGTCTAAGGGTTACGGCCCCGGCTCCCCTCGCTTCGCCGCTCGATGTGACCGCCTTATCCGGCAACGTTGATCGCCCTTTGGACTATGAGGTAACCGAGCTTTATCGCCCAGCGTCCACGAGTGCTGAACAATGTTCCTGTTGCACCCTCGCGAGGTTAGGAGCTAAGTCTTCGAAGGCAGCCAGGTGCTTATCAATGTCAGCTTCAGTGTGCTGCACAGAAATGGTCCACTGCTCGTCCCACCAGTAAGGCTGAGGGATCACGTCGCGATTGACCATCCCAAACCAGTAAAGGCGCCACAGATCCTGATCGATTGGCAACCAATCCCGGTAATTGCGAATTTCCTTTGGATAGAGCATCAGGGCACCGTTTGCCCCGGCACTCGCGACGTATGCCCGAAGATCGTGCTTGGCGACGATCCTGCGATACCCGTCGGAAAGTCTTTGATTGAGCCGCGAGATGTGCGAGTAGTTTTCACGCGTCAATACATCACGAAACATGGCCAGACCGGCTGCCATCGATACACGGTTCGCGTTGTAGGTTCCTCCGTGAAAAACTTTATGGCTTGAAATCAGGTCCATTACGGCGTGGGTGGCCCCGAAGGCGGCAAGAGGCACACCACCACCGATCGCTTTCGCCAGTGTGATGATATCGGGCTTGACGCCAAAATATTCGCTCGCGCCTCCCCAAGAAAGCTTTGCTCCCGTCTTTACTTCATCGAAAATCAGCAGCGCGCCGTTATCGTTGGTGAGCTTGCGAAGGCCTTCAAGGAAGCCCGGCTGAGGCATGCACATCCCTACGTTCATCATGATTGGCTCGAGAATGACGGCGGCGATCTGATTCGGGTACTGCCGGAATCGGTGCTCGACGCTGCGGAGGTCGTTGAAGCTCGCGACCACGGTGTTATCGAGTGTTCCTTGCGGGATGCCCATCCCCGCCGGAACAGCGTTGGGCGCGACGGCATCGCCCACTTCTTCGGCCTTGGGCTTCATACTCACAAGAACCGTGTCGTGCAGCCCATGGTAACCACCCTCAAATTTCAAAATCTTGTCACGCTTGGCGGCGGCGCGCGCCAAACGGCACGCGTGCATGGTCACCTCCGTTCCGGTAGAGCCGAAGCGGACCATGTCCACCGGGTAACGGGCGCAGATTTCTTGGGCCAGCTCCCACTCCATGTCGTGAGGCATCCCAAAAGTCGTTCCGGCATGCAAAGCTTTTTCTATGGCGCTGACAATTGCCGGGTGCACGTGGCCAGCCATCAGAACCCCGAAGCAAAGATTATGATCAATGTATTCGTTCCCATCGATATCGCGTATCCGGCTGCCCTTTCCCCCTTCCACGAAGATCGGGTATGGCTCGTAACTTCGGTAATTGCTCGCGACTCCGAGTGGAACGCGCTCTTGTGCGCGTTTGTGTGCACGCGCGGATTTTGGCGTCCGACGCTCGTATACCGCAATTTCACTTCGCAGGGTTTCATCCATTGATAACATCGGGGCTCCTATTTAAAAATTGTCGTGCTAGAGGATGATGTACAGGCGATAGTAAACTGCAATCCTCATCGCGTTCACATCGATCCAGTGATCGTGGTATCTTTCATGCTTCTCTTTCAGCATCGCCAAGTATTTGGCGAATTGGAAGGAGTCGCGGGAGCCTGTACAAAAGGTGCTCCGACAAAACGGGCCGTCAACTGGCCCCTTCTACGGAGTTCTCCAAAAAGATCGATCTCTTCCACGTCCCCACCACAGCTGGTCAAGCTCGTGAGTCCCAGCGAGTGTGTCACTTACATCGATTGATCCCTGAAGACTATTTTGCCGCCAACCATGGTCAGAAGAACTTTTGTCTTGTCGATCTGAAGGGGCGGAACCTCAAATAAGTTCTGACTGATTACAATCAAATCGGCGAGCTTACCGTCCTCGAGCGAGCCAATGTCTTTCTCACTATGAAGTGCATAGGCACCGTTTATCGTAATCGCGCGGATAGCATCTTTGACAGGTACGAGCGACACAGCACCAAGCCGTCCGGTATACTTGCCCCCAAGGTCACCCTGGCGCGTGACCAAGACTTTCAAGGCGTAAAAAGTGTCGTACTTGTCGACGGGCCAGTCGGAGCCCCACGCAATTGGTACACCGAGATCGTTCAGGTTTCCCTCGGGCTCCACCCGGTTCCACCGATCGAGGCCAATATAGTCCTTTTCTGTATCAATTGAATCGGGTCCAGGCTTTGCCCACACGAAACTCATATCCGGAATGACGTTGAGTGTCTTGAATCGAATGTAGTCAGACGGATCAACCATCTCTGAGTGCGCGATCTCAAGGCGAACGTCTTTGCCGTCCAAATGGGCACGAACATATGCGTAGGCATCGAGGGTATGCCGAACAGCCCGATCGCCAATCGCATGCACCTCAGGTTCGATCCCGGCGCGAGCAAGTGCCAGTAACAGCTTTTCAAATTCGTCAAGCGAAGTGTAAGGGTCAGGACCACGGCTTGATCCGGGAACCCAGTTCGGCTTTGAAGCCGTTCCCTTATTGACGAGATAAGGTTTCAGAAGACTGGCCGTCTGTTCTGGCCACTGTTGCACACCGTCCTGGAAAATCTCGCCAGAGTTGCGCACCCAAATGTTGGGATTTGGCCCCATCGGACCCGTATCAAACTCGCGCTTGAGCTCTAGAATGTCCTGGACGGCGTCGGGCTTTGGTATTCCGCCAACAACGGAATCGGGCGCCATGTAGGCGCGGGCGGTCAGGAGACCTTGCTTACGGAGCGTTGACCAGGCCTGGATGTCAGGCTTCTCGGCCATCTGCGCCATGAATGCGGTCACACCATTCTCGCGAAATACGCCGAGAGCTGCTTTGGCCGCATCAACGATTTCACCCTCGGTCCTCGCCGTTGGTACAGGCTTGCTGATGAGTCCCTCTGCTGCGTCCTCAAAGAGTCCTATCGGCTCACCGGATGCGTCGCGATCTATGCGCCCGCCAGGCGGATCGGGCATACTGCGCGTGATCCCCGCGAGGGCCATTGCACGAGAATTTGCAAGGATCGAGTGCCCGAATGACGAACGCACGATGATCGGGCGTTTCGTTTTCAGCACGTCAAGGATGGCCTTTGTAATCACAGTGCCTCGTGGTTCCCTTGAATGCGTTCCCTCCTGATACCAATTCACGACGATGAGATAGGCGTTCGGCTCTTTTGCCTTTGTCTTGTCCAGGCAGGCTTGTATCCTTTCCTGGACTTCCTTGATATCCAGGATTGCGTAATCAAGGCTGCATTCAAGTTGCTCGGAACCGCCGGCGATTGGATGGATGTGAGGATCGATCAGCCCAGGCATAACCATCTTGCCGTGCAGATCTATAACATTTGTCTGCTTACCAATATAGGCACCAACGCCACTGTCCGTGCCAACATATACAATGCGCCCATCTCGAATTGCGATCGCCTGCTGGACACTGTTGAAAGCATCAACAGTGTCGATGAACCCGTGGTCAAGCACCGTATCCGCAGAAGGGCGTTGCTGCTGCGCCAATACTGGTACCCCCAAAACGGGGGCGAGGAAAAGCGCGATGGCCACAAGTCGTATCTTCATATCAGCCTCCCATTCACTCCGATTCGCAGATGGATTCCGAATAGGCATTCGTCGCTATGCCCGAAACGGAAGATGCAGACACGGCGTCAGTTAGCCCCGGCTGGTTCCCCTGTTTCTGCTGGAGCTTCGTAGACTACCTTTCCGCCGACCATGGTCATCAGCACCTTCGTGTTGGCGATTTGCATTGGCGCGACCTGGAAAAGATTCTGCGAGATCATAATCATGTCCGCCAGCTTGCCCGGTTGAATTGAACCGAGTATCTTCTCGCGCCGGTCGCGATAGGCTCCGTCGAGCGTGTAGGCCTTAATCGCTTCCGGCAGCGTGATGCGCTCGTTCGGGTGCCATCCACCCGAGGGTGTTCCTTCGGGCGTCTCGCGCGTCAAGAACTCCTGTATACCCTTCCAGGGATCGGGGGTCACGACGGGCCAATCGCTACCGGCAGCCAGGTGGGCGCCTCCCGCCAAAATGTCGTGCCAGGGCCACGCGCGTTGAGCACGCTCTGGACCGACGTTTACGGCCCAAACATGCAGAATGTCGTAATTCGGGACCTCGTGCAGAGGCTGCATGCTTGCGACTACGCCTAATTTTCCAAACCGCGGAATGTCCGCTGCGCTGGGGTCTTCAATGTGCTCGACACTGTCGCGCAAATCCTTATTGCCGGTGACTTTCTCAGCCTCTTGGTAGGCATCGAGAGCCATTCGAATTCCGCGATCTCCGATGGCATGAGTGAACACCTGAAAACCGCGACGGTTAACCTCGACGACATCATTAGTGTATACGGCAGGATCGAAATTCAGGTTGCCCCGGGTGGAAGCATTTGCATAGGTCTGGAGCATTGCGGCCGTGTGGGATTCAATGACTCCATCGGCGAAGAACTTCACCGCAGCCACATCGATCCAATCGTCGTGGTACTTGTCGCGCAAATCCTCCACTCGTTTCATGAATTGAGAAAATTGAGGGGCGGTTCCGGGTGCATTCTCGATTGGCGCCCCGTAAAAGCGGGCCGTCAGCTGTCCCCTCTTGCGGAGTTCTGCAAAGAGATCGATGTTTTCCACGTCTCCTCCACAGCTGGTCAAGCTCGTGAGCCCCACCGAATTAAGATATTGAAATGCTTTCGCCAGGAGAACGAGTTCTTCATCGCGCGTCATCGTAGGGATGAATTTTTCTACCAGCTGCTGCGCGGGTGCTTCCTTCAAAACGCCCGTGGCTTCGCCGGTCTTGGGATCGCGATCGATGATTCCGTTCGCGGGATTCGGGGTGTCACGAGTGATTCCTGCTATTCGCAGCGCTGCACTATTCGCAATAGCGGTATGCCCGTCGTACGCAGGCAAAAAAACAGGGCGGTCCGGGACCACCTCGTCTATAAGTTTTTTATTCGGAAGACCGCCCTTTCCGAAAATGTTGTAAGTCCATCCCATTCCAGTGATCCATTTGTCATCGGGGTGCTGGGCGGCATAATCCTTGATCATTTTTTGAAAATCGGCTGGCGTCCTTGGACCACCGCTCCACCAGCCGCTTAGGTCTAGTTCGTCGAGTGTCTTGGCACCGCCCAAGATGTGGACGTGACCCTCAAAGAACCCGGGCAGCACCATGCGGCCCTTGGCATCGATAATCTTTGTTGAAGCTCCCCGATAGGGAGCAATGGCTTTGTCCGAGCTAACAGCGATAATCTTGCCGTCGCGTATGGCCACCGCTTCGGCCCAGGGCTGACGAAGGTTCACCGTATAAATTCTGGCGTGGATGACGACCGTGTCCGCAGAAGGGCGTTGCTGCTGCGCCAATACTGGGGCCCCCAAAACGGTGGCGAGGAGAAGCGCGATGGCCACAAGTCGTATCTTCATATTAGCCTCCCATTCACTGCCGTGCGCTGATGGATTCGGAATCGGGATGTGTCACCGCGACTCCCGGCGAGAGGCCGCCGCTACGGCGATGCCCTCTGCAACGGATGCGATTGCACTCTCCATCACGTCGAGCCCTTCGTCCAGCTCATCATCAGTGACAACCAGCGGAACGAGGATGCGAAGCACATTGTTGAACGTGCCTGCGGTGATTACGATCAAGCCGTGCTTGTAGCAGTACTCTGCGATTGCCTTTGTTTCCTTGTCGGCAGGTTCACGTGTCTGCGGATCGCGCACGAATTCAACGGCGCACATGCCGCCGAGGCCGCGTACATCGCCGATCAGTGACCACTTGCCTTGCCACTTGCGGGCGCGATTTTCAAAGCGCTCGCCAAGTGCCGCAGACCGAGCCAGCAACCCCTCTTTCTCGATTGCCTCTATTGCCGCGAGCGCCGCCGCACATGAAAGTGGATTGCCGGCGAAAGTGCCGCCAAGGCCACCGGGGTCCGGTGCATCCATGATTTCTGCTCGCCCTGTGACGGCGGCGATGGGCAAGCCACCGCCTAGCGACTTTGCCGTTATGAGCAAATCTGGTTCAAGGCCGAAATGCTCTGAAGCGAACCACTTGCCCGTGCGGCCCATCCCCGATTGAACTTCGTCAGCGATGAACACGATCCCGTGCATTCGGCACAAGTCGTGAAGCAAACGAAGATAGTCTCGGGGAGGCACGACAAAACCGCCTTCTCCGAGCACCGGTTCCGCGATTACCGCAGCGACAGATTCCGGCCCCACAAGCCGTTTGAACGCGTCTTCGAGGTGATGCGCAAGAGTCTCGGCGGTTGAGCCCTTGTCTTCGCGGTACGAATAAGCATAAGGAATGCGGTAAATGTCGCTGACGAATGGTCCGAATCCAGTCTTGTACGGATAAGTTTTGCTTGTCAGGGAGAGCGCCAACAACGTGCGCCCATGGAACGCATCATTGAAACAGATAACCGCGGAACGCTTCGTGTAGGCGCGGGCGATCTTGACAGCGTTTTCGACTGCCTCCGCTCCTGTACTGAGGATGAGTGTCTTCTTGCGGAACTTGCCGGGCGCGAGCGCATTTAGCTTTTCCGCCAAGCAGATATAACCTTCGTAAGGCGTCACCATAAAGCAGAGATGGAGATGCCTATCCAACTGCTCGCGAATGGCGTTGATGACCCGAGGCGCACGGTGGCCGACATTAAGGCAGCCGATTCCGCCTGCGAAATCGAGAAAACGGTTGCCGTCAACGTCCTCGACCACAGCACCCTCAGCCCTGGCTGCAAAGACGGGCGTGGCATAGTGGACCCCACGGGGTACCGCGTCTTCTCGCCGCCTCAGCAGCGCTATCGAGCGAGGACCAGGAATTTCGCTCCGAATTTGAATGATGGACATTTGCCGTCGTACTGAGTCTGTTTGATCGGATCCCAGAGTGCTCGTCCCTAATAGCCGCAGTGCGCGCCACGGACTGCTCAGGCTCAGAAATTGAACTTCAGGACAAAATCCATGTTGCGGGCTGCTCCTTGGCCTAACACGGGGTTCCCCAGCGCAACGTCCGGTGTCCCAGTGACTGCTCCAAAGATCGGCGCACCCGGAATCAGAAAACTCGTGGGAGCGCCAAAATTCGCGCGATTAAGCACGTTGTACACCTCCCAGCGAAATTCCAACGATGTGCGATCTGTGATTTTCGTGTTCTTGATCAAGGACATGTCCCATTGGCTCAGGCCCGGCCCAATCAACTGATTACGCCTTGAATTACCCACCGTACCTGGGCAAGGAATGTAAAAGGGAGACAGTGGCCACCCGCCAGCGGTGCTGTACCCGCAAGGATCCGATTGCCCCATCTGGGTATAGGTCTCGGCAACGTAGTCAGCTGGATTTCGCGAATTAATGTGGACCTGAGTTCCGTCCCAAGCAGCCCGAACGGCGCCAAAAGGTAGGCCCTGTCCTGATGGGTCGAAAGGAACTACGGCGCTGAAAGGCCGCCCGCTCTCCGCGGTGTAAACCGAGCTAAGCGCCCACCCTGAGCCGATGCGCCCCGCTCCTGGAATCGTGGGAAAGTCGTACATTCCAGCGACATTGAAGTTCGACTGAACGTTGTAATCGCACAATCCGCGCTGCCCGGGGACGTCCAACGGATTGTTTAGCTGCGGTCCTGCCACGCGATCGCTCGAGTTGTAGTCAAAACACTTGCCCCACGTAAAGTTGTACAGCATGGTGAGACCGTGCCAGCTCCGCTGGCGTAATGAAGCTTGAAGGCTGTCGTAGCGGGACCACCCCAGATTAGTGTCTTCGACGATATCCGAAATATTGGGAGCGACGCTTGCGAACGGCCGAACGCACGGAACGGCGGTTACGCCGCAACCAAGGGGCAACGCGTTGATGTCAATTGGAAATATCAAGTCGTACCCGCGCTGTCCGGAATAGCCAACGGTCAGCACGTTGTCATTCCCGAACTCGTGCTGCACACTCAAATTGAATTGGTCATACCGTGGAGTGCTTAAATTTCGCTGGACTGCAAAGGCAGGGTTCGGCGGCGCGCCGCCTGGGTTTGCTCCGAAAACAGGTCCGGCGGTAGCATTGTCGAAACAAACGTAATCGCCTGGGACGCCAGTCGTCGGGTTGAGACACGTTCCTGCTAACGGTGGCGCGACTGTAAGGCCTGTAAGGACCTCCTGCGTTACGCCTAGGTTCGGCTGAAGAAATGCGCCTGGATTGTTGTTGAAAACGAGGAACGGCAGCGCCAGCGTCGCTATCTCGGGGGTGTCGTAGGAGAGCGCATAGCCTCCCCGGATGGCTGTTGTCCCATTCCCAAAAACGTCCCACGCAAATCCAACTCGCGGACCGAAATTCCAGGGATCGATGTTGTACAGGCTGCTGATTCCGCGGCCCACCTGCACTAAGCCGACGCTCGGCAAGAAGTTCGACTCCAGGTTGTTCTCTTCCCGCACCACGCCACTGATGTCGTAGCGTAAGCCAAGCGTAAGGGTAAACCGCGGGCGGACTTTCCATACATCCTGGATGTACAAGCCATAGGTGTTCTGCGTAAAGTGCCGGTGCGTGTCTCCAAAGTACCGCGATGCCGAGTCAGCCTTGCCGAGCAAAAGCTCCTCAATTTGATCGACTGGGTTGGGATCCGCAGCAATGGCGAACTGTACTCGTGCTTGATCATGAGCGAAATTCGTGTAAGCGTGCTGGAAATTGCCGCCGATCGCGACCGTATGATTGCTTCGTACCCAAGTGAAATGTTCAGACCAATCGATGGTTTCGTCGGGGCGAGTCACAATCGGGTAGTTTAGAGCCCCGCCGCCACCGATGCTGGAGAAGAAGGCGGACATATGCACGTAGGGCATGCCCAGATCCGCGGTCGCCGGTAGGGGGCCGGTATCGATACCTAAGCTCGCTGGATTGATGCTGTTATTTGTTTTGATGGTCTGGGAAAAGCGCGTCAAACCTAGTCGGCTCTCAAGGATCTTGTTATTGCTGATCGTCCAGGTCTCACTCAATCCCACGAGCTGCCCCCGTGTCGGCGCCACGGAATTGAAAAGGGCCGGATTGTACTGGGAAGCAGGCTGCACCGCCGTGCTGTTGATCTCGGTCGGCGGAGCGGATTGCGTGCTGTCCCCAAAGATGTAGCGTCCCGTGAGGGCATTCGATTTATTGATTTTTTGATCGATCACTATGCCGAAATTGGTCATGTTGGCCAGCGCCGGAATCCGGACGCTGAGGATTCCGGAGGCAGTCGTGGGATAAAAGCCGAGCAGGTTTTCCCCAGCTACAGTCGGAGTAAGCCCGGCCGCCGTGATGTTGTTCATAGCTTGCGAAATCTCGGACGGAGTGGGTACGGTGGCAAGATGCGGAATGATCGCAGAATAACCTTGTCCATCGTAATAGCCGAAAAAGAATGTCTTGTTCTTGATGATCGGCCCTCCGATAGTCGCCGTACCCTGCATGTCACGAAAAGGAGTCGAGCAAAACGGCTGGCAGGGCCCTGCCGCCTTCGAGAAGTAGTTGTCCGCATCAGCAAAGGATGTGTGGCGAAGGAACAGACCGGAGCCGTGCCATTGGTTTGTGCCGCTCTTCAGAACCAGGCTAACTGGAGCGCCCCCCTTGACAGCGAATTGCGCTGACGGGGTCTCCTGAACGTTCACCTCTTGCAGTGCCTCCATGGGTACCAGCGTCGCTGGAACGCCGAGCACCCCAGTCTGTCCGATAACCGGTTGACCGTAGAATCGGTCGTTGTTGTAAAGCCCATCGATCAAATTGTTTTGCGAAGTTGCGCGCGTGCCGTTGATATTCATGGCAAGGAATCCCCCGCCCGGAGCCCTCTGCACACCCGGCGTCAGTGCAACGAGGGAGTTGTAATCGCGCCCATCAAGAGGAATATTTTCTATTTCGTGGTTTTCCACAGTCGTGCTCTGGGTAACGGAGAGGTCCACCAACGGCGCCTCGCTGGTTACCGTGATCCTTTGCGTGGCCTCGCCGATTTCCATCACAAAACCAACGGTGGTTACGCCATTCGAGGTGATCTGGGCCTGACGTATCTGCGTCCTGAATCCGGTTGCCGCTACAGTCACCTGATAGGCACCGACATCCAAGTTTGGGACGCTGTAGGCTCCAATGCCGCTCGTTGTCGTTGTGCGAACCGCTCCCGTGGCGATGCTACGCACCGTTACCGTTGCGCCTGGCAGCGCGGCACCCGATGAATCCGTGACGTTGCCCTCAAGATCGCCGCTAAACTTTTGAGCGAAAGCGGGCTTGGCGGTCAGCGCAAGCAGGAACGCCAGTGCCCCAAGCAGACACCGTCTCCGGAGCTTCAGCATTTACGCCTCCTCTGAAGGCCCCTATTGGTGAAATTGATCCCGCTGAGTCAGGGCCAATCGCAACCATGGCCTTAGGTTCTCCATGGGAGTTCTGTATATAGTTCGGTACGTTCTGTAAGTCAAGACATATTCTGCGCGGGCCGATTTGATTCTCGAATGCAAGCGATATCTCTCGGCCTGGGTAAACAGGAGAGTGAAACATGAAGGTCGCCTGGCGCGAGTATCCACGACGGCACGCCAAGCGAACTACGAGCGGCATCGAGGCCGTTACAGGCGGAATGATATATTCGGAACTTCCGGGAACATCAGGGGCCTCTCGGCCGCGTTAATGTGCGATGGGAGGCAGCCGGCTTGCTGTTTCCCGCTCGGCCCGAGCGTCAGCTTGCCTACCTAGTTGCTTGTAGACATCACCGAGAAAAAGATGGGCCTCACGCGACGACGGATTCGATTTGACTGCCTGTTGAAGGTACGGAACTGCATCTTTACCGTCGCCTTCAAGAGAGAGGATGCGACCCAGTAAGAGGTTCGCTCGATACATAACCGGCTCGATCGCAAGGGCGGTACGGAGTTGGCGAACAGCGTCCGGCACTCGATCGATTCGCGCATACACCGAGCCAAGCGAGTAATGCGCCTCGGCCGATTTCGGCATGAGAGTTACGGCCCTTTCGAAATGCATAGCAGAGGAGTTCTTGTCTCCTATTTCAAACAGCGCAAACCCCAACTCATACTGAGCCCTAGCAGACCCGGGCATCAGCTCCGTCGCTCTCTCGAGAGGCGCCACTGCGCCACCGTAATTTTTGCGGTTCACTTCTGCAAGTCCTAGCTCAAGCTGGCCGAAATATATGCTGGGGTCGCTCGCTGCGACCTTTCGCAGCAGCGGGATTGCTTCCGTGGATCGATTGCTGTCGACCAGCAGCGTTGCATCCTGCAGTTCGTTCGCCACCTGAATTTTGTCTTTCGGGTCGGCTAACATTGCGGCGGAGCCGCCACCGGTGCGATGCGCCACATACCCGAGGCTTGACAACGAAGACAAGGCCGCTTTTTGTTGCGGTGTCATTCCGAATGTTCGGTCCGCTGTCGTGCTGCTGTATTTCTTCTGCACATGCATAAGGCGGGTTTTGAGGAGCTCAACGACTTTCCGATTTTTTCCCGCGATGTCCCGCATTTCAGGAGGGTCCGCAATCGTGTCGTACAGCTCCGGGCGGGGCGCCTCGATGAACAGGTATCTGCCGTCGCGCAGCGAGCTGATTGGACTCCAACCGAAGCCTTGTTGCGGATAATCGGTCTCAGAGTAGGCGTCGCGGTCGGTGGCTCCTGGCTTAAGGGTAGAAACCAGCGATTCCCCCTGCATTTCCTTAGGCACTGGGATGCAGACGACTTCGGCTATCGTAGGGGCGACATCGACCAGACGGACCCGAGAGCCAACCCGCCGCCCGGCGAAGCGGTTGTTCGGAAACTTTACAACCAGAGGCACATGGATCGTTTCGTCGTATAGAAAGATGCCGTGTGTCTCTTCCCCGTGCTCACCAAGGGCTTCGCCGTGGTCCGCCATAACAGCGATCAGTGAGCCGGAATAAAGGGAATGCGCTCTCAAGTAAGAAAACAACTTTCCAAGCGCCGCGTCCGTGTATGCAATCTCGCCGTCATAGGGATCCGAGGCGAATCGCGCGGCGTAGGGCGGGGGAGGATCGTACGGCTGATGCGGGTCAAAAAGATGAATCCAGAGGAAAAATGGCTGCGTTGAATTGTGTCCAAGCCAATCGATCGCATGGGCGATCACTCGGTCTCCGCGCCGCTCAACCGTATCGAAGCGATCCCTGCCGTTCTGCTGTAGCGTATAGTCTGCATCGTAGAAATCAAACCCGCGATCGAATCCAGGGGCTAGACCGTTACGCGGATCTAAAATGATGGATCCTACAAATGCGGCGGTCCGATAGCCATGTTCCTGGAGCAGTTGTGGCAGGTAAGGAACCCATGTCGGCAAATGACTGCCAAAGTCGTTCACGTGGTGAAACTGGGGATATGTTCCCGTCAAGATAGTAGCGTGCGAGACCGTCGTAATGGGAGCTTGTGAGTACGCCCTTTCGAAAACCACTGCCTGACGCGCCAGACGATCTAGGTTCGGCGTCAAACCGCGCTTGGAGCCGAGAAATCCCATCCGGTCCGCGCGCGTTGTATCGAGCGTAATCAGAATAACAGACGAGGCGTTTGCGGCCTCGGAACGCAAAACGAACCACCCTCCTACAGACATCATCACCATGACGATAGCCACAGCACGGGTGGTTCGTTGGATCCACGCTGCCAGCGCACTCAAGGTTGCATGTCCCATGGCTTCCCATCCATATGCGGCGGAATCTTCGTGCCAAATACATGGAGTAATGTAGGCGCGATATCGGTAATAGCGTGTCGATCGCCGCCAATCTTCCAGTTTGAAAAGAGAATCCCCGGCACAAGACTGGGATCCACGCAATGGTCACCACTCCAAATTTTCTGATTGATTTCGAAAACTGCCGTTGTCACCTTCCCTTGTACGGAGTCCCAGGAGGCCCGATATCCGTCACCGAATCCCACGATCAGGTCCGGCGCATTCTCGCGATAAGGACCAATATAGGACTTGGTGGACTCGAATGCGCGTAAGATCGCTGTCCGCGAGGTCTCAGGATCGGTAAGGCCGTGCAGCTTCTCCCGCAACTCGGCGCAAAGTCGAGCTGCTTCTTGACCGGGCTCGACTATCCCCATCCCTTCCCGACCCTTGACGTTAAGAAATACACCGTTCAAACCGAAGAAGTAGGCCCGCGTACGACCCCAATCCACACCTTGAAACCAGTCGCCTGCAGGAGCGCCTTCTTTTAGCGTCAGGTAACCGTGTTGGTGCAGCCACGTATTCAGGTTAACGCCGCGCTCAAACGCCCTAAAGCCATGATCGGAGACGACCAACAACAAATCTTTGTCAGTCATGTTTTCCATGGCTCGCCCGATCAAGTTGTCCATTCGCTGATACAACTCTTCAATCACGGTGCCCGTGGTCATAGCGCCCTGCCCGGAAACAGGGCTGCGGTCATCCCCCAGCTCACGCCAGAACATGTGCTGCACTCGATCCGTGATATCGAACACACAAACACATAAACCCCGCCGGGTCTTGTCCAATGCGTCAAAGAACATTTGCTCGCGCTCTTGATGGATCAGGTAGCATTGCTCGAGAAATGCTTTTTCATCGAGGAAACCGTCATTCAAGGCCCATGTATCTTCCGCCAGCCCAAGGGTCGCGTATGGCCCATTCATCTTTGCGAGGTAAACCGAATAGGCTAGCGGGTGGGAGATGGGCAAAGCCGGGCGCGCGGGATGAATGTTTACGGGTGTGACATACAGCTCCAATTCCGGCTCGATGGACTTTAGGTAGAAGCGGCAAATCCCTTTGACGCTAGTGTAGTTTCCAGTTCGAAACTTCAATTCGGTCCAATCCGAATACTTCCGCTCAGAGAGTAAGATTCGCCGACCATCGATCTCCAGTGTCGCGTGCCCCTTTGAGCCTGCGGGTGCAACGCTGAAAGAGGCCCGGAGAGTCCGGTTACTCTCATTTCGAGAAGTATCCGGAGGCCCAGGAATGTAGGAATGAAACGATGTGCCTCGTTTCTCGAAGGTCAAAATCACACGATTGTCTCCGTGGAGCCGAGCTTTGCCGCGCGTGGTGTGGAACGAGAACGTGCCCTGACTTCCTTGGAGGTCCGGAACGCACATCCCCGACAGCAAGACTCCAGGAAACTTCTCCGGGGGGAAGGTAATGGGCACGCGGATGATTGAGCACGAAATGCCAACCCTCGATAGATAGTGCCAGAAGGGAGTGCTCTTTCGAAGGCGTGAAATCCGAGGACGGCCTAGCGGAATCTGGTGACGCCCGACCTTCAGAACGCGTTTCGGTCCGCGTATTCTGGCCGACGACAGTTCCGGAAAGTAGGTTCCTCGATTCACTGCCAGGAAATCGTAGATATTGTGTTTGCCCGGATTCACGCCCGTTAGGAACGACGACCATGCGACGGGCGAGATGGGCGGCAGAGTCGTAGCCAAAGTACGGAATGTGCCGCGTTCCCTGAGTCGCGCAAGATTCGGTAGTTTGCCCTGCTTTAAAAAGCGCTCGGTCAGCGTGGGATCCATGCCATCCAGCCCGATAATTACCGCGCGCGTCGTTCTGGCATCGCTATAAGCGCGTCGGCGCCGAAGAAATCGGAACAACTGACGGACGGGCCACGTCAGGAAAGCAAGGATAGTTTGCAGTGACGCTACAAGCAGAGACAGAAACGACGAGAGAACCGCAAAACCGGCGCCTGGCCCGACATACGCGTGCGCGACAGGAGCCCAAACCAGTGCCAAAGCTGTTGCGGCCAGGACCCGCAGCAGCAGCTCAGAGACGCGCCCCCGGTCGCTTCCTGCATTTCGGACGAAAGTCATACCTCGACCCGAAACCATTTTTTCAGTAGCAGCACCCCCACCAAGATCATGGCCACATACGGCAAAAGCCATCCTGCTTCCCAGCTTCCGATTCCGTAGAACCGCAGCGGATACTGAATTCCAACATGGTCCACAGTGCCATCCGGCGGAAGCGGGCACTCGCCAGGATTGACAATCCGCTGCCAAAGCCCTCCGCGAGTCCGTTCCGCCGCAAGTTGGGCGAGTCCGTTTCCGATTACGACGCAGTTCGAAACGGTGTTGCCTTGCACTAAAAGAGCGACGTTATAAATCCCCGGTCGCTGGCCCAGGAGCTCCCAATCAATCTCACGAGTGAACGGGATGTGCACAGGTGGGGCGATTTCGACGATTTCAGGCGGGAGTTTCAGCGCGGCGGTTGCGAGTGAATCTGGCGTTCGGAAGGTTGCGCTCAGAAGGAAGTCGCGAGCTGGTTCTATTGGTGCGTGCCCGAAACGGGTTTCCAGTTGCCCAAAGAGGAGCAGGAATGGCACAGCGAGAACCAACAAGGGCGTGAGCGCGTAACGGAGATAGAGAACGGTGTCCCCTATTAAGCTGACATACGCTTGAGTTACCACCCGAGGTTGATCCGAAAATAGCCGGACTTCCAGGATACGTGCGCCAATCAAGTCCTTCGCCCGCCGGAGCTCTTTTTGATTCGAGACCCAGCGCAACATAAGCAGAGAAGCTACGGAAGTGAGCAGCGAAAAAACGGCCAAGATGACGAACGGTGGCAGCGGGTGCATCAGCCAAAAAGAGACGTCAAAGACCTTATCGATCCAACCCAGCAATCTTGTCATGTCATTCGGCGCGGAGGCTCTTACTCAAACGCGTGCGGAGTGACGCAGACGATTCATTCAATATAGCCTAACCCTTGTAGACGCTTCTTGATTTCCTCTGGAGTGACATCCTCGTTCGAACTGCTCCCCATGATTTTGCCGATCTCCCTTTCGAGAACATGTTGGATGAATTCATCGGCGGATGGATAGCCCGACAGCTCGGCGCATCTGTTCGCCTTGGCATAGAGATCGTCGTCGATTTTTACGTGTTTTCCGAACACTGGCCGCCTCCGCGCCTAGTCCCGCCCGCGTTTTTTCGTGAACTCTGGCAAATTTCGAGCGTACGGTATATCGTACTCCATGCGAGCATAAAATGTACAGTGGCGAACGATCCATCGAGAACGGCCGCTCCCTTCAGGAGGCGTCATTGATGGCTGTCGCGCGAGGGGCGGTATAACTCGCACCGACGAGGAGGCTGGTTGAGACGACTTCCTAAGCAACTGTCTGCGATCATTCTGGTATCGCTGCTCTCGGCCGCGCTCGCATCGTCGTTCCTATTGAGACGCCACAGTGGCCGGCTTCTGCGGCACCACAAACTGATCGTCCTGGGCATTGACGGCATGGATCCTGTACTGTTGCATCGGTTTATCGCCCAAGGAGAAATGCCGCACTTCGCAAGGCTGGCCGCAGAAGGGAGCTTTCTACCCCTGCAAACAACTATCCCGCCGCAAAGCCCTGTCGCATGGTCCAGCCTGATCACCGGCATGAATCCAGGAGGCCACGGAATCTTCGATTTCATCCATCGCGATCCATCTAACCTCACGCCGTATTTCTCGACGGCGCGGGTGGACGCCCCAGAGCACCACTTGCGTCTCGGCAAATGGATCATTCCAATATCGAGAGGGCGGGTAGAACTTCTGCGTAAGGGCAAAGCTTTCTGGCAGTACCTTGATGACCACGACATCCCCGTCATGGTGCTGCGCATGCCCGCCAATTTCCCGCCGGCCGCCTCGAAAGGAACAACCCTCGCTGGTTTGGGCACACCAGACTTGCTCGGCGGCTATGGGACTTTTTCTTTCTATACGGACGACCCGTCCTTTCCCGCCGGCACCGTCGACGGCGGCATCATTTACAGGGTGCAAACGGTCCAGAACCGGTTCGCGGCTTTCCTCAGCGGGCCGCCAGACTCCTTTCAGATCGACAATCCTGACCTCAGAATCCCGTTCTCAGTCGATCGCGATGCAGATGAGCCAGTGGCGCGGATTACGATCCAAGGTCAGTCTTTGATATTGAAAGCTGGCCAGTGGAGCCCCTGGGTCCGCTTGACATTTACGTTCGTTCCGGTCGTTGAGAAAATCACAGGTATCTGCCGTTTCTATTTGAAGCAGGTCCACCCGCAGATTGAACTATACATTTCACCGATAAACATCGACCCCGCCGCTCCGGCTCTTCCGATCTCTACACCGGAAGACTATTCCGCTGCTTTGACCCGGCAAGTTGGGCTATTTTATACCCAAGGAATCGCTGAAGACACGAAGGCCCTATCCGCCGGAGTCTTCAGTGATAGCGAGTACCTTGAACGGGCACGCATGGTCTTCGATGACCAGAAGCGAATTTTTCTGCACGAGCTAGCCCGCTTTCATTCGGGGCTCTTCTTCTACTACTTTTCGAGCGTCGACCAAAACAGCCACATGTTTTGGCGTGCCATCGACCCCAAATCGCCGGGTTACACTGCACGAGTAGCTGAAAAATACGGCGATGTGATCGAAAGCTACTATCGCGAGATGGATGCGATGCTCGGATACGCCCTTAAATCTGCCGACTCCAACACCACCGTACTCGTGGTGTCCGACCACGGCTTCGCACCTTTCCGGCGAGCGTTCAGTCTCAATACCTGGCTCCTCGACAACGGCTACCTTGTTCTGCGCGAAGACGCGGAGCCTGGGCCGAGTACGACTATCTTCGGAGACGTCGATTGGTCGAAAACTCGAGCCTATGGCTTAGGCTTGAACGGTTTGTATTTGAATCTACGGGGTCGGGAGCAGCACGGAATTGTGAATCCCGGCCCGCAGGCGGAAGCTCTCGAAACCGAAATTGCCTCCAAACTTGAGGAATTACGAGATCCGAAGAATCACGAGCAGGTGATCACTCGTGCGGATCTCGCGTCCGCGGCGTATTCCGGGCCAGAATCCAAGCAGGCCCCCGACATGATTGTTGGCTACAACCGGGGATTCCGCGTCGGGTGGAGCAGCGTCCTTGGCGGCATTCCCGCCCGAGTTCTTGAAGACAACACCGATCCCTGGAGTGGAGACCATTGCATTGATTACACTCAGGTCCCAGGCGTGGTTCTCAGTAACCGGAAGATTCTGGACACGCAACCCGCCCTGACCGACATTGCTCCAACGGTACTCGCGGAGTTTGGTATCAAACAGCCTTCTACGATGCGCGGGCACAACGTTTTCACGTTTGCTACACGCACCATCCAAGGTAACTGAAGTACCTGATACATTACGTATTACCTCATTTGGTTTCGAATGCACCCTGGGCCTGATCGACTTCGGGGCCATTGTCCGGCTTTCGCGAGCGTAATGATCGGCCCTGCATTTCAGATGGTACGGGGTAGCCCGCGACGTCGAGAAGCGTCGGAGCGATATCCAACAAATGCGCGCCTTCGTGCTCACCACGAGCCTCCAAACCCGGCGCACGCAACACGAAGGCTCCAAACTGAGCGTGATTGCAAGCGTCGGGTCCCGTGTCATTCTTCTCCACATGAATTCGTCCGTGCCCTACGCTCCCAACCGAGCGCCAATAGAGATCCCCGAAATAAACGATAAGGTCGGGCGGTACGTTGCGTACGGCGCGGTACGTCTCCTCGGGCTTAAATACGCGCGATTGGAGCGGGCGGCCTACCGGATCGGTCAGAGCTTCTAGCTTCTGTTTTATTTCGTCTCGGAAAGCCTCGTAGTCTTTCCTGGGAATGACGCCTCTAGGCTCACGTCCTTCCACATTGAGGAAAACTCGCGCGTAATAGCCGCCCTCGCTCCACACTTTGGTTTTAGCCCAGTTGACGTTTAGCTTTGCGAACGGCGTTACCTCTTTCGGTATCTCGTTGACGACCAGCAAGCCTTCCCGGATCAACCATTCGTTCACCGCGAAGCCGCCATCCAGACGCTTCGCCCCGTGGTCGGACACCAACAGAACGATGGTATCCTCTCCGATCACGTCCATTACCGCGCCGATCTGTTCGTCGAGCCATAGATAATAGTCCGGGATCACCCTCTCGAATTGGTTGCCTCTGCGATAGTGAATGTGATCGGGGTCGAACGAATCCCAAAATCCATGATGAATTCGATCTAAGCCAATGTCCACATAGTGAAAATAGTCCCATTCTTTCTCGGCAAGGAGCCATCGCACAACTTTCCAGTGTTTGCGGCTCATTTCAAAGATCTGGTCGCGAAGCCAAGCCTTGTTATCAGTGCGGAATTCATGCACATCCACCGGATAATCGCCAACTAGACTTCGAATTTCGTTGCCAATTCCCGTTGGATACGTAAACTCGCTTTTTGTAGCATCCGGCGTCAGAAAACACCCGATTCGGATTCCTTGCATCGGCTGCAACGGGTAGCTCGGAGGCAGCCCCATCACGATGGATCGCTTTCTGTGGCGGGCGAGATAATCCCAAATGGCCGGCTCCGCGATGGACGAAGAATCGACGAAGCTCAACCCGCCGTAAGTGTAATTGGCCCGATTCCGAAACCCATACACGCCGAGCGAGCCGGGGTCCTGGCTAGTCGCCATACACATCCATGCTGGCACCGTGATCGGCGGCACGACGCTCTCGAGCCGCCCCCATATGCCCATCTCCATCACATGGCGAACATTCTTCAAGCGCTGATCGCCCAACAGTATTTCCGGCGCGGCGCAATCGAGACCGAGCACACAGATTCTTGGGTTGCGAGCCTCAGCCATCGGACTTCGCTTGGTCGCTAAGAGATATTTCCCTCAAAATTTCGGTCTGAGGCAATGCCTGACCGGACATAATGTGCTCCCTGAGCTTCTTTCGTTGCATCACTCCCGTAGTGAAATGCGGGCGATGGAGGAATTACGACTCAGTCCAATAAAGAAAGACCGCGGAAACCAAGCTCCAAACATTTCGCTGTATGGTTCACCGGCCTGCCATCGTCTGGCAAATCTACGCTCGCTACGCTCCTTGCGGAAGAACTAAAAAAGCGAGGGCACAAAGTCGAGGTCCTGGACGGCGACGCCGTTCGCCAGCGCCTTTCGGAGGGGCTCGGTTTCAGTAGAAAAGATCGTGACGAGAACATCCGCCGAATTGGTTTGATGTGTGGCCTGTTGACCAAGCACGGTGTGGCGACCCTTGTGGCAGCTATTTCTCCTTACCGTTCTGCTCGTGATGAAGTTCGGAAGAGCATCAGTGGTTTTGTCGAGGTCTACGTTAAGGCGTCGGTTCAAAAGTGCATAGAGAGAGATGTAAAAGGGCTTTATAAAAAGGCGTTGGCCGGCGAAATCAAGGGCTTCACCGGTATAGACGATCCTTATGAGCCCCCTCTGCTGCCCGAGTTGACCATCGAGACGGACGTCGAGACGCCCAAGGAATCGCTCGCCCGGATCGTGAGCGGCTTGGAAGAGCTGGGTTACATAAAGTCGGTTCCCCGAAAGAATCTCGAAAGAGGTCGCCCAATCTCCTAGTCAAGCACGGGAGCCCGCGCGAAAAACCTCGTCGCGCGCCTTTGCCGTGCCGTTTCGAAGATCCTGAACGAATCGGCGTGCGAGGCATGAGCCGGCCCCAGAAAAGGAATCGCTTGTACCAATCAAAAACGGACATGCGTCGTTTGTCCGCGTCTGGCTACCGGTCGGTTATACTAAAGTATCGCCGTCTCAGATTCTCTGACGTTCATGTTAGAGTCGGAGCCGCGCGGCACTCCTGAAAAACTCGGCTCGCGAACAATGCGAGCATGTGTCGGATTCGGAAAGGGAGTTCGGGATGGAAAATATCGAGCTTGGTCGCCGACTGCAACAATTAAGAAGGAAAAAGAAATTATCGTTGCGGGCGTTGAGCCGTTCCACTGGCGTCGCCCTCAGCTTTCTTTCCGCTATCGAGCAAGGCAAGAACAATGTTTCCGTCGCGAAACTGAAAACGATTCTGGATTCGCTAGGCGTTAGTCTAAGCGAGTTCTTTAGCGAGGCTTCACAGGCTCCGAAAGTTGTGTATCGAAGGAAAGAATTGACTGAGATTGGAGTCCGCGGAACCGGAATTTCTTATCAGGAAGTAGCGGCGGGGCGAAACGGCCGCGCCCTGCAACTAACCGTGGAACGCTTTAGGCCCGGCGCGCAGACTGGGCCGGAGATGCTTCAATACGATGCGGAAGAAGTTGGCGTGATTTTAAAAGGGAAGCTCGAGTTGACTATCGACTCCGAGAAACATGTGCTTGGCCCCGGAGACGCATATTATTTCGACAACAACCGCCCGCACCGCTTCCGCAATGTCGGCCGTGGTGTCTTAATGACGATTTCGGTAGGCACGCCGAGCCGTTTCTGAGTTTCACTTCGAAGAAAGTGCCACGTACTGCATCGCGCATTTTGGTGATCAATGGCGGGTACCCTACGGCCCCGAAAGCGTGTTCGACGCAGAATATACCTTCACCGTTCGCTCCGAGCGGTCCTCTGAATTCGTCCGCTATCCGCATGCGCCCGGCCCGGGGATTTCGCAGGTGCTGGGTCTGTTACTGAAGCGCGTCACCGGAGAACGTCTCAACCTCTGGGCGGAAGACAAACTATGGAAGAAGATTGGCGCTCAGCGCGATGCATTCTTTTATGAGTCGAACAAGCAGCCGGACACATGTGCCTTTGCGTGCTTTAGCGCAAGGCTCCGCGATTACGGGCGCGTCGCTTTGATGATGCGGAACAGAGGCCAGTTAGGCGGAAAGCGGGTTGTTTCTGAATCCTGGGTGCATTACTCCACCACTCCAGATACTCCGTACCTGATGCCCAAACCTCCGGGAACGAATGGTTTACCGACGGCCGGTTATGCTTATCAATAGTGGATTCCCTATGGCAACGAAAGGCGCGTTCGAGGCGGAAGGCATTTTCGGCCAGATGATCTACGTCAATCCAACACGGCACGTGGTCATCGTTTCAAACGAGCGCTTGGCCCGAAGCCACCCCAGGCCGCCTGTATTTCGAAGCCGACGTCCTAATGGGATAAAATCGCCAGACAAGTCAGCCCCTACCAACAGCGATTTCAATTCTGGTTCTATCGGCAAATCGCAATATTGCGTTTCGCCGATCCATCTTTATTGCGGAACGGGAGCCCCACTGGCCCGGCTCTTAATTCTTTGCCCGTCCGCGGCTGTGATCCACCGCTGTGACACAAGGCGGTCCACATCCGCGCTCACCCGTTTTACGTAGTCCGCCTGCGTGGGATAGAGTTTCTTCAGGCGCGCATGATCGAATGGAACCATGTGACCCACAATCGTGCACGTCGGCGGCGTAGTTTCGGCACCCACCGCGGTACTCGCGCCGTAGTAGGTTGCCGTGGGCACGTCCACCGCCGGAGTTCTCACCCCGTCCCGCGCATTGCCAAATGGGTCGGTGAGCACAGTCGCGTTGGGATCGCCGGGTTTTGATACGGCGATTCGAGCAGCGTGCGGAGCGGGTGTTCCGTCCCGCACCCAACGCTCGAGATTGGCGAGCGCGCTGTCATAGATATACTGAGAAGGGAAATTGCTCTCGGGCCCCTTGCAGACCACTTTTGCCGGCTTGATGCCTCCGGCGACCACATCGGCTTGGGACGGCACCGATTGATCGAGAGTCGCAACGACGTGCGCAGCGCCAGCAACTTCGTAGAGCCGGTACCGGTCATTAGGGGTATCGCTATCGCGCCTCCGCTCCAAATAGGTTTGGAATGGCCCGAAACGGTAGAAGTCCGTAAGAGACATGATCCGTATGACGGGCTCAGACGAACTTACGAGCGCGCCTGGCAGGCCGTTTTCCGGCGGAGTGGCACATTCGTTGATTGCGCTGACCCCAGCAGCGCCTCCGATCAGGAACCCATCATAGATCGGCTTACCATTGGATAGCAGCGCGTGAGGCTGAAATTCGGCGATGTAGGTGTCAACGTAGGCGCCTGTTTGTGAGTAAGCCGTCTGATACAAGTACTGCACGCGGAGGCTCGCCAGCGGATTTGTTGGACTGTCGCTTTTGAGTAACGCACCCACTTGCGTCACGATGTCCCAAACCAGCCCGTCTTCGGTCTGCGGCGATGAATGGCCAGGGAGAAGTGCTGGCCCCGGATTTTTGCACGTCTGGTCTGCAGGAAGCGGGTTTGCCCAGGACAATACGGCGTAGCGTTTCGGTTCGAACCGCTTAAGGAATTCTGCGGCGATAGGTTTGCTCGTGATCCCGACCCAGGCGTCGCCATTTTCGATCGAATAATTCCGGGTCAATTCCCACACGAGATCCTCATCATACTTATCGCTGGGATTGAGCAATTCCACGATCACATTGCCGCTGAATTTTCCTGGATCGGCAGGGTAGCGCAATAGGATGCGAGTCGCGTATGGCGCGTCAGCGGCGAGAACTTTCAACGCGCCTTTGCCGGCGTAGCCGTAGACATTTGCGCGCCCGCTGACGAAATACTCCTTCTCGATATAACCAACTTTGTTCAGGTCAAACGGCTCAACCGCGTGATCCGCGGACATGAAAGGATACGAATAGCTCGTGACCAGAATTGGACCTGTGATTTTCGGGAGTACCACCCTGCGCGCAGCGAACCCCCTTTGTCCCCAGGCCACGGCTGAGAGCGCGCATAGAGCAGCGGCGCCCATCACAAACAGGAAGGCTCTTCGAATTGTCATCGGATTCCTACCGATTGATGTTCCTTCACGTCGCATTGATTTCTCGACATCACAGGCATTCTCGCATCAATTGCCCCTGCCACTCGTCTTTTGCGGCTCTGATGCCACGCCACGACGCCACCATAGTAGTATGCCGACGAATACAAACCAGAGGCCGAGGACCGCAAGTGTTAAGTATATTGAGCGCAGTGTTGTTTAGCATTATGTTTTCCGTTCAAACGATCCACCGGGCAGGATGGGACGTCAGACAGGCCATTCGCGTGCACCACGCAAGCGAATCTAGGGCATTCAGGTAGGGAGTTATCAAATCGCGCGGTCGGCAAAATGGAAACGGAGCATGCGATCGGCAGTGGCGCCGACGCGGTAGCAGTATGCTTCGTGGAAATACACACGAAGAACGCACGATCAGTCTTCGGCGTCGGGATGCATCGTAATATCGTCACAGCGTCGCTGAACGCCATCATCAGCGCCGTGAATCGCGCCGAAGCAAGGCATATGCACGCTATTGCTCGCCCTACTTCATACCGGACGGCCAAGTAATGGGTAACATTCTATTGCCAGCCGAGGCAAGCAAGACCGCAACCATTCCGCAATTCGCGGCCACCCTTTACGTAACTCAGGCGCGACGTTTGGCGCATGGCACTCAACAACTAGGAGCCGTCACGAGAGCGATTCCTCCGCTGGCTTAACGCCCGATGCTGGCCGCAACAGGTCCGAACCTGCGCGATGAGGGCCGATGCTTCGCGCGCGAGATAGCCGACCTTGGTCGAAGTTCAAACTGCACGCCTTCCGATTCCTGCAAATGCAAACAAATTGCGCGCCTGCGGATTGCCGCGCGGTCCGAGCATCCGCATCAGGCTCTTTGCGGAACGGTGTGTAACTTCACTCAGTTTGGGAAACCCGACTGTCGCGTTAATGAAATCGCGGAGGATAATCTTTCCGGTTTCGACATCACCGGAGAGAAGGTTCTCAATCCCTCGCACAGGAGCGCCTCACGAAAACTGAGATCGCGTTGAACGCGCGCCCGGATTCTTTCCTTCAATCTCGTGTCAACGTCATCGCTTATTTCTCCAGGGCACAGGAGCCGTGCTAGCAGGCCCGACCTCTTGGCGGCGCCGGGAGCAGCGGAGCCTTAGACTTCGGCGTGCGCATGCTTCCGAGGTGATTTGCGCGGCGGGTCGTCCTCGGATAGTTCCGAAAGCACGACTGGCGCACGATCCGGGAACTCAGCAACAATGCGGACGTCGCCGCCCATGGCTTTGACAGTCTTTCGCAGTGTCGAGATCAACAAGTCGCTGCGTTTCTCAAGTCGCGAAACGCTGTCTTGAGTGATGCCGAGAGTCTTGGCGACGCGGGCCTGCGTGAGTTTGCGGGCCTTTCGGAGATCACGCAAGCTCATTTCCTCCGCGACTATCTCAGCCGCGCGGTCCTCGATCTTCTTGCGCTCGGCTGAATTCAGTTTCCGAATTACTTCATTCACGTTCACGGACATAGTTACGTCCCCTTTCCGATCCGGGCAAGATGCACGTCAAAGCGCTCATCTGCCTTCCTTATCAGTTCGCGGTAAAAACGTTTTTGACTCCCACCGATTTGTCTCCCGCTACCCACTGGCCATCCGCACCGCTTCCGCGATATGTTCGCGGTCGAATTGCTTCTCGCAGGTGTGCCTCTCGATAGAGTCTCGATTCTTCTCGGGCACAGTAGCATCCGCATCACGGAACGCCACTACGCGCCGTGGACGCGATCTCGCCAAGAGTAGATCGAAGCCGACCTCCGGGCCGCGTGGAGCAACGATCCGCTGATTAAAGAGGTACACGCGGGGTACACGGCGCGCCCCGCCGCCAAAACTCGCGTGTTTTCAAGCAGAAGGATTGGTAGGGGCGGTGGGGATCGAACCCACGACCTTCGGCTTAAAAGGCCGCTGCTCTACCACTGAGCTACGCCCCTGTGTGTTTTAACATCTTACATGGAAATGATTTAGCTGGCACCGATGCTCAGAATAAATATGCGTGGTTATTCGCGGTGACATGGGGGCCCGCACTTCGCGAAGGGATTTGAAGAGACTAGCGTCTACTAAGAACGTGCGCCATCCTGATGAGAGTACTTTATCACCTCCACTTCGGATGTGGCGATCAGTCCCTCCGCAACTACTTCATCAAGGAATGGCAACAGTTTCTGAATTTTATCCTCTGAATCGATGACGCTAACCATCACGGGAGCATCGTGTGAAAATGATAGCAAGTGAGGCCTTCGGATGAGAGTGCTCGCCCCGTATCCTTCGATGCCTCGGAGTACGGTAGCGCCCGCGATGTCCAATTCGCGGCATTTCTCGACAATCGCACGGTAAAGCGGCTTGCCTTGCCACCTGTCGTCCTCACCGAAGTGAATTCGAAGCATTTTTGCTTTCCCTGATAGCTTCATGGCTTGACCTCTTTTCTCTGCGTTGTCGCGATGTCGTGGGTGTACTTGATGATGTCCACGTCGGACAAGACAACCAGCCCTTGCTGGACCATCTGGTCAAGAATTGGGAAATAAGCCTGCAGCTTTTCCTCGGCTTCCACGACCGACAGCATCATCGGACGATCATGCGAGAGGTGCAGCGTGGAATCCTTGTGGATTCGCCGATTTGCACCGTAGCCCAGAATCCCTTGATAGACCGTGACTCCGGCGATGTCATTCGCGCGCATGCTTTCAATCAAAGCCTTGTACAGCGGCTTATCGCTCCACTTATCGTTCTCGCCGACAAAAATCCTCATCAGCTTGGCCTTCCCCTCGCGCTTGAGGGACGGCGATGATTCTTGAGTGACCTTTTTCTTCGACACTTCCGCCGGTTTCAGCACCGTGGTGTCTTGAATTTCGATTAGCCCCGTACCTGCCAACTCGTAGAGTTTTGGCAAAACTTCTTCGACCTTCTCCGCCGTCTCGATAAATTCAACCTTCATTGGAAGATCCTGGGTGAGGGCCTCAATCCGAGTTGTATGGAGGTGATGGTCAGCTCCAAATCCCGCGATCCCTCGCGTCACACTGGCGCCGGAGATTCCGCGATAGAAAAGAAAGTCCAGAATCGCGACATACAAGGATTGCCCGTGGTACTTGTGATCCTCCCCTACATAGATGCTGACCTTTTTGGCAGCTCCTGCATTGAGCATGTCGCCCTCCCTAGCTTCCGATTCCGCGGCGTGCGACCGAAAACAGCGGCTCTCGCGCTGTCTGGTTACGAGACTGCCTTTCCCGTGATGACCCCCAGCCAGACCGCGACAAAACCAACGGTCACGCTCAGCACGATATTCATGGCCGCAATCAGAAGCTCGCCATCCTGGAAGACACGAAACGTCTCGTACTCGAAAGCGGAAAACGTGCTGTACCCGCCCAGGAATCCGATCGGAATCAAGTATCGCCAATTCGGGCTCCAGTGCGCTTTTTCGGCCAGCAGAGTCATGACAAAACCAATTAGAAACGACGCTGTGATATTGATCACGAACGTGCCGTACGGAAAGCGAGCGCCCAACCGGCCGCTCACGTAACCTCCGGCCCAGAAGCGCAATATTGACCCTACGGCTCCTCCGATACCAACGATAAGATATTTGGTCATGGTAATTGCTGTGTTTCCTCTCCCTTCGAGTCCGTTACGCGGAACTGCGAAAGAAAATGAATTGAGATAGTTGGACGACTGCGTGACCCGCACAAATCTACACGGGCACGCCTCGGAGCGTATATTTCGATTCTGCGATTTGTTCTGGCTCCTCCCATACCGTCCTCATGCACCAAGCCGGTGCGCAGTAATTAGGAGGAGTTATCAGCCGTTGAAGAAACGGCGTTTTATCCCCACGAGCGAGGGGAGGCAAACTCCTTTGCCGTAATTATTCAATCACAATAGGGAGGCGCCTACAAGCAGGTTCCGTGCGGCAGGTTTACTTTTCCGCGAAAGCGCGCGTGTACTTTTCAATCCGCCTGTGGAAGCTCCGCAAGCTTCACCGCGCCGCGCCCGCGCTTTCGTTTCCAAATGTAGTCCTTGCGCAGCTTTTGCTGATGTTTCTTCAGCTGGCTCTCGATTTCGGCGAAGGCCGCCTTCGCGCTGGAGCGTACGCTTTCGCCCGAGCCTGTGGCATGAAGTACTCCCGTCGGCAGCGTCAAGTTAAGTGAGGAGTTGTACTCGATTCGCCGCGGACTTTTTTCTAACGACACATGCAGCTGTATTGCGTCGGGCGCGTACCGCTTCAGAATCCTGTTCAACTTTTCGACATGGCGCGCGCACTCCTTCTCCACCGATTCGCGAAATTCAATGTCGATTTGGCTGTATGCGACGTTCATGAGGCCATCTCCTGATCGAGAAAGTAACTCCCTGAGGCTCCCATCGAGGCGTTCCCACAATAGCGCGCTGGAAAGTAGCACGCAACCCGCGCTCGAATACCTGTTTTAGCCCGCAATTAATCAGCGCCCTGCCTTATCGGCGGCGCGACCCCAGCGAATCCGTAGGGTCGGGATATTCCAGCGAAACGAGGTACAAGCCATCCGGCGGCACAGTCGGTCCCGAGCACGACCGGTCGCGCATTTCGAGGATCCTCTCAATATCGGAAACTGCGAGCCTTCCCTTCCCTACTTCAATGAGCGTCCCCACAATTTTCCGCACCATGTATCGCAAAAACGATCGCCCGCGCACCGTGTACTCGATCTCCTCATTCGCCGACCGACGCATCAACTCCGAAGAATGGATCACGCGAACCATATTCCGCCCGCCGTCATCTTCCTCTGAACCGGAGGACGCCGCAAATGAAGTAAAGTCGTGCTCGCCCTCGAATTCGCGCGCGGCCGTTGCCATGGCGTCCTCGTCGAGCGGCCAAGGATAGTGCAGCGCGCGGCCGTAATCGAAGGGCGGCAGGACCCGTCCGCAATAAATTCGGTAGCGATACGTCTTGGCCTGCGCCAGCCAGCGCGCGTGGAAATCGGGGCCAACTTCCTCGGCATCGACGATACGAATCGCCGGCGGCAACAACGCGTTCAGCGCGCGCTGAAATTCTGTCGCCGGCAGTCCGGAAAGCGTCTTGAAGTGCGCCACTTGTCCCAACGCGTGCACTCCGCTGTCAGTCCGGCTGGCGCCGTGAACCACAATTTTTTCCTGCGTGATGGTGCACGCAGCATCGTTCAACAGCCCTTGAATTGTGGGAAGGCCCGGCTGAATCTGCCATCCGTGAAAATTCGCGCCGTCGTATGAGATTGTGAGTTTGATGTTGCGCATGCGCAGCCGGATTATCGCACGCGCCGCCGAACGCTACCCAGTCACAGGTACAGATATATCTTCAACCAGTGGAATTGCGCGAACGTCGGATGGAAAAAAAAGAGGGGGCCCCGCTTGGGATCGGGAACCCCCAAAGTCGCGTTCCATTGGCCCGGCCTAGGCGAGACCGGACCATGGGGTCATCCATCCTAGCTTCCCTCTCAGAGGCAGGTGGGAACGATCCGTTCCATCAGTAAATGGGCCCCTTCCTCCCCATCCCCCAATAGCGCGGACCGTGTAGGAACGCGACCACGCCTCTGCTCATTGCAAACGACATGCCTCACGGAAACTTATAATTTCTAGCTTTGATTGTTAAAAACTCAGTACTTAACGAGCCAGCACTACCCCAGTTTCTAATCTAACGTTTCAATTCGGGAATATCTATCCCGTAGCGGATCGAAGCCACCATCGCTAACTCCAAATGATTGTGCGAATCTATGCTCTGCCTCATAATACCCACAGGAATCGCATGAAACGGACTTCCACAATCTTATTGGCGCTCGGCGCCGCTATTCTTCTCCTGATCGGCCTTGTGACCCTGGTGCGGGCGCGCCGCATCCTGGCTGCGAACCACGCTGCGTTTCCGCACTCATCGGCCGCTCACGCCAAAACTGCCCAGGATAGCAGCGACGACGATGCCGATGATTCGGGCGTGCCGTCGGTGATCCGCTTCGCACGCAGCCCCGAGCGCATGCCACCGTTTCTAGTAAACGATCTGGACGGCCGCGTCGTCTCCACAGCCGATTTGCGCGGCAAAGTGGTTCTGGTGAACTTTTGGGCCACCTGGTGCCCCCCTTGCCGCGAAGAGATTCCAGAGCTGATCGAACTCTCCAACCGCTACAAGGACAAGCTCCAGATCATCGGCGTTTCGATGGACGACGCACCCGCCAGCGAGGTTCGGGAATTCGCCAAGCAGATTGGCATTACCTATCCAGTCGTGATGGGCAGCGGCGCCATCGAGGCCGAATACGGCGGCGTGCCGGCCCTTCCCACTTCATTCGTAATCTCGCCGGAAGGGCGCGTTGTCCAAAAGCACGCTGGCCTCTACCCCATCGGAGTTTATGACACCGAAATCCGTTCGTTGCTCGGCATGCCCGTGAAAGCGAAAGTTGAAACGTTCCAGGATGTCGGTCAGATTTTCATGAAGAATGCTGCGAACGCCACGGAACTTCCCGGCGTCGATTTTAAAGGGCTGACGGCTGCGCAAAAGCGCGAAGCGCTCAAACGCATGAACACAGACCTTTGCACTTGCGGCTGCAAATTCACAATCGCGCAATGCCGCATCAACGACTCATCTTGCTCCACAAGCAAAGCCCTGGCCGCCAAAATCGTCCACGAAATCGTCTCCGGCCGCCCTTCCCCCACCACTGCTGTCGCAAACTAGCACCTGTTGAGGCCCGCCTGGATCCTCGGCTTGCGACTAATCGATAAAATTCCGTGTTATCAACGTTATCAACGGGGTTTAATTTCCGGTCTACTCAGTAACAATGCGAAACCTTTATGCATGCACGGGCTCATGCCGGCGCAGCCGGGGTAGTGTTCTGATAGACTTCCCGGCTTTCTGTTCTGCGCGTCGCAGGTCGTAGAGGCTCTGCAGGTTGAGCCAGAACTGCGCGCTTGTGCCGAAGAAATGGCCGAGGCGCAGCGCCGTATCACCGGTGATCGAGCGTGTTCCATTCAAGATTTGCGTCACCCGATTGGTTGGCACGGCTATTCTTCGCGCCAACTCCGCCGCGCTCATCTCGAGCGTCCTCAATTCCTCGGCTAGGTGCTCACCTGGATGGATTGCGTCGATTCCCATCACGATTCTCCTAGTGATAATCAACGATCTCTACGTTTGACGGCCCTGGCGATCGGTCTGGCCATCCAAAACAAATCCGCCATTGATCATTGATGCGGATACTGTATTGACCTTTGCGGTCGCCACGCAGCGCCTCGAAACGATTCCCTGGCAAGGCTGCAAGGTCTTTGAGCGACGTTGCCGCCTCCAGGCGATCGAGCTTCATGCGGGCGGACCGGTCGAATCCAGAGAACGCCTTGACCCGCTTGCCCTCGGCGAAGCCTCGGGTCCGCTTATCCCGGTAGCTGACGACCACACGCTAAAGATATAGGAAATTACGTGTTACGTCAAGCATAACGATTCGGCACTGTCCACCGGCTCCGTGATACCCGTGCCGGTGCCTTGCTTGAGTGAATTGGGTGTTTCTGGCGTTAATGAAAGGAATATCTTGCGGATTTCTCAACACCGGTTCTAGTCCGATCCCACCGCCTCTAAGCCGGTTCCCCTTGCGATGGCTATCGGAGTCCTGCTTCCGCGAGCATTCCAAGGAACTGATTCCGGGTCCGCATATCAATGGATTGTGCTACCAGCTTACCCTCCCGGTTATAGACGAAGGTCTTGGGAATCCCCTCGACCTGAAATAAATCGTTCACCTTGCGGCCGGGATCGAGAAGGACCGGGTACGTCACCTGGTGCTCAGCGATGAATGGACGCACCTTCAAGGCATCTTCGTCCGAAATGGCCAGCACTACCAGGCCCTGGCTCTTGAACTGATTGTAGAGAGCTTCGAGATCGGGCATTTCCTTGCGGCATGGCGGACACCAGGTCGCCCAGAAATTCACAACGACAACTTTGCCGCGAAGTTCGCTGAGCGTCCAACTCTTTCCCTCTAGATCGGTAAGCGTGAAATCCACATGCTGGCGCCCTTCGTCGTCGCTCTCAAGTTTAGCCATTGCCACGGAAAACTCCGGTGAATCGGACGCTGCTCGCATGTGCTCGTAACGGACAAGTTGCGCAAGCTCCATGTATGGCGCGGCAGGTTGGCCCTTTTCTTCAGGCACCGGGTATTCGCGAAGCGCATCGGCCAGCGTGGTCGTCACTTCCTGCAGCGTGTCGCGACCGAAATCGCCTTCGGTCGAAAGATTCGCAAGAGCATTCGCCAGAGTCAATTTGTGCTCGCCTGCCGGCAGTTGACGAATCTGAAGCGCAAGCTGCTGCGTCACGCGTCCGCGAAAGTCATCTGGCAATGATCGCAGTACGCCAATTTTCTGCGCGATCGGCTTTTCCTGATCGTTCCAAACGATCTTGCTCTGCCGCGCGCCACAGATCGGCGGCGTGAACAGGCACATTCCTACGAGAATCGTCACAAAGATTAGACTGCGCATCTTCACCTCAGCAACTCCTGGCGGACATTCTGTCGCGTAAGACATTTTACTTCTAGCAGCTCCTCTCCCGCTTACGTGTGTCCCATGTGGTATCTCAAGTTTTGCCGGCACGCCCGGACAAAAATGAATCTAGCCGTTCCACCAACTCGAATTCCGCCGGATGAATTATTTCGCGCGCTTCATCCAGCGTGAAAAAGCAAGCGCGATCGATTTCAGGAAACTCCTTCTGCTTGCCAGAACGTGGCGGCCACTCCAGTGTGAACGTATTGCTTTTCAAAGTGGCAGGATCACAATCGCCTTCAAACGCCCACGCCGTAACCGTTTTCCCGCTCTTGTGCTTCACGCTTCCGAGAGGTTGCAGCTCATCCCCCGGATCAAAGCCGGTTTCCTCTTTAAATTCGCGCTTGGCGGCGCCAAGTTCGTCCTCGCCAGGCTCCACTTCTCCCTTGGGCACAAACCAGGCCCCGGCGTCCTTCTTCACCCAAAATGGCCCGCCCAGATGCACCAGCAGAACCTCCAAAATTCCGTCCCGCATCCGATACATCAGAAGCCCCGCGCTTTTCTTGGCCATCGTCAATCAGAAAATAAAGTCCACAGGAGTTTGTTCTTGCGCTAGCCACCCTCTGCTCTAATATAGGCGCGTGCGAAACACTAAGGAAGTAGACCAAAACATGGGCCACGGCTGGCGAGTGAGCACCCCGACTGGGCCGGCAAACGCCGCGCCTCACTCATCTCTCCTCGACAGTAAGAACCGAGTAGAACACGACGCAACTTACAGAAAACAAACGGTCCACGTCGATTCTACCCGTCACGTTTTGCGAAGGGTCGTTCTTCGATCACCGATCCTCTCCCTGATACTTTCGGGCTTGATCGTCGTCGGAGCGGCGTGGACGGCATCAGCACCAAGGTCATCTGCTTCTCAGTCCGCCTCGTCCAAACTGGTTATCGCGCCCGATCTTCCCCAGCAGTTTGCAAAATTCAAGTCCATCAGAATTCCATTCGACGCGAAGGGCCTAAGCGCGCGCGAAAAAGAAATGGTCGATAAGCTCGTCGATGCCGCCGGCCTCCTCGACTGCATCTACTGGCGCCAGAGCGACCCCGAAGGATTGAAACTCTATCTTTCACTCGCAAACAGCAAGAATCCGCGCGACCAGATGCTGCGCGAGTATCTCAAAATTAATGGCGGCCGCTACGATCTCATAAATGACAACAAGCCCTTCGTCGGCACGCAGCCGATGCC
>DATDIT010000108.1:0-12622 GCA_036520875.1 Candidatus Acidiferrales bacterium
CTTTCGGGCCATCTGAAACCGCCCGCCGCTTCCGCCCCAGCGAGCGTTCAATCGAAAGCAGCACCTGCATCAGCTCCTCCGGCGCCAACTCCGTCTCCGCTTCGATCACGCAATTGAGGAACCAGCCATCGCCGCGCACATCCACCGGCTCCGTTTCATACAGTGACGATTGCCGCGTCACCCGCACGCCGTGCGCTCCGAGCGCCGCGATCGTCCGCGCGATATTTTGCGCGCGATCCCCCATGTTCGATCCCAACGATAAGTAAACTTTGTCCATCGGCAAGGGGACATTTTAGCCTTGCACTCCAACGCACGCCAGACTGACAGTTAAGCATTTCAGACTTCGGACAATAGCAACGGCCGGGAGGCGTTGATGGCGGATGCGAAAAGATGGAAGTGGCTGCGCTTGGAACAGAAAGAATTCGCACACGCGGCTCGAACTGCGATTGCGGCGGTGGCCTCTTTGCTGATTGCCCGCTTTTTCAGATTGCCGGAGGCATATTGGGCCGCTATCGCAACCTTGATCGCAATGCAATCAACACTCGGTGCGGCATGGGCCGTCTCGAAGGATCGCCTGGTCGGAACCGCTATGGGTGCCGCCGCGGGAGCGCTGCTTGCAACCTATACAGGAGAAAACGTGGCCGCGTTTGGCGTGGGAGTTTTCGCGCTGGGATTGCTGTGCGCCATGCTGCATGTCCAGCGAGGCGCCTATCGATATGCGGGGATCACGCTGGTCATTGTCATGATGATCGCCCGCACGCAGCCTGCGTGGATCGTCGCTATTCACCGATCCATCGAGATTTCCGTGGGACTCGCCGTGGGCTTAATTCTGACCGCCATCTGGCCGGAACCCAAGCAGGCATCGGCCTGACGGCCGAGAGGAGACCTCGTTATTTTTCTCGAAGCAAACTAAAACCAATTCGAGTGCCGAATCCCAGCACCCGCCCCAAATGAATATTCAGCAACGATAGGGGTTCCAGATACCGGGCGTTTCGCAGAGGGCCTGCGTCAACCGGGTCAAATCCCATCCGTGCAATCAGTTCCCGAACCGAATCCTTCGCGACGGGATCATCGCCTGCATAGAATATCGAGACTGCGTGTTTTTCGATGCGCGGGTCCTGCGAGGCGTAGACTTCCGCGAACACAGCGTTAAATGCTTTCACCACGCTCGCCATCGGGAAATGGACCGCAATTTCTTCCGCGCCAGAGGTCGTGTGCCCGATCGCGAGCGATCGGCGATCCTTCGTAATCGGATTTGTAACATCCACCAGCGTTTTCCCAGTGAGAAGCTTTCGGATTGGCGTCAACACGCCCAGGATCTCGTCGTACGGCAGCGTCAAAAGGATTATCTCTGAATTGTGGACGAGCGTAGCGACATCGAGTGCCCTCGCGCCGTGGCCTGCCTTGTGCGCAGCTTCGGCCGCATCCCTTTCCTTGCGAGACGTGAATGCCGCATCGAATCCACTCTGTGCCGCCCACGCTCCCAACGCTTTCCCTACTTTCCCGCTGCCGATGATTCCCACATTCATGGCGTTTCTCCCAAAAGGAAACATAGCCACAAGCAATTGGTAGCGGTCAATCAGTGATCCAAGGGAGGGACAGTCGGAAAAGCCTCGACGGAAGCGGGAGATGCAGCTTTTTTACGCCAATTTCGAACTCTCTCGATGTCAGCTAAATAGCCCAGGCTGTCGTCGCGGCTCATCCATGCCGAAATGTTTGTAGGCAAGCGCCGTCGCGACGCGACCGCGCTGCGTTCGATCGAGCAGGCCAAGCTGCATCAAGTAAGGCTCGTACATTTCCTCGATGGCGTCTTCTTCTTCGCTTAGCGACGCGGCAATCGTGCTCAATCCCACGGGGCCGCCGGAATATTTTTGGATAATCGTCAGCAGCAGGTTGCGATCGACTTCATCCAACCCGTGCTCGTCCACCCGTAGCATCGCCAGCGCGTCGCGGGCTACTTCGAGCGTAATGTGACCCTTCGCGCGCACTTCGGCGTAATCGCGGACGCGCCGCAACAACCGATTGGCCACTCGAGGCGTCCCGCGGCTGCGCCGGGCGATTTCGCTCGCGCCGCCGTCGTCCATGGTGATCCCCAGGATTTTCGCGGAGCGAACCACGATCCGGTGCAAATCCTCCGGAGTATAAAATTCCAGCCGGTGCAAAATGCCGAAGCGTGAACGCAGCGGCGCCATGATCAGCCCTGCGCGAGTAGTAGCCCCGATCAGCGTGAAGCGATTCAATTGATACGGATGCACGCGCGCGCCCGGCCCTTGGCCGATAATCAGGTCCACGCGAAAATCCTCCATCGCCGGATAAAGAATCTCCTCGAGCGCCGGCTGCAGACGATGAATCTCGTCTAGAAAAAGAAAATCGCTCGGATCGAGCGAAGTGAGCACCGCCGTGAGGTCGCCTTTTTTTTCCAATAGCGGTCCCGAAGAAATCTTTATCGACGAGCCCATCTCGTTCGCCAGAATTTGCGCGAGCGTGGTTTTGCCAAGTCCCGGCGGCCCGTAGAGCAGAACGTGGTCAAGCGCCTCGCCTCGCGCCCGCGCTGCTTGCACGGCAATTTGCAGATTTTCTTTCACGCGGTCTTGGCCGATGTAGTCTGCGAAATTCGCCGGGCGGACGCTGGCCTCGATGCGCGCGTCCTCATCCAAAGCCTTGCCGGATACGATTCGATTTCGCGCGTCGCTCATTTACTGTGAGCACCTATCAAATAAATCTTGAACATTTCTTGGAGACCCGGGAACCGAGTTTACTCACGCGCGCTCTTTCGCATCGCGGAGTTGCCGAGAATTTGCAACGCCGCGCGCAAGAGAGTTTCGAAATCGGCACCTCGTGCACTATCGGCCTTTTCAATCGCGCGGTCGATCGAACGCGCGTCGTAGCCGAGATTCGCGAGCGCAGACGCCACATCCGACTCCAGCTGCGAGCGCGTCGCCGGCTTCCCGGCTTCGCGAACTTCCACGACGGCCAGCTTGTCGCGCAGCTCTACCACAATACGCTCCGCCGTTTTCTTGCCCACGCCCGGAATCAGCACCAACTGTGCCAGATCGCCTTTGCGGATCGCGGGAACTAAATCCTCCACGCCCATTCCCGAAAGAATTTTCAGCGCGAGTGCAGGTCCCACTCCCGAGGCGGAAATTAACAGCTCGAAGCACTGCTTCTCGCGCGCGGTCAAAAAACCGTAGAGCGAAAGCTGGTCCTCGCGCACGTGCGTGTGAATCAGCAACGTGATTTCATCGTGGAGTGCGGTTAAGCTGGCAAAGGTCGAAAGCGGAATCTGCACCTGATAGCCCACGCCGCCCACGTCGATCAAAGCTTGATTCGGGCGTTTGTCGACGAGTTTGCCGCGAAGCGACCCAATCATTTCAGCGATTATCGGTTAGGCCCACAGGAGTGTCAACGAAAGCGGCAATCATGAATTGCCGCGACCGCGAGCAGCTTGACTTCCCGAAAGCTAGCGGCGGGCGCGGTCCCTGCGGACGCCTTCGTCGATCAGGGCTTCCAGTTCGCCGCGCGTTAATGTGACGCTTTCGGTGGGACAGGAAACGCCAACTGCGGAAACATGGCTCGCGTTTGCGCCGGCGGCGTATCGGGTGCGCGCTGCAGCCAACTTTTCCACGTCTCCTCCGGAAAGCAGGACCTGTTTGCCAAGGAGTTGCGTCACCAGCGCTACCTGCGCGAAGTGTTCCGTGGTTTCCATGCGGAGAAGGGCGGTCAGCAGATCGGGACCGTAGGTGACCACGCCGTGATTGGCCATCAGGATGGCGTCGTGGCCGTGAATGAACGGCTCCATGGCCGCTGAGAGCTCAGGCGTGCCGGGAGTGCCATAGCGCGCTAGCGGAATCTCTCCCAATCCGATGACCAACTCGCAGAGGATGGGCTTGTCAAGCGGCAAGCCTGCCGCTGCGAAGCCAGTGGCCGTCGTGGGATGTGCGTGGCAAACCGCGTTTATGTCCGGCCGGAGGCGGTAAATCAAAAGGTGCATCGCAAATTCCGACGACGGTTTCCGTAGCCCGCTCAACCTGCGACCATCAGAATCGATGACCACCAAATCGTCCGGCTTCATCATTCCCTTGCTGATTGCCGTGGGAGAAATGAGAATGCGGTCTGGGCCAAGACGCACGGAAATGTTTCCGTCGGTCGATGCGACGTAGCCGCGATCGCGAATACATCGCCCTACGGCGCAGATATCGCGCCGATGTTCAGATTCCGTTTTTAAAGCTCCGGGAGATATCGATTCCGGGTGCAAGGGATGCCTCCGCAACCAAGCCTAGGCGCGGAAGTTTACGCGTAAAAGCCCCTCAATTTCAAGGCTCTCGAAACGCGATCGATGGCCAGGATGTACGCCGCGATCCGGTTGTTCACATTGTGGGTTTCTGCGTACTTAACCACCCCGTCAAAACTATGTTCCATCACATCCTGCAAGCGTTCGTTCACTTCGCGCTCCCGCCAGAAAAAGCCCTGCCGGTCCTGCACCCATTCGAAATAGCTTACGGTGACCCCGCCCGCGTTCCCAAGAATATCCGGAATGATGAAGATCCCTTTTTTCTCGATGATGGCATCAGCGTGCGAAGTCGTGGGACCGTTCGCGCCCTCGCACAGAATGCGGCAATCCACGCGATGAGCATTCTGCGAAGTAATCTGATTTTCAGTCGCGGCGGGAACGAGAATGTCGCACGGACGAAACAGGACTTCCTCCGAGGTCAGTTTTTCGCCGTCGGGAAATTGCGGCAGGGGCTTTCGCTGCGTATAAACCCAGTCGTAGAGCGCCGGCGCATCGATACCCTTTTCATTGTAGAGGCCGCCGTGCACATCGGCAGCGCCGATGATCTTGTATCCGGCTTCATGCATCAGCAGCGAAGCCTGCGAGCCGACATTGCCAAAGCCCTGGATAATCACGCGGCAGCCCTCGCGCTTCATGCCGAGTTTTGTTACCGCCTTGTTACAACACATCATCAAGCCGCGACCTGTGGCTTCTCTTCGCCCTTGTGATCCACCCAGATCGAGCGGTTTACCCGTAACGACCGCTGTGGTCGCTTGCCGGACGTGCATCGAGTACGTATCCATCACCCAAGCCATAATTTGTTCGTTGGTGCCGATGTCCGGAGCAGGGACATCGCGCTCTGGGCCAAACCAGTCCGATAGCGAAGCGGTGTAACGGCGAGTGACGCGCTCGAGTTCCGACTTCGAGAGTTTGGCCGGATCGCAAATCACTCCGCCTTTCGCGCCGCCGAAGGGAATATCCACCACAGCACATTTCCAGGTCATCCAGGCGGCGAGAGCGCGGACTTCGTCCAAGGAAACTTCAGGAGAAAACCGAATCCCGCCTTTCCCGGGTCCCCTAACAGAAGAATGCAAAACGCGGTAGCCCGTGAAAACTTCGATCTGGCCGTTATCGAGCGCCACCGGAATGTAAACGGTGATTTCGCGCTCCGGGTATTTCATGTAGCGGTAGACGCCCTGCTCCAATCCCAGCTTCTCAGCGGCGATTTCGAATCGAGCTTCCGCGGATTCATAAACATTCAATTCGCCGTGCACGACAGCCGGCATTTCAATTTTCGCTGCGCTCACGAGAGCCTCCGAAGCCGATATCTATCACCAAGCGGGCCAAGAAACACGCAGATTCGTTCCAGGGCGCGATCGCGTAGCTGAAGCTGGTGAATTTGATTTTGCATCCTAGGAAGTTCCTCCAATTCCCTTCAAATCGCGGCCCGTCATTTCACGCGGCTCGGCAACGCCTAAAATGCCCAATAGCGTTGGCGCGATGTCGCGAAGCGAACCGTCTGTGCGAAGGCGTGCATGGCCGTCGTCGCTGGCGAGGATGAATGGCACGGGATTAGTGGTGTGATAGGTATGTGGGCCGCCAGTAACCGGATCGATCATTGTTTCGGCGTTGCCATGATCGGCGGTGATGATCCACGCGCCGCCGCGCGGCCGCAGTACCTGAAAGATCCGGCCCAGGCAATCGTCCACCACTTCGCAGGCTTTCACAGTGGCTTCGAGCTTGCCGGAATGCCCGACCATGTCCGCATTGGCGAAATTCATGATGATGGCGTCGAAGTCGCCTTTCTCGATGGCGTGAATTACCGTATCGGCGACGCCGGCGGCAGACATCTCCGGCTTCAGATCGTACGTGGGGACTTTCGGCGAAGGCACGAGGACGCGCTCCTCTCCTGCGAACGGTTTCTCGACGCCGCCATTAAAAAAATATGTAACGTGCGCGTATTTTTCGGTTTCCGCGACGCGCAAGTTTTTGAATTGCAGTTCAGCGAAGACATTGGCGAGGATCTGCTCGAGCTTTTCAGGGCCGAGGAGGTAGCGGAGCCACGGCCAGGTTTTTTCGTACTGAGTCATTCCGACGAACGCGAGATTTGTCGGACGGGCAGGATCGGCGAACCCGCTGAAGCCAGGTTCGATGAGCGCGCGCGTGATCTGGCGGGCGCGATCGGCGCGAAAATTGAAGAAAATCACCGCGTCGTCGTCGCGAATCAGGCCGCGGGGAATGGCGGGTTTGCCGGGCGCACCTTGCGTGGTGATCACGGCGGGAACAACAAATTCGTCGGTCACTCCTTTTTCGTAACTCGCGCGGATTGCGGCAATGGGGTCGGTGAATTTTGCTTCGGCGTCGCCGTGGACCATGGCGCGGTAGGCTTTTTCGATGCGCTCCCAGCGATTATCGCGATCCATCGCGTAGTAGCGGCCGCTGATGCTGGCGATTTGTCCCACCCCGTATTCGCGAATTTTCTGTTCGAGCTGACGGAGGAAGTCGATACCGCTTTCGGGAGGGGTGTCGCGCCCGTCCATGAAGCAGTGGACGAGGACCTTTTGCACCTTATTCTCGCGCGCCATGCGCAGTAGGGAAAAAAGGTGTTCGATGTGGGAGTGAACTCCGCCATCGCTGAGAAGCCCCATCAGGTGCAATTGATGCGAGCGGCCGCGCTCCATCGCGTCCAGCAGCAAGGGCTGGCGGAAAAATTCGCCGCTGGCGATGAGCTGGTCGAGGCGGGTGATGTCCATTTGGACGATACGGCCGGCGCCGATGTTCAGATGACCGACCTCGCTATTGCCCATCTGGCCTTCGGGCAGGCCGACGTAAGGGCCGGAGGTGTGGATCAGGGTGTTGGGAAATTCCTTCAGGAGGCGGTCGTAATTGGGCTTGCGGGCCAAGGCGATGGCGTTGCCTTTGGTTTCGGAGCGGTAGCCCCAGCCGTCGAGGACGGTGAGGACGATGGGCCTGGGTCTTTTGGGCATGGACGGTCAGAGCTCCCCTTTCGATCTGTGACGAGTAGACGGTACACGGATCCTTTGTTTTGAATGAGTTACATCGTGTTCTACTCGCCCACTGTGACGATCAGGAGCAATCTGCGGGCACTCGATGAGGCGGCCAATGCCTAACGTCCTCAGGATGGCGACGCTGAAGGGACGCTGGGGTGCCAGCGCTACGGCTCTGGCGTCACCCGCGCGCAGGCGGCGGCAGAAGCCAAGGGCGAAGCCCCGACCCACCCATTCCGGGCTCGTCGCGGCCACCGGCGTCGCCTGGCGAAGCCATTCGAGTTTTGAGCATTCAATCATCCAAATTACGTTAGCACGCGGGATTAGGGTTGCAAGGGGTTGTTGGTGTAAAGAATCTCGAACCTACTTAGGACGGTGACGAGCGACTGCTGGCCAGTTGTTAAGGAAAGGGGCAGGCACGCGTAATATCTTTGTAAGTCGAATGGAGGCCGCTCAGAGATGATCTTCCTTGTTCTGACGGCATTGGCCCTGATTCTGGGCTGCGTTCACATTGCGGCCACAAAAGGGCCTCGCACGCGGCTGCAAATCACGGACATTCTGCTGCTATACCTTTTCGTATTTCCCATCGGGCTGGGCGGGCTGATCGGCTTTCTCGGACACACATTTCGCGCCGATTCCACCGCGGCGTCCATCGGATGGCCTGCCCACAATCCATTTCAATATGAAGTGGCCGTGGCCAACCTCGCGTTTGGAATCCTGGGAATTTGCTGCGCGTGGCTTCGCGGCGGTTTTCGCACGGCGACCGCGATCGGTTGGAGCATTTTTATTTTCGGCGCGGGATGCGTTCATGTGCATCAGATTCGCGCTGGACAGCCCTTCGCCCCTGGGAACGCAGGGGCGATGCTCTATTACAATTTCATCGTGCCACCGCTTGTACTGGTGTTGCAGTGGTTCTCAAGTGTTGGGCGCAAGATGCGCGAGCCCGTCTAGCGCGGGCGCATGTGTTCGCTGGAGGGCGGGACAATGCCCTTGAGGCGCAAATAGACGGCCATGGAGCCGTAACACTCGTTATCGTGCACCACGTTGCCTGCGAGGGCCGCGAGGCGAGGCAGCGGTCCGCGGAAGCTTTGCACGGGCTCGTTGGCGTTGGCTTCGGTGAGCGCGGCGTAGGCGGCATCGCAGGTATCAAAGGATTCCTTGAGGGCCGCGACGAGATCAGCCTTGGTGGTCTTGGAGCTTGCGCTGGGAGTTTTCGGCGTGCCAAGGGCGCGCGAGCAGCCGCCCGTTTGGGCGTCGGCGACGTGAGCGACCCAGCCGCCGAAGGTGCGCTCTTCCGGAGTTGGCTTGAACGAGTAGTCCGCGTCGGACATTTTATCGGCAGCCTGTAGAAGATTATTTTTGACAACGTTGTATTGCTGACGAATCGCATCGACGTTGCTCGGAGCCTGCCCTTGCGCGAAGAGCGGCGAAGCGAGCAGCCCGATCATTCCCACCATAATTGCGGCATAGCGTTTCATTGCAGTTTCCTCCCTCTTATTTCAGCGAACTGAGACCCAGCGGATTATAGACCTGAATTCGATGGCCTGGAATCGGAGTCTTGGGTGAAGCCGCAAGCAAGTGGGCATCGAGAAAAAAGACCACATGCTGCGAGGGCTAGCGAGCGCTCGCAAAGCAAAGCAGACCCCTCACACCGGCCTGAAATACGGCCGGATTCGGGATGACAACTTCACGGCACGGCGGCTGGAGCGAGCGTAATTTGCTCAGGAGACTTAGTAGACGGGGACGAGGAAGGTGGCTTCGTAATCCGCGCCGCGGGCTTTGCCTTTGGCTTCGATTTCCCAGTAGGTGGGAGGTGTGGCTGCGAGTGTAGTGGCCGGCTGATCGGAGGGCAGGCGAAATTCCATGGAAATGTCATTGCCGGCTAGACCTGTCAACTGGTCGCGGTTTAGGGTCGAGACAACTTGGTAAAGTTCGTAGCAAACAACGTTTGTGGTGCGGTCCCTGCCGGTACCGGTGGTGACGTATTGTTCCTGGACGCAGCGGAGGGTGAGCGTGAGTTCATCGATCGCCGAGATGTGGTGCGGGGAGCGAAGGCGCGCGCGTAGGCTGCCGCCGCGCGAATACGGAAAGGACTCATACGCGAGGAAACTATTGCCGTAGCGCAGCAGATCGAAGAGCCTGGCGGCCCAGCGGTACCAGAAAATCAATCCGAGCAAACCGAAAATTCCAGCGCCGACAAGAAACGGCCAGGCGCCTTTCTCCTTCGCTCCAATCCACGCAAATGGGACCAGAAACGCGTTCCATAGCAGAGCGGACAGGAGTCGCTTGATCATGTCGTCGAAGGCCGAGAAGGCGATGCCCTCGCGATGCCAGTGGAAATCGTAGCGCCACGGTTCGCCCGGATACTGCGCTGCTTCGCGCCGCCAGACGGATTTGCGGGCGATGCCGAGGAGACCGTGGACAAAGAAAAAGAGGCCGCCAAAGAAAAACATCGCGCCGAAGGCTCCGATTAGCCAGACAGGTTCATGCTTGCCCGCGGGGTTGCCGTTCGTCGCGATCCACCCTGTGAATATTCCGATGGCCAAGAAGGGAATGCTGAACAGGGCGGACTTCCAGCCGTCGATGGCCGTGACACTTTGGTTCGCGTGATTGGGGAGCACGGAATGGCCTAGCGCGTCAGGATGCAAGCTCTCAAGCAGCGTCTCTGAAGTGGAAGCCATGGGAGTGGTTTGCCTCTAGCGGCAGCGTGAGGGATGCATTTGAGGGCGGCAATGGGACTTTTGCAAAAGAGTTAACGGGAAAGCACCGGAGAGACCTATCGGCTGGGAGATCGGAAGAATTGAACTAGTGAAAAGTGGCGTACCAAAGCGCCGCGCCCGGTGTAGGGGAGATAATGGGACGCTGCAAATGGACAGAGCCAGGTACACCTTCGGAGACAACGAGCAAGCTGGCCTGCGGCTGCGCCGACTTGCCGAGATTTACGAGAAAGAAACCCGCGAACTGCTTGAGCGCGGCGGCATAAACGCGCCGCGTGTGGCGGTCGATCTCGGCTGCGGGCCTGGCTGGTCAACGCAACTGATTCGGGATGTGCTGAACCCCGGCAAAACGGTCGGCCTGGATGCGTCAGAGCGATATATCTGGGAGGCCCGCAAGCAGCATCCGGAGTTGGAATTCGAAGTCCACGATATCGCGCGCGCTCCGTTTCCGGTGCAGACCCCTAACGTCCTCTTCTGCAGGTTTGTGCTCACACACTTGAGCGCTGTCGCGGAGGCGCTTCGTAGTTGGGCGAGCGTAGCTGCTCCAGGCGCGCTGCTATTCGTTCACGAAACCGAATCAATGGAGACGGAGAATGCGTCGCTCCGCCGTTACTACGAGATGGTCGCGCAGTTGCAACGGCATTACGGTCAGAAATTGGAGGTCGGCAGCATTCTGGAAGCGTGCTTTGAAAATAGCGGATGGCGGCTGAAGGAAAACAGGCGGCTTCTTTTAGAAAAGCCCGCGGATCAGATGGCAGGCCTTCATCTGGCGAATCTTCGGACGTGGCGCCACGACCCCTATGCCTCTGAAGTTTTTGATCCGAACGAAGTCGAGCGGCTTGAGGCATCGCTCGAACAGATCGCGCTGGGAATCGGGAACTGCGGAGTCGTCGAAAACGGGGCGAGGCAAATTATCGCGCAGCGCATATGACGAAAATCGGGTCACTGCCTCGTCGTTTAGTGCACGGCGAGGGTGGAGCGACCGGGGAAGCGCGCGGCGGAGCCGAGCTCTTCTTCGATGCGCAGGAGTTGGTTGTATTTGGCGATGCGGTCGGTGCGAGAGGCGGAGCCGGTCTTGATCTGGCCGGCACCCATCGCTACGGCGAAATCGGCGATGAAGGCGTCTTCAGTTTCACCTGAGCGGTGCGAGATGACCGCGGTGTAGCTCGCTTTGCGGGCCATTTCGACGGCTTCGACTGTCTCGGTGACGCTGCCAATCTGGTTCAGTTTGATCAGGATCGAATTGCCAATTTTTTCAGAGATGCCGCGCGCGAAGATTTTGGGATTGGTGACGAAGATATCGTCGCCGACCAATTGGATTTTTTGGCCGACCTCGCGCGTGAGCAGTTTCCAGCCGTCCCAATCCTCTTCGGACATGCCGTCTTCGAGAGACACGATGGGATACTGGCGGACCCAATTGCTCCAGAATTCGACCATCTGCTCGGAGGTGCGCGCGGATTTGTCCGATTTCTTGAAGACGTATTTTTTGCTGGCGCGATCGTAAAACTCGCTGGCGGCGGGATCGAGGGCGATGGCGATTTGTTCGCCAGGCTTGTAGCCCGCGGCGGTGATGGCTTCGAGGACGCGCTCAAGCGCTTCCTCATTGGATTTCAGATTGGGCGCGAAGCCGCCTTCGTCGCCAACGGCTGTGGAGTAGCCATTCTTCTTGAGCACGGCTTTCAGATTATGGAAAACTTCGACGCCCCAGCGGAGAGCTTCGCGAAAATTCGGCGCGCCAAGCGGCATCACCATGAATTCCTGGACGTCCACGGAATTATCGGCGTGAGCGCCGCCATTGAGGATGTTCATCATGGGGAGAGGAAGGATATTGGCCGAGGTGTCGGTGGAATATTTTGCTAGATATTTGTAGAGCGGCAGGCCGGCGGCGGATGCGGCAGCACGCGCGGCGGCCATGGAGACGGCGAGAACGGCGTTCGCGCCGAATTTGGATTTGTTGGGCGTGCCATCGGCCTCGATCATGCGGCGGTCGAGCACGCGCTGATCGGATGCGTCGAGACCTGCGACGACCTTGGCGATTTCGGCGTTGACGTGCGCGACTGCCTTCTGCACTCCTTTGCCGAGGTAACGAGATTTATCATCATCGCGAAGCTCGATGGCTTCGTGTTCACCGGTGGAGGCGCCGGAGGGAACGGCAGCGCGGCCGAGGGTACCGCCTTCTAGGCGGACTTCAGCTTCGACTGTAGGATTGCCGCGCGAATCGAGAATTTCGCGGCCATGAACGGCGATGATTTTGGTGGACATTCCTCTCTCCCTGAAAATCGCGTGATTATCGCACGAGTTTGCTCGCAGAAGCCCCTGGGTGTTAGCTCAATCGAGGATCTCTGCCGGGAAAGCGGCTAGCGCGCTGCCGCGTCGGGTTGCACGGCGCAGGCAAGGTTCCCCTCGGTATCGAGGAATTTAACGACCCAGCCCACTCCGGGAATCGCGGCTTTCTTCATGACGATTTTTCCACCATTCGCTTCGACAGCGCGGGCGACGGCGTCAATGTCTTCGACTGTGAATGAGCATTCGTAGCCGATCACGGGTTGCGGCGCGACGTTGAACTTGCGCGACTGGATGGCGCCGATGTGGAGAGAGGGATTCTTCGACGCGTCCGGCACTATCTG
>DATDIT010000109.1:0-8791 GCA_036520875.1 Candidatus Acidiferrales bacterium
AATCGTGATCCCGCGCTCCCGCTCTTCCGGAGCGTTGTCGATCGAATCGAACGCCCGAAACGATACCTTCGGGTTGTTCTTCGATAGCACTTTGGTGATCGCCGCCGTCAACGTCGTCTTCCCGTGGTCGATGTGCCCGATCGTCCCCACGTTTACGTGCGGCTTAACCCTCTCGAATTTCTCCTTCGCCATCTGAGTTCACCCTCGCATTAAGGCTTCGCGGCAAAAGCCGCGCTCAATCTCTTCACTTGCCCGAGGTGTCATCAGCCCACACTGCCCACAAACGACAAACCCGGTGGAGCGGGGGACGGGGCTCGAACCCGCGACCATCTGCTTGGAAGGCAGAGACTCTACCACTGAGTTACCCCCGCTCATGCCTGCCTCCAACATGGAGCCTGGGACCGGGATTGAACCGGTGACCTCGTCCTTACCAAGGACGCGCTCTACCAACTGAGCTACCCAGGCCCAAACCGGTTCCTTCATTCTCTAAAAACCCTCGCGAAAGCTGGTGGACGGGGGAGGATTCGAACCTCCGTAGCCCGCAAGGAGCGGCAGATTTACAGTCTGCTGGTTTTAGCCACTCACCCACCCGTCCCGGGATGCACTGGAATGTCAATTCAGAACTCGGTGAAATGCATCCGGGACACAGCTATCGTATCCCGCTAATCCAACCAGATCTCAACCGGACTGCTGTACGGGGGTGCTCCGCAAACGCAGAAAGGGCTGTGTCCAGAGACACCAGCCCTGTTCGCTTTTCTCGCGAGGAATCCGTCCGTATCACAAACCGAAAAATCTCGGTCCCCTCAAAATCAGCTGGCGGAGGGACTTGAACCCCCGACCCTCTGATTACAAATCAGATGCTCTACCAACTGAGCTACGCCAGCACCGCGCAAACCGAGTAAAAATATCACGCAGGAACTAAAATTGCAAGCAGGTTCCCGGCACAGCAAAACCATTGCCACTGCTCAACTTAAATATCGGAGTCTAACTATACCATGTCCTATCATACAGCAGGGATGCAAACTTTATCGCTTGAGCAGCCCTCCGCTCTCCGACCACGCTGAGAACACAAATTGTCTGATATAGGCATTCGACGCGTTTTCCGCATCCTAGGTTGCATGTTTTTTTTGCACTGCCATTGCGCTGCCAGACATTACACTAGATCGCCTTAAGCGGCTACAATTCTTCTTTTCGTGACCTCTCCTCAAACAAAACGATTCCTGATTGCGCTCCTCGCGATAATCGTTGTGATCGCTGGCGCCTTCTACCTGTATCGTGCCCGGCGCCCAGCATCGCCGGCGACGGCTGCGCTCGCCCCAAACATCCTCAGCCTGCTCCCACCCAATGCGCCCGCCATCGCTTATATTGACGCATTCGCCCTGCGCCGGTTGCAAAATTCTCCACTCGCGGCGATTTTGGGCCTCACCCAAGCGGGACCGCAGCCCGATCGCGACTACCGGGATTTCGTTCGCAACACGGGCTTCGATTACACGCGTGATCTTGGCAAGACAGCTATCGCATTTTGGCCCGCCATATCGCTGTCTGGCGATATCAGCGAAAATCGAGTTGTCGCGATTGCCGACGGACGTTTCGATGAATCGAAAATCAAAGCATACGCGCTCCGCACGGGGCGCGTCGTCACGCACAATGCGCGTTCGATCTACGAAGTGCCGGGCAGTCCGTCCGTTTCATTCGAGTTTCTCTCATCGACGCGCATCGCTCTCGCCAGCGGGCCTGACTCCGAGAGTTTCCTACCCGCGTCGACTCCCTCGCCTCTCGATCCAACCATGCAGGCGCGCATCAATCGTGTTGCGGGCGCTCCGCTTTTCGCCGTTGCGCGCACGGACAACCTTCCGCCCCAATTCTACGAGTCTCTGCGCAGCTCCCCGCAGTTTCAGAGCCTGGCGCATAGCGTCCAGAGCCTTTCGCTAGCAGGACGGCCCGACGGGGATTTGATCCATCTCACCCTCGAAGCGGAATGTGATTCGATGAAAAACGCAATCGAGTTGGAAACGCTTCTCGATAGCCTCCGCATTTTCGCCCCCATCGCTCTTGCCGACCCGAAAACACGCCGTCAGATGACACCTTCGCAGATCTCCCTGCTCGAGACTCTAACCAACAAGACAATAATCGCTCACCAGGACCGCGTAGTTCGCCTCTCGCTCGACCTAACGCCGGCCATGCTGGGCGCGGCCAATTCAAAACCTTAGCGAGCTGGGGAACCACGCATCAAAAAACTTCTTCTTCCAGTTTCGCCACGCGATATAGTTGTGCCGGAATTATGCTTCCTGACTCGATACCTATAATTAAAAAGGCCGGCAAACTCCGCATCCTTGGCGTAGACCCAGCCGTGACAGGTGCCACAGGATATGGCGTAATCGAAATCGACGGTTCCGACGCCCGGCCCATGCGGTTTGGCGCATTGCGGCTGCCATCCCGCGCCACGTTTGCAGTCCGGCTCCGCGAAATCCACTTCCTGATCTCGGGACTTGTCGAGCAATTCTCCCCGGACGCCGTGGCTGTCGAATCGGTCTTCACCGCACTCAACATGCACACCGCCCTGAAGCTCGCGGAAATGCGCGGTGTGGTACTTCTCGCCGCGGCTCAGGCGCAGATTCCAGCGCACAGCTACTCGCCTCGCGAAGTGAAAGCCAGCGTGGCAGGCTTTGGCGGAGCCTCCAAGCAGCAGATACAGCACATGGTGCGATCGCTTCTCAACCTTCCCGATTGTCCTCAGCCCGCGGATGCTTCCGATGCGCTCGCCGTGGCTCTCTGTCATGCGCAGGCAACTCGGGCGCGCGATCGCATGGCCACGGCATCCTTGCGCTGGCGCGTTTCCGCTGCTGCCTCCCGAAAACCTCGCGCATCCCGCGCTCCTATCCTCCGCGCCTGACCGGTTGCATTTTGGGTGTGTAGCGATTTAGAGTCATCAAGATTGCTCTTCAATTTTCGAGGTGACGTAGTGAGGCTTGGAAGTTCGGCAGCACCGCGGGGAATCAACTTCCCGGCGCTTGTTCGAAGTGCTGCGATACTCGGGGCTTTCCTGCTTTTGCCGGCCGCAGCCACAGCGCGTACCTTGCCTGCAGCACCCTCGGGTGCCACCATCACCTTTCGCAAAATCTTCAAGTCCAGCTATCCCGAGTTCGTCGAAATCAAGTTAACCGAATCCGGCAGTGGCACGTACGACATCCGCCAGCTCAGTGACGATCCCAGTCCCCAGCCTATGGAGGTCGATCCCTCACTCGTTCAAAAAATCTTTTCCCTCGCCGCCAAACTCCACAATTTCGACGGCCTCGATTTGGAGATGCACCGCAGAATTGCCAATCTCGGCCAAAAGACTTTCCAGTATCAGCTAGGCCCTGAAACCCACGCTGTCACTTTCAATTACACGCAAAATCCCAACGCGAGCCAGCTCCTCGATATCTTCGAAAGCCTCGCGCGTCAACAAACAGATCTCTCCGATCTCCGCCGCGCCATGCGCTACGACCGGCTCGGCGTCAATGACGTGCTGCTCCAGGTTCAAAAGGACTACGATCACAATCTCCTCATCGAACCCCAAAAGTTCCTCGCCTCTCTGGATCAGCTCGCCGCCGACGACCATTTCATCAACATTGCCCGCGAGAAAGCTCACGATCTCGCTGCCCGTATCCGCTCCTCCCGCTGACCTTCCGCTTCAAGCGGCGCAATTCCGGCGCCCCGCTTGTGGGCATTCGTTCCGTACCTTCTCCCGCTGAGATTTTTCCAGAAAGGAAATTTGGAACTTTCTGGCTCCGCCGAGGGAATTATATTCAGCACTCGCGAGTTACAAGTGCGTGTGAAGGGACCATCGCTGCGGCTTTCGCGCATTCCCGCCGACAAAGTCTGCGGACGCTACCAACAGCCCGTACGTCTGAAGCGCGGTCCTCGACTAGCTGTCTTCCGTCCGGCACGCGGGCAGTTTTGCCGCGCAACTCCGCGCCGCGGCCGGTGTTTCAACTATGGCAACTTCGAATTCGGGTGGCGTCCATCCTTTTGCGCATTTGGTAGCATCGGAGATATCCATTATGCGAACCCAACCTTTTTTCCCAGCCAAGTTGTTGGCCCTCTCGACTTTCTGCCTGCTCGCCTCGACTGCTTCCTTCGCGCAGGTACCCAGCGCCCGCGTGCGCATCACCCAGCCGGTGGACGACACAAAGCTCACCGTGCTCCATGGCAATACGCATCCGCTCGCGCGCGCGCAATTCGACCGCGGAGCCGCGCCATTTAATCTCCCCATGCAGCGCATGCAGCTCGTTCTCAAGCGCGGCCCTGAGCGCGAGGCCGCTCTCGAGGCGCTGATGGCCCAGCAGCAGGACAAGTCCTCGCCCAATTATCACAAGTGGCTCACGCCGGCAGAATTCGGTGCCGACTTCGGCCCTTCCGACCAGGATATCCAGACCATCACTTCCTGGCTCCAATCCCACGGATTTCAAGTCGGCGACGTCTCGAAGGGCCGCAACTTGATCGAATTCTCGGGTACGGCGGACCAGGTGCAGCAAGCATTCCACACGCCGATTCACAGTTTCGTGGTTAATGGCGTGCAGCACTGGGCTAATGTCAACGACCCCTCAATCCCGACCGCCCTCACTCCGGTGGTAGCCGGCGTCAGTTCTCTGCACAACTTCTTCCCGAGGCGCGCGAGCCACGCCATTAGTCCGCGAGCAACGGCCACTCGCAGCTCAACACGTGGCTTGGCCATGCCTCAGTTCACCTACACCGACACTCAGAACAATACAAACTTTGCTCTTGGCCCCGCCGATTTCGGCACCATTTATAACGTCCTGCCGCTTTGGAACGCAGGCATCGATGGCACCGGCGAAACCATCGCCGTCGTCACCGATAGTAATATTAATGTTCAAGACATCGCGGATTTCAGGTCTGTCTTCGGGCTGCCTGTCAACGCCCCTAAGGTTACTGTGAACGGCACTGATCCCGGGGTCGATGTGAATGGCGACGAGATTGAAGCCGTGCTTGACGTCGAGTGGGCCGGCGCCGTGGCCAGAAACGCCAGCATCAACTTGGTTGTCTCGGCATCCACGAACGCCAGTTTTGGCGGCGATCTTTCCGCGGCGTTTATCATCAACGAAAATCCTCCTCCGCCAATTCTTAGCGAAAGTTTCGGCGCCTGCGAGCTCCAGATAGGCACCACCGCGAATGCCATGTATAACACGATGTGGCAGCAGGCCGCGGCGGAGGGTATTACCGTCATCGTATCCACGGGAGACAATGGGTCGGCCGGTTGCGACGTCACCGAGATCAATGGTGTGCCCACCGGCCCAGCGCAATTTGGCCTAGAAGTGAACGGTATTGCCTCCACCCCTTTCAACGTAGCTGTAGGCGGCACGGACTTCAACGATTTCAGTAATGCGAATTCGTTTTGGAACAGCACCAACGTCGCCGGCACACAAGAATCCGCCAAATCCTACATCCCGGAAACCACCTGGAATGACACCTGTACCAATATCGTGATCTGGCAAACCGTTTTCAGCACTTTCAACTTCCCGGATGCGTCCACGGCGTGCAGTAACTCTGCAGTTAATAACCCGAATGGCAACACTTATGGCATTAACTTCGCGCTGCCAGTGGCCGCCTCCGGCGGCAAAAGCAACTGCACCGTCAACAACACAACTTCAAGCACCACAACGCTAGATCCCACGAGTTGCACGGGCGGTTATGCGAAACCGAGCTGGCAGGTGGGCGTAACGCCGAATACCGACCTCACGCGCGATCTTCCCGATGTTTCCCTGTTTTCCGGCGATGGCTTGGTCTCCGCAAGCTTTTATGTGATCTGCGAGAGCGATATGCAAGGACCCACGAGCGGCACGAGCGCTGCTTGCAATTTATCGAGCGGTGCCTTTCTGGGTGTCGGGGGAACGTCCGTATCCGCGCAGGCTTTCGCAGGAATCATGGCCCTGGTGGATCAGAAAGCCGGGGGCCCGCAGGGCAATGCGAACACCGTACTTTATCCGCTGTTCTCTGCGCAAAGTGCCGCATCCTGCAATACCAGCGGGCCGCCGGCTGCCACCTGCGTCTTCAACGACATCACCACCGGTACCATCGCGATGCCTTGTGTAGCAGGATCTCCCAATTGCAATAGCGGAGGCAATTCCGTTGGCGTGCTCTCCGGATTTGATGCCGCCACCGGCTACGATTCGGCCACCGGCCTCGGCTCCGTCAACGCCGCAAATCTGGTAAACGCCTCGAACTGGGCCGGCCCCACAGTCGTCGCCGATTTTTCCCTCTCGCTGAGCCCCTCAAGCGTCTCAGTTGCGAGGGGCGGCACAGGCATGGTCACTCTGACTGTTACCGCGAACGGCGGCTTTACTGGCACCGTTACCCCCGCATGCTCTGATCTGCCCTCGGGCGTCACCTGCTCGGGACCCGCCGTCATGGGCAGCGGCACCAGCACAATCACATTCACGGCCACTTCTTCAGCCATGCTCGCTCCCGCGAATCGGCCGACCAGCTTCGCGGGACTGTCGGGAACTTCGGGCACTGTGATCCTGCTCGTCCTGTGCGCCCTGTGCGCCACTTTGCTTCTTCTCAGCTATGGACGCGGAAAGCGGAAGTCCTCCGCCGTGCTCGCGGCGGCTGCCCTTGCACTCCTATTCGCCGGGTGCGGAGGCGGCAGTTCCAGCAACAACGGTGGCGGTGGCAGTAGCGGTCCCACCGGTACCTCAAACGTCGTTATCACCGCGACCAGCGGCTCAATTCAGCGCTCGGTGGTTCTCTCACTTACGATTAAGTGAGCTTTGAGTGGAAGCGCCTTTCGAGGTGCTGCAAGGCGGCTATCGAATCACGATCCCGGCGTAGCCAACTACTTCCTCGCGCTCGCCGGTGATGTCTCCGGAGGTTGCGTGGCGAATCAGCGCTGCTTCTTTCGCGCCTAGGTCGCGCAGGCCCACTAGCATCGCCACCGTGGCCGCGTAACCGCACATCGAAATTTCTTTCCCCCGCACCGTGTCGTACAGGCCGCGCGGATCGAGTGCTAGAATGCGCTCGATCGCCTGCCCATCCTTCACGCGCGTAATTGCCTCATTTTCATAATGATTCATGTCGCTGCTCGCAATCACCAGCACGCGGTCGTTCCGCGCCGCCACCACCCTTGCCACGGCGCGCCCCAGATCCTCCATCGCGTCGTAGCGATCGCTCGCAAGCACTACCGGGACGAATCGAAAATCCCCGCGAAGCTGCTGCAGAAACGGAATCTGCACTTCCAGCGAGTGTTCGCTGGCATGCGCAACCAGATCCTCCCGAAGCAGCGGACATTCCAGCGCCAGTTCCTCCGCCAGTTCCTCATCAATCCGCGCCTCCCCCAGTGGAGTCGCGAAGCTTCCCTCCGTAAGGATCGCCATGGCCTGCCCGTGCGGAAAATGTCGCGGCCCCAGCAGGATGCAACGCGATGGAATCTCAATCGAGGAGTAAACCGCCCCGGCAACATGCCCCGAGTACATATATCCCGCATGCGGCACCACGCATCCGAGCGCCCGCACTTGCGTAGTTCCGCGCGGCGAATATTCCTCGATTTGTCTCGCCAGCTCGCGCGCGTCCGCCGGGTAAAAACGTCCCGCGACAGCAGGCGCGCGCACCATGCCGCAGTTTTAGCACACTCCGCTCGTATGGGGCTTCGCCTTCGTAGGGTCACAGCATGCTGTGCCCGGCAAACATGCTTGGCTAGGTGCCCACCGTCCGCCTCGCAGCTCTTGTTAGCGCCGCCTTGTCCCGAGCCAAGCGGAGGGGCATCTTGGCGGCGAATCGTCTTTTGCTTTTGCATCTGAGCCGTCATTCCGAGCGGAGTGTCCCCCGCCTTTGTCTTTGCGCGAAGCGCGGGGACACGCAGTCGAGGAATCTCTCTTCGATCGAGCAGCGCCGAGTAGGACTCACTTAGAGGAGTGTGGAATGCGCGGGGGTTCCCTGCCCTAACCGGGCCGCCGGGAAATTGCTAAAGGGTCAGAGAGGCTTCGAAGGTTTGCCGTGAATCCGCAGCGCTACCGTCTGCCCGGGTTGGTAGAGGATGTTCACTTTATCGCCGTACTGAAATCCGCCCTTATCCAGAACTGCCTGCATTTTATCTTTCAATTCCGGCCCAAAAGTGAAGCTGTGAATCATTAGTCCGTTCGCCTGCTCGCGAACCACGATCGAATTCGCACTGGCGACAATCACTTCCGCCTTCAGCCAACTTGTCCCCGGGGGCGCGCCTTTCGGCGTAATCGTGCTGATCACTTTGGTTACGATCGGCGCCGCCACCATCGTTTCGACGATCTGCGCTTGCGCCGCGCCGGCCGAAATCGCCAGGCCAGCGGCAAGCACGCACAAAGCTGCGAAAATCCTATAGTTCTTCATCGAAAGAAATCTTCAAGGACTTCAAAAACTTGATGTCTTGCGCCGTAATTTCAACCTTGGATTCCACTTCTTCTTCTTGCATGGCCTCATCGTCCACGCGGATGTGGAGCGACTCCAGGAAACGCCGGTCCTGCGTAGTCATTCGCGCGCTTTGCCCTGTCCGCCGCGCCAGACCGATCGTAGCATCCAGCTTCAGCACGATATCGAATCCAGCCGCGCGAACACCAGCAATCGCCTCGGCAATCCGCTCGGAGTCCGACACGCTGTCGTTGATCGCGTGTCCCAATTCACGCAACAACTGCTTCATGCGGTCGTCCAGTTGCAAGAGTGCCCACCTCCTCGGAGAGGTCGTACTAAAGTGATTCTAGGACGTCCCCCACCCCGAAACAAGTGCCCAAATAGCCCCCCGATTCCGCTCGGTTACCTGTCC
>DATDIT010000110.1:0-5871 GCA_036520875.1 Candidatus Acidiferrales bacterium
CCGCGATTAGGGATTCTGTGGCGGAGTCTGTTGCGGAGGGTTCTGGGGCGTGGGCACGAGGCGCATAGACACCCTGAACCGCCTATATTCGGAATAGCGAACTGTCATGCGGATGTGGACCGCTTCCGAACGGAAGTGCAGAACATCGTCCGCATGCGTATAAGTTGGGAACCAAAAATGGCCCTCGATATTTTCGCGGTAGGTCTCAAAACGAGGAAACACGTTTTCGCCACCGCCTTTTCGGATGTCCGGCACGGCTTTTCCGTCTGTCTTGACGATTTCCAGGTCTTTGTCATCGACCCAGATGCGTCCTTGAAAGTAGCGTTGGTTCTTCTCGATCTTTTTCGGAGCGACGTCGAACACGTAGGCGCTTATTTCGTCCACTTGTTGCCGACCAACATAGGAGACGTCGTACTTGGGTAGCTCGTCGGTGGTGAGCACAAAGGGTTGAATGTTCCTGAGGTCGTCAAGATCCTGCTCGGATAGCGATATGCGCTCGAGTGTCGGTGGCGGGGCATTGGTGACCACCTCGTAACGCTTACCTGCCGGCGTAAAGGTGATGTCGCTGGTCATGCGGTATTCACCGTCCGGGCGGTCGTCGGAATCGATTGTCTGGATGACGAAGGTTTGGATGTAGGTGAAGTTTTCGCGTTCGGCTTTGAACTCAACTTCGCGCGCGGCGAATCGCTGAATGATCTGCTCCACGGGGATCGATGGCGGTTCCTTCGAGATGCCGGAGGAGCGATGGTCCGCGGCTGGAGTTTTCGGCGCGGATGGCGTGCCTTCGGATGGTTCTACCCCCGGCGAGTTTGGCTGAGGGACCGGCTCGTATTGCGGAGATGCGGGAGGCATCGGTCCAGGTTCCTGTCCGGCGAGCGAAGCAGAAAAAAATGCGCTCGCGAGCAGGACAAAAACTATCGGCAAGGCTCGCACTATGCAATTGGTGGAACGTCGAGAGATATCGCGCCGCACTTTTGTAGATCTCTTCCCGCCTTTTGGAGCTGTCCATCAGTATAGGAGCTTTCCAGTTGGACACGGGTTGCCTTTCCACGGCAGACCGCGGCGGAAGGACGTATCGGCGTGTTCACGTCAGCCTCGTCGGGCTGCCTCGATGGCGGCGACGTCGACCTTTTTCATCGTCATCATCGCGTCGAAGGCACGCTTTGCCTCAGCGCCACCAGCCGCCAGCGCATCGGTTAGCGCGCGCGGAGTTATCTGCCAGGAGAGGCCCCAGCGGTCCTTGCACCAACCGCAGGCGCTTTCCGCGCCGCCATTGCCGACGATCGCGTTCCAGTAACGGTCCGTCTCTTCCTGATTGTCCGTCGCGATCTGGAAAGAAAAGGCCTCGGTGTGCTTGAACGCCGGGCCGCCGTTGAGACCGAGACAGGGAATGCCCAGGACGGTGAACTCCACCGTCAGCACATCGCCCTTCTTGCCGCCCGGATAGTCACCGGGAGCCTGGTGAACCGCGGTTACTTTACTATCCGGAAAAGTGACGGCGTAGAAGCGCGCCGCCTCATGCGCGTCCTTATCGAACCAGAGGCAAATTGTGTTTTTTGGCTTCATGTTTGTGGGCTCCTTCTGGAGGCTGGAGGCTAGACGCTGGAAGCTTGAGACGACAAGGAAAATGCCACCCTTAAGGGAGTGGCGCTACACGGCAACAGCAAAAAGGCAAAAGCAATGGTGCCGCGTCGAATGCAATTTACGGGAGGGCGAAGGCTACGAAACAGTTGCCGGAGGCCCCGATCACGTATTGCTTGCCATCGACCGAGTAGGTGATGAGATTCGATTCAGAGTCCGATCCGCCGGCTGTAAATTCCCATAGCAACTTGCCAGTTTCGGCGTCAAGCGCGAAGAAATTGCCTTCGTTGCTTCCCGCGAAGACCAAGCCGCCCGCCGTTGCAAGCGTGCTGGCCTCTGCGGGAGCAAGCATGCGGTACTCCCACTTCATTTTGCCGGTGGTTGCTTCGAGCGCGCGAATCGCACCGTAAACCTGGTCCGCCGGAAGATTGATTCTTCCGCCTCCGCCGAAGCTAGGAAAATCTACTTTCGGCTCGCCGGCAACGGTGTAGGCGCCCGTTTCGCGCGCTGACACGTAAAACAGTTTCGTTTGCGGGCTGTACGAGGGGCTATTCCAATTCGTGCCGCCGTGGCCATCGGGATAGACCAATCGCCCTTTAGGAGTTGGCTCAATATCCGGCAACACAATCGGGTGCCCCTTCGCGTCTAGCCCTTTCGCCCAAGTCTCTTTTACAAAGGGGACGCCGGTGATGAACTGGCCCGTTACGCGATCGAGCACATAATAAAATGCGTTGCGGTTGGCCTGAGCGAGAAGCTTTCTGGGCTTTCCGTCGATTGTGGCGTCGAATAACACGGGAACTTGAATCGAATCCCAGTCATGAGTGTCGTGCGGCGTGTACTGAAAATACCACTTCATTTTTCCCGTGTCGGGATCGATGGCCAGGATCGAATCGGTGTAAAGGTTGTCGCCTTCCCTGTTGTGGCCGTTGTAATCGGGCGCCGGATTTCCGGTAGTCCAATACAGCGTGTTTAGTTCCGGGTCATATGATCCAGTGCCCCAGGTGGCTGCGCCGCCGGTGCCGGCCATATCTTTTCCCCATGTTTCGGAACCAGGCTCGCCGGGAGCGGGGATCGTCCACAAGCGCCAAAGCCGCTGGCCCGTCTTCGCGTCGTAGGCGTCCAGGAAGCCACGAATGCCCACGTCGCCTCCGGAAACGCCGATGATGACTTTTCCATCGAGCACCCTGGGCGCGCCCGTCATCGCGTATCCCTGGTTGTTATCGTCAACGTGGACATTCCATTTCACCGCGCCAGTTATGGCGTCCAGCGCAACGAGATGCGCATCGAGCGTTTCCATATAAAGCGTATTGCCGAGAATTGCCACTCCGCGATTCGAGCGATGCACTCCGATGGTATAAATTCTTTCCGGAAGCTTAGCGCTCCAGCTCCAAATCTGCGTGCCGAGCCGCGCGTCCAGGGCGATTACCGTGCTCAGAGGTTCGGTGACGTACATGATCCCATTCACCACAATCGGAGACGTTTCCACGGGCCGAAGAGGGCGATCGGGCTGGTAAATCCACACCGGCTTCAGGTTATGAACGTTTTCGCGATTGATCTGCGTGAGCCTCGAGAAGCGCTGGGAAGAATAATCGCCGCCGTACATCAGCCAGTTTTGAGGGGTTTCGTCGGCGTGCAGCAACTGCTGGTAGGTGACATCCTGGGCGAGTGACCGCGCCGCAGCCGGCAAGAGCAAAACCAAAAACACCAGGGCATAGAGAAAGGTTTTCATTGTGCACTCTTCAGAGTCATGAGATAGGCCACCACATCGTCCATCTGCGCGTCGGACAAGGTGTCCTTAAAGCTCGGCATGAAACTTTTCCCCGGCTCTTTTTCCAAGGAGCGCAAATCGGGCTTCCACAGCCCGTGAAATTTTCCGCCGGCATCCCTTAGGACAATCGTGAACGAATCTTCGCCGACGCGCATGCCTTCAACGGTCTGCCCGTTCTTTTCGACGGCTCGAAACATCAGATATTGCGTCAAGCTACCGCCGAAAATGCCGCCCCCGACCTGCGGCAAATTCGCGCCGGGATCTTGCAATCTTTCTTTCAAGTTCGTGGGGCCGCGACTCGCGCCGATCCGGCTGAGATCGGGCCCGATGCTGCCTCCCTGGCCGTCAATCATATGGCACGTGGAGCAACCGCTCGAATTGTAGAGAGCCTCGCCCTTCTGCGGATCGCCGATTGTTTTCTCGGACGCGCCCGTGCCGCTCAGCGTTCGCAGATAAGCCACGATGTCCGCTGCTTGCTTGTCGGTAACCGTGGAAAAGCTCGGCATGGCCGTGCCTGGAATTCCTCTGCGGATGATGCCTTGCACAGCCGCATCACCTAGGCTGGCGGGAACACCGTGCAGATCGGGGCCCTCTTGCCCTCCGGCATCGACTCCGTGGCACGTGGAGCAATTCTGCGCAAATTGCTGTTTACCGTCTTCGAGGTCGGGCGGCGCCTTTGCGGCGCGAGAAGGAGGCGCGCCCTGCTCGGCAGGAGCTTCCTGGCCGGCGGCGCGCGCAGCTGGAGGCGAATTTGGCGCTAGAGTCCATGCCAGGAGAACCAAGGCGGAAAGCCAGAAGCATCTAATCAGATTCATTCAAGACTCCAGTATTCACCATTGGCCTCCCCGGCGGTCGGTGTTGCAGAGGGAACCTAGCATCACCCTGCGGCGCTCGTCAACGACCTTGAGGCGTATGACTACCGGATAAGTGGCTCGGGGCCGATCGGACATTCACAGTTGTAAAAAATCGTGCTTGAAATCTTGCACCTAGCGGGGCGGCGGCGTCATCGAATCTCGATCGGGAGATTCGAGGAGGTTAGTGGAACGGGCTGAGGGCCTCGGGCAGAAAGTCCGCTTGCGCGGCGTGGCGGATCACAAACCAATTAAAGTTGCGAGCCAATGGCAGACAGTTCCGAGAGCATCGGCAGCGTACCGACCGGCGGGGCCGCGGAGGCGGCAGCGCCTGCGTTTTCGCCGGCGACGTGGCGGCCCAGTTTCAATCCCTGGTTGATCGCCGTTATCGTTGCTCTCGCTGCATTCATGGAAGTGCTCGATACGAGCATCGCCAATGTTGCGCTGCCCTACATGGCCGGCAACCTCGGCGTGAGCAACGATGAAAGCACCTGGGTGCTCACATCCTATCTCGTCTCGAACGCGATCGTTTTGCCTATTAGTGGCTGGCTGGTCACCGTAGTCGGCCGCAAGCGGCTGTTCATGACGTGCCTCTTCATTTTCACCGTGAGCTCTCTTTTATGCGGAATCGCGCCCAGCCTCGGTGCCCTAATTTTTTTTCGCATTCTTCAAGGTGCAGGGGGAGGCGGACTGCAGCCTTTGGCGCAATCCATTTTGGCGGATTCCTTTCCACCAGAAAAGCGGGGCCTTGCCTTCGCCGTGTATGGCATCACCGTAATTGTCGCGCCAACTATCGGTCCTACTCTTGGCGGATGGATCACGGATAACTACACCTGGCGCTGGATTTTCTTCATCAACTTGCCCGTCGGCATCTTGGCGCTGCTGCTCGTCTATCAATTCGTCGAGGACCCGCCTTGGGCCCACCGCATCAAGGATGCTCTCGCCCGAATCGACTATATTGGCATCTCTCTGCTCACGTTGGGCGTGGGCTCATTGCAGGTGATGCTGGATAAAGGACAAGAAGACGATTGGTTCGGCTCGCGTTTCATTCTGACGTTTTTCATCCTTGCGGCGATTGGACTGGTTTCGCTGTTCATCTGGGAGTGGTTTGCGAAAAACAGCGTTGTGGAGGTGCGCCTCTTCAAGAATCTGAATTTTCTTGGCGCCAACGTGATGATGTTCACCCTCGGCGTCATTTACTTTTCGAGTCTGGTTCTAATGCCGCAGTACCTGCAAACTCTGATGGGCTACACCGCCGAAAGCTCCGGGTTCGTGCTTACCGCCGGTTCCGCAGTGTTGCTCGTCACCATGCCTCTGATTGGGGTGCTTTCCGGGAAGTTTCAGGCGCGCTACCTCATCGCCTTTGGATGGCTCAGTCTTGTATTGGGCTTCTATTATTCCGCCGTGCGTCTCGACTTGGATATCAGCTTCGGCGTCGCCAGTGTCATTCGAGTGGTGCAAGTCATCGGACTGCCCTTCTTGTTCGTTCCCATCAACCTCGCTTCGTATGTTGGCATGCCGCCGGAAAAAAGCAGCAGCGTCTCAGGCTTGATCAACTTCATGCGCAATATTGGCAGCAGCGTCGGCACGTCGCTTGTTACCACACTGATCGCGCGCCGCGCTCAGGTCCACCAGTTGTACCTCGTGGGGCATGTTGGTTCGGGAAACACG
>DATDIT010000111.1:0-19404 GCA_036520875.1 Candidatus Acidiferrales bacterium
GACAGTGGGATCATGTTAATGTGGTCGGAGAGCGATGGCGAACTCACACAACCGGCTCAAGGATTCAGCAAGCCCTTACCTGCGTTCTGCGGCACATCAGCCCGTGGACTGGCACGAATGGGGTGAGGAGGCGTTTCAAAAAGCGCGTGCCGAGTCGAAACCCATCCTGCTCGATATCGGCGCGGTGTGGTGCCACTGGTGCCACGTAATCGACCGCGAGAGCTACGAAAATCCGGAAATCGCGGCGGCCATCAATCAGCTTTACATTCCCGTGAAAGTCGATCGCGACGAGCGTCCCGACGTGGACGCACGCTACCAATCCGCCGTGAGCGCGATTTCCGGACAGGGCGGCTGGCCGCTCACCGCTTTTCTCACTCCTGACGGCAAGCCTTTTTTCGGCGGCACGTATTTCCCTCCCGAGGATGCCGGCGGCAGACCTGGCATGAAGCGCATTTTGCAGGCTGTTTCCGATGCTTTCAAAAGCCGCCGCAACGATGTCGATAATTCCGCGCAGGCGCTGGAGGAAGCTGTCGCGAAAGCCGAGATTTTTCAGGATGCGCGCGGCGTATTCGATGTCCGCGTGGTGGATGCAGTGGTCGAATCCGCGCTGCGCCAATTCGACGAAAGGCATGGCGGCTTCGGCGACGCACCGAAATTTCCGCACGCCAGCGCCGTCGATTTGTTACTCGAGCGTTTTCAGGCCACGCGAAATCCGCAATTGCTTCCCGTGGCCGATCGGACGCTCGAAGGCATGGCGCTCGGCGGCGTGTACGACCAACTCGCCGGAGGATTTCATCGCTATTCGGTGGACGAGCGCTGGTGCGTTCCTCACTTCGAGAAAATGTCGTACGACAATTCCGAACTTCTTCGGAATTTCCTGCACGGCTATCAAGTGACGCGGAAAGCGCTTTTTCGCGAAACCGCCGAAGGCATCATCGCTTGGATAAACGAAGTTCTATCCGATCAAGAGCGCGGAGGGTTTTACGCCAGCCAGGATGCCGACCAAACTCTTGACGATGACGGCGACTATTTCACCTGGACGGTCGCGGAGGCGCGCGCCGAACTTGCGCCGGAAGAATGGCGGGTTGTCGAGCGGTATTACGATATCGCTCCGCAAGGGGAGATGCACCACAACCCGGAGAAAAATGTTTTGTGGGTGGCCGATAATTTGGAGAATATCTCGCGCAAGCTGAGCATCAGTTCCGAGGAAGCGTTTCAGCTTCTCGCTCGCGCAAAAGAGAAACTGCTCGCCGCCCGCCGCCGACGAACGCCCGTTCCGGCCATCGATCAGACGCTATACGTTGGCTGGAACGCGATGTTCATTTCCGCATATCTGGATGCGGCTTCCGTGCTCGGGCGGCCCGATTGCCGCGATTTCGCGCTCAAGACGCTCGATCGCATGCTCGCGGAAGCGTGGGATGAATCAAAGGGCTTTCTGCATCGCATCGGAGAACCGCGCCTGGAAGGCTCGCTGGACGATCAGGTTCTTGCGGCCGCCGCGCTGCTTGATGCGTATGAGCTGACATTCGAACCTCGCTATTTTCACGCGGCGGAGAGCGCGATGCGCCTCGCCGTCGAAAGGTACGGCGATCAAGAAGGCGGCGGATTTTTCGACCGCGCCAAGGATGCTGCTCCGATGGGCGGGCTCGAAGTCCGCCGCAAGCCGCTACAGGACTCGCCGACTCCCGGCGGGAATTCCATTGCCGCGATTGTCCTTGAGAGGCTTTACGGTTTCACGGGAGAAACTCTGTATCACCAATGGGCCGCGAAAACCTTGGAGGCGTTCATCGGGCTGATCCCGCGCTACGGACTTTTTGCAGGTACCTACGCGCTCGCGGCGCTGCTGCATGCGCGCCATCCTCTGCAGGTTGTGATCACGGGCGCGGCCGGCGATCCAACGGCTGAGAAACTTGAGCAAGCTGCGCGCGAAGTCTACCGTTTTGGAAAAGCGGTGTTGCGAGTTACGCCGGAAAGGCTGGCATCGAGCAACCTTCCCTCCGCATTGCGAGAAACACTTCCTCATCTCGACGCAGCGGCGCCGCAGGCTCTGGTCTGCGTTGAGACAGTATGCTATCCGCCCCTCTCCGACCCCGAAAAGCTGACCGCGTTGCTGATGGATGTCACTTTTGCCGCTCCCGAAGCGGCACCGCAGCAATGAACGGCATCCAAGTGAACGTGCCGCCGCCTGCTTTGCCACTATTTAGGCAGGCATGATATAAATAAATGTATTGAGAGACATGGACGACGCTTCTACTTCCGGCCCGGCGAACTCCTCTGACCCATTGCAGCAGCCGCCTCCCTTGAGGCGCGAGCTGCGCAGTTGGACGCGCGACCTCGCAGTCGCTCTGGGCCTCGCGATCGTGGTGATGATTTTCCTGTACCAACCGGTAAAAGTGGAAGGCACCAGCATGAATCCGCTGCTGAGCGATCAGGAACGCATTTTCATCAACAAATTCGTTTATCACTTCGAGCCGATCGAGCGCGGCGACGTGATCGTTTTCTGGTACCCTCTGGACCGTTCGAAATCGTTCATCAAGCGAGTGGTCGGGCTTCCGGGTGAAACCATCGAGATTCGCGACGGCCATGTTTACATCAACGGCCAGGAATTGGCCGATCAGTATGTTCCGGCGGGCTATTTGGACGGATCCACGTACACACCTCACCACATTCCGTCGGATGATTACTTCGTAATGGGCGATCATCGCGACAGTTCGAATGACTCGCGCGTTTTCGGTCCGGTGCCGCGGCAATTCATTTATGGCAAAGCTGTTTTCGCTTACTGGCCGGCGGACCACTTCGGTTCGCTGACTTCTACTTCGACGGTCAGCGCCGCATCGAAATGATATTCTTCACATTTTCTGGAGGACACACTGAACGAGGCCCTCGCTGGACGCGCAACGCTCGCGCTCGAGGACGGACGAGTTTTTAACGGACGTGCGGCCGGCGCTCGCACGCGCCGCGGCGGTGAAGTCGTTTTCAACACCAGCCTCACCGGCTACCAGGAAGTTTTCACCGATCCGAGCTACGCCGGGCAGATCGTCTGCCTCACTTATCCACATATAGGAAACGTTGGCGCGAATCTGGACGACGAGGAATCCACAAAGCCGTGGATCGAGGGATTAATTGTCCGGGAATTTTCCGCGCTGGCTTCCAATTGGCGCTCGGGCGAATCCGCGCAGCAATATCTTGAACGCCACGGTGTGCCGGTAATTTGGGATATCGATACGCGCGCGCTGGTAAGGCATCTGCGCGATGTTGGCGCGTTGCGCGGTATTATCTCTGCGGATGGCACTCTGGCTGAACAACTCGTTGCCGAGGCTCGCGCGCTTCCCACCATGGCCGGGCAGGAACTTGCCAGCCGCGTCACCGTGGCGAAGAAATATGATTGGACGCGCGGATCGATTGATCTCGCCGCGCCGCTCGCGGGCGCTGCCGCCGCGGGAATCGAAAGTCCTTCGCGCGAGAATGGTCTGAGAAACGGAAAGCGCGGTGGGAACGGGGTCCGTGCTGCCGCTGTCACGCCAAAAGAAGCCGAACGCAGTTTAGGGGATCGGAGCTCTAGCTCCGACATTAGGCCAGCCAAAGAAAGGGCTTTAGCCCCTGAAGAACGTTATCGCGTTGTCGCCTACGATTACGGCATCAAGCAAAATATTCTGCGGCTGCTGGTCGATCACGGCTGCGACGTGACGGTGGTGCCAGCGCAAACTTCCACCGCCGACGTTCTGGCGCTGAAGCCGCACGGCGTTTTTCTTTCGAATGGCCCCGGCGACCCCGAGCCCGCTGTTTACGCGATCGAAAACATTCGCAAACTGCTCGGGCGCGTCCCCATCTTCGGAATCTGTCTGGGTCATCAGCTCTGCGGCCTGGCGCTCGGCGGCCGCACGTTCAAACTGAAGTTCGGCCACCACGGCTCGAACCATCCAGTGAAAAACCTGCTGACGCAGAAAGTGGAAATCACCGCGCAGAACCACGGCTTCTGCGTCGATCCGGATTCCTTGCCGTCGAGTGACGTCGAGATCACGCACGTAAATCTGAACGATCACACTAACGAGGGCATGCGCCACCGCTCGCTCCCGCTCTTCAGCGTCCAATATCATCCCGAGGCATCGCCCGGCCCTCACGATGCGCGCTACCTCTTCGACGATTTCATCGCCATGATGAAGGGTGCGGATCGATGAGTGGTGGTCCGGATGACAAGTAGGAACTTTGTGGCCTCGCGCCAATCATGATTTCCCGAGCTCAAAATTCTTTACACCAACAACCGCTTGCGCAGCTTGCCGCCACTCCCTAAGATGGAGCGCCATGATTAGCGAACTGTGGGCGCACAAAAGGACGGCGGCTGGCGGCTTATCCCGATACCCAGCCACGGGTGTTGGGCTTGTCATCCGTAAGGAAGGAGAAGCGCGCATAACCTTGGCTGCGAAATCGCCTTCCTGCTCGTCACTACTGCCGAGTAGAAACGGCCGTATCCTACAGAAAACAAACGGTTCGCGTACACGCTACCCGTCACAACTTCGCGAAGCCGCTTGCGTGCTTTTTCGCGCGGCCCGTACTTGCTCCCACTTTCGAAATATCGCGCGCCGCGGGCTTGAAACTTACTTTCGCAACTAAAGAGATCGATGCCGAAACGGACTGACATCAAGAAAATCCTGATCATCGGCTCGGGGCCGATCGTGATCGGTCAAGCGTGCGAGTTCGATTATTCCGGCACGCAGGCATGCAAGGCTTTGCGCGCGGAGGGCTACGAGGTTGTCCTCGTCAATTCGAATCCCGCGACGATCATGACCGACCCCGAAATCGCCGACCGCACCTACATCGAGCCGCTGGCGAAGGAATATCTCGAAGCCATCATCGCCGCCGAGAGGCCGGACGCGCTGCTGCCCACCGTCGGCGGGCAAACCGGTCTGAATCTGGCCGTCGAGCTTGCCGAAGCCGGCATCCTGGAAAAATATGGAGTGAGGTTGATCGGCGCGCAGCTCGATGCAATTAAAATTGCCGAGGACCGATTGCTCTTCAAGGACGTTTGCCGGAGAATTGGTCTTGAAGTCCCCGCGTCGGCCGTCGTCACCAACATTCCCGAAGCGATTGTTCTAGCAGACGAGCTGGGCTATCCGGTTGTGATTCGTCCTTCGTTCACGCTGGGCGGCACAGGCGGCTCAATCGCCTACAACCACGAGGAATTTGGCGACGCCATCGCGCGCGCCCTCGATGCCAGTCCGGTCCGCCAGGCCTTGATCGAGGAATCGGTGATCGGCTGGAAGGAATTTGAACTCGAGGTGATGCGCGATTTTCGCGACAACTTCGTGGTGATCTGCTCGATTGAAAACGTGGACCCGATGGGAATCCACACGGGCGATTCGATCACCGTCGCGCCCGCGCAGACCCTCACCGACAAGGAATATCAGCGCATGCGCGACGCGGCCGCCGCAATTATTCGCGCCGTGGGCGTCGAGACCGGCGGTTCGAATATCCAGTTCGCGATCGACCCTGAAACCGGCCGCATGGTGGTGATCGAAATGAATCCGCGAGTCTCGCGCAGCTCCGCGCTGGCGAGCAAAGCCACCGGATTCCCCATCGCGAAAATCGCTGCGAAGCTCGCCGTCGGCATGACGCTCGACGAAATTCCCAACGACATTACGCGCAAAACTCCCTCGTGTTTCGAGCCGAGCATCGACTACGTGGTCGCGAAAATTCCGAAGTGGCAATTCGAAAAATTCCCGGGAAGCGAAACCACGCTGACCACGCAAATGCGCTCGGTCGGCGAAGTGATGGCGATTGGACGAACGTTTCAGGAATCGCTCTGCAAGGCGATTCGTTCGCTTGAGCCGAGCACAGCCTGGCGCGCTCCGGCCGAAGTGACTACCGCCTTGCTTCGCGAAAAACTCCATGTGCCGGGCCCGGACCGCATCCACTGGCTTTTCGAAGCGCTTGAGCGCGGCATGACTCGCGACGAAGTCTGTTCGCTCACCAAGATCGACCCGTGGTTCATTTGCCAGATGGAGGAAATGGTCGCGCTCGACCGTCGCGTGGCCGCCAGCTCACTCCGCGGAATTTCGCGCGAACTGCTGCTCGAATCCAAGCGCTCGGGCGCGAGCGACGAAGAGCTCGCCAAACTCTGGAATGTGAAATCGGCCTCGGTGCGCGCGCGCCGACACGAACTCGGCGTGCTGCCCGTTTTCAAGCGTGTGGATACCTGCGCCGCGGAATTCGAATCCTTCACGCCGTATCTTTACTCCACGTACGAGGAAGAGGATGAATCCGGCGCCGTGGACCGGCCCAAAATCGTGATTCTCGGCAGCGGGCCCAGCCGCATCGGGCAGGGTATTGAATTCGATTATTGCTGTTGCCACGCGGCGCTGGCGCTGAAGGAAGACGGCTACGAAACGGTGATGATCAACTGCAATCCTGAGACTGTGTCCACGGATTACGACACCTCCGACCGTCTCTATTTCGAGCCGCTAACGCTTGAAGACGTGCTCGCGGTTCTCGAGCGCGAAAAACCGCAGGGCGTGATCGTGCAATTCGGCGGGCAGACTCCCTTGAATCTAGCTCTCGAACTGAAGCGCAATCGCGCCAAAATAATCGGCACCGATCCGGAATCCATCGACCTCGCCGAAGACCGCCGGCGATTCGGTGCTTTGCTCGGGGAATTAAATATTCCGCAGCCTCGCGGCGCTACAGCGCTCACCCCACAGGAAGCCGTCGCCACCGCCAGCGAAATAGGGCTTCCGGTGCTGGTGCGTCCGAGCTACGTCCTCGGCGGACGGGCCATGGTGATTGCGTACGATTTGAAGACGGTGGAAGAATATGTTGCAAACGCGACGCAGATTGGCGGCGTCTCCGATCCGAAGCGGCCGATTTTAATCGATCAGTTCCTCGAAAACGCGACAGAAGTGGATGTAGATGCTCTTGCCGATGGCGAGGACATTGTGATCGCCGGCATCATGGAACACATCGAAGAGGCGGGCATCCATTCCGGCGATTCGTCTTGCGTGCTGCCATCGGTGACCTTAAAGCCGGAGGTGCTCGCGCACATCCGCGACTACACGTCACGCCTCGCGAAGGCGCTTCACGTGGTGGGCCTGATGAATGTGCAATACGCCATCCAGCACGATACGGTTTACGTTTTGGAAGTGAATCCGCGCGCATCGCGCACCGTGCCGTACGTGAGCAAAGCCACGGGTGTTCCTCTTGCGAAAGTTGCGGCGCGGCTAATGACCGGCCGCAAGCTCAAGGATCTTCATCTGCCTGTGATTCATACGAATGGCGTGCAAGAACTCGCCGTACGAGATTTCTACGCTGTGAAGTCGCCGGTTTTTCCATTCAATAAGTTTCGCGGCATCGACACGATTCTGGGCCCCGAGATGCGCTCGACCGGCGAGGTGATGGGCGTCTCGTCAACTTTCGGACTGGCGTTTGCCAAGGCGCAGCTTGCAGCGGGCCAGCGCCTGCCGCTCGAAGGCATCGTTTTTATCAGCGTAAACGACCACGACAAGCGGCACGTTGCCAGCGTGGTGAAAGATCTGGCCGCCGCAGGATTGAAGATTTTGGCCACGCGCGGGACCGCCACGGCGCTTACGCGGGCGGGAATCGAGGTCGAGGGGGTTTTCAAAGTAAACGAGGGGCGGCCGAATGTCGTCGATCTCATCAAGACGGGAAAAATCCAGCTGGTAATCAACACGCCGCTGGGCCGCGAGTCTTTCTACGACGAAAAATCCATCCGCCGCGCCGCCATCCGCTACAACGTGCCTTGCATCACCACGCTTTCTGCCGCGAGCGCCGCTGCTCGCGGGATTCGCGCGATGGCCGGCCATGCCGTTGAGGTGGCAGCGTTGCAAGATTTGCATCCCCGCAAATCCGCTGCTCTCCCCTGATTCTTTTTTTCCGCGTGTTGGCGGAGCTCTTTTCTTTCGGGAAATTTCCAGACGCGTGCGTGCTTCAGGGAAGCGGGATACCGGGTGAGGCGACGATTCCAGCCATCCGCAATATCTCTGCGTACTCTTCGTCAGTCAGCGGACAGATGGTGAGCCGGGTATTCTTCAGGAATTTTATTTTTCGCAGGGAGCGATTCTCGCGCATTTCGGCGAGACTCACCACTCGCGGCAATCGTTCAATGGCTCGCAGATCCATCACATACTTCTTCGCGTCCGCGTCGTGCGGGTCGGGGTAGGGATCGCGGGTTACCTCAGCGAGAGCGTAGAGCGAGTGCTCGGGCTTTCCGTGGTAGCACAACGCGCGGTCGCCCCTGTGGACCTGCTTGAGCTGCCTCGCGGCATCCGGGCGATTCCCGGCGTGCCTCCACATCTCTTTGCCCTTCACGAAGAGGGTGTCCCAATGGTAGACCCGTGGGTCGACGGCCAGCAGCCATCGCTTGGGTTTTTGGGGAGGTTGCGTCATTCGTCAGAAGGTGTCGCGCGAAACTATACACGGAAGTACTGGAAAAATGTGCGGAAATTTCCATAGAGTGGCAAAAATTTGGGAAAAATTTCCTTTTGGGATAGGAAATGGCCGCCCGCCAGTCCGGCTAGCCAACATCCACGAAGATATCCTCGCCGCGCAGCTCGATGGGATACGTGTCGACGCCGAGCGATGGGCTAGCTACGACTTTGCCGGTCGTGACGTCATACTGCCAGCCATGCCAAGGGCAGGTGACCACGTTGCCGTCGAGTTCGCCTTCGCCCAGCGGGCCCGCCTGGTGTGCGCATATGCTGCTGAGAGCGCAGAACTTACCCGCAACATTGGCGACGGCGACCGGCTTGCCGGCTACCTGAAACTCGCAAATCGTGCCCGGCGTGACTTCGTCTTTTCGCGCCGCTCGCACAAATGCCATCGCTCGCTCCTTGGACTTGCGGCGTTGAATTAATCGCCGTTAACGGTTGAAACGCTGGTTTCGCCAGATACTTTCGCCAAGAGTTCAGCGAATTTGGCCTCGCGGTCCTTCTGATCGTGACCTTGGTAGATTTCGGCGATCTGGGTGGCGTTCATCGAACAGAATTTCGGTCCGCACATCGAGCAGAATTTTGCTTCTTTGTAGAAATCGTCGGGGAGCGTTTCATCGTGCATAGCTCGGGCGGTGTCGGGATCGAGCGAAAGTTCAAACTGTTTGTTCCAGTCGAAGAGGAAGCGGGCATAGCTGAGCGCATCGTCGCGATCGCGCGCGCCCGGACGATGCCTGGCGACATCGGCGGCATGCGCGGCAATTTTGTAGGCGATCACACCCTGGCGAACGTCGTCCGCATTTGGCAGGCCCAGGTGTTCTTTCGGCGTAACGTAGCAGAGCATGGATGCGCCGTGCCAGCCGATCATGGCCGCGCCAATCGCGCTGGTGATGTGGTCGTAGCCGGGCGCGATATCGGTGACGAGCGGTCCGAGAGTGTAAAAGGGAGCTTCGTAGCACAACTCGTTTTCCTTTTTCACTTGCAGCTCGATCTGGTCCATCGGGATGTGCCCGGGGCCTTCGATCATCACTTGCACATCGTATTCCCAGGCTTTTTTCGTGAGTTCGCCGAGAACGCGTAATTCGGAGAACTGCGCTTCGTCGCTCGCGTCAGCCAGGCAACCGGGACGCAGGCCGTCTCCGAGTGAAAAGCTGACGTCGTGCTTCTGGAAAATTTTGCAGATGGCGTCGAAATTTTCGTAGAGGAAATTCTGCGCTTTGTGAAAGCTCATCCACTGCGCTAGTAAAGCGCCGCCGCGGCTGACGATTCCAGTGATGCGATTTCGCACCAGCGGCAGGAATTCGCGCAGAACGCCCGCATGGATGGTCATGTAATCGACGCCCTGTTCTGCCTGTTCCTCGATAACTTCGAGCATCACACTGAGAGTCAATTCCTCGACGCGACGCACCCGCGAAAGCGCTTCGTAAATCGGCACCGTGCCGATCGGCACGGGCGATGCCTGGATGATCGCTTTGCGAATCATGGCGATATCGCCGCCGGTGGAGAGGTCCATCACCGTATCCGAGCCGTAATGCACGGCGCGGTGAAGCTTTTCCAGCTCTTCGCTCACATTCGAGGTGGTGGCGGAGTTTCCGATGTTGGCGTTGATCTTGCAACCGAACGCGACGCCGATGCCCATCGGCTCGAGGTTGCGGTGGTGAATGTTGGCGGGAATGATGGCGCGGCCGCGCGCCACTTCATCGCGGACCACCTCCGGCGAGAGTTTCTCGCGCAGAGCAACGTATTGCATTTCTTCGGTGACGACGCCCTTGCGCGCAAAATGCATCTGCGAAAAGTTCCTCGCGCCCCCGTTCATCACCGTGGAACGGTTCTCAATCCAGGTATCCCTCAGTGCCATAAGTCCTCACTCACACGCGCGGCCGCTCAGCGACTCGCGCCAACCGGCCTCATTATCGCACCGCGACTCCTACCCAGCAACCCGCGTCCGCGCAGAATCTGCTCGCGATTTTCGGCTCCTGTTCGAGACGACCGCGCGGGGCGGTTTCCAGTGCTACCCACTTGCCCACCGATGCGCAGAAGTGTATAGAGGAAGTGCGGAGGAATCAGATGAGGGGCGTGCCACCAAGATTCTTGCTCGCCGCAATTCTGCTTGCAACAATTTCAGGCGTGGCCTTCGCGCATCACGGCACGTCGCGCTACGATCTTGCGAAAAGCGTCACGCTAACGGGAACGGTGACCGGCTTCGATTGGGGCAATCCGCATTGCCTGGTCCACATGGATGTGAAAGACCAGAATGGCGAGGTGGAGCACTGGACGCTGGAACTGGCTTCGCCGTACACCATGTCGCGCGCCGGGTGGACAAGAAAATCGATGATGCCTGGCGACACGATCGTCGCCGAAACTCATCCCGCTAGAAACGGCATCACGCTTGGAATCAGCGCGACTTCCAGGTCTGTGATGAAATTTGTGATCAACGGTAAACCGCAAGAGTAGCGATCGAATCTTCCCTCAAAAAGTGAATTTCGCCACCGCTTGAATCAGGCGCGGATCGGCCGCGCTCACGACGGTGCCGAAGCTCGCATCATTCACTTCGCCATCCACGGCCGCCGATCCATAGAACTGCGCGTGATTGAATGCGTTGAATGCTTCCACCCGAAGATCGAGTGATTTCGATTCGGTGAACCTTAAATCTTTCGTGACCTGGATATCGAAATTGTTGATACCCGGGCCGTAGAAGAATCGCCGCGGCGCATTGCCTAGTTGGCCTAGCGTCTCCGGATGAAATAGCGATGTATTGAACGCGGGCCTTCCGTTGCGCGGATTGGTATTGATTTCGAGCGGCCCGGGGGTAAACGCCGGCGTATCCAGCAACTGATTATTCACGCCGTTGCCGAGAGTGCCGAGCAGTGAATTATCCGAGTCGTCATAAAGCGTCACCGGAAAGCCGCTAGCAAAGCGAGTTGTGCCCGAAATGCTCCATCCTTCTGTAAGACCATTTGCGCGGCGGAAGAGGCGTTCGAACGGAAGATTGTACGTGTACGTGGCGACGAAATTGTGTCGCATGTCCCACGAAGAAACGACTCGAGTGAGCCGGGGATCGAAGGGATTGAGCTGCTCGCCCAGGTTGGAGGCTTGATCTATCGACTTGGCGTAGGTGTAGGCGAGGAGGAAAGTAGTTCGTTTGCCGACGTAGCGGAGATTCGTTTGCAGGGCATTGTAGTTCGAGTTGGCGATGGTTCGCTGCGCTGTGGTCGCTCCATAATTGCCGTACAGCGCGGGATTTGATCCCAATCCGATATTTCTTGTTCCGCGAAAGGACTGACCTGACGCGGAAGTATAGGCGCCGTCCTCACCGAATGGTCCGCATGTGGAACTGCCTGGAGCCACTTCACTGAGCTGGCTGAGGCTCAAACACAGTGCGGGATTGCCAACATTGGTCGGAAGGTCCGCGAGAATATGGTGTCCCTCGTTGCCCACGTAGCTCATCGTCAGCAGAATGCTCGGCGTAAGCTGACGCTGTATCGAGAGCATGTAGTCTTCTGTATAGGGGACGGCGTTGCGATAATAAAAATACGGATCGGCGCTAATAGGAGTGACCGCCGCCCAGTTGAATGCGGTGTATGGATTCTTGGCCGAAACAGTATTGGGCGGAAATGTAATTGGATAAGGATTGAGATTTTGCACGCCGTCCCCGGCATTGATAAATGGCGTGGCGAAAAGCGGAGGCGAAGGACTCAGATAGTTGTAGCCAAATGGAGGAACGGAATACATGATGCCGGCCGACAGCCCTGGAAAAGCCGTATAGAAAATTCCGTAGCTGGCGCGAATGCTGCTTTTGTCCGGACCGCCAAAGATCTTTCCTAAAATTCCGCGATCGAAGCGCGGCGAATACGCGAGGCCGATTCTCGGCGCGAAGTTATGATACTTGGATGGCGATAACGTGGAAGGAATCCCCGGGTCGCCCGGCACCAGCAATCCGGGAATTGCGTTCGGGTACAGAACCGATTGCTCGCCCGGCACCACCGTCTGAATATTATTGTTTTTCTCCCACCAGGGCATGATCAAGTCCCAGCGCACGCCAAGGTTGGCCGTAAGATCGCTGCGGAGGCGCCAGCTATCTTCAAAAAAAGCTCCGGCATAGCGGTTGCGAAGATAAAAGGGCTGACCGGTGGATTGCGTGAAGTTGCTGGGAACGCCCAAAAGAAAATCGGCGAAGGCCGAGCCGGTTTCGGTTCCAAGAATATTAAAAGTTCCGTTGAAGGTGGCGTTGGGATGCTCGTTCACCTGATCGGCATGAAATTCGCCGCCAAATTTAAGGGTGTGCGCCCCGATCACCTTGGAAAGCGAGTCGCTCAAATAGAGGGTGTTGTTCCATTGAATAGTATTGGTGATGGGCACGCCCATGATGAATGAAGGGAACACGATATTTTGGACGCCTTCATATTGCGGCGCCTGCACGGTAATTCCCGGAGTCCCGGCGCCGGTGACAAATCCTTGCGACGCCAGCGTGACGCCCAGCCCGCCGTGCGGCCTGCCGATGTCGTTCGAATTTCGAATCAAGCCGGCATGAAATTCGTTTACTGTCTGCGCTCCCAAAACGCGGGTATAGCCAAGCGTGAAAAGCTGAGCCTGGCCGATCGTCAACGCGTCGAATCCCGGAATGCTGGCACCTCCTTGCGCGCCCGGATAGGGATTATCCAAGCGATAGTTGTCCAGAAAATAGTAGAAGGAAAACTGGCCCAAGCCTAGATTCGCGTCCATTCGTCCGGCCAGCTTATCGTCGCGAACGGTTTCATCGAAAGCTGCGGTTGAAAAAACGTTGCCGGGCTGATTGGGTTCGGGAATGTATTGCAGGAGATTCGTGGCGGGAGCCGACCAGGCGGCCATTGGAATCTGCCCGCCGGGAAGAACGCAATTCGCGCTGGTGCAGCCGGGAGTGAAATACGGTTCACCCTGCGAGACCGGGTAACCAAGTTTCGTGGTGAGCAAGCTGGCGAGTGCGGGTCCGCTCACTTTTCCGGTGAGCGAACTTTCCACGTCTGAAAGGTCGCCGGTGCGGTCGGCGAGCGATGGCACGGACGTAACTGGCGACGTAACGCCTTGCGCCGTGCGCGTTCCCTGGTAGTCGGCAAAAAAGAAAACCTTTTGCCTCTTGATTGGCCCGCCGATAGTGCCGCCAAACTGATTTTGCCGAAAGACGCCGCGCGTATCGGCGAAATAATTCTTCGCGTCCAGAGAGGTATTGCGCAGAAACTCGAAAACATTGCCGTGATAGACGTCGCTGCCGGATTTGGTGACCACGTTGATCATTCCGCCGTTGTAATTCCCGTATTCGGGATCGAAATTGGTGGTCAGCACTCGAAATTCCTGAATGGAATCCAGGTTTGGAATCACGGACGTTCCACCGTTCATATGTTCCTGCACGTCCGTACCATTCACGATGAATCCGTTTGAGGACTCCCGCTGCCCGTTGATGGAAACATCGCCGGGGTTGAGGTCGCCGGAGGGATTGATTGTGCCCGTAACGCCTGACATGATTACAGAAGTGGAAGTCAGCGTGGTCACGGGGCTTACGCCCGGCTGAATTGCGAGCAGGTCCGTGTAGCTGCGGCCGTTTAGCGGCAGGGAAGTAATTTGCGCGGCCTGCACCACTTCGCCCAGGTGAGTTGCTACGGTGTCCACTTGCGCCTCGGCTTGGGCGGCCGACGCTGTTACGGTGACTGTCTCGGTCTTGTTGCCTACCGCGAGTGAGGCATCCACTCGTACCGCGGCGTCTGCGTCAACCACCAAACCTGTTTTCTTCTGAGACTTGAATCCCGTCGCCTCGATGGTCAGCTCGTAGCGGCCCACCGGCAGATTCGGAAAAGAGTAGAAGCCCTGCGCGTTAGTGGTGGCTTTGTAGCTGGTGGTCAGATCAAGGTTGACCAGCGTCACGCTGGCGCCAGGTACTGAAGCTCCACTCTGGTCCGTCACAGTTCCCGAAATGCTGCCCCCGGTCGCCGCCCACACCCGCGCACAGCAGAAAACAACAATGCAAACGAGGGCAACCCGAAAAGGCATTCGGTTGACGTGCTTCAACGACATATTCCAGTTGGCTGGAGGGTTGTAATGCGGACTCGGAAAACCCCACGCCCGCAAACATTGTAGTTGAGTTTACGGCTTGCGCGCGTGTCTATTTCAGCTGCGGCATGCGGTGCCCGGTTCCGTTTCCATTCGAATTATTGGAGACAGCGGCCGGAAAGGAGAATCCCGGCTCTTTAAGCGCGCTGGCGACAAGCGCGGATACGAACGGATTCTCGAACTGGTAGTTCGTAGGCAGCGCGTGTTCGACACGCGGCTTGGGAACATACGCGGCCCGCGAATTACTCTGAAGGATGCGTTGAATCTTGCTCTTGAGAGGGCGCGTTTCCAAGTTGTGACCGCACTCCTCGAGGGCATTTCTTTTGGAGTCTCGATTTGCGCTGCTGTCCGGAGGGTGCCACAATAGCAGAATGCAAAAATTGTCCCTAACAACCATCACTTTATTGGCGGGTATCACGCTGCTGCTCGGGGCTTCGTTTGCGCAGCAGCCTCCTGCTGCAAACTCCCAAACGTCTACCCCTGCAACAACGCAAAAAACTCCTGCGGCAAAGAGTCACGTGGCTCCCGGAACGACCAAGAGTAACACCGCGCCGGCCCTCACCACCGAGAAGGAAAAGGATAGCTACGCTCTCGGGTTGAATATCGGCCGCGGCCTCAGCAAGCAACCTGTGGACCTGGACGCTACTGCTGTGGCGCGCGGTGTGAAGGACGCGATGTCCGGCGGAAAGACGCTGCTGACCGACGAGGAAGCTGCCGCGCACCTTGAGCAATTGAAGGACCAGGTACAGAAGGCCACGGAGGCAAAGATGCAGCAGCTCGGAGCGGAGAACCAAAAAGCGGGGGCTGCATTCCTTGCCGAGAATAAAACCAAAGAAGGAGTCGTGACCTTGCCGAGTGGCCTTCAATACAAAATCTTGACCGCAGGCACGGGGCCGAAACCTACTGCGACCGACACGGTCGTTTGCCAATACAAGGGCACTCTTCTCGATGGCACGGAATTCGATAGTTCGTACAAACGCGGCCAGCCCGCCACATTTGCGGTGGGCAAGGTGATTAAGGGTTGGACCGAGGCGCTGCAGTTAATGCCTGTCGGATCGAAGTGGCAGATTTTCATTCCAGCGGACCTCGCGTACGGCGAGCGCGGAGCGGGAAACGTGATTCCGCCCAACGCCACTTTGATCTTCGAGGTCGAACTTGTCTCGATCCAAGGAAGTAAGTAGATCGAGAGGATGGGTCGGGCCGGGATTGATCCTTGTTCACATCAAAATCGGTTACTCTTCGCCCGAGCCAACTTTAGCGCAGACGCTTGGTAGTACGCGACGTGCCCAATCCCAAAGAGGACCGTTCCGTATCCGACCGTTCTCAGATCCGCAAGCCCCGCCTTCGCCATTAATGTGAGAATTTTAGTCTCCGAGTTGTCCTTCAAGTGATGGCGCGAGTGAAGCCACAAGGAAAATGAGCCGCTCGCTGATTCGGGTCCGCGAAAATCCAGCAAGTGCAGAGAGCCCCCAGGTTTGAGGACTCTGCGGATTTCGCGGAGCGTCTCTTCCTTCTCATCGCCATGCAGGTGGTGGAACATGAAGGAAGAGAACACGTGATCAAAGGAGTCGGCCGGGTACGCAAGCGCGTCCGAGAACCCTCGATCGAAGCGAGGCGAGACCCCCGCGCGTTGTGCTTTTCGCCTTGCGAAGGCAAGGGCCTTCGGGTCCGGATCGAGACCGACCACTTCAATTTCCGGATGACGCTGCTTCAGCAGAATTGCCAAACTGCCGGTGCCACAGCCGACGTCAAGCACCTGCTGCCCCGGCCGCAACTCCGCTCGCTCGAGCAGAGCGCTCCGGGCGCGGTCGGCTCCTGTTTGTTTGGTGACTAGATCAAAGATGGGTAAGAGCCAATGGAGACCGGCCGCCGGAATGTAGCTTCTTTCAGCTTTGCCCGGTATGGCCGAATCCTTCATAGGCTCACTCTCTCGCCATCTTACCAATTTTAGAAATGTGCGACGGCGAGCGCGATGAGGCATTCGCTGTAGTTGTCCGTGGATTTTACTGGCGGGGTTCGCGAGGCGCGCCCATCGCGGAAAGTCCACAGGTTCTCGTCCTTGCCCTTCCTTGGGGTCCTGCTAACTTAGCCTCGTGATGATAAGAAAGATGATCAGAAAAGTGCATCGAGACAGAAAGCTTGCAAACGGGTACGGACAGGTGTCCCGGAGCCCGCATCACCGGCCGTTAGGTGGCCTGATGGCTAAAGCGAGGCGCACCCTCGGCCACTTTTCTAATCGACAGTTGTGTCGAGTAGAAGCCGGTCTAAGTGATTGGAAACAAAGAGTGGGTGCCCGTTCTACCCGTCACGTTTTGGGAACTTGGAAAATGCCCACTTCATCCAGATCTGGCGCTATATTGAGGTCCATGCCGAAGCTGGCTCAATTTCGAGCGAAACGCAGCGCGCCGGAGACGTTTGCGATTGAATCCGCGCCTTCGATCTTGCACATCGATATGGACGCCTTCTTTGTGTCTGTCGAATTGCTAGCGCGTCCAGAGCTGAAGGGCTTGCCCGTGATTGTGGGAGGCCAGCGCGACCAGCGCGGCGTGGTCACCTCTGCCAGTTACGAGGCGCGGGAGTTTGGCGTTCACTCTGCAATGCCGTTGCGCACCGCCGGGAAACTGTGCCCGGAGGCAATTTTCCTCGATGGTCATCACGAGCTTTACGGCCAGTGGAGCGATCGCGTCGCGGCGATCCTGGCGAAATTTTCGCCGGTCGTTGAAATGGCGTCGATTGACGAAGCGTATCTAGATTTGACGGGCACCGAGCGGCTGCATGGACCTCCGCTCGGCGCGGCGGACAAACTTCTCCGCAAGATTACCGCGGTCACTGGACTGCCATGCTCTGGGGGGCTTGCTGTCACCCGCCTTGTTGCCAAGGTGGCGAGCGAGCAGGCCAAGCCTCGCGGACTTGTTTGGGTACCGCCCGGCAGCGAAACTTCGTTCCTCGCTCCGCTTTCGGTGCGACGGATTCCGGGAATAGGACGGGTCACGGAATCGGCGCTGAAGGCGCTGGGCGTTGAAACCATCGCACAGTTGCAAGCGCTAGAACTCGCGCAATTGGAGGAATCGTTTGGCCGCTGGGGTACGGCACTGCATCGGAAGGCGCGCGGAATCGATTCGTATGAATTTTTCGTCGACGCCGAGCCGAAGTCGATCTCGCACAACCAGACTTTCGGTGAGGATACGAACGACGGGCGGCGCTTGGAGTCAACCTTGAGTCACCTGTGCCAAAAAGCTTGCAAACGTTTGCGCGACGCCGGCCTTCATGCTTCAACCGTCACGCTGACGCTGCGATTCACTGATTTTCGAACCATCACGCGAAGCCATACGCTCGCTGAGCCGTGCGATCTCGACTCCCTGCTACTCGGCGTGGTCCGCGAACTTTTTTCCGGCGCGTGGAACGGCTCCGCGATGCTGCGCTTGGTTGGCGTCGCGTTCTCTTCTTTTTCCGCGGGCTCGGGCCAGCTCGATCTTCTCGATCCGGGGCGCCGCGAAAAACTCGAACGGCTGGCCCGTACGACCGACCGCCTGCGCGACCGATTCGGGTTTTCCAAACTGCAGTTGGGTGGCTCGCTTGCGCATCGCAAACACGAAGACGAGCGGCCGTCATGATGAGCCAAACAAGAGCGGGCGCCTTCGCCGAAAGTATTTGCAGAACACTGCGAGACGCGGGGCATCAAGCCTATCTTGTGGGCGGTTGCGTGCGCGACATTTTGCTGGGACGCGAACCCGCGGATTACGATGTGGCCACGGATGCGACGCCGGATCGCGTCCAGCAGCTTTTTCCGAATAGCCTCGCCGTGGGCGCGAAATTCGGCGTGATCGTGGTTACAGAAAATTCCGAGGGAAGCGGCGGGCTGCAAGTGGAGGTCGCAACGTTTCGCTCGGACGTGGGTTACTCGGATGGACGGCATCCGGATCACGTGGTGTATGCGAAATCGCCGCAAGAAGATGTGAAGCGGCGCGATTTCACATTGAACGCGCTGCTTTTCGATCCGCAGGCGGAGGAAGTGCTCGATTTCGTTGGAGGGCGCGACGACTTGCGGTCGGGAATCATTCGCGCCATTGGACATCCGAGCGAGCGCTTCAACGAGGACAAACTGCGGATGGTTCGCGCCGTGCGTTTTGCCGCCCGGTTTGGGTACGCGATCGAAGGCCGTACTTTCAGCGCAATCCAAAAGCTGGCGCCGCAGATTCACCAGGTTTCGCCCGAGCGGCTTCGCGATGAACTTACCAAGCTGCTCACTGAGGGCGCGGCGCGCCGGGCATTCGAGTTTCTGGACGAAACACACTTACTGCCCGAGCTCCTGCCGGAAATTGCGCGCATGAAAGGCGTCGAGCAGCCGCCGGAATACCACCCCGAGGGAGATGTCTGGAAGCACACGCTGATGATGATTGAGGGGCTGCCCGCCGGCTGCCCGCGTACACTGGCATGGGGAGTCCTGTTGCATGACGTGGGCAAGCCGTCTACCTTTACTCCGCCATCCGGTCCAGGCGACCGGATACGCTTTAACGAGCACGCGGAAATCGGAACACGAATGGCTGAAGAGATCTGCCGCCGCTTGCGTCTTTCGAACGACGACACCGCTCAGATCGCGGCGCTGGTGGCCAATCACATGCGGTTCAAGGACGTTTTGCAGATGAAACCGGCCACGCTAAAGCGGTTTGTGCGCTTGCCGCGGTTTGAAGAGCATCTCCTATTGCACCGCCTGGACTGCCTTTCGAGCAACGGGCATTTGGAGAACTACGAGTTCGTTCGGCGTTTCCTAGCGGAGACCCCTCCGGATCAGGTCCGGCCGCCCCGGCTCTTGGACGGGGACGATTTGATAGGGCTAGGACTGAAACCGGGGCCGCAATTCAAGGCAATTTTGGAGCGAGTGGAG